>JAGVNI010000017.1 GCA_020053355.1 archaeon | reverse complement strand
TCCTTGATAATACCTGATATATGGGTATATCTCATTTGTCGTCACAAACACATGAGGTTACCCATATATTTTATTCCCCAACTTGGGAGAAGAGCCATGTTTTTAAACGCGTGTTACGCAGGCCGCTTTCATTTCCTTCGCGAATCTCTCCAGCTCCTCCAGCGCAGCGTCCTCGTCAATCTTTCCGTCATCATCGATATGCGCCGAATAAATATCCGCAATCGCGCTCCCGACGATTATGCCGTTAGCTCCTGCATCGGTGAGGGCAGCCGCATGTGCCGGTTTCGATATTCCAAAACCCACGGCCACGGGCAGGGGTGTTATTGCTTTCATCCTTTTCACGAGCCCGGCGGTTTCTGCCCCCACATCATCACGCGCCCCGGTGGTCCCGAGCGTACCTACTGCGTAAATGAATCCCTCGGCCTTCTCCGCTATATTCCTTAGGCGCGCGTCATCGCAGCTTAGGCTCACCATGCGGATAAGGCACAGACCCGCCCCCTTGCTGGCGCCCTGAAGGGCTTCGGATTCTTCGAGGGGGACATCCGGCACGATGAGCGCATCCGCTCCAGCATCGCGGGCTTTTTTTAGGAATCCCTCCCCCCCCATCGCAAGGATGATGTTGTAATACGTCATCATTATGACCGGAATTTCCGTCTGTTCGCGTATCTCCTGCAGCACGCCAAGCGCTTTGGATGGCGTCATCCCCCCCTGCAGCGCCCGCGCTGATGCGGCCTGTATGGATTTCCCATCCGCAATCGGGTCCGAGAACGGGATGCCGAACTCGATTGCATCCGCTCCGGATGCGGCGAGCGCCCGGACGGCCCGGATTGTGAATTCCGCACTCGGGTCCCCGCAGCAGATGTATGGCATGAACGCAGCGCCGTTTTTTCCGAAAGCATCCTCAATCGTCATGGCCCTGCACCTTCCTCGTTCCGTGTTTCGGGTTCTGTGTTTCCGGTCTTCAGTTTCGTGTTCTCCGCCCCGAGCCTCCTGACATGGTCGATATCCTTGTCGCCGCGCCCGGAAAGGTTCACGATGATTATCTGCTCCCTCCCCATCTTTCCTGCCGCTTCGATGGCGTATGCGACCGCATGCGCACTTTCGAGCGCCGGGATTATCCCCTCGCATCTGGCAAGCGTGTGGAAAGCCCGGAGCGCATCACTATCCCTCACAGCCGCATACTTCACCCTCCCCTCATCGCCGAGCATCGCGTGCTCCGGCCCGACGGCAGGGTAATCCAGGCCGGCGGATACCGAATGCGTCTCCCTCACCTGCCCGCTCCCATCCTGCAGGAGGCGGCTCATCATCCCATGCAGTACGCCAACGCTTCCCTCCCCCGTGAGGCGCGCCGCATGCCTCTTCCCGTCCCCGCCCGCTTCCACGCCAATCATGCCGACCGGGTCGCAGAGGAACGGGTGGAAAAGGCCTATCGCGTTGCTCCCCCCCCCGACGCATGCGACGAGCAGGTCAGGCAGGCGGCCCTCAGCTTCCAATACCTGCTCCCGCGCCTCAATGCCTATCACGCGCTGGAAATCCCTCACCATCGTCGGATACGGGTGGGGGCCGAGCGCCGAGCCTATCAGGTAATGCGTGTCGCGGAAGTTCGCCGCATAGTCTCTCAGCGCCTCATTCACCGCGTCTTTGAGCGTCTTCGAGCCGCTCTCCACGATATTCACCTTCGCCCCGAGCAGCTTCATGCGGAACACGTTCGGTTCCTGCCGCAACGCATCCACGCTCCCCATGAACACCTCGCACTCCATCCCGAGAAGCGCGCATACCGTCGCAGCCGCAACCCCGTGCTGGCCAGCCCCGGTTTCTGCAATCACCCTGCGTTTCCCCATCCTCTTTGCAAGAAGGGCCTGCCCGAGGGCGTTGTTTATCTTGTGCGCGCCGGTATGCAGGAGGTCCTCGCGCTTGAGGTATATCTTCGCCCCGCCGCATTTTTCCGAGAGCGCGGCCGCATGGTGGAGCGGAGTCTCGCGCCCAGCAAAGTCCCGGAGGTAGTGCGCCAGCTCGTTCTGGAACGCCTTCTCATGGCGCAACCTCGCGTACGCCTCCTCAAGCTCCGCAAGCGCCGGCACGAGCGTTTCCGGCACGAACATGCCGCCGTATTTCCCGAAATACCTATCCATCGGCACCGCCCCCTTTCAGTTCCCTTATCAACGCCTTCAAATCCTTCGCTTTCCATATCGCCGTGCCGACAAGCGCGCCGTCCGCGCCGGCCTCCCGCACGGACCTCACGTCACCTCCGCTCTGGATTCCGCTTTCGCTTATCAGCGGCCTGTCCGCCCCGCCCGCCTCCTTCAGTATCCGGCCGGTCCTGCCGATATCCACTTCGAGGCTCTGAAGGTCGCGGTTGTTTATTCCCAGGATATCCGCATCCGTCCTCATGGCGCATTTCAGTTCTTCAGCATCATAGCTTTCCAGCAGCACCTCAAGGCCCTCCCGATGAGCAGCATCGATAAACCCGTCCAGGTCCAAATCCAGCCTTTGCGCCACCTTCACAACCAGGAGCACCGCATCCGCGCCGGCGTCTTTCGCAGCGATTATCTGCTCCTCGCATATCACGAAATCCTTGAACAGCACCGGCAGCCCTGCCTTCTTGGCCAGCGGGATGTTGCCGATGTCCCCCTTGAATACCTTCGGCTCGACCACGACGGAAATCGCATCCGCCCCGCTTTCCCGGAAATCCGCCGCCGCCTTCTCCACGTCTATGCTCGAAAAAGAATACTCGCCGGCCGGGGACGCGTGCTTTATCTCGCAAACAAGGGCGAACCGGTCCTGGCAAAGGCGCTTTAGCAGCGAAACCCTCCCGCCTTCATACCTGCCGCGGCCGCTGTAGTATCCCTCGCGCACGCTCTTCCTCGCATTCCCTATGAACCTATCCAGTATGTCCATTCCCTTCCCCTCGAAAATCCCTCAGCATCTCCAATTTCCGCAACGCCGCCCCGCAGTCCACGGAAAGGCGCGCCAGTTCCAGCCCTTCGCCAATCGTTTTCGCTTTCCCTCCCACATAGATGGCTGCCGCCGCATTGAGCACTGCGATGTCCAGCGCCGCCCCCTTTTCGCCTTTAAGGACCGAGAGCGTGATGCGCGCGCTCTCCTCCTTCGAACCGGCTGTCGGCACCTTCTGCTTAGTGATTCCGAATTCCGAAGCATCCAGCTCGTACGTCCTGACACTGCCATCCCTCAGCTCCGACACCCTCGTCTTTCCGAGCCCCAGTTCATCCATACCCCCCGAATGGACCACGAGCGCACGGGCGGTCCCGAGCTCCCTCAGTACCTCGGCCAAGGTTTCCGTCAGCGACGCGTCATACACGCCGAGAACCTGGGCATCCGCACCCGCAGGATTCGTGAGCGGGCCGAGGATGTTGAAGACCGTGCGGATTCCAAGCTCCTTCCTCACGCCCGCGACGTTCTTCATGGCGGGGTGGAAGAAGGGCGCGAACATGAACCCCATCCCCGTCTTATCTATGCACTTCCTGACATCATCCGGCGGGAGCATCAACACGCCCAGCTCTTCCAGCACGTCTGCCGAGCCGCACCTGCCGGACACCGCCCGGTTGCCATGCTTCGCTATCGCGACGCCGCTTCCGGCGGCTATGAACGCCGCGGTGGTGGAAATGTTGAACGTGTTGGACGAATCGCCGCCGGTTCCACAGGTGTCCACCAGGTTACTTGCCGATGGCCGGATGGTGATGGCGTGCTTCCTCATCACCCTCGCAAGCGCGGCGATTTCCTCTCCACTCTCGCCTTTCATCTTCAGGGCGATAAGAAACGCGGCGGTCTGCGCGGGCGTGTAACCCCCACCCATGACAAAACCCATGGCCGATTCGGCTTCCTCCTGCGTGAGATTCTCTTTCCTGACGAGCTTCTCCAGTATCGCCGGTATCATCGCCCCGCCTCCAGGAAATTCCCGAGCAACTTAATCCCATCCTGCGTCATTATGCTCTCCGGGTGGAACTGGACCCCGTATATCTCCAGGCTCTTGTGCCTTACCGCCATGACCGCTCCGTCATCATTGCATCTCGCCGTGATTTCGAGGCAGTCCGGGATGTCCGTGCCGACAAGCGAATGGTATCTCATGACCCGCAGGGGGTTCGGGACGCCTTGGAAGAGCCCTTTCCCGTCATGCTCGATGAGGCTCGTCTTGCCGTGCATGGGGGTGGCCTTCACGACATTCCCGCCGAAATGCCGTATGATGCCCTGGTGGCCGAGGCATACGCCGAGGATAGGTGTGTCCCGGACCTCCGCGAGTATGCCGGCGCAGACACCGAAATCGCGCGGGTTCGCCGGCGTGCCTGGGCCGGGAGAGAGCACTATCCCATCCGGGGCGAGCGCTTTCACCCCGCCGATGTCCAGCCTGTCGTTCCTGACGACGCGCACGTCCTGCCCAAGCGAGCTGAAAAGCTGGGAAAGGTTGTACACGAACGAGTCATAGTTGTCTATTATCAGTATCATCATCCCGCCTCCAGCGCCTGCATCAGGGCGCGCATCTTGTGCTCGGTCTCTTCATACTCGCGCTCGGGCACCGAATCATGGACTATGCCGGCCCCGGCCTGCACGTACGCCTTCTTCCGCTGGGCAATCAGCGTCCTGATGGTAATCGCGAAATCGCAGTTCCCGTTGAACGAGAAATACCCGACCGCCCCGCCATACGGCCCCCGCCTCTGCCCTTCAAGCTCCTCGATTATCTCCATCGCCCTGACTTTCGGAGCGCCTGTGAGAGTCCCTGCGGGGAAAAGCGCATCGAAGGCGTCGAAGCAGTCCTTTCCTTCCCGGAGCGTGCCGGAAACCTGCGAACCCATATGCTGCACGTGCCTGTACTTGTACACCCCCATCAGTTCAGGGACCGAGACCGAACCCCCCGCGGCCACCTTCCCCACGTCGTTCCGCGTCAAATCCACGAGCATGAGGTGCTCGGCCCTCTCCTTCGCGTCGTTTAGCAGCTTATGCTCCAGCATGCTGTCCTCCTCCGGCGTCCTGCCTCTGGGCATCGTGCCGGCCAGCGTCGCGAAGCTGTCTATGCGCTCCCCTTCGACGCGGACCAGGTTCTCGGGGCTTGAACCTATGATGCTCTTCTGGCCGAAACTGAGGAAATACATGTAAGGCGACGGGTTGGTCTGTTTCAGGTAATTATAGAACCTCAGGAGGTTTCCCTCGAAAGGGATGGCATACCTCCGGGAAAGCACCACCTGGAAAATCTCGCCGTCGCGTATCCTCTCCTTGGCGACCTCCACCGCCTTGACGAACTGCCCCTTGTCCATGGATGGCCTTGCGTTTCCTGTTTCGAACCTCCCGGAGAACGTATCCTCCTTCGTGAGCGCGAGCACTTCGCGCATCCTGTCCTCGGCGTGCGAAAGGTAGTGGACCGACTTAGCCCGGTGGTCGTAGACTATGCAATCCTCGAAGATGCCGAACTCGAAATCCGGGAAGCCGGATTCGTCTTCCGCCTTTTCGGGGATATTCTCGAGGTTGCGCACATAGTCGTAGGAGAAATATCCCACCGCGCCCCCCGTGAAACCCTCTTTCTCAAGCTTCTTCCGGGGGATGGCGTCGGCAAGCGCCCGAATCGGCACCGGGGCATCCTGTTCCTGCCCGTCCATATCCACCACTTTTTTCCTCGCGCTCACCATGGACCTTGGCGCAAATCCGATGAAAGAGAACCGGGCCAGCTTCTCCTTGCCTTCCAGCGATTCGAGCAGGAAAGAGTATTCGTATTCCCTGTTGATGAGCGAGTAGAGCTGGTAAGGGTTCAGCGTGATGTCGAGTTTCCTGTGTATCATTTTTTCACCTGCCGTATTTCTTGCACAAGTGATATATTTAAATCTTTTATGTACAAAAATATACATTATGTATCCTATCCTGGAAGATGCGTTCCTGCGCTACCCGATGCGCAAAAAAGTGGCCGAGGTTTTGCTCATGCAGGGCCTCCGGGTGGATAAAAAAGGGCGGATTTTTTCCGGAAATATCGAGATAAGCCCGGTGAAAATAGCACGCGCCCTGCATGTCGACCGGCGCGTAGTGCTTGAAACTGCCAGCATGATTGCTGATGTGCCCGAGCTATTTGGCATTTTCGAGTCCCTTGCACCCACCGCGTTCATCCGGGGGGTGGCCAAGCATCTCGGTTTCGAGGTGATTGAGATCGAGGCGGAGCCGCATGCCATTGGGATAGTCAGTTCAGTCAGCGGCATAGTCGCGGACGCGAAAATAAGCATCCGGCAAATAGTGAGCGACGACCCGGACATCTACCCCTCCCCGAAGCTCACGATAGTGCTGGAAAAGCGGCTGCCGGCCCGGGCCTTGATAAGAATCCGCGAGCTGAAAAACATAATGCGGATTTCCATAGGTTGACGGGCATCACTTCTGGATCCTGAAATCCGGCTCAATCCTGCGCCAGTCATTGTTCATGAACTGCCAAAGCACCCGGAGTATGGAATCGTACACGAGATTGTTCTTGGACGCCATCTCTTTGGGGCGGTCAATCTCGACTAGGACGAATCTCCTCATCCAGTCGATTTCCTCCCGGAACGGGTTGCGCTCGATGACATAGATGCGGTTGCGCTCCTTCTTCATCTTCTCGCACCATTCGATGACCTTGCCAATCTCCTCCTTCGTGACCATGCTATGCTCTCTTCGAGGCGGTTTAAATATTTTCCCCGTGCAATATACGATTACATGGCAGAGCCAAGCGGTCCAATCGTGAAAAAACCAGTATCCAGGGCGAAATCGCCCAAGCCAAAGGCGGTGGCAGCGGATAAGTCCGCTCCTTCCAATGCAGCCAAAGGCGAAATGGCGATATCCAGCCCACCGGGGGAAAAAAAGGACGCATTTGAGGATTCAATCCGCATCCCGCTAGAGAACTGGTGGAACTTCGCATGCGCGAACTTCAAGGAATTCTACTTCCGGCTCCTTAAACTGAACCTTATCCGTGTTATACTTCAATTCGCAGCTATGGGCGCGCTCCTTCTCCTCCTTGTGGGGATTATCCTCTGGACTCCCTGGGTAGGACTGGAAAACGGCCTGCTCATCATGCTCCTGTCGGTCGGCGTCCTGGGCATCCTCGGCTTCCTTGCCGTCTTATGGCTCATTCAGTCATTCGAGAACACCGCATACCTCTTGACGCGGGCGCAAATCAAGCGGGACCCGTTCAGTTTGCCTGGGGGACTGAATGCGGTCAAGGGAAAGACGCTGCGTTTCGTGCTCGTGGACGTCTCGCTCCGCACCATAATCCTGCTTCCGGCCGTACTCATCCTGGCGGTGCCATTTGTCGTCATATTCAACGCATCAGCGGCCGCCTTCGCTTTCTTTCCGCTATTCATGTTCGCATACGTCTTCTACCTGCTTTACTTCTACGTGACCGGCGTCATCTACCAGTTCCTTACCCAGTTCTGGAGGTACGGGTTCCTGATTGAAGGGCTCGGCATCATCGCCGCGCTTAGGAAATCCGTCTCGCTCCTGCGCGCGCATTTTTTCGAGGTCCTTGTCTACGACGCGATACTCGTTGTCCTCTATTTCACGGCATCCATCCCGCTGATGATATTCACCGGGATTACATACTTCGGGCTGATGTTCCTGCAGATAGCCGCGTTGGCGGTTCCCCTCGTCGGAATTATCCTTTACGCCGTTGCCTTCCTGTTTGCCGCGCTGATAGCGACTTTCCTGAGCACGATAACAGAAGTCGTCTGGCGCCCCGCGCACTACGAGTTCTGGAAGCAGATAACCGGCCGTGAAGACGGTAAATAGGTATTAGCGGATGCGTGTAGATAGCTCTTCGAAGAACTTCTTCGTCCTCCGTCCCCACGCCTCCTTGTCCTTTATCGCGCCCGAATCGTCGAATTGGTCCTGCACCGATGAGAAATACAGCGCCTCGCGCATGTTCTGCATGCGCAGCTCGACCGCCACAAGGCGCAGCTGCTCGACCACCCTTGCCCCGCCGAGGGGCCCGCTGGACACGCCGCATACGCCGAGCGGCTTGCCAAAGTATTCCTGGTAGAGCAAATCGAGCATCATCTTCAGCTCGCCCGGATAGCCATGGTTATACTCGGGCGCCACGATTATGATGCCGCTTGCTTTCCTGATTTTTTCAGAATACGCTTTCGCCAGCGGCGTCGTGACGGTCTTGTCCGTAGCCATCTGGCGGTAATCCCGGACATCGAGAATCTCGCTTTCAAAACCTGCACTCTTCGCCTCGGAGAGGATGAACCGGGCTACTTTCTCCGACTGCCTTCCCTCCCTTCCGGTTCCGAGGATTATCGGGACATACATGGTTCCACCCCTCTTTCCTGGATTGCCTAGACGGAAACCTTTGCGAACCTCGCTTCCGCTTCCTTCCAGTCCATGTTCTTGAAGAATGCGTTGATATAATCCGCCCGTTTCAGCCCGTAATCTGTCATGTATGCATGCTCGAAGACGTCCATCACAAGGAGCGGCGAGCAGCCTGAAGGGTGCCCGGCATCATGCTCGTTTATCCACATATTGAAGAGCCGCTTTCCAGCTTGGTCGTAATATAAGACTACCCAGCCGATTCCGCGCATTGCTCCGGTTGCCCTGAAGTCTATTTCCCAATTCTCCAGAGAGCCGAACTCGCTCGCGAGCGATTTTGAAAGTTTAGCTGCCGCATCCGCTTTCGAGCCGCCCTTTGCCATGTTGCCGAAATACAGTTCATGCAGCCTCATGCCGTTGAACTCCCAGCCGAATCGACGTTTCAGTTCGGCATATTCCGGCACTGCGGTCTTGCCCTCCTTGGCCATCGCCATCAGAATGCCCGCCACCTTGTTCGTGTTAGTCACATACCCCGCATACAGCGTGAAATGGTTCTTCAGGAGTGTTTCGCTGAAACCTTCCATCCCCAAAAGCATGTCGAAATTCTTCGCCTGGTATTCCATCCAATCACATCCTCAAACATATTGCAATAATCCCGCTCAGCCCTGCCTTTTCACGACCTGCAGGATATCGCCGTCCTCAAGCATGTGCTCCAGGCCGACGCGCTGCGGCTGGTGCTTCACGCTCTTTCCCCAGACCAGGCCGTAGCGGAACTCCTTCTTGAGGTCTCGGTGCAGCTTCTCGCACACCTCGCCGACAGTTATGCAGCTCCGGACGACCATCGGCTCATCCATGTCCGCCGCTTCGCCCTTGCGCTTTGTGAATATGTGGATGAGGTCGAGCTTTTCGTATATCTGGCGCTTCAATTCCTCTATCCCCCCGCCCTTCTCGGCCGAAATCGGGACATACTTGAAGGGCAGCTTCGGCATCGTCTTGACCAGGTCCGCCTTGCTCAGGATGTAGACTGCGGGGATGTAAGCGCGGTTCCCTTCCACGACATCAATAAACTCATCCACGGTTATGTCCTCGTGGAGGATCACGTCCGCGTTGAACATGCTATACTGGTTCAATGTTGCCTGGATGCCCCGCTCGCTTATCTTGGTGATGGTGGTCGTTTTGTTGATTGTTATCCCGCCTTTCATGGCCTTTCCAATCGATACGTGGGGCCGGCTGGCATTCACCCGTATGCCGAATCCATACAGCTCGGTCTCGATAATGCGGCGCTGGTCTGGGTGGTTGGCCTCTATCATGATTAGGATAAGGTCCGCGTTCCGGGCAACTGCGATGACCTCCCTTCCCCTGCCCTTGCCGTCCTTTGCGCCTTCGATTATTCCAGGGAGGTCGAGAATCTGTATCTTGGTGTTCCGATAATCCATCGTTCCCGGGATGCATTTTAGCGTCGTGAACGCATACGCGGCCGTCTTGGATTCCGCGTTCGTCAGCTTGTTCAGGAGCGTGGACTTGCCGACACTCGGCAGGCCTATGATTGCAACGGTAGCGTCGCCGCTTTTCTTGATGTCGAAGCCGCCCCCGCTGGCCCCGTGCTTTCTCGGCGCCAGCAATTCGCGGCGTATCTGCGCGATTTTCGACTTGACGATTCCGATATGGTACTCCGTAGCCTTGTTCTTCTGCGTGCGCGCAAGCTCGTCTTCAAGCTCCTTCAGTTTCTCCTGGAGTCCCATCTTATTCAGCTATTTAATTTGTCCGGTGAGTTTTTCAAATATGCCCTAATCCAGCTTCTTGAGCCCTTTCCACCAGCAGTTCGAGTCCATCGCCTTCATCTTCGCATGGAGGCGCTTCGCGCTTTTCGTCTTGAGGCGTTCCCCGATGTTGTCTATCCACGTCTGCGCGCCCTTATACCCGATGTCCAGGTATTCCTTGGCCTGGAATGCGCATTCCAGATAATCCGCGTCCTTGAGAATCGTCCGTTCCTTATCCGTCAAATCGAGCGCCCCGAGCACCGATTTCCGGACCGGCGGCGGCATCCCTGCAGCCTGCTCGCTTTCAACCCTGCGCTCAAGCTCCCTCTTCATCTCGATATACCTCGCCGTTATCTTGTGCATGTCGCCCAGGCGCGCCTCGTGCATGTCATGGAAGACCGCTGCGGTGCAGAGCCGGTTCGCTTCCGCATCATCCAGGCCTTCCATTTTCGCAAGCACAAATGCCACGACTCCTGTGCGGAACGAATGCTCGGCCACGCTTTCGGGGCTTTCGACCTTCTCGGCCCACCACCCGCTCCGTTTCACGCGCTTGAGCATTCCCGCCTCGAAAATATACTCCGCCACCTTTTCCATATTGTCCTCTCCTTTCCCAGCGTTTTAAATCATTCTCATGCCGCCGCACGGGCGGCTTCGGGAAACGCATATAAATCATACGAGAGTATCCCACTCATGCGGGCAGTCGTTATCCTCATCATGTTCATATTGGCAGCTGGAGTTTCGTACGCAGTCTGCCGGGAATTCTCGTCTCCAGGCGCATATTCCCTGGATGGCGACACATACGGAGCCAACATCAGCATATCCCCCCTGGGCGGGGCATTTTTCACATGCATTAAAATTTCCTCTTCGGACGTGGTCTTAGACTGCAACGGCTTCCTAATCGATTCGAACCTGACCTCCAGCCAGCGATACGGCATCCTGGTGATAGGCACTACGAACAGCACTGTCCTTTCCAACATCACCATAAGGAACTGCCCGCGCATTTCTCGCTTTGGCTTTCCGATATACGCGAGGAACGTAACCGGGCTGACAGTCGAGAACGTTACGATATTCAACACCACGACAAGCGGCTCCTACGGAATTGCACTTATCAACTGCTCTAACGGCAATATCAGCGGCAATAGCATCAGCGATATTCGCACTACTGGAACGGGCCTTCAGCAGGCCGGCATTTTCCTGAACATCGGCTCGCACAATAATGTCATTTCCAACAATATCATATTCAACATCAATGGCACCGGCTCCAGCAGCAGGTACGGCATAGAAAGCAATTTCGTCACCCCTGTTGCCGGCAATTTCAACAACACAATCTCCAACAACACCATATGGAACGTGAACGGCGCCCCAATCTATGGCACGAACTCGAGCGGCATGGTCGTCCGGAACAACTACCTTTTTGGCAGCACAGGCCCCGGCATCCTCCTGGACCGGAGCGAGAACACAACCATAGCTGAAAACAACGTATACAACATCACGCAGGACTGCAGCCGTTTCGATACCTGCCGGAACGCAACAATCGCGAACAACACCATCAACGTCTGCGGCGCGCGGGGAATGCTCACTCAGCAGATGACATATTCGAATATCGTCAACAACTCGGTATCCAATTCATCCACGGGAATCGAGATGTCCGAGACCAACTACACCACTTTGCGGAACAACGCCCTCCATGGCGGCACATCCTACGGCATATTCATGTCAGGCCGGAGCTATTACGACCAAATAACCAACAACACAATCCAGAACTATTCATCGCATGGGATATACCTTGTCGGAGCCAGTTCGACCTCGCTATTCTACCAGTCCATTATCGCGAACAACACGATTTCCAACAACACGGGCCACGGCGTGTTCCTTTACAACTACGCCGCGTATTCCAACGTCTTCAATAACACGATATCCGGCAACGGGCAGGATGGGGTGAACGCAGCCCTCTCCAACCTGATAAACGTCACGCAGTGCCGCATCTTCAACAACGGCGGGCGGGGGATTTCCATGAGCGGCTACTCTGCATCGGACATTGGTGTCATCAACCAGACCTATCTATCCAACAACAGCGGCCAGGCAATTGTGTTCGAAGGGCTGCAGTTTGCAAACCTCCGCCTTACAAATGCGATTATCGACAGCCCGGCCGGGAGCCTTACGGATTACGCTAACCTGTCCTTGAACGACAGCCTGTCGAGCTTCTCCTCCTATTCGTTCAATTGGACCGGCACGCCCCCCTCACCGCCGTTCACCCCCTTCGGCAAGTTCGTGAACATCAGCGTGCTAAGCGGGACGGTCGTGCTGGACGCAATCGCATGGCACTGGCTTGATTCGGAATCCTCAGGGCACCCGGAAACGAACTTCACGATATACAAATACAATTCGACCGGATGGTCCAAGGTCCCGGCATCGATAGACATCGGGGCCAATTTCCTCCGGGCCACGTCTGTGAGCCCGCTTAGCGACTTCGGTATCCTTGAAGGCAACGAATCCATCAACTGCCCGGTGATAAGCGGGCCGGGCTCCTTCGTGCAGGACATGGACTACGTGGGCGCGCCCAACAGCGGCTCGCCGGTCCTGAACTTCACCTGCGTGAAAATCACCGCATCAGACGTGGTTTGGGACTGCAACGGGTTCGGTATAACGAACAACGACACGGCCGGAGCGAAATCAGGCATCATGCTGAGCGGGCCGATATCCAATGTCACACTGAAGAACTGCCCGGTCATTACCGGGTATGCGTACGGCGTCTATGCCCACCAGTCCAACCGCAGCGCATTCACCAACAATACCGCGAATTTTGACTATGCCGGCTTCAGGTTCAATT
The DNA here is from genome assembly GCA_020053355.1 of archaeon. Lineage (GTDB taxonomy): Archaea > Micrarchaeota > Micrarchaeia > Anstonellales > Bilamarchaeaceae > Bilamarchaeum. The sequence goes on along the minus strand of JAGVNI010000017.1, from coordinate 98,337 downwards.
ATAGCAGCCACAACCTGATTGAGGGAAACAACGCGCATCACAATACCCAGTCCGGATTCGAGCTCAGCAACAGCTACAACAACACGATTGTCGGGAACAACGCATCGAATGCCACCTCATGGGGGGGCATCTATCTGAATTATGCCTCAAACAGCACACTCGCGAACAACACCGCGTTCGGTAACGGGGCATCCGCCATCCGCATCGCAAGCTCCACCAACTGCACCATCACGAACAACACGGCCTACAACAACTCATTCAACAGCGCATTTGTCGGCGCAATCTACCTGCAAAATGCCGCCCGCAACCGGTTCATCGGAAACGCTGTCTTCAACAACACGGTCGGCTTCTGGCTCGATTTGTCATCCGACAACAATTCCTTCATGAACAACAGCGCATACAACAACTCGCAGGACGGTTTCAGGCTGAACCTGTTCACGACGCTGAATATGGGGAACAACCTCTCCAACAACGAGATATACAACAATGCCAATTACGGCGTCAATGTGATGAACTCCAACCGGACGTTCCTCTCAGGGGACCACTTCTACAACAACGGCATCGACCTTTTCATCAACCACACGACCGCGCAGAGGGTGTTCAACCTATCCTCCGTCATTTTCGACAGCCCGCCCGGCAACTTCACGAATTACACCAACATCTCGGTGAACGACAGCAGCGGCACGGGCACCAACAACCGCTACTACTTCATGTGGAGCAGCCAGCCCGCCGCCCTCCCGCCCGCCCGGACGTCATTTGCAGGGAAATTCCTAACCATAACCCGGGTATCCGGTGCGAACACCCTCGACCGTGTCGCCTGGCACTGGCTTGATTCGGAGCTGAACGGGACCAACGACGAGTCGAGGTTCATGCTCTACCAGTATTACGGCGGCTGGTCCTCCGCCCTGAATTCCTCCCCGGATACGTCCTCCAACACGCTGTCCCTATCGAGCTACAACCCGAACGGCATCTATGGCATTCTCGAAGACACATCGATTGCCTGCCCAGTCTATACCTCCCCCGGCATCTACTCGCTCAACCAGTCATATTCCGGCGCAACGAATCCCGCCTCCGAGATTTACTTCGGCGCCCTGGCATGCATCAAAATCGGCTCGTCCGATGTCGTACTGGACTGCAACGGCTATAATATAACGAACGACGGGACCCCGGATACGACCATGGGAATCGTCCTGAACGGCTCCCTGGCGAACGTGACAGTAAAGAACTGCCCGAACGTCTCATCATATTCCTATGGCATATACGCCTATGATTCCAATGGCGGCGCATTCGAGAACATCACAATCACCAATTCGTCCGCAAACGGCCTCACCCTCGATGTCGCGAACTCGAATGCCATATCCTCGATGTCCTTCATAGACAACAACAACGCCCTTCAGTTCTGGTCATCCGGCATGAACAACCTCTCGTCGCTCGCTTTCGACGGCAACATCAACGGCCTTCAGGTGTTCTATTCGAGCAACAACAACTTCACGGACCTTGATTTCACCGGTCAGTCCGACAGCGACGACCAAATCGAGTTCGGCGACACCTCCGGCAACTACCTGCGGAACATCCATGTGAGCGCCGCCGCAGACATCGGTTTCGACGGCGTGGCGTATTTCTCCTCCACCGTCTCGGACGTTTTCGACAACCTGACCATAGACGGGGCGCCGACATACGGCATCTCCCTCAGCAACGCCACCGGCCTGACAGTCCAGAACAGCCTCATCAATTCGACCGACATCGGCATTTACCTCTACTCGATTTCAACCGACAACAAGTTCATCAACACAACGATATCAGGCAGTTCGAGCGAGGGGGTTTACCTCTCCGAGAGCTCAGGCAACGAATTCTCCAACGTGACGATTTACGGCACGGGCTACGAAGGCTTCTTCTCATACGATTCGAGCCCGATAATCCGCAACTGCCACTTCTTCTCCAATAATCCAGACCTTGTCATGAACACTTACGCATACCAGCCCTCGCTAACCATGGAGGGCACGATATTCGACAACCCGGCGGGGGATTACCAGAACTTCACGAACCTCTCAATCAACGACACGCTCGACAACGATGAATATTACGCGATTTTCTGGGCCCAGAACGCCTCTCCGATGCCCGCGGATTACGTCAGCTTCGGGAACAAGTTCGTGAATATAACCCCTTCCGGGGGCAGCCCGTCCAGCATCGATACGCTCGTCTGGTCCTGGCTGGACTCGGAATTGGGCGGCTACGATGAAACCCGCTTCGCAATCTTCCGCTTCAACGGCACATGGGCCCCCTTGCCGTCAACGCTTGATGCCGGCGCGAACACCCTCGCCATCAGCAACCTCGATGCTTTCAGCCAGTTCGGCCCCCTCGAGAACCAGACCGCGGAGGAGAACATCACCGGCCAGCAGGTCGAGCTTTTCGGGGTGAACGTCACTAACCAGAGCCTCCCCCGCTGGGAAGGCAGCTCCTATGCAGGCAACGCGACGACCGCCCCGGGGAACCTGACCATGGCGAACATCTCGGCATCGATGCTCACAGACCACTGGGCGGCTTACTTCGGCAACATATCCACGATGGACATCATCCTCGGCGACAACGCATCGGTCCTTGTCTATTCGTGGATTTGGGACGCCTCCAATGACAGCGTGCTTTGCGTTTCCACGAACAGCTCCGTCCATACATTCGAGGCATTCCCCGGAAAACGGGCAAATGTCGATTCCGCCTGGAGCTTCGATGCTGCGGCATCTGATTCGGCCAACAACACATTCACCGGGACAAACTGCACCCTGGATTTGGGCGCGAGCAGCATCTCGGACATGGATTATGCTGATACCGGATATCCGGGGGGATTCCGGACCTGCCTCCTCAAGATGGCCATCTCGCCAATCAAGGACCCGATGCTCTTCTGCACCAAGACGATAAGCAACTCCACGCTCTGGAACGACGAGACCGGCGATTTCGAGCTCCTCGTCCCGACGCCTTACGCCCCCGGGCCGAACGGCTACGAGACGTATTACTTCTACATGGCCTCGCCTGGGTGAATTCCGGAGCCGCGAATCCGCATTCCGCCGCACCTGCTCTCCGCCCGCACTGCCTGCGCCGCCCCGCCCCCTCGGCATCTTTTTAATCTTCATCGTGGACAAACAATGGTGCAGCACCTGAAACGGGCCCTCCGCGAACGCATGCTGAAAGAGCGCGATTCCCTTGCCCCAAACGACGTTGCGAGGATGAGCGCAGCAATCGCAGCCAGCCTGCTTGCGCATCCCCGCTTCAGGGAGGCGAAGATTATCGGTTTCTACATCCCGAAAAGGAACGAGGCCGATACCTCTGCGATGATTGAAGCCGCAATCCGCGCCGGCAAGGTAGTCTCCGCTCCCGTGACCACTCATTCGATATCCTTCTTCCCTTTCACATCCCTCGGCAGCCTCGTCCCGGGTAAATTCGGAATCCCCGAGCCAAGCACAAAAAACACAAAACCCGTCGAGCCGGACCTAATCGTCGTCCCTGGCGTCGCGTTCGGCCTGTGCATGCACCGGCTTGGCTATGGCAAGGGTTATTACGACTCATATCTTGCGCATTCGGCCGCCTACCGCATCGGAATCTGCTATGACTTCCAAATCGTCGACAAGCTTCCGACGCACGAGAACGACCAGCGCATGGACGAGATAATCACCGAGAAGCGGGTTATAACATTATAAACCGCGCACGCGAAGCCTCATCTGGTGATCAGATGACCGACCTTAAAAGGACTGTCCGGTGTTCAAGCTGCAATGCGGAATCCACTGTTACATTCAACAGCGAACTCGAAGTGAGGGAGCTGCTTTTTGCCGGCAGGTGCCGCTGCGGGAACTCGGTGCAGATAAGTTACAGCATCGTCGGCGACTCGGCGGTGCAGGCCGCGCCAAAGCCATCAGGAACGGATGCGCCCCTCGTGAACATCGACGAGAGCCTCTTCACCCCTGAAATCCCGAGCGATACCCTGCGGGACCTCATGGAGGACTAGAATCCTTTCTCCTCTTACCTTATTTTTCACGCCTTCTTTTTCAGCCCCAGTTTCGCGCTCAGCTGTGCAACGGAATCCAGCACGTAATCCGGCAATAAGTCGCCGATGTCCTCCCGCTTCGAGTTGCCGCTCAGGACGAGCGCGGATTTCATGCCGCAGTTCCTGGCGAACGCGACGTCCGTATCCAGCCGGTCGCCGACCATCAGCGTCTCCCCGCTTTTCAAGCCGTGCTCCTCCCTCATCAAATCGAACGCCATCGGGTTTGGCTTCCCCACCACGTACGGCGTCCTTTCCGAAGAGAATTCGAGCGCGGCGACAATCGCCCCAGCCCCGGGCATGGTCCCGCTCTCGGTGGGGAATATGTGGTCCTTGTTCGTGGCAAGGAACAGCGCGCCTTTGCGGAGAAGCACATGGGCCTTCCCCAGTTTCTCATATGTAAGCGTCCGATCAAGGCAGACCGCTACGATGCCGCTGTCCTTCCCGCTTTCGTCGACCTTAATCCCGTTTCGCCTCAATTCCTCGCTGAGCCCCGCCTCGCCCACAGGAAAAACGGTTTTCCCCGCGTGCTTCTCCATGAGGAACCTTGCGAGGATGTACGAGCCGCAGTATACCTCATCGGCCTGCGCCTTGAAACCCATAGACGTGAGCTTATCGGCGACTCCCTGCCTGCTTCTCGTGCCGGCGTTCGTCAGAAAAAGCGTCTTGACCCCCGCCCCGCGGAGCGTTTCCAGGCATTCGATGGCCCCGGGCAATACCTTTTTCCCAAGAAACAGCGTGCCGTCCAAATCGAATATGGCGCAGCTTATGGGTGGTGCGGATTGTTGTTTCGCCATGAGGGTTATTCCCTCCGCCCGGTTATAATATTATGCGGAGGCAAGCCATCCGGCTATTGCCCGCATCCGCCTCCCGGCCCGCCAAAGAAAAATTCCAATTAATAAACATTGTCGCGCTAGCAGTTTTCGTGATTCTATGAATGCAAGGATATATCTGTTCCTGTTAGCGGCAATCGGCATCATCGCGGCCTCGTCCCCATACCTCGTTGTCGTTGATTCAACGTCGATGCGGTACATGGTGAGCGGTTCGCAGACCACCTTTATGGAAGAGACGCAGGCTGGCCTGGGCAGCTTTGTGGACTCAAGCGGAAACGAAATCGGGATAATCTACTCCAGCGACTGCGATACCTGGGGCGACACCGGTTCCGGCGGCGTGAAGCTCTTGCAGGGCTTGACGGCCGACAAGGCTGCGCTTCATGGTGCAATCGACTCCATGGAGGAGACCAGCAATAAACCATCTGTCGGCTCCGCATTGACTGAGGCGAAATCCTACCTGGTTTCGGCTGGCCAGAAAGCCAACATCGTCCTTATCACCTATGACATGGGAGATTGCGGGGACATTGACCCGGAGTCTGTGGCAGCCGAAATCTATGACAACGGCAACGGCGTCGGCAAGGTGAGCGTCATCGGCTTCATGGGGGCCGGCGGCGACGGCGAGAAGAAGGCCAAGGCTGTGGCCACGGCAGGCGGCGGGAAATACTACCACATAAACGCCGAAGGCGATGCGGCTAACGCGCTTGCGGGCATTCCCCAGCTAAGCGGGTCCGCAGCGGCTTCCACCTCGCAGGGTGATGGCCAAACGTCCGGCACCTCCGGGGAGTCAGGTTCGCAGGGCCAGGGCGGCATCTGCCCCTCAGGATTCATCCTCCTGCCATTAGCTGCCCTCGTGTTCCTGCGGCAGAGGGCGGGGTAAACGCCTTTTTCTCCCCTTTTTCTTCCTGCATTTTCTTTTCTGCGCATCCTCAGGACCCCCTGCAATGGCTTTTTAGGCATATCCAGCCACTAACCCCTTCATGCGGGTGGCAGTCCTATTCTCTGGCGGCAAAGACAGCGTGTTCGCCGCCTTCTGGGCCCTTGCGCAGGGCTTCGAGCCAGTCCTGGTCACGATCAGGCCCCCGGAATACTCCATGATGTTCCATCACCCGAATATCAACGCCACCGGGAAGCAGGCGGAAGCCCTAGGCCTCCGGCAGGTCTTCGTGGAAACCACCGAAGAGGACTGGCGCGAAAAGCTTATTGATGCCTTCAAGAACCTGGGGGCGCAAGGCATCGTGGCGGGCGCGATTGCGAGCGAATACCAGCGCAGGCGGATAGATTCCATCGGCGAGGAGCTCGGCATCCCCACTTACGCCCCATTGTGGCACAAGGACCGTGGCGACGATGTCCGAAAAGAGATGCTCGGATATTTCGAGATTTATGTCAGCGCAGTCTCTGCCGAAGGCCTCGGGCCGGAATATCTCGGAGAACCCTTCAAGAAAATCGCCGACGCCAACAAGCCTGGCATCCACCCGTTCCTCGAAGGCGGGGAAGGCGAGACGTTCGTGGCGAATGCGCCTTTCTTCAAGCACGGGATAAAAATCAAGGGCTGGAAGAAGACGTGGGATGGCGTCCGGGGAGTGGCGGAAATCGAAATCGAGGATTGATTCCGCTTGCCAGTTGCCAATATTGTTATTAACTCTAGTCCGCGAAGGCCCTAATGGTGACAAAATGACAAACCCCCCAGAACGGCCTATGCCAAAGGATGCGCAAACGAGCGCCAATAAACCCGCGCGGCGCCCCATTCTCCCGACCGTTTTCATGCGGGCGCCGGTGCTCTCGGAGCAGCTCCGCAGGATGTGCGCAGGCGAAGCCGTCAATCTCACATTCGTTATCGTCTCAGACGATGTCTTCAAGAAAACCGGGGAGCTGCGCGGGCTTCTCCATAACCAGAGATACTCTCCAGCCCGCATATCGCCATACTCGCTCCAGGAGGCCGAAGTGATTCTGAATCAAGCCGAGTGCCTGCTGGCTGCCCTGCCATTGGATTCCTCCAAGGTGCATCCGGAAGTGTCCAAGGAAAGGCTTTGCCGGGCTGTTGACACGGTCCTTATGCTTGATGCGGCCATCCGCGCCCTGCAAACCCCCTGCCGAGAACCGAAAACCGCATTCTAAGCCGTCATTGGCCCGCGTAGCACTCGTAGGACTTCGTTCTCCATCCGCCTGTGCTGCAGGACTCCGTGGAATCCGCGCTTGCGCACATGGTTCCAATCTGGCACCATTTACACCCTGAGCCGCTGAGGCAGTCCGCGCAATTGGTCTTTGAAGTGCAGGTATTTCCGCCCACCGGGGCGGCGCATGCCGAATCACTCATGGCCCAGTTGACCTGCTCGCACGTGACGTCGCCAGCAGGCCCGTTCGCATCGCCATAGAAGCATCCGTTCCTGCTTTTGCACCAGCCGCATCCCTGTTTGGCTATGCATTCGCCGCAGGTGGCAGTCCTCGTGGCGCAATCCGCCTGAGAGTTGGCCGCCACGCCGGCACTGCCGGTTCCTGTGGAGCCGCCGACATCGACTATCGTGCCCTCTCCGGTTGGCGGTTGCTGGGTTCCGGTTCCTGTATCGGCAGGCGGGGTTGTAGCGCCGGTTCCACCCGTTGTCCCGTTATCCCCGCTCTGGATGGGCGTTCCGTTCCCTTCCGGGTTGCTTGGCCCGGGCGAAATCGGGGTCTGCCCGCAGCATCCAAAAATGAGCAGCGACAATACGAGCGCTGCCAGTATTACCATCTTCATGCCAATCCCTCCTTTATGCTGATATCCGTCTCCTTCTTCCCGTCGGTTAGCCAGACGCCCTTTTTCTCGGTTATGCTGCCGATGATGCTGGCCTCGACATTGTGCTTCTTTGCGATATTGATGACAGTATCCGCGCGGTCCCCCGGTAATATTATGCACATCCCGACCCCCATGTTGAACGTCCTGTGCATCTCTGCAGCGTCCTTGACGCTTTCGCGGAGAGCGTCGAAAATGGGTTTCGGCTTCGGGAGGGCATCGAGCTTGTAGCCGACTTCCTTGTTAAGGCGCGTGAGTTTCGAGAACCCCCCGCCCGTTATATGGGCGATTCCGTGGACGTCGCAGGCGTCTATCGTCTCAAGGACGGTACTGGCATAAATCCTGGTTGGCGTGAGCATCTCCGTCCCCCATTTGCCGACATCAAGGGCGCTTCTAGCTAGCGTGTAGCCGTTCGAATGCAGGCCAGAGCTTTCCAGGCCGACGATGACATCGCCCTTGGCGATTTCGCTCCCCAAGACGAGCTTCTTGACCCGTCCCACCACCGTGAATGTGAGGTCGAAGGGCTTTTTCGTGCCTTTTATGATGTCCGGGATGACCGCGGTCTCGCCGCCGATGATTGCGCATCCGCTTTCCTCGGCTCCTTTTACAAGGCCGTCCATTATCTCGGACACCAGTTCGGGGTCCTCGTAAGCCAATCCTATGTAGTCCACCCCGACCATGGGCTCTGCGCCGACGCAGAGGATGTCGTTCACCGACATGGCGATGGCGTCTATTCCGACGGTGTTGTATTTTTCCATCTCCTGGGCGACAAGAAGCTTGGTTCCGACCCCGTCGGTGTGTATCACGAGCCTCTCGTCGCCGCACTTGAATAGGCCGCCGTAGTGGCCGAAGACGGGCAATGCCTCGCCGTATCCTTTGCGGAATGAGAATGTGGATTTGATTTTGTCCCAGATATTGCTCTGGATTCGCCGGACCTTTCCCACGTCTACCTGATACTTCATGGGACACTAATAGCCTCTTCCGGTTTAAATTGGTTGACTTTCCCCATCGATTTATTAAGCTTATCCGCATTATCCCCTCATCCAGACGGGGAAGCATTCTATGAGGTTCATCGGGGCGTTTTTCGAGTTCTCGCGAAGGGTGCTTGACGCGGCAAAGCAGGGCGGCCTCCCGCAAAAAGACATCAAGAAGCTTGACAACCTGCTAACCCGCACCGGCAAGCGCAATGCAGTGCTCGCCAAGGGCATCCTGACAGCGTTGAACGCAGGGGGCGCAAGCGAGAAGGACGTATCCCGCTTCGGCGAACTGCTCCTGCGGGCCGAAGAGCGTGTCCTGGAAGACCGGGAGCCTTTCAACGAGAACGAGAAGAAGGAGGTCTCCGACATATTCAAGCGCGCATACATCTCGTCCAAGACTGCGAACTGGTTCTCAGGCCAGGTGGACGAGCTCCTGGCCGAAGAGATAAACGAATTCATAACCGGCACCCGGCGCGTGGAAATCGGCGTTCCGTCAAGGAAAACCGTGCGATTCGAATCCGTTGCGGATGAGGAAAAGAAGCGGGGAGAAGAAGAGCGGAAAAAGAAAACGAAAATATGAGGTCCGGACTTTGTCCGGATGCGCTGATGCTTTATGAAAATCAAACTGTCCCCCGAGCTCTCGTACCTCATCGGCCTCTGGCGCAAGGCGCGGTGCCCGGACGGCGTCGGCGTCGAAGGCAAGAAGGACGTGCTCGAGATATTCGCAAAGGAAGCCCTGGACAGGCAGCTGACCACTTCCGACAAGATGCTTTCCGGGGACGACAAGGTCTACTTCTATCACACCGCTTACCGGAAATTCTTCCAGCAAATCGAGTCCGAGCAGCTTGAGCGCTTCAAGTACCTGAACGAATACGCGGCCAACTACATCGCGGGGATGTTCGACGCCTGCGGCTCCATCGACGACCGCGGCGTGGTGTCCATGGGCCTTGCCACGAAGCAGGACGAGATGATGCTTTTGCGCCTGGGCTTCCAGACGCGGAGAAGGGCCGACTACCTCGTAATCGAGCGCCCGACCGTATTCCTGAAGTTCATCCAGAACTATGTCAAGGCGTTCAAGGACCACAAGGTATTCGAGTACATCCGCACCCAGGAGCGGCCCGGGGCGGCGAAAAAGAAATGAATTCAAGCGTCCCCGGAATCATATCCGCGGGCGCCCGCCCTGCTGCTCTGTAATCGCTATCTCGTGGTTCGGGTCGAACCTCAATTGGCCCATCCTGGTTGTGAACGTATCGAGCTGGTCGCCCTGAATCCTGATCCTGCGGCCTCCCGCGCCAATCCTCGTCACGGCGAGGCCCGCGGGCCGCTCACGCAGCGCGTTCACGAGGTCGGCCGTGCTTTCTAAGGGCATCGGCGAGACCACTTCGAACGTGGATATCGTCCGCATCGGCCTCCCCTCGCCTTGTGCAGGCATGGGGACGCTCGCCATCGGGCCAAGCGACCCGCCCTCTTCCCGGATGGGCTCGAGGACGGTCACGCGATAGACGTGGCTCCCGGTCCTTGCTGGCGCCGGCCTTTCCCTCTGCTCCGCCGATGCCATCCTCGTAGGTTCAGGCGCCCTTGCCGTAGCCTCATCGCGCCTCCGCGCTTCAGCCTGGAGGACGAGCCCCGGGCTCCTCGGATTCGTACTCATGAAGCTGTCATAGAGCCTGGTCGCTTCCTCGTCGCTGATGACATGCTGGTCAGCGGATAAATACCTGAGGTAGGTCGTGAGGTTGACAGCGACAAGCCTCCTTTCGGATTCGGTACCGCACCTATCCAGGATGCCGTGGATGGCGGTCCGATGCTCCTCGGTCAGGGCGGGGAACCGATCAAGCGCGGTCTCGGCATCGGAATACAGCCTCGACCAGTTGTCGGTCGAAAGCGCGCTTCTCCGGGTTATTGGCGCGACTAGCTCCTCCGCCCTCGCTTCGGATGCGGGCTGTCTTGCTGGCGCAGGCGTCGTTTCCCTCTGCTCTGCCGCAGGCTGCCTGGCCGCGGTTTCTTCCGCCGGCCGGGCCCTGCGCTCAAGCCCTTTCGTGAATGTGAACTGGTTCAGCCCGATTCCGCCTTCACGGATGTTCTGCCGCACAAAATCGTCGAACCGGGTGTTGGCGAGCCTGCGCCAGTCGATGGTTTCCTGCCAGTTCCCGCCCCGAATCCAACCTTGCGCGGAGAGGAATTGCGCCGGGTCAATCCCGGTCCGGGTGCAGAATCTTTCAATCAGGTCCAATGCAGTGGTCCGGACACCCTGCCATGATACTCCGCCTGCCAGCCTTCCGGAAGCTTCCAGGTCCTCTCCAGCCCTTTTCTGCTCTTGCGCCATAAGTCATCCCTCGAATACCGCTAAAATATCGCTAAATATGATGGTGATAGTATTGAAGTCTCAAGCATTATAATCCTTGCAAGCCAAGTCCCAACCATGGTGGAGTTCTCCAAGCCTGAATCTTACCTCAAGCAGATATCCGTATATCTGAAGGAGCAAATGAACCAGCAGGCCTACAACCTCAGCCAGGATTTCGTGAAAAAGTTCCCTGCTGAACTGCTTTCGCACGTGCTTATGGCCGAATCCGCCTTCCGCGTCGGCCGCTACCAGGAATCCAAGGTGCAGGCCCAAAAAGCCATCAAGCTGGCCCAATCCGAGAGCGACATCCGCTTCTGCGCCCTGGTGTTCTCGACCGCCTGCTTCCAGCTCAAGGACTACATCGAAGGATACGAAACCCTGAAAAAGGCCATGAAGGGCAAATTCCTTCCCGAAGTGGAGGAATCGCTGCTAATCCTGTCCCTCGCCATGGCCGACGAGCAGAAGGCGCTCCACCATATGAAGAACCTGATGGTTCTCAACCGCCAGAAGGCGTTGGATTTCATGAAGATATACGCGAAGAATATGGATGCCGCCCGCGGGCAGTAGCCTGGCAGTGAAAATTATACATACATTTTTAACCCGTTTTTGATGATTTAGCACCGGGATTATCATGAGAATTCTTACCATCCATGCAGACTACATCGAGGTAGAGCCGAAGAAGCAGGCAATCAAGGATGCCGAAGTGCTCGCCAAGCAGGGCATCGAGCGCTTCGAGGAAGTCCTGGTCGTTTTCACCGCCGTCGAAGATGGTGACGAAGAGGCCGTGATGGCCGAGCGCCTGGCGCACGAAGCGTCGGCAGTCGCCGAGCAGGTCAAGGCCAAGAACATACTCCTCTACCCCCTCGTCCACCTTACCTCCAAGCCCTCGAAACCGTCTGTAGCCCGGGGAGTCATCATGAAGGCCGAGGAGCTGCTGAAAGCGCGGGGATACGCTTCCGCCCATTCCCCGTTCGGCTGGTACAAGGGATACACCCTCAAATGCAAGGGCCACCCGCTTTCCGAGTTGTCGCGCGAATTGCACGGTGCCGGGGCGGCCACAGTTCCCGCGAAGGCCGGCGAATTGGAAGTGGTCTCCAAGAGCCTCCAGCAGGAGAACGCGCTCAAATCCCATTTCCACATCATGGACCTGGACGGCAACCTCCACGACGTCGAAAAATTCGACTTCACAAAATGGCCCGCCCTCAACAAGCTAGCGACCTACGAGACAAAGAAGGTGCGCGCCTATGAGAAAGAGCCGCCGCACATCAAGATAATGAAGGAGCACGGGCTCATCGACTACGAGCCGGGCTCTGATTCGGGCAATTTCCGCATCCTCCCGAACGGCCGGCTGATTAAGAAGATACTCGAGCGGGCCATCACCGACTGGTGCGTCGACTACGGCGCCTTCGAAGTCGAGACGCCAATCATGTACGACTACGAGCACCCGTCATTGAAGAAATACCTGAACCGCTTCCCCGCAAGGCAGTATGTCGTGATAAGCGACGAGAAGAAGCTCTTCCTCCGCTTTGCTGCCTGTTTCGGCCAGTTCCTTATCGCCCACGACATGGTGTTCTCGCACAGGCACCTGCCGCTCAAGATGTTCGAGCTGACCCGGTACAGCTTCCGCAGGGAGCAGTCCGGCGAACTGGCGGGCCTTAAACGGCTCCGGGCGTTCACCATGCCCGATATGCACACCCTCGCATCCGACATCCCGATGGCGTGCGGGGAATTCGAGAAGCAATACGACATGGGCCTTGAATGGAACCGGATGATGGGCCTGGAGACCGAGGTGGCGTTCCGGGTCCAGGAGGATTTCTTCAACGAGCACAAGGCCTGGTATCTCGGCATGGTCAAGCGCGGCGGCAAGCCAATCCTCGTCGAGCTTTTCAAGGAGCGCTATGCGTATTTCATAACGAAATTCGAGTTCAACTTCGTGGACAGCATGGACAAGGCCAGCGCGCTGACGACCGTGCAGATTGACGTAGAGAACGCGGACACGTACGACATCAATTTCGTGGCTCAGGACAACACCAAGAAGCGCCCCCTGATACTCCATGCGTCAATCAGCGGGAGCCTCGAGCGGGTGATTTACGCGCTCCTTGAGGCCGAGGCCATGAAGATGGCGCAGGGCAAGAAGGCGATGCTCCCAATCTGGCTCTCTCCGACGCAGGTGCGCGTCATCCCGGTAGGGGACAAGCACAAGGAGCATGGGATGAACGTGCTGAAGAGGCTCCTTGAGAGGGCCGTCCGTGGCGACATCGACGACCGGGACGAGCCCCTCGGAAAGAAAATCCGCGACGCACAGAAGGAATGGGTGCCTTTCATCGTCGTAATCGGCGACAGGGAAATGGAGACCGGCATGCTCGCGGTGAACGTGCGCCAGCCTGAGGAGAAGAAGGAGATGTCCGTCGAAGCGCTGATTGCGGTTGTCGAAAAAGAGAACCACGGCAAGCCATTCGAAAGGCTCACCCTGCCGGCCGAGCTCTCCAAACGCCCGATAATTTGAAATCCCTTTTTATTGTTTCCCAAAGTAATCCCCCCCTATGGCGGGTTCAGCGTTCAGACTCAATCCTACCCACGTCTTCCGCGAGCCCGGCCAAGCCGGATTCCGGCGCGCGAACCTCGTAGAAGCAAGCCTCACGATGCTCGGGCGCTCCTTCCGGACCACAATCCATGAGGGCGCAACGACCAACGAGCTTATCGAGAAGGTCGCACGCGAGAACGGCGGGGAAGTCACGAAGAAATACTATCCGGAGTTCAAGACCTGGGAGATAACCGCTGTTCGGATAGGTGATGCCGCCCTTGTCAAATCCTCGGAATCAGGCATCCATTTCTCCCTCGGCTCGCATGGTATCCCTATTGCCATAATGCCCGGCTCAGCCGGCATCGGGACCGACCCCCTGGTGGTATTCCCCAACGGCGACGAGCTGAAAGTCGGCCGGGGCACCAGCAACTTCTCCCTCTGGACGACATCTGCGCCCTTCGACCCGCAAAGCATCAAGGACCTTGATCGAATTTACGATAATCGCGGCGGCGTGGCCCTCAGTCGGGACGCCCTCGATGAGATATCCCGTGCGCATGGCGGGGGACGGAGCGGCAAGATGGCGCTTGAAATAAACAACATACTCGTCCTGAACAAGGACACCGGCGAAATACTGACCGTTTCCCAGCATGCTTCGCAAGAGAATCCGCCTGCTGCCATCGCTCATGACGCATTCAGTTTCTCCCTTCCCAATTATGCAACCTGCACCCCGGCCTGCCAGGAATCCCGCAGTTACGTCCTGCCCCAGTTCGACAGCTTCCGGGGCCGTCTCAACCAACTCGTAATACGGACATTCGACGGCTCCGTCGCCGACGTCGTCCGAATCCAGATGAACCCGTTTTCCCAGGACAAGCTGGATGCCGGGCTCATTACCATGCCAAAAGAGCAGAAAATGATACCGGTACCATCACCCCTCTCCAATGCCGAGCCAGCCGCAAAATCCGCCCCGCCGGCCTTCTGCATGCTCAGGTTCGGCAGGGAAAACGGGCAGGCCGATTCAGGGACGCCCCCTTCAGGCCCGTCCTCCGCCCCGCCCGGCGCACCGCTGGTTCGTGCAAAGCGCGCACTTTGGCGCAGCGACGAAAGGATTGGGCCGGACGCATCGCAATCACCGCCGCGACCTCAGCTAAAAGCAATCCCGAAAATCCGCCCCATCACATATGGTGAGGCGGCAAAGGCATGGAATGAACGCCGTTCCGAGTCTCTAAAGCTTGGGATTCCGGTCGGGGTGGTGTCCCTCAGGGGGCCAAAAACGTGGAAATCCGGGCGCAAAAAAAGTCATCCGCGGAAAACCTGGCAGATGGAGCAGGTGCGCCAGGTGCTTGCTTTGGCTGGTGTCCTGTCAATCATCGCGCGGCTGCTAAAAGAACGGGCGCGAAAAATAGCCGAAAGCAATATCGCGAAAAAAGCCGCAAAAGCAGCCAAGGCGATTATACCCGTTGTGAAAAAACCGCCGTTTCCTGCGCGCTCCGCAAGCGGGGCGGCCAAAAAAACCCGGAACGAGCGCAAGCGGAGGGAAACGCGCATCGCAGGTGCGGAGAAGCTCGCCTCGTCGCATGCCAAACTCCGCGTTCACCGCAACGCCAAGACCGCTCCGACTCTCCAAAACCCGATGGCATCCTCCAAGGGAAAGCCATCCCGTCAAGCCGCCCGGCGCAAGCGTGCCCAGTCCGTATCCGAGTCGATAAAACATGTGGCCGCCGGGCGAAAGAATCCTTTTATCGCGAAATCCAGGGGAAAAAAGAAGCAATCCCGCCACCTCTTATTAGGCCTGCTGGGATTATTCGAACGGAAGAAGGGAAAGAAGAAAATCACTGGAAGAGCCTGGGCAGGAAATTGAGGATGAAGAAGAACAGCGCCCCGTAGCTCACCGCCTTCACTATCATCTTGTTCTTGACGTTCACGTCTATTATCCTGTAGCCGTCGAAAAGCGGTATCGGCAGGATGTTGACCGTTCCCACGACGAAATTCAGCGCCATGCTGAGGCCGAGTATCACGTATATGAACTGCAAGGCAGGGTTGCCGTAGCGGGAGAACAGGAAGTCCTTGCCGAGCAAATACATCTCAAGCCCCAGTTTCCCGTCCGCATCCGTGGTGCGGACAACCTCGCCCTTGTTCGTGAGAATCCGGACGCTCTGGTTGGGTTCGCGCTCCAGGGCCGAGGAGTATACCGTATCGGCCGGCACGCCGTCTATCTCATAAACGAGCGTCCCTTCGGGAAGCGGATGGGTAATGTTCGCGCTGGCGTTCGTGTCGTTGTAATGGACAAGGAACACGCCTTCCCGGAAATCGCCCGTCGTCGCGAAGAATCCCATGAAAAGCACGAAGAATGCGAGGGAGGCGAACATATTCGCCGTTGGGCCCGCGACAAGGACGCGCGTCTGCCTGGTCCGCTCCACCCTTTCCAGCTTCTTTTCGTCAGGCTCGACGAAAGCGCCTATCGGTATGATGCCGAAAAGGACGATGCCTGATGAAAGGAGCGGGACTTTCGCTATCCGGGTAAGGACCGCGTGCGCCCCCTCATGGACGGCCATCACTATCGCCAGGGCGATTATGCCCTCGAAGAACGGCAGGTTGATGCCCGGAAGGAGCATGTCCCCCCCCGCGCTCACCTTGGTTATGGCATCCGTCCCGAAAAACAGGCTCATCGTAAGCGCCTTGAATATGACAATCCCGTAGTAGACGATTCCGAAAAGGATGAGGAGGAACAGGCCCCCGAAAAGCAGGATGCCGCCTATTAAGAGAAGCCCCATATCGGCGCTTCCCCCCACGCTTTGCGCCGCGGAGCTGCTCGTGCCCCCGATGCCGATAACATAAAGCAGGAACGTCACCGCGACCGGCGCCGCGAACACTGCCAGTGCGACGAGCGCGATAAGGCCGCATGCCATGCTTTTTGCGGATATGTTCTTCCTCATCAATTTGACGCTGAGGAGGCCGTATGACATCGCCGCCCCGACATCCGCCATGAAATTGAACGCCTTCTCGCTTCTCGCGAGGCGGTCTATCATCTCTATTCCTTTCCTGCTTTTAACGAGGATGAGGCCGAGTTCGCTCGGGAGCTTGTATCGGCTGATAAGTATCCTGTTGACCGCGACCATCTCGGCCACGACAAGCGCGAACTTCCATAAACCCGGGACATCGAGCTGGAAAACGATTAGGTAGAAAATGATGAGCGCTATGGCTATGATTGGCAGGAGGAACATCATGAACGGATTTCGACGCTGGGGATTTTTAATAGCTTTGGCGGGATAAATTGTCATGGCGGAACTCTTTTGCGATATTTGCGGCAAGTCGCCGGTCAGGGCCCAGATTCTGCTCGAAGGGGCGAGGCTTCTCGCATGCGGAAACTGCATGCGGGGCGGGAAGGTCCTGCACCGTTTCGATGATGCGGGCGCGTCCATGGCGAGTCCTGCGGCGCCTGCCCCGTCGCCGATGGAATCCAGCGAGGAAATCGCCGAGAATTACGGCAGGCTGATAAAAGCGGCGCGGGAGAAATCCGGCCTGCCGCTTGCCGTAGTTGCGGAGCGCATCAAGGAGATGGAGAGCTACCTCCATGCAATCGAGCATGAGCGCCTGATGCCCACAGTGGAGGTCGCGCGCAAGCTGGAAAAGGAGCTCGGCATCCGGCTTGTCGAGAAGACCCAGAGCGTCCCCGGGCCGTCGGCCCAGGGCCCCAAGTCCTTCACTCCGCCAACGCTCGCCGACATGGTCGATACGAAAAAGAAAGGGAAAGGCAAATGAAACTTTGCAGAGGTATGCAAAGGGCAAAGTTTCATCAATGGCAAGGTCGGCGATCCGACCTTGACTGTCTTGAAAGCCGGGCTTTCAAGGCAAGGTCTTGCGTCTTGACTCAGGAAGTTTGATGACAGCAAGAATGGCGACCCGTTCTTGCGTCCATTGGAGCGCAAAGCGCTCCAATCGGAAAATTTATCCGAAGTTATACTGGGGGAAATTTTCATGGGAGTAGATCTCGGCGACCTTGCAATCAAGAACACGATTTCGCTCGATTCGCTTTCAGGCAAAATCATCGCCATAGACGCGTTCAACATCCTCTACCAGTTCCTCGCTTCCATCCGCCAGGAGGACGGCACGTCCCTGATGGATTTCAAGGGGAACGTGACCGCGCATCTTTCCGGCCTTTTCTACCGCAACTGCCGGTTCCTTGAGAACGGCATCAAGCCCGTGTACGTCTTCGACGGGAAGGCGCACCGGCTTAAAGAACGCGTCCAGGGGGAGCGGGCGGACGTGAAACGGCTGGCCGAGGCGAAATGGAAGGCGGCCCTTGAAGCCGAGAAGTTCGAAGACGCGAAGAAGTTCGCGCAGGCGACATCCAGGCTGACAGGCGCGATGATCGAGGAGAGCAAGCAGCTTCTGGATGCGATGGGCATCCCATCCGTGCAGGCGCCCTCGGATGGCGAAGCCGAGGCCGCGATGATGGTCCAGCAGGGGCTGGCCTACGCCACCGCTTCGCAGGATTACGATGCCATGATGTTCGGCTCGCCCCTTCTTGTGCGGAACCTCTCGATTACCGGCAGGCGCAAGGTGCCGAGGCAGGACCGCTATGTCATGGTCGAGCCAGAGCAGATCGAGCTTAAGGAGACGCTTTCCTCGCTCGGCATCGACCGGAGCGGACTGGTGCTAATCGGCATCCTGCTCGGGACTGATTTCAACGAGGGCGTGAAGCGCGTGGGGCCGAAGACCGCGCTCAAGATTGTGAAAGAGCATAAGACGCTAGATGCCGTGACGGCATATGTGAAGGAGAAGTACGATTACCAGTTCGAAGTGGACGCCGAAGAGGTCCTGCACCTTTTCCTCGACCCGCCTTACACCCCTCCGAATGAGTTGGGGTGGAAACCCGTCGATTCCGGGCGCGTAATGAAGATGCTGGTATCCGAGCATGATTTCTCGGAGGAGCGCGTCCAGAGGACGATCGAAGGCCTCCAGAAAGTCCAGAAGGAGCGCTCGGCGCAGAGCAAGCTGGACAAGTGGTTCTGATAATCAGCGCTCGGGCAAATCCACAAGGCCAATCCATTCCCGGTCATTCTGCCGGAGCATCCTCCTTTCCACCAGGTCGATAACAGTCGATGCTGCGCCGTATTTTGTCTGCCCGCCGTCTATTGAAAGGTCCACGGCGCCAAGAACGCGCTTGTCCACGTCTTCAAAACGGGTCGGCGGCGCCTGGGCGGTCGGGTTCGCGCTCGTCGTGACTATCGGCCTGCCGAATTTCATGCATAATGCCTGGCAGAACTGCGAATCAGGGATGCGGACACCAAGCGTTCCGGTGTCCGAGGCCGGGATGTCCCTGGCTTTTTTCAAAATGAACGTGTATGGGCCCGGGAGATATTTCCGGAGGATGATGTCCTCCCAGACTCCCGTCTCGCAGAAATAATCAATCATATTCAGGTCCGAGACCATGACGGACATGGGCTTTTTATCCCCGATGCCCTTAATCGCGCGGATTTTGCCCACCGCTTCGGGGGATGCCGCATCCGCCCCGATGCCATAGACCGTGTCGGTCGGGTAGACCATCGTGCCGCCGTTTTTCAGAAGGGCTGCTGCTATATCTACTGCCGCGTCGAAATCATCCTCATTGATTTTCAAGACGGTCATGCAACACCCATGTCCTTTTTGACCCGCGTTACGCCGAGGGCCGCAATCAGCTTTCCCAGCCTCGGGCCGCGTTCCTTCCCAAGGAGCGTCTGGTAAAGGTCGGCAAAGAGCGCCTTCGGCTCAATCCCGTTCGCCTTTGCGAACTCGAAAATCGCATTGTGGACTGCAAGGGCATCCATGCCCGGATTAAGGCTTGCAATAAGCTTTTTGGCGGCTTCGCTCGGCTTCACCACGCCCGGCTGGTACTTGAAGCGGTAATCATCCGGCATGAAATCCCGCGCAATCCATTCCTCGATATACGGCCGGAGGTACGTGACGCCTTCCCCGTCCCCGGTCATCTTCGCGACTTCTTCCCAGTCGTGGTAAATCTGGTAATACAGGAGCACGTCCAGGAACTGGGCATGCCAGTTCAGCTTTTCCGCCGACAGCTCGTATGCTATCGCCATCTTGCGTTCATGGCGGTTCAGCGCTTCGCGGTCCTTCCCTGAAAGCTCCGCTGCCTTCTGGAAATCGTCCATCGTTTTCAGCATGCTCTCAGCTGTCGGGTTGATGTCGACATTCTCCTCCAAGTCCGGCTTGATTAGGATATACTTGATGATTTCCGGCGGCACAAGCCTGACGAGGTCCGAGACGCCCATCCCGATTCCTTTCGATTTCGAGTATTTCTTCCCCTGGAAGAGGATGAACCCGTACTTGAAAGGTATATGGTAGTCGGCCTTCATGAGGCTCAGGGTAACCTCCTTGCACGTGTCTTCTGAGCCGCCCTTGGTGTGGTGGTCCATCCCCGCCCCCTCGATGCTGGTCTTGAAAATCTGCTTCCATGCCGGCCAGTGCAGCCTCCATGTAATCTTGTAGCGGTGGTCGGCTATCTTCGCCTTGCCCTGGAACCCGCAGCCCTTGACGTATTTCACGTCCTTGTCGCAGGCATATTCGTAGTTTTCGCCGTCGTGGGAAATAACGCGCGTCGTGGCAATCCTACCGCAGCTTGCGCAGATGGGCATTATGGGTGACCAGTCTTTCTTTTCCTGCTTTCCGCTGGTCTCCTCCACAATCCGTTTTGCTTCTGGCTCGTTCTTCAGGTAGAACCTGGCCCACTCGTCGAACTTCCCCTCCGAATAGAGGTCGTTCATGCGCATGATTGTGGCCTTCACGCCGAATCCAATCATCAGGAGCTTGACTTCGTCAAGGAAATGGTCGCCGAAGCTTCCGGCCTTCCCCGTCGGGTCAGGCACGTCGCATAGCGGCTTTCCAAGATGCGGCGCAAGCGTTTCCCTGAACGATTCCATCGCGAGGGGCACAGAATCGAACGCATCGAGTATGTCGGCAAGGAAATAGAACGTCACTTTCTTTCCGCTTTTTTCCAGCTGCCTCCGGATGGAATCCGGGAAAAGGAATTCGCAGAGGGTTCCCAGGTGGGCCGGTCCCGAGGTGGTGATGCCGCTTGTAATGACGTACGGCTCCAACTTCTCGGCGATTACGCGCTCGGCGAGCCATTCCGACCAGTGCTTGTGCTCTGACATAGGATCGAACCTACTCTCTTAGAAAGGTGTTATTATTGTTTCGAAAGATGCGGAAAAGCACCTGGATTGGCCGGTGCGGGGTTGCAGCTCCGGAGTTCGGGACCGTGGGCGCTTATCTCCTTGCCGCCCTCTTCTTGCTCGGTGCTGCGGGCGCCTCTTCAACGGCGGGGATGCCCCCTATCCTCATCAGGAAAAAGTATATGAGATTGACTGCTATCAGCGAGATTACCACCGTTTCGATGATGGAGAAGATGACGTAAGCCACGAGGAGGGCCGCGACCGCCGTGACGTCGGTGCCTGCGGCGACCATCTGGCCCTCGATGGCCCCCTGCGGCAGCGACAGGACGAGCACGATTCCGAACAATACGATGACTAGGATTATGTCGAAGAGCAGCACGACCCACCCGTTTTTCTTGACGATTTCATATGATGATTTCAACGCCCCGATGGCATCCATCCCCTCAAGTGCGATTTTCGGCAGGGCGAACTGGAATGCGTATACCGCCCCGAGGATTATGCAGAGCGCAATCAACATCGGGATTATTGTGAGGACCGCGTCCCCCCCCATGAGGAGGACGGCACCCAATGCGAAGCCGAAAACAAGCACGAAGAGGCCTATCATGATTGCGCAGTATCCTGCGACGGCCGGAAGCAGCGCCAACGCCTTCTGGATTATCCCGGCCCGCTCCTTTTGGCGCAGCATGTTGTCGACGATGCAGTATGCAGTTGCCGAAACCGCGGTCGTGGCGATGAAGAATGCAATGGCGATCAGGACCGCCGCGGCGACGAATGCAATCATCGCCGCATCCGTGGCGCTCGTCCCGCCTGTCGCAATGCCCAGGCCCATCATCAGGAATATGAATGCCACCTGGACAATCATCCCGATTGCAGCGACCTTGGCGAATTCCAGCATCAAGGCTGCCGGTTTTTTTAGGAAGAACCCCACGGCATCCAGTATGGAGTAGTATATCGTCTCAAACGGACCTGCCATGGCAGGAGTTGAATGAGCAAGCTTTAAAAATACCTTGGAACACGGTATAGGATTGTCAGCGGTCATAGGGAGGGGGCAACACCTGATCCCGTTCCGATCTCAGAAGTTAAGACCCTCCACGGTGTTTTGAGTACTGCTCTCCGAGCGGGAAAATACACTGCTGCTGACACTTATATTTCTCTTTTAATCATTTTGACTCTATTCCTACCCATGGACTTCTTTGATGCGCTCGATAAAAGGCGTTCTGTGCGCGCTTTCACGGATAAGGCCGTGGATGCCCAGAGCGTGAAGAAGATAATCGATTCTGTCATGCTAGCACCTTCGGCAGGCGGGCTCCAGGCGTATAAGATATACCTTGTCCGCGACAAGGCTAACCTGGACGCGCTCGGCTTTGCCGCTTACGGCCAGGAGTGCGTCCCCGCGGCTTCCATCGCGCTCGTGTTCACGGCCGACCAGAAGCGCTCGGCCGCGAAATACGAGGAGCGCGGGTTCGAGTTCTACTCCATCCAGGACGCCACGATTGCCGCGGCATATTCACAGCTTGCCGCAACCGCGCTCGGCCTCGCTTCCGTCTGGGTCGGCGGCTTCGACCCCCTTGAAGTCTCCAGGCTCGTCAAAGCAGGTGAATACGAGGTGCCGGTAGCCATAATCCCGATAGGGCATCCGGCTGAAAGCCCGGAGCGCACCCCTAGGCGGAGCTTGAAAAGCATAGTGAAAGAGGTCTGAGAGATAAGGCATTGGTGTCATCAATGGACGAAAAGACGCGCGCGAAGAAGGACATTGACAAGCTGGAAAAAATAATGGCGGTATTCCGGCAGCTTAAGCTGGACGCCAAGTATCCCGAAGTTGCCGAATACGCCGAGAACTACGCGCATGACGCGAAGCACTTCTTCGAAAAGGGGGATTATTTCACGTCGTTCGGCGCGGCCAATTACGCATACGGCTTCATAGACGCGGTGCTGGTTATAGAGGGAAAGAAAGATGAGCACATCCTTTGACAGGCGAAAATCGCTCGGCCAGTGTTTCCTTGAGGATAAAAATATCCTCGCATTAGAGGCGAAACTCGCGGACCCGGAACACAAGATTGTCCTGGAAATCGGTCCTGGCGACGGGCGATTCACGGACGCCATCCTATCCTGCAAGCCGAAAAAGCTGATAGCCATCGAGAAGGATTCCAGGTTTGCCGCGCTTCTAAGGAAGAAATATCCGCCCAAAGCGGACGGCACAACAATTGTCGAAATAATCGAGGCGGATTTCCTCGCCACCGACCCCCCCTCATTCGACATCGTTGTCGGGAACATCCCCTACTACATCTCCTCGGACATCATCTTCCGCCTTGCGCCCATGAAATTCGAGCGCGCAGTCCTCATGGTGCAGAAGGAGTTCGCGCAGAAGATGGCAGCCAAGCCCGGCGACAAGAGCTACGGGCGCCTCTCGGTCACGTCGCAGCTGGCTTTCGACATAACGCTTGAGCGAACAGTGCTCCGCCACCTCTTCCGGCCCATGCCGCGGGTGGATTCGGCCATCATCGTCCTCAAGCCTACCGGAATAAGGCTCAGCCAGCAGCAGGAAAACGTCATACGCTGGCTCTACCAGCATAAGAACAAGACCGTCCGGAACGCCCTTCTCGACTCGAAGATGTTTGATGAATCCGAACTTGCGCGCCTTGGCCCCCTCCTAAAAAGGCGCGCCCGCACGCTCGGGAAGGACGAATGCCTGGAAATCGCAAGGCTCCTGGAAGCCAAAGCCTAGTATATCCCTTTTTTTCCTTTTAGTATAACCTTAAAAATACTACTCCACAATCAATCTCCTATGACAACTCCACTCGCTCACGCCAGAGTGACAAAGCTGATACAAGAAATCCCGAGGTCGCCGCTCCAGAACTACCGGAACACGGCTAAAGTCATGACGATAAAAGGGCAGCCGGTCTATGTCGAGACCATAGCGAGGGCCGCGCTCGTCTCCCGATCGAACATGCTTCTTCTTGGCGCACGCGGAAAAGGGAAAACAACCCTTGAACACGACGTGCTCCACGGGATTTTCGGCGGAGTCGGAACATATATCCGCATGCACCCGAAAATGGACGAGAAGGAGCTTTTTAGCCATCTTAACCTGGGGAAATACTTCCGGGGGGAGGTATCAAGCTCTAAAGAGCTCCGTGAAATCATCGATGCAATCCACAACAACTGTATCGTCGTGGACGAAATCACCCGCGGCCCGGGAATAACTCAGAACCGGCTCTTCGGGCTCGCGGACGGGTACATCGATCTGGACGGCGTGATATACCCGCTCGGGAACGGATACACCGTCCTGATAGCATCCGGAAACGAAGGGGACGAGTACTACGGGACGTTCGCCCTGGATGGCGCGCTCATAGACCGGTTTCCCGTTATCCTCAATATGGATGATTTCTGTCCGCAGGCCCAGGATACGTTTCTTAGGCTCATGAAGAAACACGACCCCCGCGTGCCACATGTGAAGGAGACGCTCGATATTTCCCAGAAACTGAAGGAAATCCACCGCGAGGTGAGCGCGCTCGAAGCCAGCATTATCATGGCGATAACCGCCCAATACCTGATTACCGGCCTTGGTGACTGCTCGAAACGCGGCTATCCAAAATTGATGATAAAAAAGAGCCTGCCGAAAGACTGCCAGGGCTGCGCGAAACTCGCCGAAGGC
Organism: archaeon; assembly: GCA_020053355.1. Taxonomy (GTDB): domain Archaea; phylum Micrarchaeota; class Micrarchaeia; order Anstonellales; family Bilamarchaeaceae; genus Bilamarchaeum. The sequence continues at coordinate 74,047 of JAGVNI010000017.1, read as the reverse complement.
TGCGGCTATCACATGGGCATCTCGGAAAGGTGGGGCGAAGCTCTCGTCGGATTCACCATCGCCCTCCAGCAGGTCGTCATGGCCGACTATACATCCTCCCAGGCAGAATCCCGGGCCGGAAAGGGAATCCCGCCCTTTCCCCTGGTCCATGACGATATCGTAGACGTGCTCGAAGTGTTCAAGACGTTCGCCGGAAACACCGGCATCGTCAATGCGCAGCATGTCCTCCAGAAGCATCTCGGTAACCCCTACCTGTTCATGAGCGAGCTCGCCGCGAAAGTCAAGGGGGATTTCGATTCGAGGATGGAGCCGCTTCTGAAAGTCATCGGAGCGATAGAGCGTGGCGAAGCGGTCACCGAAAGCATGCTAAAGCCATTCACGGATGACGTCTCAGCCGGCGCAGGAACCGTGAAACTCAAGAACCCGTGGAGGTTCGTGAAAGGACTCGTAGGTGTTTGATATGACAGGTGCTCAAGTACCAAGACCAGGATTAGGAAATCCCGCGGCTCCCGCGGCAGGGAACGCAGGCCCCCCCACACTGAGGGCTGTAGGCCAGAAACCCGAAACCGGAAACGGCTTTCCCGCCGGCCCACTCGCGCAGGCAGTGCGAGGCGGGGCTAGTGTCGGCGTCACAGAGCGGCCGTCTCTCGCGCCAACAGCGAGGGTCGAGCCTGCGGTGGAAGGTCCGCAAGTCGTCGTCAGCGCCAGCGCATCCGATGTAGTGAAAGCCCAGGTGAAATTGCTGCTCCAGAGCCCCAACCTCCAGGCACGCGTGAAAGCCCTGAAATTGGCGAAGCACGTCGCCACGCCGGATATGTCCGGAGTAATCGTCGGGGCGGCTTTAATCGACTCTGGGATTAAGGAGTCCGTCATCAATTCGATACAAGAGTCAGAAGCCTATAGGCGGGCGGAAGACTCCGCGGTACAGGCAAAAAGGACGAGCAATCCCAGCAGCGATATACGCCTGACCGATTCGGAAAGGGGTATAATCATAGCCGGAGTCTTGAAGAGCATCATCGAGCCGCTCAACAAGCAAACAGCCGAACTCGTAGCCGAGCTTTATGCGAAGGACCCTGCGGCGGCAGTAGACGGCCTTGCCGCTGTTTATCACCGTCAGCAGAAACTGATAGGCACTAATGGCCAGCGGATTACCGAGCATGACGCCGTCAAGTACTCCTGCGACCTGATTGACGCCGCGCTATTGTCAGGCGGCCAAAAAGAGCCATGTTTGCTGATGCTCGCGGACAGGCTGATTGAGGACAGCGCTTTCGAGGAAGCTGCAAGCTTCATTGGAAAAATCGGCCTGCCCGAAGGCGCGGAGCGGCTTGGCGCCCTTGCGCAAAAGGCAGGGGACCAGTTGGCGCGTACAACCCGATTGGGTTGTGTCTTCCTGTCAGCTTGTGCTGTGATTGGAACGCCGGAATGCCTTCCACTCCTCGATGCCGTGGCATCGAATCCCGCCCTCCATGAGCTGATGGCGGAAACGACAGCCAAGATACTGAATATCGACCTGGCCTGATGCTATGGCCCAAAAAAGAATAACCCTCGAAGAAATCGGGCGGCGTGTGGATGCCGTACGGCTGAGACAGCCATTCGGATTCATCGGCGTGCAGACGAGCATCCGTGAATTGCACGAAGGGCAAGGAGTCCAGGCGTCGGTCTCAGGCTGCATCTCCATGCAGCATTGGGGGATGGAGCTCGGTGTCAATACCCGGTGGCGGCCCGAGTCGGACACCTACATCAAGGATTTCCTCGCATCAAGAAACGTGGGCGAGCCTGGGATAATCGTGATGGCAGAAGACGCCAGCCGCCATGAATTCGGCCATCCGAAATACTGTCCCATAAGTTTCGAATCCTACACGTTCATAAAAAACGCCATCGCCGTGGAACTGCAAGCCCTCGGCATCATTAGCGAAGACTCAATCGCTTATACCGCAAACGCATTCATGGACTGGATAGACAATGCCAATGTCCGCGCGAGGGGGCAGGGCGAAGGGCTTACTATCTTCTATTACACGCAGGGGGACAGTGCATTTTTCTCATCATTCATCAGGCTGAACCTGCTAACATGGGGCGATGACGCCGACCGTGGATTAATCGAGAAGAAGTTCGCAATGAACCTCGACAGTGCCACGCGGGACCAGGTCGAGAAATCCGCTGCCGCCTTCGCCTATAGCGCCGGCCTGCTCGAACGCACGCCGAGCGGCATCCGGGAAAAAACGTTCCAGCAGAAGATGGATGTCCTAAACGACACCGACAAGTGGGAAGCCCTCGCCAGGCTTTTTGTCCGGACTTTCGGGAAGATGATTAAGCATAAGGAAGGGGACCCCAGCCCGGCCCCGGGCGGCCAGCAAGGCAGTGCCCAAAACCCAAAACCTGGGGCAGAAACCCCGAAACCCGAAACCGGTAAGCAGCCTCAGGGTGGCAAGGAAGGGGACGAAGGCGACAAGCAGGAAGGTGAAGGCGAAGACGGCCAAACTGGCCAATCCGGGAAACCCGGGGCAGGAATACCGAAACCCGGAACCAGCACCAAGCCGGATGCAGGCAAGAAAAGCCTGTGGGACAAGTGGCGCGATATCCAGAAGAAACGCGGGAAGGACGGGAAAGGCGAAAAAGGCAAGGATGAGGGCAAAGGCGCCAATGATAGTGCTGAGGGCAAGGATTCCCAAGATGGCGAACCCGGCCAGGGGGGCCAGGGAAGCAAGAATGATGCCGAAGATGAAGCTGAAGGAGCGGGGGACGAGGGCGACACCCCCGGCAAGCATATGGGCAAATTCCACGAGCAGTCCGGAAAACCGTCCGGCGGCTCTAATAAATCCGACAAGGTCGATGAGCCCGGGACAAGCGCAGGCGAGAACCCGTTCGACAAGGAGGCGCAGACTGACGAGGGCATGCGCAAGGCGGTCGAAGCGACCCTCAAGGCAGGCAAAGGGCTCCCCAAATTCATGGACCCGGACGAGGCAATCGACATCTATTACCAGATGGTCGCAAAACCCGTGCCGATAAAATCATCCAGCCGCTGCCACGGAATGACGTTCCCGGCGATTCCATTCGGCGCAAAGGAATTCGACCCCGAGCGCGACGACCCGGAGATGGTGAGCGGCATCCGCATAAACGCGGACGGGACGCGGGGGCTGGAGGCATATTCAGACGTTTTGGACGTGAATGCGCCCGTCGTGGACAAGCTCGTATCCCACCCGGACGTCTGCCTGATTATCGACAGCTCCGGCTCCATGCAGAGCGGCGGGGGAAGCACCGAAATAACCTCCCAGAAAGGGAATGCGGCCTGGGGCGACCGGAGCAGCTATCATTACGCCCTGAAAAGCGCCCATGGCATACGGAACTCGCTGCACTCAAACGGCATCCTGCCGTTCATCAGGATGAATGTCATCATATTCTCGAGTTCGACGACAAGCACCGGCTGGCAGGATTACGCGCAGGGCTCTGCCGGCCGGACCGCCATGGCAAAGCCGCTTTTCGGCGGCACTACGCTTGATGCGGATGAACTGGAGAAGCAGCTCGGGAGCAAGGAACCCTCGGTCGTCATATTGATTTCGGATGGCGCGATTGATAACTGGGCCAGGGATAAAACCCGGATTATGCAGACGCTTTCAAGGCACTTTGTCGCTCTTCTCCGCATCGGTCCCGAGACACCTACCTCCAAAGACATGAAAGAAGCCGGTTTTCGGGTAGAACCGGTCACATCTGATGCCGACTTAGAGAAAACCGTCATAGATGTGACCGACCAGATGTACACCGGGATAGGCGCCCGGCAAGCCCTGGAATCCGACTGGCTCGTTCCAAAATAAATTCCTATCCGTCGAAGCCTGCCTTTCCGGAAAAAGCTTATAAAGCAGGAACGGTTTAATCCCGTAGGTGATGGAATGGCAAAAACCGTTGAAGAGTTCAAAGACGAGATGCGCACATTGAGGCAGGAGATGTTCCAGAACGGCGATACCGCGGATGTCAAGCTTGTAGCAAGCTGGCTTGACCGGATGGCGATGGCCCTTGAAGACCTTTCCGAGTCGCTGGAATCCCTGACGGTGAGCGTCGAAACAGTATCCGATGCCGAACCCGAGGCGAAGTCCGGGGTGGAATGCCCATGCCCGTGCTGCTGCGAGCCCGTGCCTGTGCAAAAGAAGAAATCCAAGCCCAAGCCGGCGAAGAAAACAAAGAAGGCAAAACCGGCCAAGAAGAAAAAGAGGCGCTGAGCGCCAATTTTTCCATTTTTTTCCCGTTTTCTAAATTTGGCCGCAGGTGAATCCTTGGCCGCCTGCTGCCCACCTTTTTCCCCATCGCCAAGAACTTTATAAACCGGAACACCCCAATTCAACCTGTACTAGGTGCAGATTATGAAAATGCTTATACCGGTTTTGCTGGTTTTGATAGTATTGGTGGGGTGCGTGCAGCTTCCTGGCGGGTCGCAGACGGCGCCTGGCGGCAGCTCCCAAAGTCCATCAGGGCAGGGCGCTGCGTCATCCCCGGGCCAAGACACCGGCTCCGGCTCCACATCGTCACAGCAGGGAACCTCCGGCCAAACCGGCGCATCAACGCAGGACCAGGCCCCTCCGGCAGTAACCGGGACGCAGAACCAGACCGCTAATCAATCCGGGCAGGCCACCGGAACCCAGCAGACAAGCCTGAAAACGCAGGAGATTTCCTATTCATCCGGAGCATGGAAGGTGTATGGCACGCTCTACGACAGCCAGAGCAAGGCGCCGACGAAATGCATACTCCTCCTCCACGGCCTCGGCCAGACGCGGGATGCCTATCCCGTAAGCTTCATCGAGACGCTGCACAACCAGTTCCCGGACGCCATAGTCCTCGCGCTCGATATGCGCGGGCACGGCAAGAGCACGAACCTCGGCACTTACCAGAGTTTCGACACCGCCGCCTACAAGGACATGAAGACCGATGTAATTGACGTGAAGGAGGCCGTCGACCCCCTGTACCCGAATATCGCCGAATACTACGTGGTCGGCTCCAGCATGGGCTCGACCGCTGGCCTTCTGGCAGCCGCCCAGGACAATAAAATCACGAAGCTCGTCATGATTTCGCCCGGCATGGAATACCAGGATGTCAGCATCTCGCGCCCGCTGGAAACATACATCCACGATATCCTGGCCGTGTCCGCTTCCGGCGACTCATACTCGGCCCAGACTGCCAGCCAGATGGTCTCCATCCGGGGCAGCACCCACACCCAGGTGAAAACATACTCCGGCTCGGAGCATGGGACAGACCTGTTCGCTGCGACTGAAGATGAAAGCCCGTCGCTAACGACTGCCATCGTGAATTTCCTAAAATAAGCGGGCCCGGCTAGAACATGCCGAAAAGGCCCTTCTTTTTCTCCTTTTCCTCATTTTCCAATTCTTCAAGAAGCTCCTTCTGCCTCTTGCCCAGCTTCTTCGGGACCTCGATGACCACGCGCACCAGCTCGTCCCCCTTCCCGCTCCTTCCAAGCCTGGGCATGCCCTCCCCCTTCAGCCTGAATACCGTATGAGACTGGGTGCCCGGCGGGATGTGGAGCCTGGCCTTGCCAAATAAGGTCGGCACTTCCATCTCGCCCCCGAGTGCCGCCCTTGCGAATGAAAGGGGGACTTCAAGCGCGAGGTCGTCTTCCTGCCTTTCGAACACCTGGTGCTTTCTGACATATATCCTGACGAACAGGTCGCCGGGGCCGTCTATGCCGAATTCCCCAAGGTCATCGAGCCGCAGGCGCATTCCGCTCTGCACGCCTTCGGGAATGCTGACCTTGATATGCTCATGCTCGCTGACCTTTCCCGTCCCGTTGCAGCTTGTGCAGGGGTTCTCGACCACTTCGCCTTCTCCCCTGCATTTCCCGCATGTAGTTACAGTATAGAATGCCATCGGGCCCGCCCGCCTTGTCTGCTGGACCTGCCCCCTGCCGCCGCACGAGCTGCATGTCTTCCTTGCGCTCCCGGGCTCGCTTCCGCTTCCTTTGCATTTTGCGCATGCTTTCGTGCGGTTGTACGTGATGTCCTTCTTGAGGCCTTTTGCCGCCTCTTCGAGCGTGATTTCAACTGCCGTCTCCAGGCTAGCGCCGTATTCCTTGCGCCTCCCACCGCGGCCGCGCCCCATTCCGCCGATTCCGAACATCGAGCCGAACATCCCGCCAAACGGGTCGCCGCCGAATCCGAAGCCCTCGAAAAGGTCCTCGAAATCAGAAAAATCCGCGTTCCGGAATATGTCCTCCCGGCTGTACATCGAGTCGAATCCCGCATGGCCGTACTGGTCGTACTGGGCCCTTTTCTTCTCGTCGCTAAGGACAGCGTATGCTTCAGATATCTCCTTGAACCTCTCCTCAGCCCCCTTGTCCTTGTTTCGGTCAGGGTGGAATTGGAGAGCGAGCTTCCGGTACGCCTGCTTGATTTCGTCCATGCCCGCGCCCTTCTGCACGCCGAGCACTTCGTAGTAATCGCGTTTCTGTGCCATTGCCTCGCCTTATGGATATCCTTGGGGCACAATCCTAGCGGTACATGTTATTGTGCCTTTCTTCCTCTATGTTCTTCCAGACCCACACCACCCGGGACGCCCATGCCTCCTCTTCGCCCATGCGCTGCTGCATCTTCGTTTCAGGCTGGGGCTTTTCCTTGCCGCTAAGGATAGCGTACGCCTCGTTTATTTCCTTGAAGCGTTCCTCGGCTCCGGCATCCTTGTTCTTGTCGGGGTGGTAGGCGAGTGCGAGGCGGCGGTAGGCCTCCTGTATCTCCTTCCTGCTCGCCCCTTTCCGGATTCCGAGAACCCTGTGGTAGTCTTTCGCCTGAATCACCAGTTGCCTGCCTGCCATTAGATGCGCTCACTTTTTATGGTCATCCCGTTGAAGCTTCGCTTCAATTCTGACAAAAATCTCATTTTTTGTCATCACATTGAAGCCTTGCTTCAATACCGACAAAAAATTATTTTTTGTCGTCCACCTTTTCGTACTCGCCCTCGACGACGTCCTCGCCGCCGGAACCGCCTTTCTTCTTGCCCTTCTTCACGCGCTCGTAGCCCGCTCCGGAGCCGCCCCCGGAGTTCCCTCCGGGGTTTTGGGCCCCTTCGTTTCCGGCTCCTGGTCCTGCGCCTCCGCCCATCCCTGGGCCGCCTGCGCCAGGATTTCCGCCCTGCTGCTGGTACATCGAGCCGCCGGCCTCTTCAAGGGCTTTCTTGAGGGCTTCCGTGCTTGCACGGATGCGGCCGGCGTCCGTCCCGGCCATGCCGGTTTCGAGCTTTTTCTGCGCTTCCGCGATCTTGTCGTACTGCTCCTTGCTGATTTTCTCCTTGAACTCGTCGATTGTCTTCTTGGCGACATAGACCATGCTCTCGGCTTCGTTCCTGGCTGTCGCGAGTTCATACGCGGCCTTGTCCGCATCCGAATACTTCTCGGCTTCAGCCATCTTGGACTTGATTTCGCCATCCTGCATCTTGAGCGGCGCGGTCACGCGCATGGTCTGCTCCTTCCCGCTCGCCGAATCCTTCGCGCCCACATGCAGTATGCCGTTCGCGTCGATGTCGAAAGTCACCTCCACTTGGGGCACGCCGCGCATGGCCGGAGGGATGCCTACCAGGGTGAACTTGCCAAGCTCGATATTATCTTTTGCCATCGGCCTCTCGCCCTGGAGGATGTGTATGTCGACCGCGGTCTGCATGTCGCTCGCTGTCGAGAATATCTGGCTCTTCTTCGTCGGGATGGTCGTGTTCCGTTCGATGAGTTTAGTCATCACGCCGCCGAGCGTCTCAAGCCCAAGTGAGAGGGGCGTCACATCCAGAAGCAAAATGTCCTTCACTTCGCCCGACATCACGCCGCCCTGGACGGCCGCGCCCATAGCCACGCATTCCATCGGGTCTATTCCGCGCTCGACCTTCTTGCCAATCGTGTCCTCGACAAATTTCTGGACAATCGGCATCCGTGTCGGGCCGCCGACCATGATTATCTTCTCGATGTCGTTCTGTCCCAGTTTCGCATCCCTCATGGCCTGCTCCACGGGACCGCGGCACCGCTCAATCACTGGCCTAATCAGGTCTTCCAGTTTAGCCCTCGTCAATTTGTGGACGAAATGCTTCGGCTGGTTGGCTACTGAGGCCAGAAACGGCAGGTTGACTTCGCTCTCCAGGGTCGTCGATAGCTCGATTTTCGCCTTCTCCGCGGCTTCGAGAATCCTCTGCTGGGCCTGCCTGTCCTTTGTAATCTCCACGCCGCTCTCTTTGCGGAACTGGTCGGTCAGGTATTCCGCGATGATGCGGTCCATGTCCGTCCCGCCCAATTGCGTATCGCCGCTCGTGGATTTTACCTCGAAGACGCCGCCTCCGAAGTCCATGATGGTGACATCGAGCGTTCCTCCGCCCAAGTCGAAGACCAGGATTTTCATGTCCTTATTAGCCTTGTCGAGGCCGTAAGCCAGGCATGCCGCCGTTGGCTCATTCACGAGGCGCACGACTTCGAGCCCGGCAATCGAGCCCGCATCCTTGGTGGCCTGCCTCTGGTTGTCGTTGAAATATGCAGGGACGGTGATGACGGCCTTGTCCACAGTCTCGCCGAGGAACTCCTCCGCGTCCTTCTTTATCTTCTGCAAAAGGATGGCCGAGAGCTCCTGCGGGCGGTACTGCTTGCCGAGAATCTCGTACTTGTAATCCGTGCCCATCTTCCTCTTGAAGGCCGTGAGCGTCCCCTCCGGGTTGGTGACTGCCTGCCGTCTTGCAGGCTCTCCGATAATCCTCTGCCCGTCCCGCGTGAACGCAACGTAGCTCGGGAACGCCTTCCCGTATTGCGTTATGCCTTCCCCGCTCGGGATGATTTTCGGCCTGCCCCCTTCGAGGAAAGCCGCCGCGCTGTTGCTCGTTCCCAAATCAATGCCAATTATCTTACCCATCCATACCACCTCAACATAATCATTATCCGGAATCGCGGCAATCACGCCGCTATCCCGACGGGCACCGCGTTGCGGCCCCTGCCATTAAGCATCACTAACCTGCCCGTCCGTATCCCTTTCTCCCCTTCTTTCAGTTTTTCATCCCTGCTTTCCATCTTCTTTCGCCTCCTTTCCCTTTCCGACGGCAACCTTGGCATGCCGGAGGACATTCCCCCTGAGCGTGTACCCCTTCTGTATTATCTCGACTATCCTGCCTTCCTCGCCAACAGTAGCCCGCAATGCGTCGTGCTTGTACGGGTCGAAACTTTGTCCCAGGCATTTCATCTCCTCTACGCCCTCCCGCTTAAGCGTATCCAGAAGCTTCACGTATATCAGCTCGATTCCATGGCGGAACTCCTTGTGCGCTGATTTGTCCATGTGCGCAATAGCCATGTCGAAATCATCGACAACCGGGAGCAGCTTCAGCATCGCATCAGCAGCCGCTTTCTCGCGGAGCATCTCGTTCTCGCGGGCGGCCCTCTTCTTGTAGTTCTCGAACTCGGCCTGAAGCCTGGCCAATTTCTCTTCGAGTTCCTTCACCCTATTCGGGTCCGGGAGCTTCTTCCCCTCGGCGTGCCCAATCTGCTTCCTCTCTTCCGCTTTGGGCAGTTCGGCATGCTTCTCACCTGCGAGCTCTTTGGCAGTTTCCTTGTGTTCCGTTATGATGACCACCCTTTCTTGGATGTTTAAAATTTTAACAATTTGTTTAATATTACGAAACATTTTTAAATATTTAGGGCAGATAATAAATCATGGTACAGAGGCGTTACTATCGTCAGATAGTCATCCGGTTCGTATCCGTCACGCCTCCGGAAGACGACATCAACGCAGATATCGATTATATGTACCAATGCCTCGGCCTTGGCGACGAGCGGGACGAAGTCGGGCTCCTTGTATTCCGCGCCCTGGTCAAGTCCGGTCCCGAGGGACTCTCCTCGCGGGATATCATGTCCCTGGGGGAGATGAGCCAGGCCGCAGTCATTTACCATCTAAATCTCTTCCAGCGCTCAGGCCTGGTGGTGAAGGACGGGAGGAGCTACTATCTCCGCGGCTCCTCGCTCTCGAACGCGCTCGATGAGCTGGAAAATGACATGCACAGGAGATTCGAGCATCTGAAGACGCTCGCGAAAAAAATAGAAGGGAAATAAAGGAAAAAATAAAGGAAAGACTACTTCTTCGTCAGCACGATGCTGTAGGTGCGGTCGTATGACAGCGGCTGCCAGCTCGTCTCTGACGCTACCCCGTTTACCATGTCCACTTCCAGGAGCATCTGCCTCGTGTAAGTGTTCGGGTCGGCCAATCTGTCCCCGACATAGTGGACGTTCACGACATCGCTCACAAGGTTCACGTTCTCGCTCTGCTCGATGCGCACGACCACCCAGTATTTGCCGGCCGATAGCGCGGGCGGGGTGTCGAAGTCGAAGTTAATCCAGTTGTCGGTCATGGTTGTCGCATTTATCGGCCTATTGACCGATGCGACGATGTCGCCGGGATTCCCGCTGTCATCCTTCCGGATGTCAACGACTATCTCGGTGCCTTTCTGCGACTTGGCGGCAATCCTCTTCATATACACCTTAACCCGGTCAGGGGATATGGGGTTCTGGACATCCATTGCCATCGCGCGCCATTCCTTGAACGATGCGCCGTCGTAATCAAGGCCGGAAATGTCCTCGCTGCCGAGCGAATTCACGCTCCAGTCGCGAGAATATAGCGTTTCACCGCCGCTTTCTATCGTGACTTTGAGCGTCCCGACCTTCTTCGGGTAGAACTCGATGTTCAGCGGCTGCGTCGCATTCCCGTTAACGCTTACGGATGCGGCTTCAGCCCCGTCGACATTCAGTGACAGCGTCTTGCCGTCTGCGCAGGTCACCGTGGCCACCACCTTGGCGGTCTCGGAGAGCGTTCCTGCCTGCAGTTCGGAGAACGAATATGAGGGCGTGCACGCCTCGGCAGGCGGCGTCCCTCCGGTTCCCGGAATCTGCGGGACGTTTGTGCCGGGGGTCCCGCCCTGCGTCCCGCCGGTGCAGCCGAATATGAGGGCGGCTGCCAATAACAGTATGATTGCATTTCTCATGTCATTACCTCCCTAGATTGGAATTGACTGTAGAAAATTTAAATAACTAGTATTTCTTCACGACTTCCCGCACGCCTGCGACCCATCCGCGAAGATACGCCCGCAGTTCAAGCGGGCTTTCTGTCGAAAGCAGCCGGAAATGCCTATCCTCATCATTCGGAAGGTCGAAATGAAGGAGCTCCTCGATATTGAGCTCGCTGTACTCCCTCATCGTGAAATAGTCCGCGTAGTCCTCGGCCCACACCCGCCCGCGTTCAAGGCCTACGATGTAAGACTTGGTTTCGCTGTTATCCTGGTTCCGAAGAATCTTGTCTCCTAAATCTGACATAGAAGCTCGATTCGTTATTGCGCGTTTTTTATTTATAAAGATTGCGAAAAATCAGAATTTCTCCCGGATTTCCTTCACGCCGTCTATCCAGCCCTTTAGGTACGCTTCCCATTCGACAGGAGTCTCGGCTCGGATGATGTGGAAATGCCTGGATTCGTCGTGCGGCAGGACGAGGTCGTCGAATTCGTGGGCCTGCATCTCGCTCCATTCCCTCAATTCGAAGTAGTCCGCGCGGTCTTCGGCCCAGAGCCTGCCCCTTTCCAATCCGATGAAGTACGATTTGGCATGGCCTTGATTCTTATTCCCAAGCAGACGATCGAGAACACCGCTCATAGCCTTACCCCTCCACCCTCGCCTTTCTCTGTTATATATAATGTATAAAACTGTTTAAAAACCTTGGCAGTGCCGCGTTTTCGGGTGATTATTTATAAATACACCTAACCATTGGTTATAACATGGAACACGGACCACGCCAGAAACCGCCCCCAGTCCCGGGAAGCGCCAGGCCTGCAACAGCCGCTCGTGCGCCTGCTGCCGAGGGCGTGATGGTCCGTCCCGGGGGAATGTCGGCGATGCTTGTGGAGCGCATGCGTTCCGTGCTTCCGGAATCGGCGAGGGGCACGCTTTCCATCGACGCATCCGGCAACATATCCGCGAACGGCCAGCGAATCGGCGTGCATGAAAGAGGCCGCTTTCTCGTGGAATACGGGCCCATGTTCTCGCACATCCCTTTCCCGGTCGCCATGCGCGCCATGGTGCAGTCTGGCAAGATGCGCGTTTTTATCGAAGTGACCGAATCCGAAGCCTGCATCTGCGCTGGGGATAAGCTTGGCCAGAAGAAACTCTATTCCAGGATAAGCTGATTGTTATGAAGACAACCGGAAATCCCGTCCTCTCAGCTGTTATGTCAAGCGCCCGCTTCGCTGGAAGGCGCACGGCTGCCCGCTTCGTCGCGCCGCCTCAAATCGAAACCCTAATCGTGGATGTGGACCGCACAATAACCCTCGAGGACTCGCCGAAACTGGCACTTGAGGCGCTCTGCGGAAAGGCGGAGGCCGGGAAGATTTTCCACTCCATAATACGGAAAGCCATCCTCGGCAGGATTCCGCTCGAGTCGATAAACGGCGAGGTCTTCGGCGTACTCTACAATCGGGGGTTCCGGCACTCGGACTGGGTCAGCCTCATGGAAGGGCAGGAACGGGACAATGGCCTTAGGCTGGACCTGATTGAATCGATTCAGGCGTTATCGGCCCGCCATGGAATCACGATTGTCCTCGCCACGCGCTCGTCCGATGCGGCAGCCCGATGGCTCGCCACCCGCTACGGATTCGGTTTCGGCGTCGGGAGCATAGAGCGGCCGATGAACGGCACGTTTGCAGGGTTCTCAAGGATGATAGGCGTGTTCGACGGCATCTACCTGGGCACCGAGGTTGTGACCAAGATGACTGCGGCCTCGCGCATATTGGCGGAGTCCGGGCGCACACTTGTTTCGGCGAGGACTGCGGTTTTGACCAACGACCTTCTCGATGCGTTTGAGATGCTCTCATGCGCAAGGGGCGTGCTGCTTGTTCCGAGGGAAAAGAACACGCTGGAGAAGCTGACTGGGGCATTCCATCTATACGACGCCACCATCCACGAGGACGGCGATGTCAGGCAACAGCTTAAAATCGCGCTCGGTTTTTAGAAGTACTAACTTTTTTGGAATTACCTTTTTGTTCTTGCAGTCCCGCTTACCTGTCCGTACGCCTAGGCACAGCCCTTAGTGGCCATGTTTCATGCGGTGGCAGTAACGAATGCCGCAATCGTTCCATCTCCCCATCAAGGTTGTTAAGAAGCTCCTGGCGGTATTCTCCGAACGTTCCAGGTTGCAGGAATTTCTCCCTGAAGGCGCTGATTGCCGTGGCGTTATGCCTAAATGTTTGCGGGTCGGCGGAACTTTGAGAATCTCTGGATAACGTCGCCAAATCATGCGATGTGAAAACGAGGTATTCGGCTTCTCTTCTGGAATATCCGGCATTCTGGAGCAGGGTAGTGAGCGCACGGTCGACCCTTCGCTCGGATTCGGTGTAGATTCCAGTGAAGACATGGCCTTTCGAACCTTCCAATTCTTTTTGCCGTACGACCATTAGTTGCACCCCTTAGCATTCCTGGTTATTATGATATCTACCCCCTATTATTAATTTTACTCCAAATCGCTTTTTCTGCATTAAGAGATAGCGTTGGGAAAAAGGTATTATCTAAAACCGGCGTTCCGTTCAAGGCAGGCGTTTTTATCCGTGAAGTTGTTCACGCCGAACCCGCAGGTGGGGCTAGTGAACAAAAACGCCTTGTCTTTGGCCTTCGGCCAAAACAGGCGAATTCTCATGAGGTAAACTGAGGTTGAATGAGAAAAAATGATGAAAATTCGCCTTGACCGGGATTCGAACCCGGGTCGCGAGAGTTCCGTTGCGCCTAGCATCCCAGTTTTTGGGCGCTTTTTCCTAAAAAGCGCAATGACAGTCTCGTATGCTGGACCACTACACTATCAAGGCTGATAATGAGGCTACCATAAGTCTCGCTACTTTTTATAAAACATTCGTTCGCGGAATGCGCGCATTCAGGATTTCGCCGCCACGCCCGCAGCAGGCTTCCTCCGCGCCTCTGCCATGAGGAAAACCCCCTTCGCGACCTCGACAACGCCCACGTACAGTGCTACAATCACAAGCACAATCATGACGATTTCCGCACTTAGCGGGGCGAATTCGAAATACGGCGCCAAGGGGGTGTATATCACGCCGATTGCGGCAATGGTTGCCAGTATCGATGTGTTTATCAGCAGCATGCTCGGCAGCGAGCGGTAAAGCGGCTTGGCTGTCCTCACCGAGAACACGACGAATATCTCGGATAGGACGGATTCAAGGAACCAGACCGTCCGGAACAGCGGCGCATCGGCGCCGAAGTAGAAGAAAACCAATACCATCGTCAGGATGTCAAAAACCGAGCTAATCAGCCCGAAAAACACCATGAACCTGGTGATTCGCCCGACATCCCACCTGCGGGGCTTTTTCAATTCGTCCTTGTCCACGTTGTCGGTTGAAATCGTGAGCATCGGGACATCCGAGACCAGGTTGTTCAGCAGTATCTGGGAAGGGAGAAGCGGTATGAACGGCAGGAACAGGGAGGCAATCGTGAGCGTGAACATGTTGCCGAAATTCGCGCTTATCGTGGAATCGATGTATTTGATGATGTTCGCGAAAGTCCTCCGCCCTTCGGATATGCCGTTCGCGACCGCGTTCAGGTTCTTGCGCATAAGGACGACATCAGCCGCTTCCTTGGCGATGTCCGTTCCGTTGTTGACCGATATGCCGACATCCGCGGCCTTGAGGGCTGGCGCGTCGTTCACGCCGTCTCCTATGAACCCCACGATGTGCCCGTTCGCGCGGAGCGCCGAAACAATCGCAATCTTGTCATTTGGCGTCACGCGCGCGAATATGTTGTGCGTCTCTACTGCCGCCTTCAGCTCATCGCGTTCCATGCGCGCGATGTCCTTGCCCTGGAGGATTAGCCCGGATTTATTCAGGACTCCGACCTGTTTGCAGACCTTCTCGGTCACCAGCGGCCCGTCCCCGGTCAGGACGTAAATCTCGACCCCCAGCTTCCGGAACCGCTCCAGGGCCGGCGTCGTGTCCTTTTTCGGCGGGTCCATCAGGATGAGGAATCCGAGGAATATCAGGCCTTCCTCATCTTTCACCGAATACTCCTTCTTCAACGTCACCTTCCTGTATGCCACAGCCACGACACGGTATCCGTCCGAACCGAACCCTTCGGCCATAGATATGAGCTTCTTTATGCGCGTCGAAATGGATATCTCGGTCCCTTTCTCGAGGACCTTTGAGCAGGCTGGGAAAACCGTCTCCGGGGCGCCCTTGGTTATTATTATCCGCCCCTCGGCGCCCATCACGACGACGCTCATGCGCTTCCGCGTGTAATCGAACGGGACCTCGTCGATTTTCGCATATGCCTTCGTCTTCGCGACGTCGAATTTCGTCAATGCGTATGTCCATATCGCGGAATCTATCGTGTTGCCGCGCACATGCCCGTGCTGTATCACGGCTGAATTGCACAGGAGCGAGTAAGCCAGGATGCGCTCGTCCTCCTCCCCCTGCGGATTGAGATATCGTATCAGCGTCACCATGTTCTCGGTAAGCGTGCCTGTCTTGTCAGCGCAGAGGATGTCTATATTGCCCAAATCCTCAATCGCCTGGAGGCGCTTGACTACGACATGCTTCTGGACCAGCCGCATCGCGCCCCGCGACAATCCTATCGTAATGATGACCGGGAGCAGCTCCGGGGTTATGCCGACTGCTATGGCGAGGGCGAAAAGCAGGGCTTCGAGGAGCCCATGGCCGAGGAAACCGTTCACGATGAACACGAATGCGGTCATTATCAGCACGACGCGCACAAGCATCGCGCCGAATGAGCGTATGCTTTTCTCGAAATCCGTGCTATCCTCTGCCTCTTTGAGGGCCTTCGCGCTTTTTCCAAGAAAAGTCTCACGCGCGGTCCCGATGACGACCGCCTTGGCTGAGCCTGAGGTAACGACCGAACCCATGAAAAGCGTGTTCGAAAGCTCGTGCGGCGCCGGCTCGTCTATCCCGACAACATCGGTGTTTTTCTCGACTGGGTTCGATTCGCCGGTAAGGACGGACTCGTTCGTCTCAAGGCTGTGGGCTTCGATGATGCGGGCATCCGCCGGGACGATATCCCCGATTGAGACCAGTATTATGTCCCCCGGCACCAGTTCGCTCACCTTGATTTCCAGCGTCTCGCCGTCGCGAATCACGTGGCCAATCAAGGAGACGTATTTTCGGAGCTCTTCCAGGGCTTTTTCGGAGCGGTATTCCTGGATAAAGCCCAGTACCGCGTTCACGATGAGGATGGCGAGGATGATGGCCGCCTCAGTCACATCGCCCATGACCGCAGCGATTGCCGTGGCTGCGATAAGGATGTATATCAGCGGATTCTGGAACTGGGAGATGAAAATCCGGAGCGGCGTCTTCCGGTCAGCCTTCTCAATCTCGTTTAGCCCGTATTTCTCCAACCGCGCCCTGGCTTCCTTTGACGAAAGGCCCGCCACTCCCCCGCCAAGGGACGCGACAGCCTCGTTCGCAGTCATCCGCCAGTACCGCTCCATGCGATACACTCGCCGTATAGGTTAAATTACGTTGCGGGGGAAAGCCATTCGTGATAGACCTCCACGCCCATACCACCGCTTCCGACGGCTCGCTTGGTTTCGAGGAGCTTGTGGCAGAAGCGGAGCGGGCCGGCCTGAAAGCGCTCGCCGTGACCGACCATGACAACGTGCAGAGCGCGAGAAAAATCACCGGGCATGAGCCCTTGGAAGTCATACCCGGAATCGAGCTGTCCGTCTTCGACCATACCCTCGGCTACGAGGATATCCATATTATCGGCCTGTACATCAACCCTGAGCACGCCGCCCTCAACTCGAAACTCAATTCGCTTGGCCGCGAGGAGCAGAAGAAAGCGACGGTCGCGAAGCTGAACGAACTGGGCTATTCTATCACTTACGAAGAGGTCAAGGCCAAGTCCCAGGGCGTCGTCGGAAGGCCGCATATCGCGATGGTCCTCATGGAGAAGTACCCCGCAGAATTCCCGAAGATGGCCGACGCCTTCAACAAGCTCTTGGCACGGGGCCGGCCGGCGTGCATCGGCAGGGAGTCCGGGTTCGGCCTGGGCGAGGCCATCGATTTGATCCATTCGGCGGGCGGGCTCAGTTTCCTCTGCCACCCCTTCATCTATCCGTATGATTCCGAAAAGCTGGCCAAGGACTTCAAAAAGCTCGGCGGCAACGGAATCGAGGTCTATTATGATTATGTCGCCAACCGCCCCGGCGTGCCCATCACTTACGATGAAAATGATGCGTTGAAAGGGAAGGCGTCTGCCCTGGCAGGCAAATGCGGCCTCCTCGAATCCGGGGGCTCGGATTTCCACGGGAAGGGGAAACGGGGGCATCAGCATTTGGGCGAATTCGGGGCTCCTGACGGAGTCCTCGGAAAGATAAAAGCCGCACTGGGGCGTTCTGAAAAGTAGGCATCACCTGGTTTTTCTCAACTTCAGGCAATATTTTTTCTCTTTGGCGATTTCGTCCAGAATAGAATGGAGCAGCCTGGCTTTCTCTTTGATTCCAACCCCCCCAGGGCTTTTTTTCGCCTTGGCAAGGGCAGCCTTCAATTCCCCCATCCCAAGGACTGTTGATGCGATGCAATAATAGCTTTTCGAGCGCCCTTCATTGAATTCCCGCAGCATCTCTCTTAGCAACTGCTCTCTCGCTTTTTGCACCTTCTCAAATTCAGCCACCCCATTTTTCTGGATGAAGGCGATGTCATCCTCGAGCAACTGGTAGCACTTGAACGAATCGCATATTTTTCCGGCTTCCCGGTGCCTCTTCCATTTTTCGCAAGTCCTGCTTTCCTCGCAGTCCCAGCAGAATTCGACCCCTTTTCTCTTTATCGCGCATGTGATGAACGGGCAGCCGGCGATCATCCTGCCCTCGCTTTTGCATCCCAGGCACCGGCTTTTCGTGTCCATATGATAATTCGGGCAAAGCCTGCAGGAAAGCCCGCATATCCCGATTTCCGGATACACGATTTTCATATGCTTTTTTCTGATTGGGATAACCTTTTTAATCCGCCAGCGTATATCTATTAACTGGTTCTAAAGTTATAACACGCGGTAGTTTCAGGTGGAGGCATCTTCATGAAAGTCCGTAGGGCACTGGTAAGTGTGTATGACAAATCCGGCGTCGTGGAACTCTGCAGATTCCTCCAGGAAATCGGGGTCGAAATCATTTCCAGCGGGGGCACTGCCAAGCACCTTAGCGCCGAAGGCATCAAGGTCATAGAGGTCTCCGACTTCACAGGCACTCCCGAGATGATGGACGGCCGCGTGAAGACGCTGCACCCGAAAATCCACGGCGCCATCCTCGCAGACCGCAACAACAAGAAGCACATGGGCGAAGTGAAGAAGCACGGCATCAAATTAATCGACCTCGTCGTGGTCAACCTTTATCCGTTCGAAGACACTGTCCGCAAGAACCCCCCGATGAAGGAAATCGTCGAGAACATCGACATCGGCGGCCCGACATTGCTGCGAGCCGCGGCGAAGAACTACCGCCATGTCGCCGTAGTCTGCCGGCCTTCCCGCTACCACAACCTTGTCGAGGAAATGAAGAAGTCGGGCGGGTGGCTCTCGGATAAGATGCTGGAGCGGCTCGCCCTCGATACATGGGAGCACGTTTCGCATTACGACGTATTCATCGAGCAGTTCTTCAGGAAGGCGTTCGGCTACCAGGACGAGTTCCCGGAATACCTGAACCTCACATTCCGCATGAAGCAGACGCTCCGCTACGGGGAGAACCCGCACCAGCGCGCGACAGTCTACCGCGACGAGCAGTCAAGGAACCCTTCCATCCTGGACGCGAAGCAGCTGCAGGGCAAGGAGCTATCGTATAACAACATCCTGGACTGCAATGCCGCATTCAAGCTCATACGCGAATTCGACGAGCCGACCGGCGTCATAGTCAAGCACAACAACCCCTGCGGCGTGGCGTCGTCAGAGGACATCCTAGAAGCCTTCAAGATAGCCAAAGCCGTCGACCCTGAGGCCTCATTCGGCGGCGTGGTGGCCCTGAACCGCAGGGTGACCGAGCCGCTTGCCCGGGAAATCACGAGCCGCTTCGTGGACATCATCATCGCGCCCGGTTTCGACGACAAGGCCCTGGACGTCCTGCGGGCGAAGAAGAACATGCGCGTCATGGAAACGCCCGGCGTGAACATGAAGCGCGTGCCTTACCGAAAATACCGCTCGATACTCGGCGGCCTTCTCGTCCAGGACGCTAACGTGAAATTGCTAGAGCATACGAAGGTCGTCACGAACCGCAAGCCCACCGAAAAAGAGATGAAGGCGCTGCTTTACGCGTGGAAAATCGTGAAATACGTGAAATCGAACGCCATCATCTTCGCGCGGGAGAACCGCGTCGTCGGAATCGGCGCGGGCCAGATGAAGCGCATCGACGCCGAGAAGCTCGCGGCCATGATATCCCGCGATTACGGCGGGGATGTGCGCGGGTGCGTGATGGCGAGCGACGCATTCTTCCCGTTCCGGGACGGCATAGAATATGCCGCGAAGCAGGGCATAACCGCGATAATCCAGCCCGGGGGCTCAATCCGCGACGAGGATGTCATCAAGGCCGCGAATGAGCACGGGATAGCGATGGTGTTCACCGGAATACGGCACTTCCGGCACTGAGGTATTATCCAATGAGGGGTCCAAAACTCCCAATCCGGACAATCAAGATTGCGCCGGAGCCGCTGTCGGATGAGTGCCTCAAAAGGGTGGGCGGCGAGACGCTGCCACGGCTCGGAAAATCGAAGCCCGCGCCTGACCGGAATCCCCATCCGAAGGCCGGTGACATGTGCTGGGAGACCGACGTTACGCCTAAGCCGGCGCATTCCATGTGGGACGAGGACGCGATTACCCAAAGGTTCGCGAGGCGGGATTCATCCGATATCACCCAGAAGGTAATAGTTGGAGCGCCTTGCGGTTCAAATCCGGAGACATTCTGGGCAAGGCTCCGCTCGCTGTTCGCCAGGCTCTTCTAGTTCGCCGGAATCTCGCCGATTCTCGTGGCGTTCACAATCCAGCACTCGCTCGACGCTTCCCACGCCCAGACGAACCGTGAGCACTCGTAGCTCATCTGGTACCTTCCCGGCTCGTATGTATTCCCCTTGGGGTCGAAAACCTCGCAGTCGCTGTAGACCGTGTCCCTCCAGCAGACCATGTCGAGGCCGTAGATGCCGCTTTTTTCCTGGAAGGAGATATATCCAGTCGTGGTTCCGGATGCCGGGGCGAAGTCGAAGCGGAATATCAAGTCCCCGAACATCGAGACTATCATGCATCCGAAAAACAGCACAAAGAACGCCACGCCAATCATTGGCCCGATTGTCTCTCCATCCATTTTCATGAAAATCGTTAAGGGGAATGCGCTTAAAGGATAAAAATCTTCGGTTTGGGCGGATGCGCGGCTTTCCCGGCGCGGAAACCCCCGTCAATGCTGGTGTTTCCTGCTCTTCCTGTGCTCGAGCATCTTGCATGATTTCTGGCTTTCGCACGAGCACCCATAAGGCTCGAATTGGATTGTGGAGTGCGTTATGCCGAACTCATGATGGAGCTTCTCCTCGATCTGCATCGAGATGACGCGGGCATCAATCAGCTGGATGTTGTCCGCTTCGACATGCATCATTGCAAAGACGAACTCCGAGCATGAGCGCCATACGTGGATGTCATGGACGCCCCGGACGCCGGACACCTTAAGCACGGATTCCTCTATCCGGTGCGTCTCCGCCCCGTACGGGGCCGATTCGAGGAGGATGGAAAGCGAGCCGCGCAGGACGGTGTAAGCGCTGAAGAGGATGATTCCGGAAATCAGGACGCTCACGGCGACATCGACGATATACTGGCCTGTGAATATGATGATGATTGCACCCAGGAGGACTCCGACCGAGGATAAGGCATCGCCTGCGGCATGCATGAACGCGCTTCTCGTGTTCAGGTTCTCCTCGTGCTGGAGGTGGTATGCGACATATAAGTTGCCGGCAAGCCCGATTAGGGATGTGAACAGCATGGGGACGCCGCTGACCGAATAGCCGGTGCCATACCTCTGGAATGCCTCATATGCGATGACAACCGCCATAAGGGCCAGCAGGATGCCGTTGAAGAGCGCGGCGAATACTTCGACGCGATGGAACCCGAACGTCCGGCGCGCAGTCGGCGAGCGCATTGCCAGCCATATGGCGGAGAGCGATGCGCCGAATGCTATCAGGTCGGAGAACACATGGGCGCTGTCGCCAAGGAGCGCGAGGCTGTTCGAATAGTGCCATCCCGCGAGCTGGATTACCAGCACAAGCAAAGTGACCAGGAAGGCCCGCCCCAGCTCTCGCATCGAATCGTCAGCCATATCACAACCCCTTCGCGTACTTCGCGGCAAGCAGCGTATACCTGTCTATCCCCTGCCGCTCCTCCTCCTTTCCGCCGCCCATCCCCCACCCTATGGCTGCAATCTTGGCCCGCACGTTCGCCCGGTAGCATTTGTATAGGGGAAGGACGGTTTCGAGTTCAGAGTCCCCTGTTTCGGATGCGTATGTATCGATGAACGCACTGGACAGGTCCTCCCGCCCGCAGTAATCCAAATCCATGGCCATGAAGGCGACATCGCTCGCCACGTCGATGCAGCGGAAATCCCTATTGAATTCGATGCAGTCAGTTATCCTGGTGCCTTCCTTCCCGCCTTGCAAAAAGACATTCCTCGTATGCAAGTCCCCGTGGCAGTCCCTGACCATTCCGTCGCTCACCCTCTTCCGGAACACTTTTTCGTTCTTCTTGATGAACCGTTCCGAGCGCGTGACTATCTCGTCCACCCATGACCCCAGGCCGCATGCCTTCTCTATCGTTCCACGGTGATTCGTCAGGTCGGCTACCTGCGAGTTGACGAGGCTTGGAGAGCCGAACTCCCCCCCGGCGACCTCGGCTTTCTTATGGAACGCCGCTACCTGTATGGCGAGCCCTTTGACATCGTCAGCCGTGACCTTGCCTTCAGCGACCAGCCTATCCATCATCTTCCCGCGGTCCAGTTTCTTCATCCGCACAGCATAATCGATGGCATCGCCATTGCCGCCGAACGCGAGAGCCCCGCCTGCCTTGGATATCGGCACTACGCCGAGATAGACATCCGGGGAAAGCCGGCGGTTCAGGCGCACTTCCTCCTCGCAGAAGAACTTCCTGCGGGAAAGCGTGGAGAAATCGAGGAACGAGAATTTCACGGGCTTCTTTATCTTGAAGACTTCGGTTTCCCCAATCAGGACCCACGAGATGTGCGTTTCAACAAGTTCCGCCCCAACCAATCCGGCCAGCCCTGCAATGTCCCCGCTTTCCATGTCAACGACCAACGAACCCCCGTACGACCCTTTCCTTATCGCGGTTGTTCAGCGACGAATCCACGACCAGGTGTCTCTCCGTAACCGGCTCGAAAATCCCCTTCACCTTGAAATAAACCGAGAAGTCCGCATCGCTGGGGCCCCCTTTCTTCCTGCGGGAAAGCCGTTTCCTCGTCTCTTCCTCGGAAAGTGTTGTCATGATGATGAACGCTTCCGTGCCGGCCTCTTTGGCAACCGCCAGGAATCTTCCGCGTTCGGTTGCGCGGTAGAACGTCGCATCCGCCACCACGTCCCGCCCCTGCCCAAGAAGCATGCCAACCTCATCAGCCATCCTTCCATATACGGCCGCTTTTTCCTCTTCGCTGTATTTCGGCGCGGGGAACATGGACTTGCGCGTTATGTCGCTGCTGACATGCGCCGCCGGGAGCTTCTTCGAGATGATGGTGGCGAGGGTGGTCTTGCCGCTTCCCGGAAGCCCGCAAACGATTATAAGCATAAATCCTAATACCACTATTGATTTATTAATCGAGTTTTGCGGTGATGCGCAATGGCTGAAGAATTCGATGTCATAGTGATAGGCGGGGGGCCGTCAGGCTCTTCCGCGACCGCTTTCCTGTCAAAGGCAGGGAAGAAGGTCCTCCTGCTGGATAGGGCGAAATTCCCGCGCGAGAAGGTGTGCGGGGACGGCATTAGCGGGCGCTCGGTGGGCGTGCTCCGCGAACTCGGGCTTCTCGATTCATTCAAGTCGGTCGAGCACCAGGACATGTTCGGAGTGACGTTCTCTTCCCCGAACGGAACGGTCGCGCCCATTCCTTCGGCATCTGGTTCGGAGGCGCCCGGTTTCGTGTGCAGGCGCGAGGTGTTCGACAACGTCCTGTTCCAGCATGCAAAGTCATTGGCGGCAAAAACCATCGAGGGCTTCTTCGCGACTGACCTCTTATTCGACGGAAGCCGGGTGGTGGGCGTCAAGGGCAACTTCGATGGCAAGGAGCATGAGTTCCGGGCAAAGGTCGTAGTCGGCGCGGATGGTGTCGGAGGCATCACAGCGAGGAAGCTCGGCGCTTACAACAACGATGAATCGCACCAGCATGCGGGCATCCGCTGCTATTATGAGGGCGTCGAAGGAATGGGAGACAAGATAGAGCTCCATTTTGTCGACAGCGCTGTCCCTGGCTATTTCTGGATATTCCCGCTTCCCGGAAAACGGGCGAATGTCGGCCTCTGCATGGTCGTATCTGATATGAAGAAGAAGAGGGCTAATTTGCAAGCAATCATGAAGGATATCATCGAGAACCACCCTGTCTTCAAGCCCCGCTTCCAAAACGCGAAACGCGCGACGGAGATTAAGAGCTGGCTGCTCCCGTTGGCATCGAAGCGGATGAAGCTCGCCGGGGACGGCTATGTCCTTGTCGGAGACGCGGCATCCCTGATAGACCCCTTCACGGGAGAAGGAATCGGGAACGCGCTCACAAGCGGGAAATGCGCCTCCCAGGCGATACTCGAAGCGTTCAAGAATAACGATTTCACAGAATCCTCTCTTTCCAATTACCCCAAAGCCCTCTGGGCCGGAATCGGGAACGAGATAGACACCAACCACCGGATGCAGAGGATGGCTAACAGCAAATTCCTCATGAACCTCGTGATAGGCAAGGCCAAGCGGAGCAAGGAGGTGCGGGGAGTGATCAGCGATGCAATTCTCAACCCGTCCAACCATAAGCGGCTGGTGGACCCGCTGTTCTTCCTTCGCGCGCTCCTGGCCTGATGGCGTCATTCCTGTGCGGTCTGCCCGCTTTTTATTCTCGCTACAGCAACAAGAAGGCATGGCAAAATCCATGTTTTTACTTGCCCTTTCCTGCGCTTTATTGCTCGGTTGCACTAATTACCCTCCGGAAGTCGCCAAGGAACTGTCAAACTGCAATCTATCCAATTACTACCTAGCCGGCATTACCGAGAGGTGCGGGATTAGCGATTGCGTTTCAGACGCCGCGGTCAGGCTCAAAAATCCCGATGTCTGCGATGAAATACCGGATTGGGCAATCCGGGATTGCAACAGCGTTAAACCCCACGATTTCTATTCCCCGCAATTGACATGTCATACCGATTACGCTATCTATTACTCCGACCCTTCCCTCTGCCAAGAAGACCCTTACTGCCTCACTGTCATCGCCTTAAACACCGGCAATGTGTCTGTCTGCTTTGCCTTGGAAGACCGTAATTATACCGACTGCTTAACAATCTTTGGAAAAGAGTACTGCGAAAACAGGACTTCGCATGATAGGGCCAGATGCATCGATACGCTCGCAGTGATTAGCGCTAACTCTTCGCTGTGCGCGTACATAACGGATGATGAATGGAGGGCCAATTGCGAATCCGAGGCCGACCCCGGATAACCCAATCCCGCCCTCTATGGGAATTGCCCACCCAAGTTTCCCGGAATCGCAAGCGCTTATATTTTTCTCCGTTCAAATCCCCCCATGCAGAAATTCGACCTTATAGTCATCGGGGCAGGCTCCGGGCTGGATGTAGCTGCCGCAGCGGCGGCACGCGGCATGAGCGTGGCAATAGTGGAGGAAGGGCCGATGGGCGGTACATGCCTCAACCGCGGGTGCATCCCGACCAAGATACTGATACACAGCGCAGACGTCGTCCAGATGTTAAAGAAGGCGGGTTCATTCGGAGTGAATGTCACCGGATACTCCGTTGACTTCAAGAAAGTGATGGCCCGCGCCCGCACCGTGGATGCGGATGCCGCTTCCATCGAGGCCAACCTGAGGAAAATCAAGAACGTCACGCTTTTCCGGGAGCGTGGCGTTTTCAGCGGCCCCAAAACCATCAAGGTAAAAAGCGGCGAGATAACATCGGAGAAAATCGTCATCGCAGCCGGAACCCGCCCTGCCATCCCGCCAATAGATGGACTGGACAAAGTGCCTTACATGACGAGCGACGAGGCCCTCAAAGCGGAGGGGCTCCCGAAAGAGCTCATCATTATCGGCGGCGGCTACATCGCATGCGAACTGGCGCATTTCTTCGGCTCCATGGGTTCGTCAATCCAGATTCTCCAGCGCAACGTGAAATTGCTGCCTGATGAGGACGAGGAGATTTCGCAGAAATTCACCGAAATGTTCTCCAAGGAATACCCTGTGCGCCTGTCGTTCGCCGTGAAGAAGGCGGAGATGAAAGGCGGAGGGGGCGAGGACAGCAAACGCATTGTGGTTTATGGCGCGGACGGGACTGCGTTCGAAGGGACCGACCTCCTTATAGCGACAGGGCGCGTCCCGAATTCGGACATATTGCAGGTGGAAAAATGCGGCATCAAGATTAACAAACACGGCTACATCGAGACGAACGAATACATGGAGACCAACGTGCCGGGCGTATGGGCATTCGGCGATATCGCCGGAAAATACCTTTTCAAGCATTCCGCCAATCTCGAAGCGGAATACGTGACAATCTCCATCCTCACGCCGGACCATCGCCACAAGGTGGATTACACGGCGATGCCCCACGGCGTGTTCTCGCATCCGCAGGTCGCGGGTGTGGGCGCTACCGAGCAGGAGCTGAAAGTGAAGGGCGAGGATTACCTTGTCGGGAAATACATGTACAAGGACACCGGCATGGGCGAGGCGCTCGGAGAGCATGACGGCTTCGTGAAATTCATCGCGGATTATGAAGGCAAAATCCTCGGCTGCCATATCATCGGGCCCGAAGCGTCCACCCTCCTTCATGAGGTGCTAGTATCCATGAAGGCCGGCAAGTGCCATGTGAACGACATAATCAACACGGTCCATATCCACCCGGCCCTCAGCGAAGTGGTGCAGAGGGGCGCAGGCTCGGTGTAGGGATGGGACGAAGGCGCAAGCGCGTTTATGCCCTGATGATTGGGTTGCTGGTCCTGGCGCTGGTTGCCGTAGTGCTTTTACCCGGCGTTTGGCCGCCAGAGCAATCCAAACCCCCGGTCGTCCCTACGGAGAACAATACCCAAAACAGCACGATTCCTCAGATAGATGAGCCGCAAACCCCGCCCGGGCAAACAAACCTGTCTATCCGGATAGCGACATTCAACATCCAGGTTTTCGGGGAGTCGAAACGGTCGAAGCCGGAGGTCATGGACGTCCTTGCGAAAACCGCCCGCAATTTCGACATCCTGGCAGTCCAGGAGTTCCGCGATGACACCGAAACGACCCTCCCCATCTATCTCGAGCGCATCAATATGCTTCCCGGCCCGAAATACGCGGCGACAATGAGCCCGCGCCTCGGCCGCACATCCAGCAAGGAGAACTACGCTTTCATCTATAACACTGATACGATACGCCTCTTGGCCGGCTCGAACTTCACATTCACCGACCCGCCGGAGGGAAGCACCGCGGATTTGTTCCAGAGGGAGCCCTTCATCGCAAGATTCCAGGCTGCAAACGACCCTTCGTTCGATTTCACCTTAATCACAATCCACACCGAGCCGGACGGGACGCCGCAGGAGCTGTCAAGCCTGCCACTCGCGCTTGATTCGGCCCGCGCCCGCTATGGCAACGAGACTGATTTCATAATACTTGGGGACATGAACGCTGATTGTTCATACCTCTCGGCATCCGAAGCCGCATCGCTTGCCCTCCGCAATTCCTCATTCCAATGGGTCGTTCCGGACAGTGCCGACACCACGGTAAAGTCCACTGATTGCGCGTATGACCGGATAATCCTTGCAGGGACTGCGCAAGCGGAGTATGGCGGGTCCTGGGGCATCTTTCGATTCGACAATGAGTACGGCCTGAACCAGAGCGCTTCAGAAGACGTTTCCGACCATTACCCCGTATGGGTTGGCTTGGATTCCGCGCGATGACTCACTGCAAGGGCTCGCACAGGAGCTGCCTGTCGCCGAACCATTTGTCGCTGGTTACCGCCTTAGCCAGGAAAGCCACTCCTTGGCGGGTGTCATTGTCCCAGAAAATGACCTCGAGGTTTTTCTCGAGGCAGTCCAGGAGCTTTTCCTTCGGTACCCGTATTGAGACGATTCCCGCCTGCCCATCGTCCCTCGTGGGATTATCGCTGTCCCGATTTTCCAGGTGGAGGATGAACGAGCTTCCCTGCTCGCAGAAAATCCTGAGTTTCAGCCGCTCGCACTGGCCGAGAGAACAGATGGTGTCGCTGTCCGCCTTGAGCACGACCTTCTTTTCCACGTTAATGTTCCTCAGCTCTTTCCAGCCTGCCGCAGTTTGACCGAACATAGAGACCATGATATCGTCCAATACGGGTACGGAAGGCTTTTTATTAATAGTGGTAAAAAGAGGTTAGATAATGATGATAAAAATATAATGCATATATAACCCTTGAGAAGGAATCGGCATCATGAAAAGGCTCGCATTGCTATCCCTTATCCTGGGTGCGTTGGTCATGTCCGGGTGCGCATCCCCTCCTGCAATGAATGGGACGCTCCATGTGGGGCTTGGCGAAGAGTTCACCCTGCACGAAAACCAGAGCGCGATAATCGAGCCTGACGGGCTTGAAGTGCGGATAACCGATTTCATCTACTCGCCCTGCCGTCAGGGCGCGGTCTGTGTCTGGTCCGGGCTTGGCGTCGGCATGGAATACCGGCTCGGCACCCAAGTCAAGACCGGCATGAACTTAGTCCAGGCTTTTGGCTACAGGACCGAGATTATCGAGACTGATTACAAGACTTACGCCAAACTGAAGGTCGTTAAGGAATAACTCCTTCAGGCCTAGAAAAAGAAGACGAATCCCGTCGGCCTGATTTGAACAAGCAACCTGTCGGTATCTACTAGGGACAGTAGATTCAACTCGTAAAAACCGAGCAAATCAAAACTACAGCCGACCGCTCTACCGTTGAGCTACGACGGGATGACCGGTTCTCCGCACTGAGGTCATCAGTTTCGGGTCTCCGGTTTCGTACTATTGAATCTGGGAAGTCCTTAAAATGCTATTGCCACCGGCATTTCCCGGATGAGCAGCCGCAGCTCACGCCGTATGCCTGGGCGTTATAGCATTCTCTGTACATGCAATCTGTGATGGCCGCAGGCTCAGAAGCAGCCTGGCACACCTGGGATGAGCACCCTCCGGTTATGCAGTCAGAATCCTGTGAGCATGCCCCGTTCGTCGAAGTCCCGCAGAAACCGGACGAATCCGTCGGGAACACCTTCCTCCCGTCGTAATATACGTCGACCTGGCCGTTGTATCCCGAAATGTTCGCAACAAATGGGATTGCGCCCATGCACTTGATGCATGCCGCGACGCCGGGTATAGCCCTGGTGGAGATGTTCAATGCGTAATGCCCATCAGCCTGGATGAGTTCTGCCACAGCAATCCTGCAGACGCTTCCGCCTCCGACCGCTCCAATGAATGTTATCCCGTTTTCCGTATCCGTCCTCTCCGGGGCAACCTCGCTGCCGCATTCGCCCTGGCTGTAGTTGAATGAAAGGCCGGCTTCCTGAGGCGGGGGTTCTGTCGCAACACCTGCGACCGCAACGCACTTGCTCGCATTGCACTCCCCATGCGAAAGCCTTATGGCGCACGCGCACCTCGGCTCGTTTGGCGGGCATTCCGGCTGCTGGTTGTATTTGTTGACAAACTCGCCGAGCCCGCAGTCGCAGCAGCTGTTTTTCCGCACGCAGTCGCTGTCTTTCTGGCAGTAGTCCGCGACCTCGTAGCCCGGCGGAACAGCCGTGGTGTTGTTGGCTGGCGGCGTTACCGTTCCGTTGGTGGTGTTGTTTCCAATCCCTTGCGGAGGCTGTACGCAGCCGGCGATGAGCAGTCCGAGCAGGATGAGCGATATCGCGTATCTCATGGATGTCTTTTCCGGCAACTCATTAATAAATTGCCGGCTGCATCATCAAAAAATACCTTTATAATCACTTATTAACACATTATTGCCATGCCCCCGTCCCGAGTGTCGCGTCCAATTACCGTAATCCAGGCTGCGGCCCTCTCATTCTCGCTGTTTAGCGGTTGCTCCCATATCATGACGGAAGGGCCCCGGCCCTTGCCGCGAAATGAGCCCCAGGCAGTCGTCTCCGAGCTTTCGGGGAGGCGGTTCTTCGCCCTAATCATCAACGGCGACACCGAAGAGCGGCACCTGAATAACGTAACCCGGGCAAGGGAAGCCCTGAAATCCAACCTCATCCCAGATGGCCGGATTACTGTTGCATCCGCGCCCCTTGGCAACGCGACATCTGGCAGCCTGGGGACCATCGCGGCCGGCCTCAGCGGGATGATGGCAAAGGGCGACGGCCTTATAGTCTACGTGACCGGCCACGGTTCCCCCGAAGGCCTCGTCCTCTCGGGCGGGGAAATCCTGCCCCATGCGGAGTTCATTTCGCTCATGAAGCCTTTCCGGGCCTTCAAGACGCTGTTCATATTCGACAGCTGCTACTCCGGCGCGCTTCCGGGCCGGCTGGTGGAGGCAGGCTTCGACAGCACGGCAATGGCTCCTGTGGCCGAAGGGAGCGAGTCCCAGTGCCAGCTCTTCTCGCCCTACCTCTGGTCCGCCGTGAAATCCGGCATGGACTCCAACGGCGACGGGAAGACGACCATGGAGGAAGTGTTCCGCTCCGCGATGGACGTCTACAACACGAAAAGGGCGGCTGCCGGGATGAAGAGCGTGTCCGGAGTCTTCGACCATCCGCTTCCCGCCTTGCGAAGCCTCGACCAGATTAAGCGCGGCAATGTGATTGTGGAGCTCTCTGCGAACTGGTGCGAGCCGTGCAAGATGCAGCGGCAGGAACTGAACAACCTGCGTGCGATTTTCGGGGAGCGGCTGAATGTGCTGACACTGGATGTCGAGACAAGCCCGCTGCTCCGGGAATTCAATGGACTCGCCGGCCGCACTGTCAGCGGAACCATCCCGCAGATATACTTCTTCCGGGATGGAAAAACCGTGCACTCGCGCCAGGGCCTCACCCAGGTGTCTTCGCTCGTCTCGGATTCGCTATCCGCATTCGGATTCTCAAAAGATACTAATACCGCGCTTGTCCGGAACCTGGAAAGGAACCTCGGAGCAAAGGACCAGGCGCTTGCAATGGGCAGCGCCACGGCGCTGCTCGGCTTCGGCGTCGTGAACGGCGAAGTCATCGCATATTTCCAAAAAAGGCTCAAGGAAGGCAGGCAGGTGGAAATCGCGGAGATGATGTTCGAGCTCTTCGCCCTGCCGGCATTCCCCCTTCTCGCGGAGAAACTCGGGCCGGACTGGATATCCGGAGTCGAAAGCGTCATCCAGACCCTGTTCCACAAAAAAATCCAGAACCAGCTCAAATCGCTGCAAATCTCATATGGCCAGTCCGTGAGATATCACGGCGACTTAATGCGCAATGTCGGCATGCAGCTGCGTGTCGCACAGGGGATGCCGCCACATCTTCGGGATAATCCAAGGCGCAAGGCCGACCCAGTTCCCGGCATCGGGCTGCATACGCTGCGCGAGGAGATGCAGCCATTCATTGACGCGCAGCTGGCGAATCCGCAATCCCGGGAGCTGGCGACTTATGCCATCGAGATGGCTGGGATAGTATCGTCATACGGCTCGGTTCGCCGCCTAGAGGATATAGCAAGCAACGAAAAGGAATTCGACTCTATCCAAAGGGAGAGCGCCCTGCTTGCCCTGGGCGACATCGCCGACAAATCCTCCCTCCCCACACTCCTCAAGTTCGCGCGCTCCAAAGACGCGAGAATCGTGGCGGGCGCCGTCCGCGCGCTTTCAAGGCTCCGTGAAGGCGAAGGCCCGGGGTTTATGCAGTCTCTTTCCTTATCCGATTCCGCCATTATCATGGCCCTGGGACATAAATCCGAGTTCGTGCGTGCAGCCTCGCTGATGTCCCTGGCCGACATCGCGGACCGCAAATTCGTGACTTTTATGGCCCGCCTCAAGAAAGACCCGGATAGCCGCGTCCGGATTTGCCTGCTCAATGCCCTTGCCCAGACGCGAGGACCTGAGGCCATGGGCGTGCTGGGGGATATGGCTCGTTCCGACCCGGACAGCCAAATCCGCGAGGCAGCTTCAGTGACCTTGGAAGAGCTCGAGAAAGGGCAGAAATAGTTCCCGTGGCATCAAACCGACTTGACCGAGCTCTGGTGGACGTTCACCGCCCTTCCGGACGGGTCAGCCATCCCTTTGAACTGCTTGCTCCACTCATAGGCTGTAGCCGTTGAGCATGCAATCGACGGCCCGTGTTCCACGGTTAGCGCCGCTTCTTTCCCGGGAAACAGCTCCTCGAAAATCATCCTGTACAGGTAAGCTTCTTTCGTAGCCGGCGTATGGACCGGGAACCGCTCTCCGGCGCGGGCCATCATATCATCCGGGATTTTCTCCTCAGCGTGGGCCTTCAGCGAGTCTATCCAGCCATATCCGACCCCGTCCGAGAACTGCTCCTTCTGCCTCCAGAGGACGGATTCAGGGATATAACCCTCGAATGCCTTCCTTAGAATGTACTTTTCGGTCTTCCCCCCGCCGCACATCTTGTCTTGCGGGCGTATCGACATGGCATAATCCAGGAAATCCTTGCCGAGGAACGGCACGCGGATTTCCACCCCCCACGAAGCCATGGACTTGTTCGCCCTGAGGCAGTCGAATTTGCTCAGTTTCTGCAATTTCCTTACCGTCTCCTCATGGAATTCCCTGGCGTTTGGAGCCATGTGGAAATACAGATAGCCGCCGAACACCTCATCCGCCCCCTCCCCCGAGAGGACCATCTTAATCCCGAAACTCCGGATTTTCCGGGCCATCAGGTACATGGGCGTTGAGGCGCGGACAGTCGTCACGTCATATGTCTCCAGGTGATATATCACATCGCGCAGGGCGTCAATCCCCTCCTGGGCCGTATAGATGATTTCGTGGTGCACGCTCCCGATTTCCTTCGCAACCTCCCTCGCGAACTTCAAATCAGGCGAATCAGCGAGGCCAATCGAGAAGGAGTGCACCCTCGGCCACCAGGCCTCCTCCGCATCCTTCGTCTCTATGCGGCGCCTGCTGAACCTTGCGATTATCGAAGCGATAACCGAGGAATCGAGCCCCCCGGAGATGAGCACGCCGTATGGGACGTCGCACATCAGCTGCTTCTTCACGGATTTCTCAAGCTCCTCCCTCAGCCTGGCGCTTGATGCCTCCGCCGTAGGCATCCTGTGCGCCCACTCCGGCTCGTACCACTTCACGAATTTACCGCTGCTCCCAAGATAATAGTGCCCGGGCGGGAACTCCTGCAGTTTCTGGCAATGCGGCTCGAGCGCCTTCATCTCGCTCGCGACATACGTTGTCCCGTCCTTGTCCCACCCGATGTACAGCGGAACTATGCCGATATGGTCGCGCGCTATGAAATATTCCCTGGTCTGCGGGTCGTACACGCAGAACGCGAATATGCCGTCCACCTTGGGGAGGAAGGCCGGCCCGTACTCGTCATAGAGGTAGAGCAGGATTTCGCAGTCTGATTTTGTTTGCCACTCGTGCTCTTTTTTCAAAAGCGAACGCAGGTCCACATGGTCGTATATCTCCCCGTTTGCCGCAAGCACCCTTTTCGTCCTCGAATCGATAAGCGGCTGGTCGCCGTGCTCCACATCGACAATCGAGAGCCTCTCATGCGCGATGATGCAGAAGTCGTCGCTGTAGATGCCGCTCCAGTCCGGCCCGCGGTGCCTGATGCTGGATGCCATCCTCAGGGCGGCCGGCCTGGCTGCCCTTGCATCCTTCGTCCCGAAAAGCCCGATTATTCCGCACATGTAATCCCACCGCCCTACATCCTTTCAATAACCGGAATGGTCGCCACTTTCTCGCCATACGCCTCCCTGAGGGCGCATGCGAAATCAGAATACACCATCCTGACCGATAGGTGGTGCGCCAATGAATCCGTCCCGCCGATAGAGAAATCGGCCTCAAGGTCCCCGACGCGCCCAAGCTGTCTGCCCTTCTTCCCAACCCTCATCGCATCCGGGCTCTCTATCGCAATCAAAGCAAGCGATTCGGCCACGCTTTCCGAGACGAACGGGGTGCATGTGCCGTGGACCATGCCGGCCGGGATTCCCTCACTCATCCCCACGCTTGAACCGTCCACGGCATCTGCAAGCACACCGCCTAAACGTATCCTCCTTGTGCCGGTCGCCACAATCAGGTATCTTTCGTCCCCGAACACCTCCTTCGCGTAAATCGTCTTCACTACGCCATCAGGATGGATGCCTGACGCGGCCGCCTTCTCCTCGCTGGTCGATGTCGCGGTTTCGCAGAAAACGAGCCTCGCCCGGCCGGTGCGTATAAGGGATTCAAGGAACGGCACGCCTGCAAGCCTTTGGGACACGCTGAACTCCTGCCAGTCTGCGGAATCCGGTGCGATTGTCCGCGTCCGGGGCTGCACATCCTGCGCTATCTTGAATGGCGATGCCTCCCGCTTCAATGGCCTACTGGCCGTTGCAAGGACAGCCCTGAGTTGGAGCGTTTGAGACATGTTTTTTTATTGCTTTTTCCTATATATAAATTTTAACCCGAAATATCTGGAAAATATCCAAATTTCGTCAGCTTTATAACCATATTGTTGGATAATATCCAATATGAACGGGATAAAGCTGGATGAAAACGATTTCCACCTCCTTCACGCTTTGAAACAGGATGCAAGGCAGACCATCGCCGAGCTGTCGAAGGCTCTCGGCATCCCCCGTGCGACAGTGCATGAACGGATTTCGCGGATGAAGAAGGCCGGAGTGATCCGGAGGTTCACAATCGAAGAGGACTATTCCAAGACCGGGCTTCCGACGCTCTCGTTCGTGTTCGTGGAATACGACCGCCAATCCCGCATCGACCAGCATGAAGTCGCGCGGAACATCTCGAAAATCAGCGGCGTGCTCGGCGTCTACATAGTCTCTGGGGAATGGGACCTGCTCGCCAAGGTTCGCGGGAAGAACATCGAGGACATCGGGAACATCATCCTCGAAAGAATCCGCACCACGCCTGGCGTCTTCAAGACATATACGATGGCCTGCTTCGAGGTATCAAAAGATGAGATATGAGCCGGGTCAGATTCGGGCCGCGCCTTCCAATATCAGCCGGGCAGTTACTTCGCGCCATTCTTCCTCAGTATCGACGTGGCATCGTTCTCCCCTTCATCGCCGGCGAGGCTCAGCACCGACTCGCCGTTATTGTCTTTCGCATTGACGTCTGCCCCTTTTGAAATCAGGATCTGCACGATATCTGAATCAATAAAGTTCTGTGAAGCCCATGCCAGGACGGTTCTTCCGTGCTCGTCCCTGGCATTCGCGTCCGCCCCCCGCTCGAGCAGTTCCGCGACTCCCTTGGTATCCCCTTTCTTTGCGGCCTCGATTAAGCCCCAATCCCTGCCGTCCATCCGGCCCCGCCTAAGCAGAAGCGCCAGGTCTTTCCCTCCGGCTATGGCATGCGCTATCTCCGCGCGTCTTTTCGGATCGAACAGCGAATGGCACAGCATACGAATCACATTCCCGGCCCTGGGCCGGTTAATGCCTATCCCCTGCGCGAAAGAATTTATAAATAGTGATATTTTATGCACTAATATAAGCCTTCAGCACTTCAATCAGTTCGAGGTAGCTTTTCTTCGATACCCACTCGCCCGACGAATGTTCGCCGCCGCCAATCGGCCCGAACGACGCAACAGGCACCCCCTGCATGGCTATCAGGTTCTCGTCCGCGACTGACATCCCGTAGTTGAAGGCTACATCGGCGCCAAGCGTCTTCCGAATCACGCCGCCAAGCCTTGCGACCTCCGGGTTGTCCCTTGGCGTGGCATACGGCATCAGGTAAGGGACTTCGCGGGGCTTCACCCGGACGGTGGTTATGCGTCCGTCAGCCCCCTTCATTGCCCCCGCCTCGTATAACGAGCGTATCCTGTTTTCGATGTCCAATCTCGCGCTTTCAGCATTTTCCGGAGGCACGAGGTGCCTATCAACAAGAAGTTTCGCAGAATCCGGAAGGGAAAGAGAAACGCTCTCGCTATGGAATGAGCGCACGAACATATTCCCCTGCGAGAGTTCCGGATGCAGGGGGAGCGTTTCATTCATCCTGTCGATTTCTATGGCTAGTTTCGCGGCTTCGCTTATTGCGGATATGCCTTCCGATGCCCTTGCCGCATGGAAGCTTTTGCCCGGAACATCCAGTTCATACTGCGCCCGCCCCCTCCTGCCGAGGGTTATAGTCCGAGTGGCCTGCGAAACATCATGGACGTCTGAAATCTCCGCTGCGAGCGCGAATCCCGCATCCTTTATGAACCCGCTCCGTGCAGCTTCAAAACATCCTCGCGAATCGGCTTCCTCGTCGCTGACGAACATGATTTTCAGGGGCAAATCATTCCGCACTTGCGAGACCGCCTGGACTATCGCCGCAACGCCTGCTTTCATGTCATATGCGCCAAGGCCGTGCAGCAACCCGTCCCGCTCTTCGAGATGAAACGGGTCGCGTCCGGCCGATTCGTAACCATACGGCGGAACCGTGTCCATGTGGCCATACAGGAGAAGCGGCTTCCCGCCCCCTGCTCCCCGTGTCGCAAGGACAT
Organism: archaeon; assembly: GCA_020053355.1. GTDB lineage: Archaea > Micrarchaeota > Micrarchaeia > Anstonellales > Bilamarchaeaceae > Bilamarchaeum. The sequence continues at coordinate 38,246 of JAGVNI010000017.1, read as the reverse complement.
TGAGCCTTTCCACGCCCGCATCGGCACCGAACTTCTGCATCTCCACAGAGAATCCCGCCTGCCCGAGCTCTCCGGCTAGGAAATGGGCAAGCCTATCTTCATTTGGGAAAACCGAGTCGATGCCGACAATCCTGCGCAGAAGCTCCATCGATTCCATGTTCATGCCCCTCTTGTTGGCAGGTGCGCCCATACGTTCAGGTTCTCGTACCTCCCCTCCTCCCCGAAATCCCTGTCGCTGACTATCACGCAGTGCTGGGATAGCGTCCCGCAGTAATCCATGCCGGCCCTCTGCGAAGAGCGGTTCACTGCCATCCACGCAGCCCGGTCTTCGGCGTAAATTATCGCACTATCGCCCCCAGGCATGCCACGGATGGTGCTGATTGTTGCCATCTGCATGAGCGTAATCAATCCATTGCCGCGGTTAGCCCGGAATGTCGCATAATCGCTCAGTTCGTAAAGATGGACGACCCTGCCATGCTCGAGTGCAATCTCCGCATGCTCGGCTATCAGGGCTGACACCACCTGTGCCTTCTGGTCCTGGCCGACGATGACGAGGTTGCCGTTGCTCAGCATGTCGCCTACCGTCTGCGGCGTTAGCGTGAACGTGTACTCCTGGTACGCCTCCTGGTAAAGCTCGACGAGCCTGCCCACCTGCCCGAGCCCGTCCCCATTCAGCCTGGATATGCTGTATCCCGAGGCGGCAATCCTCTGCACTGCCCGGAACCAGTCCATTCTCTCAAGCTGCTGCATCTCCTTTACGCTGGCAAGCTCGCGCTCCATCACATCCGGGGGCGGCATCCTCGAAGCGGACGTGCTTCCGAAATAAACGATTGAATGCCCTGCGACCGCGTTTCCAGCATCGACACTCGCCTCAATCGGGATGGGCGACTCGCTTCGAAGCTTCTCAACAAGTTCGTTTTCCACGAAAGCACGGATAGTGGTCCTTGTTGCTTTGGGCAAATCCTTTTGAGCGAATTTCACCTCTTCGAACATTTTCTTCGCATTCTCCATAGAGCCTATCCTCCTGGTGCAGAATCCCTTCACCCTGTTATTGTGCGCGTCGTACCTGGGCGGCCATGCTGCGCCTACGGAGCCGGTTTTCTCATGCGTTGCCTGCAAAATCATGTCAATCAGTCTCTATGGCCCATTCTGGGCCCCTTGATACTTTCTTTCTTGAGGCAAACAGTATATAAATATATCGTAAATATCTTTCGAATAACGCAACCAATTAACCATAATCAATACGAATATCGTAAAGTGCCATGCTAAGTTTAATATCCCCCCCCGGAGTTAGCCCTTCATGAAGGTCGACGCTGTGGATGAGCGGATACTCGAGATGCTGAAATCGGACTCGCGCACCAGCAATGTCCTAATCGCGAAAACCATTGGCATAACAGAGGGCGCTGTGCGCTGGCGCATCAAGAAGATGGTGGAAACCGGCGTAATCCGGCGCTTCACCGCGGAGATATCAGGCGGGGCCGCCACATTCGCGGTCCTCATGATAAAAGCGAGGGGGGAAACGAAGAAGATGATGGCATCGATTGCCGGCTTGAAAATCCACCGCGATGCCTATGAGATATCCGGCGAGTACGACTGCTGCGTGATACTCGAAGGCTCATCGGTCGAGGACATCGACCAGAAGATAGACCAGATAAGGAAAGTGAAAGAGGTGGCGGACACGCGCACCTTCATATCATTTGGCCGCTGGTAGGATGCCGTTTGCTGGCAGCGCTACTGGATGCTCCCCAGGAGCATCTTCCTCATCTCTATCGGTTCGAGGTCTTTTAGCGCTTTAAGGGCGAAATCGAGCTTGGTCTCGCTCTCGGAGAACAGGGTGAACAGCTTGTCGCCCTTCTCGACCCGGTCTCCCCTCAGCCTGTGTATCAGGACCCCGGCGCCCTTGTCGCGCGGCGCGCCGGCGATGCGCGCCATCTTGGACATCACCTTGTTGTCGATATGGAATATGCTGCCCGCCACGTCGGATGTTATCGTATGGCTGTACTGGCCGACAGGTATGTCCGATGTCTTCACCTTGGGGTTCCCGCCCTGGAGCGCTATGATCTCCCTGAATTTCGCAAGGGCTTTCCCGCTGTTTACCAGGGTCTCGGCAACCGAATATCCTCGGTCTTTTTCGACTTTTCCGCACAATTCGAGGAGTTTCCCGGCCATGAGCAGGCTTTTGTGGCGCAAATCGTCCGGCCCGCGCCCTTCGAGGACCTCCAGGACATCAACGCATTCCAATGACGGCCCGACGCCGTTGCCGACAGGCTCAGCACCGTCGGTGATAAGCGCCTCGATTTTCATCCCCAGCCTGTCCCCGACGCGGAGGAAATGCTTGGCGAGCTCGTTCCCCCTCTCCACATACGGCACCTTGACACCCCGGCCGACCGGGATGTCTATCATCACATACTCTGCGCCGACGCTTTTCTTCTTGCCTAGGATGCTGGCCAGGAGCATTCCTTCCGGGTCCAGGGAAAGCGGATGCCGGACGCGAATCAATTTGTCATCGACCGGGGCGAGCCTCATGCCGCCGCCCCACACGATAGCGCCCTTGGCCTTGAGGACCATCGAGCGCAATTCATCCATGTTGAACGTGACATTCGCGAACACCTCCATGGTGTCCGCAGTGCCTGAAGCCGATGTAATCGAGCGCGACGAGGTTTTCGGGATATATGCCCCCGCAGCCGCGATAATCGGGACTATCACCATCGTGGTCCGGTTGCCTGCGACGCCGCCGATGCAGTGCTTGTCGAGTATCGGCTTCTTGCCCAAATCCAGCTGCTCGCCGGATTCAACCGTCGCCTGCGCCAGGGCTATGACCTCCTCGTCCGTGAACCCGTTGATGTAGGCGGCGGTAATCCAGGCCGAGGTCTCTATCTCGCTGAGCTTGTCCTGCATGATTTCCTTGACTATCGTGCGTATCTCGGCCGCATTGAGCGCGCCCTTGTCCAGCTTCTTCCTGATGAACTTGATGGATTCGGGCTGGTCCATGTGGACGATCTCGATCGTGTCCCCTTTCTTCAGTTTGTGCCAGCTGGCGAGGTCCCGGAAAACTCCGATTTCCCCCGACTCGACTATCTCCTCGCTCACATCCACTATGGCGATGATGCTCTTGTTGTCATGGCACAGCTCGGTGCGGTAGCCGGAGTAGATGTCGTGCTCCTGCGCTTCAGCCTTGTTGAGGACGATGATGTTCCTGCCTGTATAGATGTCGATGGGCTTGACCTTGCAGACGTATTTCTTGAGCTTCCATACATCGACCTTTTCCATCTGTTTCGTTTCCACGTATTCAACCATATCGCATTACCTCGTTTTTTCCTTCATCAAGATGATCCTGAATAACGCAATCCACTGTCGACGCATTCATTCGTACAGCTTTATGCCGAGCTTCTCTGTCGCCATCGCGAAGAACGACTGCGACGGTATCACGCCCAGCTCGGTTATGTACCCGCTGACGTATTTGGCTGCCGTCGCCTCGAATGCCGGGTTCCGTATCTTCACCCCCCTCGGGGGTTTGTCCCAGACCTCCAACGGGTCGCGCTCCTCGATTTTCTCCCGTGTCCCGTAAATCGTCATCGGGCTGTACTTGAAAAGCTCGGCCGCGCTGTAAAAGGAAACGTCGTTCATGCGGGCGATGTGCGCAAGGGTCGATGTGCCGATTTTATTGATTAGGTCGCCCCTGGATGTCACCGAATCCGCGCCCACAATCACGATGTCCGCTTTCTTCATGAACAGGTTCATCGCCCCGTCGACCGAGATGGTGACGTCGATGCCAGCCTTGGCCAGCTCGGCTGCGGTCTTCCGTCCCTGCCACCTGGGGCGCGTCTCGAAGCATATGACTGAAAACCTTTTCCTCATCTTCTTCGCGGCAATCATGCAGCTTGTGGATGTGGATGAGTGGCAGTGCGTCAGGACGAGGGCATCATCCGGAATCAGCTTGGCTCCGTATTCGGCGAGCCTTTTCGCCCCCTCATCCACCCTGGCGAGAACCTCTTTCTCGTGCGCCGCAATCAGCTTCTTCAGGCCGGCGACATCCCGCACCTCCTTGGATTTGGCCTGAATTGATGCGAACCTGACCGCCTCATCGAGGAGGTTCCTCATCATGGGTTCTGTCGGCCTGCTCTGGGCGAGGATTTCTGCGGTCTGCGAAAATTCGCTGCGAAACGACGCCATTGTCTTCGCTTTAGAGTCCTTTGCCGAGACGGCGAGCGCCTCCACGGCAGAGCGGGCGACGTTGCGGGCTCCCTGGATTTTAAGCGATTTTATTTCCCGGACCGCCGCCTTCACGGACTTGTGCATATACGCTAGTAACGGATGCTAGTAATAAATATGTTTCAGTGGCCTGCGGCATTGCGCCCCTTCGGCGGGCCTTTTGCATTGAGTTCCCGAAGGGCATCCTTGCCAATCCACCTGGCAGTCTTGTCATCGCTGGCCGCAAGCTTCCTTGATAATGCGACGGCTTCGTCGAATCTAGGCTTATCCACGAGCTTTCCAAGGTGGCGGAGCGCCCAGTTCACGGCTTTCTTCACGAAATTCCGCTCATCCGTGCTTTCCCTTGCTATGGCCTTGAAATATTTTTCAGACAACCCGGCGTCCAGGCTCCCCTTCTGCCGCATGGCAAGGACAGCCATGATGACGAATCCCGCCCGCTTTCGCCAGAGGTCCCCTGATTTGGAATACTCCAGCGCCTTCCCCCCGGCCCCGTCCATCTCCCCGGCCAGGTTCATGCAGAGCTGGTCCACTTCAGCCCAGTTCTGGCAGGAGCCCAGCCACTTTTCGACCGTATCCCATCCGATATCCGGCTCCGCAACGATGGATGAGAGGAGTTTGGTCTCATGCGCGCCGTGCGCCCACAGCCTTTTCGCCAGGGCGTTGCGTTCCCCAGGGCCATCCGTCTCCTTTTTGATTTGCTTCGCGAGATTGCGCACGAACGGGAGGCCGGTCCCGTAAACCCGGTCGGCCGTGATTGCGAACCTTTCCATGCCCTCCCTGTTCCCGGGTTTCGAATTCTTGGATAGTTGGGCGATTATGTCAACGAATTCCATGTCCAGGAATGGGATGCGCAGGAATTTAACAGGATTCGCGTCCGCTGGGGAAAGAGCGATGATTCATTAGAAGACGGGATAAAAAAAACGAAATAGAAAGAAAAGGAAATAAGGAAAAAAGAAAACTCTAGCCGAACATCCGGAGGCATTCTGCCTCCGTCTCTCCGGTTAACGCGGTTAACCGAACAGGCTAGCAAGACCTTCAGCGGCCTGCTCCTCTTTCTTGCCTTCGTCTTCCTTCTTCTCCTCTTTCTTGGACTCGCCGTGAGCCGCCGGGGCCGCTGCCACCGGCGCCGCAGCCACCATCATGGACTGCTTGAGAAGATCCTCGAAGTTGACGCCCTTCACCGCCTCGGCGAGCACTTTCGCGCGGGCATCATCGACATCCGCGCCGCTTGCCTTGACTACGGCAACTATGCCCTCCTTGCTCACTTCCTTTCCAGCCCCGTGCAGAACGAGCACGGCATGCAAATATGGGTCTACTTTGGTCATATCATACACCTCAATAAAAGGAACCAAGGTTCCTTTTTATCTTCCTTTCATCTCTCATTTAACCAAGCTTTCCTAGAGCCGTCCCCTGCCGGATGGCAGAGGAGAGAAGCTGCTCTATCGAGCTTGATGAATATACGTTCGCGTTCAGGGATACGTTCATCGCCTGCTTCACCGCGTCGCCAAGCAGAAGGTTGATGTTCTGCTGGGTCGGGTAGCCGGTATTCAGGGACAGGTTCATGGCCTGCGAGAGGCCTGCCGCCATATCGGCGTTTACCGTGTCGCCCAAATCCAGAAGCTCTTTCGAGTAGATGTATTCGCCATCGGACCCGAAGACCAGGCTTGCCATGATTTCGAAAGGCTGGACGCCGAGGCTCTGGAGCGCCTTGACTTTCGGCTCCGTGAGCTTCTCCCCGCTCCTGGCAATCATGCTCTCCTTGGAAACGATTATCTTGCCGGCCTTTATCTGGACGTTGACTCCGCCCGCTTTCAATTCTGAAAGCGCCGGGCCCGGAGGGAGGTCTGTGTCGCCTTCGGGAATCACTATGTCCGCAACCGCGATGTCCCCGATTTTTGCCGCCCTCTTCTTCCTGTGTTCCTTGAAGAAGGTGTTCAATTCATACGGGGACTGGTCTGTCAGTATGAGTGCCACGGGCTTGTTGCATTCGCCTACGCGAGCCGCAAGTTTCTTGTCGGCTGCGAGGACGCGGCTGATGACCGGCTTCTTGAGAACGTACACGTGGCCGCCCTTTTGCCGGACCTTCTGGCGGAGCGACTGCAGGAGCGCATCCGGCAGCTTCCTCAAGTCCAGGAGCGCAACGGTCTTGAATTTCTTCATGTCCGCAATGACCTTCTTGACCTGTTCGGTCTTCCTCTTGATTTCAGTTTTGTTAATGTCAGTCTTGTATGCCATTGGTACCCACCTCATGCAACCTTCACGGGCTTGCCCATCGTCAGCTTCACGTAAACCGACTTGATGTTGCCCTCGTTGACCTTGTTCTTGACGGCGTCATAGACCGTTTCGGCGTTGTCGAGGAGCTCCTCGGCCTCCATGATTTCAGTGCCGATTAAAGCCTGCGCTACGGGGAGGTACTTGCCTTTCGAGACAATCCTGACCGACTTCTTCGAGCGCTCGATAAGCTCCTTAATGTTTCCGGTAATCGGCTTGGGCAGCTTGCCCCTCTTGCCCAGGCTCTGGCCGAGCGATTTGGCCACGACACCCATCAGGTTCGGCTGCGCAAGCAGGAAATAATTGTTCGCAAGGTCCTTGACCTTTGCAGGCGCGGTCCAGCCGGCGATGTCGTTCGGCTGGATGACAAGGTCGGCACCTGCCCTCCGCGCTTCGTCTGCCATGTTGCCTTCTGCAAAGACCGCGGATTTGAGCTCTTTCCCCCCCTTTCCCTTGGGGAGCACTATGTCGAGGTTGAGCCTGTTTTCGCTTTTCGCGAAATCGATTCCCCTCATGTTGACTATGAGCTCTACGCTCTGCTTGAATTTCTTCTTCCCTTTGTCGTCCAGGGCCTTCTTGATGGCCTCTGCTAGTTTTTTCCTGTCCATAAACAAGCCCTCCTACTCTCCAGAGTAGTTTAACGGGTGATAATGGGTATGTTCCCCTGTTTTTAAAAACCTTTTCCCCGGACATCTCCCTATGGTTTCGCGGAAAATCACGTTCTGTCCGAAATGCAGGGTGCGCCTGGACGCAAGCGCCTTTTTCAGTTCCGGGGGGATGAGCGACTGGCGGGCTGAGAGCATCGGCGTGACCGTCAACTGCCCCAAGTGCAATTATTCCGGACCGCCTGCCGAAGCTACGCCGGATGAATACAAGAAACTGGCTGGAAAAGGAAACTAACCGGAATATCCCCCTCAGGCCGGCTCTAAATAGAATGGCCCTTCAGAAATGTCCGTCAGCGCTGTAATCATGACGCACGCGAGGATGCCCGTCCCGTCCTGGTGCATGGGGATCATCTCGGCTGTTACCTCGAAACACCGGAAATTCGGGAGCATCCCGCCCCAAACCTTGACCCGCCCTTCCTCCCCGTCGGCGATATGGTGCTCGTAATCGTGTCTTCCGTCTGAAAATCCCATCGCGACCAGCATCCCGAATTCGTCGATGCGCGTGAAAGTGAGCTGGAACACGCCCTGCCCGGCCTTGACGACAACCGTGTCGCCGCTGCGGATTTCAGCCACGAACTCATACGTCGCGTCAGATTCCAGGTCGAGGGCAGCCAGGACGTTTTCCGGCACCCTCCCGCATGAGCGGATGACGGGTTCAACCTGCGATTCAATCCTCTGGAGTTCGAGCGGTTTCGGGGCATGGCCGTGGCGCTTCGCATAAGCGCTGTTGAAATCCGCCAGTTTTCCCCGCACTATAGCCATGGGTATCACTGGGGATTAGTGTGGTAAGTAATTTAAAAATAGGTTTTTAAAGAAAAAAAGGCTTCAGAGCTCGCCGACGCGCCTCTTCATCCTTCTCTTGAGCCGTTTGCGCTTCTTCTTTACCCACTTCCAGCGCATGCGGTTCTTCTTTTTCCATTTTCGCGGTTTCGCACCCATGAGTTCACCTAACAAATAATTACGGATAAATCGTAGACTTGGACTTGTTAATCAATAGTTCGTCTTAAATATCTTTCGAGAGGCATTCCAGTATTATCCGTGAATTGAATCTACGGGGATGATTTGCATGGAGCACAAGATTGAAGGAGAGACGATGCAGGTCCTGACGATTGAGCTGAACGAAGGCGAGGGGGTGTATTCCGAATCCGGGGCGATGGCGTGGATGAGCGCCAATATGGGCATGGAGTCCCAGATGCGGGGCGGGCTTGGCGCCGGCCTTGGCAGGATGTTCACCGGAGAATCTCTTTTCATGGTCCAGTTCAAGACGACCGGCGGCAAGGGAATCGTCTCTTTCGCGCCGTCTTTCCCAGGAAAAATCCTCCCGCTCGAAATCGCGCCCGGCAAGGAGATGATATGCCAGAAAGACGCGTTCCTGGCAGCCCAGGAGGGCGTGGAACTGAAGGTCGAATTCAGGAAGAAGCTCGGCGTGGGCCTTTTCGGCGGCGAAGGGTTCTTCCTGCAGAGGATGTCCGGCAAGGGCATGGCGTTCGTCGAGATAGACGGCGAGGTGTTCAAGATGGAACTCAAGGCCGGGGAGAAGCTAAAAGTGGACACCGGCTCGGTGGCGATGTTCGAGACGACGGTGAAATACGAGGTCGAGATGGTTAAGGGCGTGAAGAACATGCTCTTCGGGGGCGAAGGCCTCTTCCTCGCGACCTTGGAAGGGCCCGGTAAAATCTGGCTCCAGAGCATGCCCGCAAGCAGCGTCGCCCAGAAGATACTCCAGTACATCCCGAAGGGCTGAGCATGGCGACCCAGGATATATTCCTCGCAGCCGCATCGCTTGCGGCCGTCCTCCTTTTCCTCCTTATCGGAGTGGGCGCCGCCCTCGTCATTTTCACCATCGGCTCCCCGCTGGTGCTTCTCGGGGGCATAATGGCTCTCGGCCTTGCTGGGGTATTTTTGCTGGCCGGCATCGCAGCCGCGGTGATTAGCGCATGGTATGTCGTCTATGCTTTCCTTAATGAGCACTTTAGCGAAAAAAAGGCGCAAAAACCGGTGAAGGGCGACTATACGCTGAAGCGGATAAAAAAAGCCTGATTAGCGCCAGGGTAAGGGCGGTCAGGATGCGGAGAGTCCCAACGCTTTCTCGTAAATCCTTTTGATGTTAATCCAGTGCCCGCCTTCCCAGAATATCTTTCCGCATGACTTGCATCGCCAGAACCTCGCCTGGGTTTCAAGCGTGTTCTGCGGCACCAAATCTTTCAGTCCTTCTTTGGGCGCGTCCTCCAATTCGCCGTTGCAGGACGCGCATCTTGTGAAATTCGGGAACACCGGAGTTATGCCGGTCTCTTTGAGGACATGGGCAATCTGCTCCTCGATTTTATCGCTTTTTATCATGATGCAGCGGACGCCGTACTTGTCGCAGCGCAATGAAAGCGGCAGGTCGCGCGTGATGAGGATGCGGCCGTCTTTTAACGCGAGGTGAATCAGCTGGCTGTCGCTCTTGCCAGTGTAAAAAGCGCTATCGATGCCGAGAATCCGAAACCACGAGGCGAGATTTTTGAGCATCTCGTCGAAAAGGAGTTTCATGACTAGCTCAGGTTAATCTTCACGAAGACGTTCGTCGGCACCTTTATCCTGAGAATCTGCTTTATCATCTTCTCGTCGCCTTCGACGTCGCAGAGCCTCTTGTGCACCCTTTTCTCCCAGTGCTCGTAGGTGTCCGTTCCGTCGCCGCACGGCGTGCGCCTGCAGGCGATTTCCATCTTCCGCCTGGGCAGCCTGACCGGGCCGATGAATGTCATGCTTAGTGACGATGAGAGCGTCTTTATCTGCTGGACCACGTTGTCGAGGGCCGAAGGGTCCTCTCCGCTGAGCTTGATTCTTACTTTTGTCATAAGTATACCTCTGATGAAGCAAAATTTGCAGTTTTTATAGTATTGACAAAGTTATTTAAAGTTGCTTACTCCCGTTCATTCCCGATACTGAGGCGGTATTATGCAGCATGTGCTCTATCTGAAGGCTTTTGACGGGAAGTGGATCGAGTCTGTCGTTGATTTGGCGCTTGACATCAAGAAAAACCCGGACAAGTATTCCGGCGCGCTGAAAGGCAAGACACTCGCGATGATTTTCCAGAAGACCTCCACGCGCACGCGCCTCTCGTTCGAGACAGGCATGACGAAGCTCGGCGGCCATGGCATCTTCGTGGACTGGAGGACGACGCAACTGGCCCTAGGAGGCGTGCCGGACGAGGCCAAGGTCATTTCCCGCTACGCGGACGCAATCATGGTAAGGCCCCTCAAGCACGAGACTGTCGCGGCGTTCGCATCCACCTCGCGCGTTCCGGTCATCAACGGGCTCTGCGAGAGATACCATCCGTGCCAGGCCCTTGCGGACGTCCTCACCATCAAGGAGAAGAAGGGAAAGCTGAAAGGCGCCAAGGTCACATATGTGGGTATCGGGAACAATGTCAGCAACTCGCTCTCCTACGCCTGCGCCATGACCGGCGCGGACTTCACGCTTTGCGTTCCGGAGAAGGACCAGGACAGCGCGGATGCCGAGCTGCTTGGCAAGCTGAAAGCCTCCGGCCACTACCAAGAGGAACCGGACGTGGAGAAAGCGGTCAAGGGGGCGGACATCCTCTACACCGACACCTGGGTGAACATGGAGTATTTCAACGACCCGAAATTCGCGCCGGAAAAGGCGAGGCGGGAGAAGCTGTTCATGCCGTATCAATTGAACAAGGCCATGCTGGAAAAGGCTGGCCCGCAGGCGTTCTCCATGCATGACATGCCGGCGCACATCGGATACGAGATTGACGAATACGGCCTCCGCGGGCCGCAATCATTGGCGTTCGACCAGGCAGAGAATCGCATGTGGGCGCAGATGGCCCTTTTGATAAAGCTCCTGCAATAACCTCGCTGCTTGCGGGTTTCCGGTTCCGGGTTTGGGGTTCAGCGTTTGGATAAGCGGACTTCGGCATTCGCCGGACGGGCGTTCCAGAGGTTTTTATCCCTTTGCCTCCCATAGCCCTTTGAGGTGGGTTGGTTGTTTGTCGCAGTCTTATCCGATAAGCCGGAACTCAGGGAGAAATTCTGCAAGATGGTTGGCGCGGAAACAAGCAAGGCCGAACTCGCGTTCTATTCCGCTGATGCCGGGGGGAAGCCGCTGACTTTGATTGACCCCGTTCTCTTTCCCGAAAAGGTCCAGCCCCTGCTTTACTCGCTTTCGATGGCCGACTACGTGGTTGTCCTAGCCGATGGCGTCACGCCGAAACTGGGGGAGATTATCGTGGCCGTCAATTGCCTGAAAATGGACAAGGGCATCATTGTCTCGGCCAGCCCGCTCCCCGTGGCAGGGACAACGTTGGAGAAATTCGACAAGGCGGCCGACCTCGAAGCGGCAAAGGCGAAACTTATGGCCTTCCCGCAGCCGGAATACCGGCAGGAATTCGTGGCGCTTGTGGACCGCATTGAGAATGTCAAATCCGTCGGCAACGTCGCGCATGGCGTAATCCGCTCCGGCACGCTAAAGCCGCACGACAAGCTGTTCGTGCTTCCTGAGAAGAAGGAAATCGAGGTGCGGAGCGTCCAGGTGGACGGCAAGGATGTTCCGGAAGCTTCCGCAGGTGCCCTCTTCTCGATGGCGTTTCGGGGGGACCCATTCGAACGGGGCATCCTGGTCCCGATGAGGAACGAATTCGAAATCGGCAACATCGTGAACGGCCGCTTCTCGAAGACGCCGTTTTTCCGGGATGAACTGAAAGGCAAGATACACGCTTATTCGAACCTGCAGTTCGTCGAAGGCCACATGACCGAGAACGACCTCACCCTGGGCCAGCCGATTGCCTATGAGAAGGGCGAAATCATGCTGGTAGTTGATGCCAGCAACCAGAAGCTTAGGATTGCCGGGCCTTTCCAGAGCAAATGGTGAGCGGCTTCCGCTGCCCCCATTGTGCCGCAAGGACGTCGCTGCGCGTCCCGGTTATCAGCAGTATTAAAAACTCCGCCGTGCGTTATAAGATTCTGATTCTTCATGAGCGGCGAGAAACCCAGGGCAGCCTTAGTGTTAAAGGACGGGACCGTCCTCCACGGCCAGGGCTTTGGCGCGAATTGCGAGCGCATCGGCGAACTCGTCTTCAACACGTCCATGACAGGATACCAGGAAGCGCTCACAGACCCCAGCTACGGTGGCCAGATTCTCATGCTGACATATCCCCTAATCGGCAACTACGGGACCAATCCCGCCGACAAGGAGAGCGACAATGTCCAGCCATCAGGATTCGTGATACGCGAAATGAGCCCGGATTTTGAGCACAGGCAAGCCAACTCAAGCCTGGACTCGTTCCTTAAAGACCATGGCGTCCCGGGGATATGCGGCATAGACACCCGCTTCGTCGTGCGGCATATCCGCGATCGGGGCGTCATGCCCGCGATTCTGGCAACATCAGCAACCGAACGCGACCTTGAGCCTAAGAAGCTCCTGGAGAAGCTGGAATTCGACTACTCATCCATAGATTTCGTTTCGAAAGTCAGCGTAAAGGAGCCCCAAGTCTTCGGCAAGGGCGGGAAGAAGCGCGTCGCGCTGATTGACTATGGCGTCAAGATGGGCATTGTCCGCGAGCTGGTGAAGCGGGGCTGCGTCGTGCATGTCCTTCCATCCTCCTCTACCGCCGCAGACGTCAAAGCCCTCGAGCCGGACGGAATCCTGCTTTCAAACGGTCCGGGCGACCCGGCCATCCTGACTCATGCGCACAAAACCATCCGGGAGCTTGGGGGCGGTGCGCCGATATTCGGCATCTGCCTGGGCCATCAGCTCCTCGCCCACGCATTCGGTGGCGACACTTACAAATTGAAGTTCGGTCATCGCGGCGTGAATCATGCAGTATTGGATACGCGAAGCAAGAAAGTCGTGATAACGACCCAGAACCACGGGTTCGCGGTCGGGAAGATGCCTGGCGGATTCGAGCTGACGCACGAGAATGTCAACGACAAGAGCGTGGAGGGGATGGCCGATTCGGGGCGCGGGATTTTCAGCGTGCAGTACCATCCCGAAGCAGCGCCCGGCCCGCACGATTCGTTATACCTGTTCGATGAATTCATGAAAAAGATGTGATGTTATGGCAAATGGACCAGATGCAAGCCGGAAGGGCGAGCAAACAGAGAAGAACGTCAAATGCAGCTTCTGCGGCAATGACACGTTCTGCGAGCAGTGCAAGGCAGAGCCTGGAAAAACGGCATCATTCGAGCACATGTGCCACGAATGCCACCAGCGGATGGGCGGCGTCGTTCCTGAGAACGTGAAGGACAAGACCCATATCTGCATACCGCCGGAAAAGCTCCAGGAGAATTTCGAGCGGTTCATGAGCGAGATGACCTATCGCGCATTCACAGAGCTCTGGGAGGCAGAGAAGAAGAAGCTGAAGGAGATGTCCCGGCAGGAGCTGGCGCAGTCCGCTTTCTTCGAGGGCGCGAGCTTCATGTGGCACTTCGTTCAGCGCATGCAGCAGCCCCCTGCGCCGCCGCCGGAATCCGGCAGCGAGAACCCGGAGCCAGGCAGCGGGAAACCGGCATCCGGCAAAGAGAACCAGTGACCTGGCGGATTCGGGGAAACGCAGCCGGAATCATGCATATGCGATGACGCAGGATACGCGGAGTGGAGCCTAAGTGTCGGAAAAACCCAAGAAAGTCCTTGTAATCGGCTCGGGGCCGATAGTGATAGGCCAGTCCGCGGAATTCGACTACTCCGGGACGCAGGCATGCCGGGCGCTCCGCGAGGAAGGCATCAAGGTCGTGCTGGTGAACTCGAACCCGGCCACCATCCAGACCGACAAGGACACCGCCGACGCGGTCTATATCGAGCCCCTGAGCGTGCCGGTCCTTGAGAAGATAATCATCCGCGAAAAGCCCGAGGCCATAATAGCGACCTTTGGAGGGCAGACCGCATTGAACCTTTCCATGGAGCTGCACCGCAAAGGCGTCCTTGCGAAGCATGGCGTCCGTTTTCTGGGAACCGGCGCGGAAGCGATTAACCTGGCCGAATCCAGGGAGCTCTTCAACGGGCTGATGCTGGAACTCGGGATGCCGATCCTGCCCGGGAAAGTCGTCAGCGACATCGACAGCGGCGTCCGTGCAGCGAATTCAATAGGCTACCCCATAATCGTCCGGCCGTCATTCACCCTCGGCGGGACCGGAGGCGGGACAGTTTATAACGAAGAGGACCTCCGGAAACTCCTCGAGCTTGCGCTCCGCATGAGCATGACCAACGAAGCCCTAGTGGAGAAGAGCGCGATAGGGTGGGGCGAATTCGAGTACGAGGTCGTGCGCGATTCTTTCGGGAATGCGGAAATCATCTGCAACATGGAGAATGTCGACCCGATGGGCGTCCATACCGGGGAGAGCATAGTTATCGCCCCATCGCAGACGCTGAGCGACGCCGACCACCAGATGCTCCGCGATGCGGCCCTCCGGATTGCCTCGGGGGTCGGCATCGAAGGCGGATGCAACGTGCAGTTCGCAATGAACCAGGATACGGGGCAGTTCACGGTCATCGAAGTGAATCCCAGGCTGTCGCGCTCATCCGCTCTCGCATCTAAGGCGACGGGGTATCCGATTGCCCGCGTGGCGACGAAAATCGCCCTGGGCCACCGCCTTCCCGAAATCAAGAACGCGATTACCGGCACATCTGCGGCATTCGAGCCCGCGCTCGATTACGTGGTCGTGAAAATCCCACGCTGGCCTTTCGACAAGTTCCCAAAGACCTCGCGGGTGATAGGGACGCAGATGAAGAGCACGGGGGAAGTGATGGCGATAGGCCGTACGTTCGGGGAGGCGCTGAACAAGGCAATCCGCAGCCTTGAAGTTAAGATTCCCAGGGAAATCAATCCTGACGAGCACCTCTTTCCCCCGACGGATTTGCGCATTTTCGCCATTCTTGAGGCATTGCGGCGCGGCCGCAGCGTGGAAGAGCTGTATGGCATCACTAAAATCAACCGCTGGTTCCTGCACCGGATTTCCGATTTGGCGGCCCTTGAAAAGCGCATCGCGAAAGAGGGCGCAATCGTCAAACCGCCGGCCTTCCTGCCACGGGCCATCCTGCTTGAAGCAAAGCGGTCGGGATTCTCGGATGCCCAGATTGCCGCCCTGATTGGCAGCGACGAGCATGCAATCCGCAAGCACCGGAAATCCCTCGGAATTCTCCCGACTTACAAGATAGTCGATTCCTGCGCAGGCGAGTTCGAAGCCCTGACCCCTTACTATTATTCGGTCTATGAAGACGAGAACGAGGCCGCGCCATTATCTGGGAAGAAGGTCGTGGTCATCGGCTCCGGTCCCATACGCATCGGCCAGGGCATCGAGTTCGACTACTGCTGCTCGCATGCGGCATTCGCGCTCCGGAACCTCGGATACAAGAGCATCATGATAAACAACAATCCTGAAACGGTCAGCACCGACTTCGATTCCAGCGACAGGCTCTATTTCGAGCCCCTGACATTCGAGGATGTCATGAACATCATCGACAATGAGTCGCCTGACGGGGTCATCGTCCAGCTCGGCGGGCAAACGAGCATCAACCTGGCAGAAAGCCTTGAAAAAGCCGGGGCGAGGATTCTCGGGACGCCGATTGACGGAATAGACATCGCGGAGGACAGGGAGCGTTTCCGGGCGCTTGCGACAAAACTCGGCATCCCGCAGCCCGAAAACGGCGTGGCAATCAGCGAGGCCGAGGCGCTCGTTGTGGCTTCCCGGATAGGCTACCCCATCGTCGTGCGGCCCAGCTACGTGATTGCAGGGCGGGCGATGGAAATCGTCCGGGGCGACGAAGATTTGCGGCGCTACATCCACGAAGCGGTCGAAGTGAGCCAGAAACGGCCGGTCCTCCTGGACAAATACCTGGACAATGCGATTGAATGCGAGGTCGATGCGGTCAGCGACGGCGAGAAAGTTTTCATAGGCGGCATCATGGAGCACATCGAGCCTGCTGGCGTGCATTCGGGCGATGCGAATATCGTCCTGCCTTCGATACGCCTCACTGAAAGCGACAAGCGGACGCTCGTCGATTACACGGAGAAGATATCGAAAGCCCTTGGCGTCATCGGCCTCGTCAACATCCAGTTCGTCGTCAAGGAGGACACCGTTTACATACTCGAAGCGAACCCGCGCGCAAGCCGCACAGTGCCCTTTGTCAGCAAGGCAATCGGAATCCAGCTTACAAAGCTCGCCGTAGGGGCGATGCTCGGAAACAAGCTTCCGCGCCTGCGCCCGCGCGTGAACCATTATGCCGTGAAAAGCGTGGTATTCCCGTTCCTGAAACTCCTCGGGACCGACATAAAGCTGGGCCCCGAGATGCGCAGCACCGGCGAGACGATGGGCATCGGGAAAACATTCGAGATGGCCTATTACAAGGCCCTCCTGGGCGCGGGCATCAAGCTTGACGGTGGCGAAAGCGGAGGCGCCAAAGGAGGCGCGAATGATTCCGGAGCCGGAAAAGGGCGCGGCAAACGAAGCGCATTCCTGAGCGTGCGGGACGACGACAAGCCTCAGGCGGCGAAACTCGTTCCCATGCTATCCGAACTGGGCTTCACAATCTACGGGACCATGGGGACGGTCGGCGGGATTGAGGGCGCCATACCCATCCCGAAAATCGGGAAGGGGCACCCGGATGTCCTGGATTTGATTGACTCCGGCATCATCACCCTGGTAATCAACACCCCCACAAAAGGCGGAGGGGCGCATACGGATGGGTTCAGGATGCGCAGGGCGAGCATCGTCAACGGAATACCCTGCATCACTAACATCAGCACCGCGGAGGAGCTCCTGAAAGCCATGCTCGAGCTGCGGGAAAGGGAGCTGGATGTCCGGCGGGCCGACGAATACACCCATTAAAAACATTCACATTCATATTCTCCCACATGCATATCCCAAAGTCCGGGCCGAATCAGGGCTTGACCCATGCCCGGGCTGAAAACCCTTTCATTAGGCGCATGGCCCTTGCCGCGTCAATCATGGTCGCCGGCGCATCCGGGCTTTCGCTTCCCTCATGCAGCGGGAAGGTTGCCGGGGACGAGCGCGGCCACTGGCTTCCAGCCTCAGTTTTCGAAACCGGGGGCGGGGATAAGCCGGTAACTGTCCGCAGCGTGTATGCCGGCATGGATTCCGCAGACGTCTTCGGTGTCACCACGTATTACCGGCGGATTTCTGAAATCCCCGGGCCCATAACGGATTGGGAAAGCCGCCTGACTCGCCTCATATTCAGCCAGCTCCAATCATCCTTCGATTTCACCGACCCGCGTGCCGTGTCAATGCTCGGCAACGACGTCCTGGTCTATATGACCGACCCATATGCATGGCCGAACGCAATATTCGTAAAGGATATGGCGGCCGTATACAACTATGCCGTCCTTGATTTACAGGGCTCCACGCTCTCTGACTGTTCAGCCGGGCCGTGCATCGTCCGCGACCTGATAGCCGTCAACAACAAGGGCGGGTTCCATCCTTCTGCTGATTCCATCGAATCCCTTACGGATGCCGAGCGCGCCACGCTTGTCGGCATTGCGAAAACCGTCAGCGAGGAAGTGCTCCACGATTTCTGGCTGGACGGCCTGGATGCGTATGCCCGCGCCGGCTTCCTTTCAGGTTTCACCGGCCTCTGGTCCGCCGGCTCATCGGGGGAAGAGGATGACCGCGTTCTTTCCGATGCATGGAAATACGGCAACGTGCCAAACGCAATCGCGCCTGAGGGCACCGTGAACCCGTATTCCCTCCGCTCCCCCGTCCTCGGCGCAATCGCAACATATTGCCCGGGCTGCAGCCAGCAGAACCAGATGGAAATCGAGGTCGCAGTCATCTCCTACCTGCAGCTGATAGGAGACCAGGCAGACTCGTTCATGGGAAGCTCGCCCCATTGCTACCTCGAATTCTACAGGAAGCAGGATGAAGCCGATGGGAAAGCTCCCGGGACATACCTGTCTTACCGGTCATTCTTCATCGAGCGCGAATCTTTCCCCCATATTGGCAACGGGGAGACGTTCCAAATCATACTTCCGGCATACCTGCGGCCCCAATTCGAGCCGTTCTGCCGGAAGAATCACCTGGATTCGATTTTCAACGACGGCGCACCCGGCGGGAATCCTGCCGTCAATGCCAACCCGTACCTCTCGGACCCGGACGCGTTCCTCTCTCTGGCGCAGGCGATAATCCCCAAGGTCATCGCAGCGGCCAAGGGGCAGTGACACGAAATCCTTTTATGGCGCGCCTAGGTTGTCCTCGCATGGAAACCAAGCATCTCGCTGCCATTGCCGCCGCCCTTTCCGCAGTTGAATCCGGCCTGGTCCTATCCTCAATCATTCCGCCGCTGGCCTCTTACTCGCCTATAACGATATTGTTCCTGCTATCCCGCCTCGTTGCCGTCGGCTGGGCTGGCTGGCTCTGCGCAGAAAGCGGCCTCAAACGCGCAGCGCGAAGCGGGGCAATGGTAGCCGCGTCCGCCATGGCAGTTATCGTGGCTGCGGTTGCAATCGGGCGTTCGCTGGGCGTTCCGGTGCTGGGCATCCAGGCCCAGGACCTTATGAGCCTGGTTATCATCATTGCCCTGACATTCGCGATGAACGTCCTGCTTGGCGCGCTCGTTGCGGTTGTCGCCGCGTTCATCCGCCGGACTCTCGCGCCTAAGGAAGTCGCGGGCAAGAAAGGCTAAATGAAAATCCCGAAAAGCAGCATCAGCGTCGGGACGATTATCGCGCCCATTAGGTTCGTCCTTTCAACTTCCAGGCCCAGCGTCAGCTTTCCGAGGGCTGCGGATGCCGCGAGCACAACGATTCCTATCCAGCCGTCTATGATGAAGGCAACCGCAACCAGATAAGCCGCAAGCACGAACCTGAGGGAGGAGAAATCGAGCGAAGCGAGTTTTGCCGCATGAATCCGGAAGGCGTGCGCAAGCATTGCCGCAAGCGCAATGCTGGCAATGAAAAGTGCCAGGAGAATGGGGATGTTGGCGCAGATATCCATTGTTTCGGAAAGCCAGGCCGTCGCGCCGACCCTGCTCTTGCCAATCGAGGCTGATGTCGAGAGCGAGAACACCGCCTGGCTGACCGATATGGAGCTTATCATGGCGAGATATCCAGGCGTGTCCATCCGCATCAGCATCGTGGCGAAAACCGCCGTCTGTGACGGGGAGCCCACGCCCGGAACCAGGTCCGCGGCGAACCCAAGCAAGACGCCGATGATAGTGAACCATATGATGCTGTTTTCCGGAGGCAAATCTTCCTGCATGGGCGCCGCGCCTTTCTTCCAGCCCGTCATCGCCGCCATCGCGAACATTCCGCAAAAAAGCGGCAGGAACGGGTCCGGCATCCCGCTGTTCAGGGACAGGTGGCCGAGGATTCCGGCGAGCGCGAATATGGCCGCAGAAAGAAATGGCGCCTTCGTGCGGAGAAGGAGCAGGGCCGAAATCCCAAGCAGGATGAACCTCATATGCGGCCTCATCGCCTCGTACACCGGCGGGAAGAGGGCGAGGGATGCGGAAAACAGGGCGCAGGAAACCAGGGCTGAGAGCGCGCAGGACAGGAGAACCGTCCGGAGGGCTTTCACGCCCTCGCCCCTTTGCACCATCCGCTGGCCAGGAAGCGTCGCCATGACCGTGCCGCTTTCAGGAACGCCGAAAAAAATCGAGGGGATGTAGGAGGATACCAGATGCGCGGGGAATAACGAGATAATCATAATTCCAAGCGCCCGCCCGTCGAGTCCCAACGAGGCGAGGACGGATATCATCGTGTTCGAATGCAGGCCCGGCAGGAGGCCGCCCAGGAACCCGAGGGCAAAACCGCCGATGAAAGAGAGCGCGTCTGTCAATCCGTCCACAAATGAGGGCGCAAGGGCGCGCTAATATTCCTTGCCATGATTCCGCTGTGGATTTCCACATAAACGCCGCAGGAAACACGTAACCCAAAACCATATGGCTACGGCCATAAGCCCCCAAAGTCCTTCGGACTTTAGGGCCGGAAACCCGCCGGCTTAGCCTATCGCGACGTTCTTTACCCGGATATGGGGGCCGCCGTCCGAGACCGGCACGCTCTGGGCGCTCTTTCCGCAGACGCCTGGCGATGTCCCGAAATCATCGCCGACGCACTCGACATCAAGCATGGTCTGGAGGATATTGCCGGTTATCGTGACATCGCGCATGATTTTTTCAAGCCCGCCGCCCTTTATCTCATACGCTTCCTCAGCCTTGAACATGAACCCGCCCGAGAAGATGTCCACGCTCCCGCCTTTCATCCCCTTGAGGTAGATGCCTGAACTGACGTCGAAAACCTCGTCCTTCGGGGTTTTCCCTCTCTGGAAATAGGTGTTGCTCATGCGCACGACCGGCACTTCGCCGTAATCCTCGGCCCTCGCATGGCCGTTCGGCTCCATGCCCAGCTCCTTGGCAGATTCGAGGGAGTTGAGGAATCCCGTCAATACGCCTTTTTCAACCAGCGTGGTCGTCCTGCCTTCCACACCCTCGTCGTCGAAAGCGTACTGCCCGAAATCCGGCGCGGCAGGGTCGTCGGTTATTGTGACGAGGTCGTTGCCTATCCTTTTTCCCATCTTGTCCGCGAGTATGGATTCCCGGTCTATCACAGAATCGGCCTCGCAGGCATGGCCGAGAGCCTCATGCGCGAAGACGCCGGTCATCTCCGGGTCCAGGACCACCGTGAACCTGCCTTTTGGCGGCGGGGCGGCATTGAGGAGGCGGAGCGCCTTCTCTTTGGAGCCTTCGGCGGTGGCGTTTGCGTCTATTTTCCCGAAACCGCTGCGGGACCACGTGCGGGACGATCCCCTCTGGATGACATCGCCGGAGCGCGCGATGCACGAGCATGACAGGTAAGTATAGCCGGTGTCCTGGACAATCTCCGCCCCATGCGAGTTGTAGAATTCCTTGTGCGTCTGCGAATCCGTGCAGGAAATAATCCGGGACGACACCCCTATCCCCTTCATCCCTTTGGCCGCCTCAAGGAGCGCGCCGACCTGCTCATCCGCGCCCACCCGGTCTATCCTGCTGGCAATCCCCTTCTTCTGCGTTTCCGGCTCCGGGAGCTTTATCTTTCCGCTGCCCAGGCGGGCAAGCTTCTCGGCGTCTTTTAGCAATTCCTCGATGCTCCTCCTGCCCGACGATGCCGAAGCGAAGCCCCAGGAGCCGTCGATAAGGACGCGCACGCTCAGGCCCTCTCCGGAGCCGGATGCGACCTTCACCTCGTCGTCCTTGATGCTGACGATGGAGCCGGAGCCGCGCTCGATGCGAAGCTCGGCATATCCGTATCGCGAAAGCAGCGACTCATAGTCCACGGAAGAACCCCCGCGTGCGGTTTATCGTCATCCGTGCCATCTCTATGCAATCAGGAAACGAAAGCCTTTGCCTTCAAGGCGTATTCCTGGACAGTCTTCTTCTCTTCGCGGTCCTTTATCATGCCGCAGAAAACGTGGTTCTTAAGCGGTATCATGACCAGAATGAGGCCGTCGAAGGCGACTTCTATCTCCTTCTGCCTATCATCCATCCTCTTCATCATGGCATCCGATGTGTTCGCGACTGATGCAAGCAGGCCGGAGCTCAAGTCGTTCAGCGCTATCGTCGAGGCGACGGCTACGCCGTCCACCCGGACCACCGCGCCCCCTATCCCCTTCGCCTTCATTTCGTTGAGTATCGCATCCAATTCGCCTGCCATGTGATTACCTCCTGAAACATGCTATTGAATCGCTACGCCTGCCGGCCCGATTTTTATCGGTATCGGCATGTCCAATTCGGGGAGCACCATCACGAATTTCCCGCCCCGATCCTCAATCGTGTACGTCTCGTCCATCCCGTGTTCGATGAGGCTCAGGACCTGCTTGTCGTGCACGCCGTCATCCACAAGGTAAATCGCGGTCGCCCCGACGCTTTTCAGCCTCCCCTCGATAACGCTCAGGAACTTCCGTATGGAGTCCTGGGGGTTGTAGAGGACGAACGTGGATAGCGTGTCGAAAACCACCCTCATCTTCTTCCCGGCGCTGTCTTTTATCGCGTCATTTAGCATCAAGGATACGTCGTTGAGGGCTCCCGGGCCGGAAACGACCTTGATTTTCGGGTTGGTCTCGTCCGCCTTCCCCAAGGTGGCGCTGTAGCAGTCGATGAAGGATATGTTCGGCTTGTTCAGGTTGATGCCAAGCGTCGAGGCCTTGTTGATTATGTCCGCCGGCGAGGAGTTGCCGCATATGACATACGCGTTCTCATTCGGCCCGACTGATGCCGCGAAATGGTAGGCGAAAGCCGCCTTCTCTATGCCGCTTGGGCCTATCATCACTATGTTTCCCGGGTTGAAATACCCGCCTTCAAGGATTATGTCCAAATCCGCGATGCCACTTGAGAGCCGGTTGGCTTTCAGTATTGGCATCTCTTCGTTCACTCCCATCGCCATGGCTACCCTTCCGTTAGAAGATTTTTAAAGATAGCCATAACAAAGCCGGGGGTTCCGGCCGCCCCATATCCTCCGATGGCCGCGGCAGGGGAATCTTTCAGTCAGGCACAAGCGTATCGACCGGGCTCCAGTCGTCGCTTAGCGCCTGGCTGCCATTCCAGTCCGGATCTGTTATCGCATCCCGGTGCTTCTCTTCCCAGATATCCATGTCATTGTCGCTTGCGATAAGAACCACGGTCTGCCTCACGAACCTGCTGCCGTTCGTGTATTGGGGGAGTATGGCAACGCCATCGAATACGTCCGCGAGAGTGTTATATTCAAGTTGAAGGAAGCGGGAGCTTCCGCCTTCAGTGTTGGACGCGATATTCACGGCAACCACGCCATCCGGTGCGGCCTTGGCCTTCAGCTCCCGGAAGAACTCCCTCGTGGTCAGATGCGGCGGCGGCGAAGGCCCTTTGAACACATCGACAAATATGATGTCGTAAGGGCCATCCAGGTTTTGGAGGGCCCTTCTCCCGTCATCCACTATTATGTTTGTGCGATTGTCATCCCCAAGCGAGAAGAACCGCCTTCCGGCTTCTATTACCTTTCCATCGATTTCGACCGCGTCTATCGATATTTCCGGATACCCTCTCCGAAGGTCCCCTATCTGCGAGCCGGCGCCGGCGCCGATGACGAGAGCACGCTTCGGCGTATGGCCAAGAAGCTCTGAAGCAAGCATCATCCTCCCGGTATAATCATAGACTGCCGAGCCGTTGTCGTATTCCCACGATTCAACCAGGGCATCAAGCATCATCACGGTCGTGTTCTGCCCGTCCTTGACGTAATTGGATACCGTCACCAGCTGGTAGGCGCTCTGCTCCTGGAAAATGATGTCGGTGTCCTGGAACGGCATTGTAGGTGCTATTAGCGCAAATGCGACCAGGGCGGCAAATGGCACCAGCTCGAAATATTCGGCTTTGTGGATATACCAGCTAAGGAGCAGCATCAAAGCCCCGGAAAGTATGAAGACATACGCTGTCAACATGTTCGGTATCAGCGCGAATCCGGCTATGAATGCGCCGGCGAGGCTCCCGAGGCTTGAGAGGGCGAAAACAATGCCCGCGCTTTTCCCAGGCCGGGACAACTCGTCCGAGCCCTTGACCGCATAGGGGATTATCAGGCCGTAGAAGAAACTCCCCAAGGCCAGCGGCAACGCAGCCGCCAGGTGGGAGAGCACGGGCGGCATCACGTGGACGAGGGGCGCCACCATCGCGAAAAACGGTACTGCCAGCACGGTCGTTATCCCCGCCTTCATGGCGGCATCTGACACCATCTTCGTTCCGAAAGCCGCATCCGAGCGCCTTCCCCCGGCATAATATCCGAGGCTCGATGCGATGAAAACGACCGATATCACAGAACTCCAGGTGTATGCGGTGTTCCCCAGATGCGGCGCAATCAGCCGCGAACCACCCATCTCGAGCAGCAGCATGCAGAAACCGGAGATGAATGCCGCAATATGCAATTTCTTCCGAATTGTCACTCGGACACCTCGCCAACAGCAAGCGCCGATGCGGCCATCACGCCCCCAAGTGCAAGGAATATCGAACTCAATCCCATCGCGGGAATTAGGATGAACCCGGTGCCGAGGATGCCCGCCACGCTGCCTGCTGTGGAAATCGCGAACACGCTTCCCGCGCTTTGCCCTTCCCCGCCCCGTTTCGATACGAGTCTGATTACGAACGGGGATGTCATCCCGTAGAATACGCATGCCGGAACGAGTGCGATGCCTGCCACCATGCTCGCCATGATAACATCCAACCCCCGGGCATTTCCCATGAGGGTTCCAAGAATCAGGGGTATCGCGGCCGTGAATGCCCCGGCGCAAAAGAGCATCGCTCTCAGGCGGGCCGTTCCTTTGGAGCCGTCTGCAATAATCCCGCCTGCGACATATCCCGCGCTTAAAGCCAATAATGTGAACCCTATCCCCGATGCCCAAGTATATATTGTGCTGCCGACGAACCCGGCAATCGCCCTGGAGCCAGCTATCTCCACCGCCATGGCGCAAGCGCCGGATATGAATGCTGCTGCAAGCAGGCGGCGTATTGTCATCGACTGGGATTTGTTGCGCCTGGATTAAAAAAATTCCGGTCCGCTGCCGGGTGGGGTGGTGTGTGGTTGGCGGAAACCCGGGCATTTACGGCACTTCATCTGGCCGTTGTGAAGAAAATGAGAAAAATAGAAATAAAAAATTTAAAAAAAAAAGCTAGACTGCACCCGATATGGATATGTCCGCACAGGGGTTTGCAGCAGCTCCGGTGTTCATCATCATGGAAATCAGAGGCGGCATGATGACGTAGATGACGATGCCTATCAGCGCACCGGTGAGCATGGCCGTAGCCCACACCGCTGCCCTGGCTCTCGTTTCCGCGCCCATCACCTGGCCGACCGCGTACGTCGCACCAGCAAGGACGACCAGTATCATGGCCACCGCGCCGAGGAACGTCTTGGTCGTTGCGCAGAGGCTTTTCAGAGCCGACGTAAGGGAGCTTGCCGTCGCCTCACCTGCGTTAACGAGAGAAATGAAATTGATTGCGAGAACTGCGATCAACAGGTATTTTCCAATTGCATTAATTTTGTTCATACAGTGGATTATATTCATCGGTTCACCTTTGGAGTTTATATCTCACATTACTATTTAAAAGGCTATCTCAGAGACAACTATCCGAGGTAGGAAATGGCCATCCGATTGCAGCTTCCGCAGAGCGAAACCCGGCTCGTAATAATGCTCATCGTGCTCTTCCTCCTCTCCCGCCTCCCGCTCCTGGGTTACATGCCCCTTGTGAAAGACGAGGCGATTTATGCGATGATGATAGAGGAGCAGGCGGACCACCCGACTCTCATGCCGACATTCCTAGGCTACCCCGTCAGCTGGAAGCCGCCGCTTTTTTTCTGGGCATACTCGCTCGTTCCCGCCCTTCCGCTTCCCCTGGAGGCGGGATACCGCGTCCCCTCCCTAATCCTCAGCCTCATCACGATTCCCATCCTCTTCCGCACCCTCAGGAACATGGGCGCGAGCAAGCCCCTCTCCTTCCTCACCCTCCTGATATTCACCTTCTCCCTGCCATCCGTCAATCCCTCCGTATCCCTGCTTACTGACGCATTGAATTTCTTTTTCATCGCCTCCTCGCTTTGGCTTTATACCGAGCCGAAGTTCGGCCCATGGCGTTTCATCCTGGCGGGGATGCTCTCGTTCGCCGCATTTTTCACAAAACTCGTAATAGCATTCATGGTTCCGGTCCTGGCCTTCGCATATTTCTATCTCAACGACCGGCGGACGGTGAAGACCCTCCCCTTCCTCATATCGCTCATTTTCGTTCCGGCAGCCTATCTGGCGAACATGGCCCTGCTGTCCTCTGCAGGAATGAAGGCCGACATCTACTCGTCAGCCGTTGAAGCGGCCACCCCCTTCTGGCAAATCGAAACGCAGCTGCGGGTTTTCACCGGCTCGGCGACAATCTTCATGATAGGGGCCGGGATTTGGTTCGCGCTGTCAATACTCGGGTTGATGAAGCACTGGAAGCGGGAGAAGTTCATGGCATGCTGGT
Organism: archaeon; assembly: GCA_020053355.1. Classification (GTDB taxonomy): domain Archaea; phylum Micrarchaeota; class Micrarchaeia; order Anstonellales; family Bilamarchaeaceae; genus Bilamarchaeum. The sequence continues at coordinate 12,141 of JAGVNI010000017.1, read as the reverse complement.
ACGCGATGATAATCTTCCCGCTGATAACCGGCACGTTCATGGTCTGGTATTACCTGCCGGTCATGCCCGCGGTGGCATATTTTGCGGCGCTCATCCTCATCCGCTGGGACGGGGGGGACAAGACCGACCTCTTCTTCATGCTCTTTTTCTCTGTCGCCCTCATGCTGAGCATCTCGATGATAGCCTATGAATACAAAACGGTTTATGACCTCTATGGCGACGAAAAAGAGGCGGGGCTAATCCTCGCAGGCAAGGAGAATGTCGCAATCGTGGGCATCTATGCGCCAACCATCGTCGCCACCAAGGCGCTCACCGAACTCAGGGCCAGCGGAAGCATCCTCGATTTCGGGTGGGTGGTGGTTCCGCGGAGAATGGATGGCGAGGTCGTGCGCACTTTCACCGGGGATTACTGGTCCGACAAATACCCTCTGTCCCAGGGCACCCAGGACGGGTTTTTCGCCGACCTGTTCCGCAAGGACACGAATATCACGAAGTTCGACTATGTCGTCGTCACGGGGGACTTTGCATTCTCCCCTCCGGGTTCGGCGCTCATATATAATAAGTCAAATATCACGATTTACCGGGTTGGATGAGTGCTTGCCATGAAAAAGGGCGAATTCGGAAAATGGAACGAGCGGATGTTCGTCAAATACGGCAACGTCCGCCTCTATAACCATCCCAATCCCATCATCCGCTACACCGAAAACAAGCGCGTGAGGATACTGCTGGATTCCATCAAGGGCGCCCGGAAGGTGGTTGATGTGGGTTGCGGCGAGGGGTATGTGCTTCGCCAGATTGATTCGGGCGAAGCGGTCGGCGTCGACATCTCCGATACCGCCCTCAAGGAAGCCCGGGCCTCGACCAAAGCGACGCTGGTCAAGGCCGCTGCAGAATCCATCCCCTATCCGGACGGCTATTTCGACGCAGCCATATGCAGCGAAGTGCTCGAGCACACCATGCATCCGGAATCCGTCGTGAAAGAGCTCGCCCGGATTGTGAAGGCGGGCGGGACGATCGTCATCTCTGTTCCTAACGAGCCGCTGGTCAATCGGATAAAGGATGTCATATGGCACCTCGGCCTGTTCGGCTTCCTTTTCCCCAATGTCCCCCGGAGGCAGGATGACGAATGGCACCTGCACACTTTCGACCTCGGGATGCTGAAGCGCGTCTCGGCCGGCCATCTGGAAATAAAAAAAATCCGGGCGGTCCCCTTCGGTTTCCTTCCCATCCGGTACATCGCCATCTGCGCGAACCCATAGGGCGGCTATGGTAAAATCGCATATTGCCGCCAATTCCAAACCCGCCGCAGCGCATCCTGCCATGGCTTGGCGCCGGATACCCGCAGTCCATGGGCATTCCCTACGGCATCAGCGCATCCGCGGTTGCCAAGAAGCCTAAAAAATCCTTAAGTGGTTATCTGGTCTGGTAATATGATATCAATAATAATCCCCCTCCATAACGAGACCGGAATCCTTCGCGAAAACGTTTCAAGGCTGGAGAAACGGCTGGATGACTCCGGCAAGGATTACGAGATACTCCTCGCAGAAGACGGGAGCACCGACCAGACCCCGGAGATTGCCCGGTCGCTCGCATCAAGGAACCCCCGGATACGGCTAATCATCACAAAAAAGCGCCTCGGCCGCGGCCTCTCGCTTTCGAATGCCATCGCTGCGGCACAGGGCGGTATCGTAGTCTACATGGACGCTGATTTGGCGACAGACCTCTCGCACCTGCCGGAAATCATCCGCGAAATCGAGAACGGCTCCGACATCGCGACCGGCTCCAGGCTGCTTCCCGGCTCGATTGTGAGCGGCCGCAATATGCTTCGCGAACTGGCGAGCAAGTCCTACAACCTCCTCCTGCGGCTCCTCTTCCGCACGAAGGTGCGGGACCACCAGTGCGGCTTCAAGGCATTCCGGAAATCCTCGGTCCTTCAGCTGCTGAAAGATGTGCGCGACACCCATTGGTTCTGGGACAGCGAGCTCCTGCTGCTCGCGCAGGCGCGCGGCCTCAAGGTATCTGAAATCCCGGTGAACTGGACGGACAGGAAGGAGAGCGGGGTCAGGCTGCATGCGGACATCATCTACATGGGGCTTGCGGCGCTTAAGCTCCGGTTGTCGATTCGCAGGAAAATTTAAATCCATCATGCATAATCTGGCTTGTGAGCAGATGGGACAATCAGACAAACCAATCCTTGCAGCCGCGTTCATTTCCGGCGTATGTTCGCTTCTCGTTGAAATCGCGGGCGTGCGCGTGCTTGCGCCTTACCTCGGGACTACGATATATTCCTGGGCGGCTGTAATCGGCTTCGTGCTCGCATCGCTTAGCGTCGGCTATTATGCCGGGGGGGTGCTGTCCGACCGGCACGCCGAGCGGAAATACCTCTCGATGGTGCTCCTCGCCGCGGGCCTCATGACCCTTATAATCCCGTTCCTTGCCGAAGCCCTGCTCACCTTCACCATCTTCATGGACATCATCCCGGCGAGCCTGCTCGGCGCAATCATCCTCGTTCCCGCGAGCTGTTTCTATGGCATGGTCTCCCCGTATGCGATTAAACTTACATCCCGCACCGGCGCGGAGGGCAAGGGGGCCGGCATGGTGTTTTCGGTTTCCACGATAGGGAGCATCGTCGGCGCCCTGGGCACCGGCTTCATACTCATCCCGAACATGGCAATAACGCACATTTTCATATCCGCGGGCGCGCTCATGCTTCTTGCCAGCCTGCTTATCAGCGGATTGCGCAAATCTGCCCTTTACGATGTTTTCGCCTTCGCGGTCCTGGCGTCATTGATGACGCAGGTGCATACCGAACCCCAATTCAGGGGGGCAAATGTTTTTTCCGGCGACAGCGCATACTACCACGTCCAGGTGGTCGACATGGACTGGAACGGGGGCCCTGCCCGCATCCTTTTCCTGGATAACGCGGCTTCGAGCGGCGAGCGGGCGGATGGCGCCCCGGCATTCAACTACACGCTGATGAGCCGGCTCGGCTACGGAATCGTCCCGAACCCGAAGAGCGCGCTTGTCGTCGGCTCCGCGGCAGGGACCGAGGTCGAAGAGCTAAAAGGCTTATCATCATCGCTGCATGTCACCGGCGTTGAAATCGACCCGATGGCGGTGGAGATGGGGAAAAAATACTTCTCCCTCGAAACCGACAACCGGACCGAAATCGTGATTGACGACGCCCGGCGTTTTCTCCTTCGGACTGATGAAAAATTCGACTTGGTCGTCATCGACACCTTCCGCGGCCTGAGCATGCCGTACCATCTCTCAACGAAAGAGTACCTTGAAACCCTCAAGGGCAGGATGGAGCCGGGCGGAGTGGTCATAGTCAACCTCATATCGGCGCCGGAAGGCGAGAAATCCGCGGTGTTCCGGTTCATCCACAGCACGTTCTCATCCGTTTTCAAAAATGTCGTCGCGCTTCCCACCAAAGATGACCCAAAATCGATGCAGAACATCGTGCTGATAGCCAGCGACCGCGACCTGGCAAACTTTTCGCAGGCGAACTCGGATAAGATTTACCTCAAAGATGTCCCGGAAACCGCTCCGCTGACGGATGAAATCAACCCAATCGAGGTTTACCTGCTCAGGTAGCCAACCGGGGCTATATCTGATTAATTATCCTTTCGTGCAGATACCCATTCATGCGCATCCGGCTCTTCTATAACAAATCCGTGCATGAGAACGCGGCCTACTACTACGAGCTTGCCAAGGAGTCGCGCGAGAAAATCATCGGCCTCCTGAAAGCGATGGAAGAGACGAAGAAGGAGATGAACGAGGCTGCGAAACCGGAGAAGCGGGACGTTAGGGTGAAAAAAACGAAGGAATGGCACGAGAAGTTCCACTCCGCATTCACATCAGGCGGGAAGCTGATGATTGGGGGCCGCAGCGCGCAGCAGAACGACCAGCTCGTCTCGAAGCATATGGAAGACGGCGACCTTTTCTTCCACGCGGACATCCAGGGCGGGGCGGTGTTTGTCCTGAAAGGCGGGGCTCAGGCGAGCGAAGAAGAAATGCCCGAAGCCGCGCAGATGGCCGCATCATTCTCGAATGCATGGAAGAACGGCAACGCGTCCGTTGACGTCTACGCGGTGGAGAAAAAGCAGCTGACTAAAAACATGTCCGGGGGGTTCGTGCCCGCAGGCGCGTTCGCCATCCTGGGCGAGCGCAGGTGGTTCCGCGCAACTAAGCTAATCATGCGCATAGGGCTCGGGGAAAAAGGCATCCAGCTCGTGCCCGAATGCTCGAAAATCCGGCTGAAAGACGAGTTGATGCTGGTTCCGGCATTATCCGGAAAAGACAAGGGCGCACTCGCCAAGTCGCTCGCAAAAAGGTTCAGCCTGCACCCTGACGATTTTTTGGAGCTTCTTCCGAACGGGAAAACCAAAACATTGGAGCCTTCTGCGAAGCGTTGATGTGTCGCAGAGCGCGGGGTTCCATCGGATTTCGTCAAAAAACGTGAAAACCTTTATAAATATTATATTGGTAGCCAGTTGTAATGATTGTACGCCTCGGTTAGGGGCGGAGGAATGCATAGCATGAACTTCAAGAATATCCTGGCCCTTTTCGGGGTCATGCTCTTCGGAGCAGGATTAGTAATGGCAATAAGCGGCGCTACACCCACATTGGTTTCTGACTCCAGATGGGCTGGAACTGCAGCAACAAGCGACGAAACTGAAGGCGGCAACGTCTCAGCAGTCAACGTCGACGGCACGGTTCTCACCGACAAATGGGCAGCATACTGGGGCAACGTCTCGGGCACCGTTTTGCTCGGTGACAACACGAACCAGCTCTATACCTGGACATGGACGACCGGAACCGGCGGCGAGGTCTGCCTCTCGACGGCTTCAGCACTAAGCTTTGCAGCTGCGACTACCGCAACAGGTGCGAATGTCGACACTGCATGGAGCTTCACCGGCACGGATGCCGACAGCGGTGATAACACCTTCGGCGGCTCATGCAACCTGGCTTTTGCTCAGGCAACAGTTACGGGCACGGAGCAGATTGACCACGAGGACAGCACTTACAACACGTGCGTCGTCTACGATGGTGCGGGCACATCCGAGACCGACTACGCTTTCTGCAGCGTGATCGGCACGGCAACCGCCTACAACGGCGCAGCCGCGAACTATGAAGTCATGGTTCCGACTTCGGCTGGCGCTGGCTCCGAAACATACTACTTCTACGTCGAGCTCGACTGAAGTAGTATCTTAACTTTTTTTATTTTTCTTTAATTTTATTTTATGCGCATTTCGCGCATGCATAGAGGGAGGGAATAATATGAGGCTTTCATTCATCGCGCTTTTCATGCTCACGCTTTTGTCACTATCATTCGCCGAGGACATGGTCGCAATCAACTCTATGGACGGACGCGACGTCCTCTCAGGCATCTTCTATGCGAACGCTTTGGGAATCCCGGTCAAATTCATGCCTGTCCCGGGCGGAAACGCCGACGTTTTCGCGGCTAAAATCGGCTCGAACCACGACGTACTGCTCATCCAGGGCTCCCTCCCGGTGAGCAGCTTCGTGGAGAGCGCCCTCACTAACAAAAACAACACGATAACTCTCTATTCCTCGACTGACGCCGGCAGCACGAACCTGGATTTGGCAAGGAAATCCGGCGCAAGCAGCTTCATCATAGTCGATTCGGCATACTCCGACAGCGCGATTTCGGTCATGCCGTACGCGGCAAAGACGAAGGCATACGTCCTGCTCGCGAACAAGGACAACATCGCCGAAATCAAGGGCATAGTGTCAGGAAAGAAGGTAATCATCTACGGCCTCGTGGACCAGCAGGTCAAGGACGAGTTGAGCTCGCTGAACCCTGAAATCATCGGGAAAGGCGAGGACAAGTACGAGGACAACATCCTAATCGTCAAGAAGATGGCGCAGGAATATTCGACCAACCGCGCGCTTGTTGTCGACGGCACATTCGTGGAGGATGCCATGACTGCCGGAGACCAGCCTATCATACTCTCCGGAAGGCTCGTTCCCCAGGTGACATACGATTACCTGAAGCAGAGCGTCCGGGACAACAAGTTGAGCGGGGTAATGCTGATAGGCAACGACCTCGTCGTGCCAATCTACGACATGCGCGAGCGCATGAAGAACGAGTTCGAAGCGGAAGGACTGAACAAGACCTTCGGAATCACGGTCAAATTCGCACAGGTCATCCCGTCGGCAGGGACCGGCGTCCTCACGCTGGACACGTTCCGCATGCCGTCATACAAGCCCGACCTCGAGATAACCGAAACCGCATACAACACGGATTCGAAGAAAGTGATGGTCAGCGTCGACAACCAGGGCGAGGGCGCAGCCTATTATACCATGGAAGTCCGCGTCAAGGTGAATGGCCAGGACTTCAAGACATTCGGTGGCGACGAGACGAAACTGATTGAGCGCGGAGAGAAGCAGGGCAGTGAATTCGCCCTCGACCTCTCGAGCGTCCCGGAAGGCGCGGTGAACGCAACCGTCCTTGTCAAATACGGCTCGTTCAAGAAATCCCTCGAAGAGTTCACGTCCTATGAAGGCCAGCTGACGACAATCAGCTACACCGACACCTCCAACGTCACGGTGCAGCAGGCCCGCTACGATTCAGCCAAGAAAAGCGTCCTGGTCACGATAAAGAACAGCGGCGCACAAACGGCCTACGTGTTCTCCAAGCTGATGGTGAGGTATGGCGGCTCTCCGACGAACATCAGCAGCTCGGCCGTCAAGGAGCTGGCTCCCGGCTCGATGATAATCGAGGAATTCCCGCTTGAACTGACCCAGGAAGACCTCTCATCCAACAAGAACGCCAGCGTGTTCGTGGATTACGGGGGAAGGCAGGGCTTCCTCCTCAAAAAGGCAGAATTCATCGTTTCCCTTGAGAGCGCAGGGGAGTTCCCGCTTATTCTCGTGGGTGCGGCGCTCGTGGTGCTGGTAATACTGGCGGTCGCGGCTTACTACTTCACAAAAAAGCCCGAAAAGAAGAAATAGGGGGGCTAAAATGAGATTCCCCCTGTTCCTCCTTTTTATCGCCTGCATAGCATTCAGCCAGTCCGTTCCGACCGAAGGCGGGAACATCAGCGATGTCGATGCGCACCAGGACGCCAATTCATCCTGGCACGGCGTATGCGGCCAGACGGCGACATCGGCCCCGGTTCCGATAACCGTCACGGCGACTCCGGGCAATGTGACCTACCTCACGATAAACACCGGTGCGGCATCCTGCGCGAACGGCGTATCCGAACTCATATTCCTCTTCTCCAACTCGTCAACCGCGATTACCTCCTTGACCAGGGGAAACCTCACGGTGCTTGATTCGTTCATCAACCGCATGTCAGAGAACGCCACATCTACATTTGTCATGTCGTCCACGTTCACTACGGCGAATTTCGGAACAATCACCGGAGTCCCGACGACATACACGAACTCCGTCGTCCCGGGCACCTTCCGGCTGGGGTATCTCCAGGACCAGGCGGGGAACCTCGTTTTCGCCACGCCCCCGGTTTCTAACCAGGCCGGATTCAACGGCACGCTTTTCGACTTCCAGCTGATGCTTCCGACGAGAAACGGCACGGACGTGCCATACTATCTCACAGTAGACCTGCTCTGCAATACGACCAACGCCACTAACGTCACCCCGCCTCACCCGCCAGGTGGAGGCGGAGGTGGAACGCACACCCCGTACTGGAACCAGACTGGGGGCAACGTCACTCCTCCGATAGAACCACCCGGTGGCAATGGAACGAACATATCTCAGTGCGAAATCATCCTTTACTGCGCAGAATGGGGGGCGTGCGCTGACGGTTACCGGTACCAGGCCTGCCGGGACCAAACGAACTGCTCGAATACCGAAGTGTTCCGGGTGGAAAAATGCCTCATGCCTCCGGGCAATGAGACGGCCCAGCCCACAATCGAGGACATCCCGCAAATCATCGTCAAGCCGGAATTCCCATGCTGCCTGCCCCTGCTGCTTCTCCTAATCCTTCTGCCTGTGTATGTCGTCCTGAAAAGGCTCAGGGAGAAGAAAGAAAAGGGGAGACGGCAATGAACGGCTTCGCGCTCTGGACTCTTGGAATAGTTCTTGCCATTACCCAGTTGATCAATCTCACCTACTTCGAAGGCCTTAGTTCGGATTTCTCAGACCTGGCTCTCCAGGTGGTGGCCGCCAACGCGTCTTATAACGCTCCGTACACTGTCGTGGACAAGGCGGACGGCGAATGGGTTGTCGTCAATGCGACCCTTCCGGAAGACGGCAGCTATTCCCTCAACATCCTCTCGTCAGGCGAATCGGGCGGCGCCTACGATGAGACGAGCGACCCTTCCATCATAGAAGTCCCTTACCAGGAGGGATTCGCGCAGGATTTCGGAAATCTCATCGTTGGCTTCGTCTCGCCTGACGGCACGGTCACTCCGGTGACGCACTCGATGGTCGGCATGAGCGAAGGCCAGTGGGCAATCATCGCGCTTCCGAGGCCGCCGATGGCTGGGGAGACAATCAGCCTCATGGCCAAGGTCGGCGATATGCAGCCAACTTCCGGGACGGACGTCTCTTCCGAGGACACCATCGTCGAGGATGGTTTCGGGCAGAACGAAACCGGGCTGCCAGATGAGCCAGAACTTGAAATTATGCAGAACGAGACAGGGCTGCCAGATGAGCCGGTGCTGGAAACAACCGATTCCACGAACGAAACAACCGGTTTCGCTGCAGAACCGGCATCATTGCGTATTCTCGATGCATTGGGCAACGAGCACAATGCGGAGCACAAGAAAGAGAAGAACAAGCAGAAATTCACGCTCATCGGCCAACCAATCCGCGAAATCGCCTTCTCCGGACTGAAGGCATCCAATTCGTCGCTGGGCGTTGATTTCCCGCAGGATGTCCCGGCACCGGATGGCCGCACCTGGTCGCAGGTATATGCAATCGACCCGACGGCGCTCGATTTCACAAGCGCGACAGTCACCGTGACCGCACAAGGCAATGCCCTGTACAAATGCAAGGACTGGGACTTCGCCTTGCGCTCCTGCGGGGGCGAGTGGGCGCTGATGCGCGACGACCTTGTTCCCGGCGAAGATTATACTATTACTATTACGCCCGAAGACCCGGCATTCGGCGAAGCGAACATCACGATAATAAATGTACAGTCATACCCCGTTGTCGGCGGCGACTGGACCGTCCGGTTCACCACCACGGGCACCGCGAACCTTTCCATCCGCGCCGTCATGGGCACCACGTGGGACGACTCGGACCCGGATGCCGATTTGAACTTCATCGAGCTTCGCTGCGGCGATATAACTCTCAGCCCGGTCTGGGACGACGATTCCAAGACCGTCCTATACGAGAACTACTTCTGCTCGGACACCGGCTATGAGACGAGCGGGGTCCTGACAAGCGGAGCGCACCACCTTGAATTCCAGTTCGGCGACGATGTGGAATATGCAAATAACGATGCCGGCGACCTGACCGTCACAAATATCGCCATCGCGGGTTCCCTTCCAACAGACAACCTTACGCTGAGCTGGGACGTCTACCACGCTTATAGCTTACCAATCATCAACTTCACGACCTGGAGGATGGATGGGAACGATCTCCTGGCCTTATATATCCCCTTTGAAGGCTCAGGCAACGCTTACAACGCCACCGACTACTCCGACCTCCTCAACAACGCCACGTCCAAATCCGTCGGGGCGACCTATAGCGCGACAGGCGGATTCGACGGCTACGGCGCTTACGACTTCGCCGGAGGCGACGATTACGTCTACCTCTCCACCGCGAGTTTCCCTACAATCGGGACAGGCAACTTTACACTTGAGGCGTGGATTAAAACGAACTCAAGCAGCTACTACAACTGTATTTTCTCAATCAACTCCTACGACCCCGGTTTCTATACCTCCAACGGCGACAGCCTGACCATCTACGATGATGGATTCCCGGTGTCCGATACAAACAGCTCGATTTCTGACGGGAACTGGCACCACGTCGCCTTCGTCAGGGAGGGCACCGGAGCAAACCAGCTGAAGTTTTACCTTGACGGCCAACCGCTTGGGTCAGGCACCCACAGTGGTTCAATCCCGACAGCATCCCAGCTGACAATCGGCTGGGATCAATTTTCCGGAGAAGACTTCGACGGGATGATAGACGATTTCAGGCTCTGGAATGTCGCCCTGCCGCAGGAGCAGATTATGGCCCATGTCCAGGAGAAGCCTCACATTATAGCCAGCCAGATGCTCGCGCTCGGCCAGGACTGGAGCGGCTGTGTCACCCCGAACGATGCGGCGCAGGATGGCCTGAAGAATTGCTCGGCCAACGTGACCATAACCGACGAACTGCCTGCGGAAAACATCGCATCGTGCCAGGTAATAAATTCGAGCGGCAACTATGCCCTTAACACCAGCCTTTCCGGCGCCCCGTACAACGCCAGCCCGGTCTGGGGCTATGCGTGCATCAAGATAGCCGCCTCCAACGTCATCCTCGACTGCGACGGCTATAACATCACCTATGACGGAAGCGCTCCTGACGACGCGAACGGCATCGTCCTCAACGGCTCGCTGACAAATGTCACGGTCAAGGATTGCACGGGAATTGGCGGCTATGTGATCGGCATATACCTTACCGACACGAACGACAGCCGCTTCACAAACAACAGCGCATTCGGAGCCGGGTCATTTGGCACTATATGGGGGTATTACATCGGCGGGACGAGCACCAACAACACCTTCACCGGCAATGCCCTCCACGACCTGACGCAGCAAGGCTTCAAGGTCGGCTCCTCAGCCACGAACAACCTGATGGATGGGAACAACATATACGATTCAGCTGTCGGTTTCAATGTCAACGGCAACAACAACACGATTGACGGTAACAACGTGACCAACTGCGCATCGGGCGTCGAAATCGAAGGGTCGGCGAACAATACCGTAAGGAACAACCGCGTCGAGAACATGACCAGCCAGGGCTACATCACTCTCGGCGGCGCAATCCAGAACCGGTTCATCAACAACACCGCGCGCAATTGCGTCATCGGCTTCAGCGTCTCCAACAGCGCCGACCTCGTGGCCAACAACACCGCATTCGAGAACGTGGACATGTTCTCGGGCTACGGTTTCCGCGTAGGCGGAACCGACTGCAACTATATCAACAACACCGCATACGACAACTCCGGGCACGGCTTCTACGTGGTCTTCGCAGACCGCCTGAACATGACTGGCTCAATCTCTTACAACAACGGCCTCTCGGGCATATTCATTGGCGGGGCAAACGCTACGCTCCTAAACGGCAGCCACCTCTACAACAACGGTTACGATATGTGGGTGGACGCCGCAAGCATGGCCATTTCGGTTTCGGCCGTCAACGCCATATTCGACAGCCCGGCCGGGGCGTTCTCCAACTATACCAACCTGAGCCTGAACGACACCCTGGGCACCTCCGACGCATACTCAATCAACTGGTCGGCCGAGCCGGCCGCTCCCCCGGGCGGAAACGTCTCCATAAAGGGCAAGTTCGTCAACATAACTGCGATTTCCGGCGCTGTTTCCATCGACAGCGCCGTGTTCCACTATCTGCAGTCGGATGTGAGCCCGTACATCGAATCCACGTTCAGCCTGTACGAGTACAACTCCAGCGGCTGGACGCTGCTGAACGGCACCCCGGACATCAGCCAGAATACCATCAGCTACTCCTCGCTCGTACCCCACAGCGCCTACGCCCTCTTAGGAAGCAACCAGAGCTCAGAGTCCGCATGCGTAAACCTTTCCGATGCCACGACGTTTGGTGACAAGGTCGTGAACCTGAGCGGCGTCTATTACGTCAACAACAATACTCTGCTTTGCACCGACACCTACACGACCACGCTGAGCATGCTATACATTAACAGCTCGAACATCGTCCTGGACTGCGCAGGCTCGACGCTGGACGGCGACGACTCGGGCTCCACGGATTACGGCATATACTTCAACGGGCAGGACAACACCACAGTAAGGAACTGCATCGTCCGGGACTTCTACCACGGCGTATACCTCAACACGGATTCGGATTACATTCGGATAACCAACGTTACTAGCTACAGCAATCCCAACTATGGATTCTACAGCAATTACGCGGATTATGCACTATTCGAAAACAACACTGCTTACAGCAACTCGAACGGATTCTAT
>JAGVNI010000005.1 GCA_020053355.1 archaeon | reverse complement strand
CCCGCGTCTTGCGTCCCCCTGGTTTTTTATCCATATAACCCCTTGATTTTCACTATCGCTTCGCCCAGCCTCCCGATGTCGGCGAGGTCGTTATAGATATACGCGCTTGCCCTCACCGCGCCGTCTTTCGCTCCCATGGCTTCCATGGCGGGTTGTGCGCAGAAAAATCCGCTCCGGACGGCTATGCCTTCCCGGTCGAGCATCAGGGCGACATCATGCGGTTTCGCCCCCTTGATATTGAATGAGTATAACGCGCTCCTTTGCGCATCAATCGGCCCGTGGATTATCGCCCCTGCCGCCTCAAGCTCCTTGCGCATCCCGGCAGCAAGGGCTTTCTCATGGGCTTCGACATTCTCCATGCCGTATGCTTTCAGATATTCGCATGCAGCGGCAAAACCGATCATCCCGCTATAATGCTGGACGCCGGCTTCGAATCTTGTGTAGTCGCTGACTGGCTCAACCCTGCTGAGGCTGACGGTCTTGACCGTCCCGCCCCCCCGGACGAGCGGCTGCAGTCTCGCCATCTGCTCTTTTTTCATTGCAAGGGCCCCGATTCCGGTCGGCCCGAGCATCTTGTGGGCCGAGAAGCAGAGGAAATCGAAATTGTCTTTCCTGAATCCCGTCCTATGGTGCGGAACGCCTTGCGCGCCGTCTATGCATATGAGCGCCCCGCTGTCATGGGTGATTCTGGCGAGGTTCTTCGTGCACTGGCCGACCCCGCTCGTGTTGTTGCCGTTGTTTGTGACAACCAGCGCAGTATCCCTGTCGATGGCCTTTGCCCACGTCTCCTCGCTGACATGCCCGCGGTCATCGCATCCGGCTATCTCAAGCCTGATTATCCCCCGCTCCCGCAGGTCCATGAACGGGAGGAGCACGGCATGGTGCTCCAGGGCGCTTGTCACGACCTTTTTCCTTTTCGAGTAATCCAGGCCGTATGCCACGATGTTCAGCGCTTCGGTCGCGTTCCGGGTCCATACAATCTCTTCCGTACCTGCCCCCACGAACGATGCGACATTTTCCCTGGCGCTTTCCACTGCGCTGCTTGCTTCGCGGCCAAGGCGATGCGAACTCCTTCCCGCGCAGGCGCCCAGTTCGGAATAATACGACGCCTCGGCCTCAATCACCTTCGCGGGCTTGAGCGATGTGCAGGCGCTGTCGAGATAGGCCAATCCAGGGTGCCTCGCCAACAATGGGAAATCCTTTTTTACGTCCTTCATCAGCCCATCCCCTTTATCATGCAGTCCAGCTCTTCGAGGATATTCTTATCCTTCTTCAATGCGCATTCGAACTGCTCGAACGTTTTGGGCCCCACTACGGCCTTGCCGTTTATGAAGAATGTGGGCGTCGCATAGATATGCGCGTCCTGGCCCTGCTGGACGTACCGGTCAAGTTCGGCCCCCGTCTCGTTGTTATCGAAGCAAGAATCGAAAGCGGTCATGTCCAGGCCAGAATCCCGCGCCAGCTCCCGAATAGCTATCGAGCCGTCGACGGAACAGGCCTCCTGCTGGCGGAATATCTCCTCGCGCAGCTCCCACTGCTTTCCCTGCCGATTGGCGCAGAGGACGGCCCTGGCCGCATCATAGCTGTTCTTGTGGTCCGGGAGCGGGAAGGGCTTGAAAACATAATACACTGAATCGTTGTATCCTTGGAGAATCTGCTGGACGGCCGGCTCGGCTTTGGCGGTATACGGGCATGTGAAGCATCCGAATTCCACGATTGTATTCGCCGCACCCGGTTTTCCCGCGGTTATGCCGTCGAGCGATGCCGGGGAAACAAGGTCCTTCGGTTCGCTGAACCTGCCATAATCCCCCGTTATCTGATTGAGGACGCAGGCGTTCGTGCTGGCGGGCCCGTCGCAGTTGCCGTAATAATAGAAATTATAGAATCCGAACAAGGAATATGCGAGGCTGCCGATTGTCAGCAGGACGAAAAACCAGGAGAACGCAGTGAAATGGCGGTTTAGGAGCTTTGCCGCCCCCGGGGAGAATTTGAGCACCCGGCCCACCATCTCCGCCTTTATCCGGTCATCCAGCCCGGTATCGCATGGCTTGAACGTGACCGTCCTGAAGACGCATTTCAGCCCCTCGCGTGCCAGCGGCCTGTATTTTGCCGAGAATATGGACATGACTGCGAACACGAAAAATGCGATTATGCAGAGAACCATCGCCAATCTCCCTGGGGTGTTTCTTTCCGGGGCTTCGGCGGCATATGCGCATGGCCCGGTGCACGTCTATCAGTTGAACATCTTTAAATATTTAGCTTAATATCTAGCAAAATAGAGGCAAGAAAGCGCAGCGCGCCCAATTCTGGTGTTTGACCTTGGCAATGCAAAAATATAATGTAATCTCGGTAGCAAGCCCCGTGCCCGATGTGAGGGTTTTCCGAATGATACCCCTCGAGGGTGTAATCCCGTCATATTCCCCGGGCCAGTTCATGTTCCTTCATTTCCTGGACGCGCAGGGGGCCAGCGTCATCAGGCGCCCTTATTCCATCGCATCCTCGCCAAATTCGCCCTACCTTGAATTCGCCATAGACATGGTGGGCGGGCAGATGACTGGCAGGCTGGCGAAAGTCCAAGCCGGTGAAATCCTTGGCATCGAAGGGCCTGCGGGGCACATGGTGTATAGAAACGAGCCGCATGCCGCTTTCGTTGCTGGGGGGACGGGCATCTCGCCTTTCATGAGCATGCTAAGAGTCATCGCAGAAAAGAATCTGCAGGGGCGTTTCGTGCTCTTCTATAGCACAAGGACGAAGGACCACGTCCTTTTTTCCGATGAACTTGACGCCCTCCAGAAAAAGCACACCGGCATCAAGGTCGTTGTGACGCTGACGCGGGAAGCGCCAGATGGGTGGCGCGGCGAGTGCGGGCGGCTCAACCACGAAATGATAGCGAAGCACCTGCCCGAAGCGAAGGATTTCGACTGGTGGGTGTGCGGCCCGCCAGGCTTGGTCAAGGCTGTCCGCGATTGCCTTTCCATGCTTTCAGTCGACCCGAAACGGCTCAGGCTGGAAGGCTGGGGCTGAATTTTTCCCATCAGTCAGCCGAAGAAGAGATAAGGCATTCCTTCAGCAGGGCTGCCGCCTTCTTCTGGTCGCTGGCACGCAGGGACAAAACCGTCTTCTTGCCGTCCTTTGCTATCGTGTGGACGCTCCTGATGCTGATGCCTTCCTTGCTGAGCAGGGCAGTGATCCTGCCGAGCTCACCCGGCTTGTCGTCAAGCTCGATGACCAAGGCGCCGGTCGATTCTATCTTATAGCCGGCCGTCTCGAGCACCTTCTTCCCCTTCTCGGCATCCGAGAGCGTCATGATGACGATGGCCTTTCCGGCATGCGCATCCGCATTCACGGTTTCGATGTTGATTTTCGCCTGCGCAAGAATGGTCGCTATGTCCATAAGCAGTCCGACGCGGTCGTCTGCCACCAAGGTCAATGATTTCATCAAATCCACCCCAAGCCTATCTTCATCCTATCTTTTTTTTAACATGCAATGATGCGTCCCATGTCATGAAGTCGCATACGGTACTGGTTTTCGGCAATCCCCTTGTCGATGCCGATTCGATTGCACTGCGCCTTATGCCCCTGCTTCAAAGAAGATTCCCCGGACTCGCATTCAAGGAGTTCGACGCTGCGGAGAACCTGGAGCAGGAAGGCCGCGACCTGGTCATCCTCGATTCGGCGATTGGCTTGGAAGATGTGGCCCTGCTCGAAGACCTTGATGCCCTGGCGATGGGGAGAACCTGCTCTATGCACGATTTTGACCTTGCGCTGACGCTGAAGCTCCTTAAGAAAATGGGCGCGATAGATTCTGTCCGGATTATCGCCGTGCCTTCCGATTACCCATTAACCAAAGCATTGAAAGAAACTTCACGGATTATATCTAATATCATCTGATTTTGACCCCCCCGAAGGGGACGCCTATATTTTTATATCTAATATGTTGCATTAAGTGGTTATATGCTTAACTATGGTGATTCTGCATTAGGCTGATTGAGCAGACCCCTAAGCGGCTCTCTGAATCCCTGGGGGGGATTTTGGTGCAGAGCATCATACCGCTAAATGCAAGAGGAGCAAGGAAATGGAATGCCCTCGGGGATTGTGAACTCATCAGGTATGCAAGCTGGAAACTTGCCAGCGAGGGGATAACCGGGAGGACGGAGTTGGCGAAGACGGACGGGGGCCTGTATGGAACTTTACAGAGGAGGAAGCTGCTTGGCGAATTAGGGCTTGAAGACAAGAGGGGCGAAGTAAGGGATTGGGCGTCATTTAGTGATAAAGAATTGACTCGGTTTGCCATGAGATTCATTGCGGAAAAGGGGATTTTGGGCCGGACCGAGCTGGCAAAGGCGGATTCGGGGCTGTATCAGGCTTTGAACGTAAGAACGCTGCTTGATACGTTGGAGCTTGAGAAGAAACACCGGGACTGGGCTTCAATGAGCGACGAGGGGCTGGTTAGTTTTGCAAGGAGATTCATTACGGAGAAGGGCATAAGCGGGAGGGCGGAGTTTGCTGACGCGGATTCGGGATTGTATTTTTCCCTGTTAAGGAGGAAGCTGCTGGATGAATTGGGGCTTGAGAAGAAACTTAGGAATTGGGCCTCTAATGAAGAGCTTATTGCCTATTCTCTACGGTTCATTGAAGAGGGGGGGATACGGGGGAGGAAGGAGCTGGAGAAGGCGGATCTTGGGCTGTATTTTGCTTTGTGGAGGAGAAGCTTGCTTGGCGCGGTTTTCATGTTAATAGATCCAGAAAAATAGCGCGATACCGTCCTTGGAGTTATCGAAGCGGCTGGTTGTTTCAGGGGAGAATGAAAATCATCTCCACCTTACTTTCAAAAAGTGCGTCGCGCAGCTCATGCAGGGGTCGTAGGCGCGGATGAGCTTCTCGATCTCAAGGGGCAAATCCTCCTTCTTCATGCCCTTGTCCATCCTGTCCTGGACAAGCGCGCCGATATCCTTGTCCATCTTTATCTGGTTCTGCGACGTCGGTATCACCAGGTCCGCGAATTCAATCTTCCCATCGTCATCGATGTGCAGGTGGTAGTAAAGCGTCCCGCGCGGCGCTTCCAGCACCCCTATGCCCTCGGACTTTTTCGGCTTTATCACAAGCCTCGGCTCCTCAACGAATTCCATCGCCTCAAGCAGTTCGATGGAGGAATCGATGCAGTGGACTATCTCGATTGCCTGGGCCAGGTTATTGTGGAATATGTTGTCGGACGGGAAAACGGCCAGCGCGCGGGCAAGGTCCCTCCGCGTGTCGCGGTGGAGGGTGTCCCGATTCATGTTCATCCTGGCGAGCGCCCCCACCACGTACGGCCTCCCCCGGAACTCGAATCCCGGGGCCTGGGAGTACGGCACCACAAATTTTTGCAAGTGGTCGCGGAAATTGGCATGGCCGACGCACAGGCCATCTGACGTCGTAAGGTCGCCGTCCTGGTAGCTGAACCTGTCATTGCGGAGCGAGATATACATCGTCTCCGAATAGAACTTGAAATCCTTCTTCAGGAAGATGTCCACGAACTCGATTGCGGAGCCGCGTATCTCCCGGAGGCGCTTCGCGATTCTTTTCGCATCCTCCTTCTTCGGGATTTTCATGAAGCCGCCGACCTGGGGAAACGGCGAATGCACCGCCCTCCCGCCGACAAGGACGCACAGGTCGTTCCCCGCGCCTTTCACGTCGAAAGCCTTGTGCACGAGGTCGTGCTCGTATCCAGTATCGGCGAAATCCAGGACGGAATCCTTCCCGAATATGTCCGGCAGGCAGAACAGGTAGAGGTGCATGGCGTGGTCCCTGATGTTCAGCCCGTATAAGAGCAGGTCCCTCAATTTGACCGTCTGCTCTGAGGGCTGGACGGAAAACGCGTTCTCCACGCACTTGATGCAGCACATCAGGTGGGCAATCGAGCACGTGCCGCATATCCTGGATACTACCTGGTGGATTCCGAGGGCTGGCTTTCCAATCGCCGCGGTCGTGAAAAACCTCTTGTTCTCGTCAATCCTCAGTTTGGCGCTGGTCACCTTCCCGTCCTTGACCACTACGTCCAGGTCGGTATGCCCCTCGATTTTGCTCAGGTTCTTTATCGTTATGTCAAAGCTTTGCTTGTGCATGTGTCCCCTCTCCTATCCGCTTTTGGTCCCGGGAAGCTTGGCCTCCGCCTTCTTCACCCCGAATTCGACCAGGTACTTGTCAAGGACCGCAAGGAACTTCTGCTCAACCATGGGGCAGCCGTCGACCTTGTCGTCGACCACGACCACCTGGTCAAGGCGGAGAACGTCCTTATACAGGTCCCATTTCTTCAGGAACGGCTCGATTTTCACCTTCAGGTGCTCGGGGAACGTGTTCCTCTGCGCTGACGGGCCGCCCGTGCACGCGCACGAGCCTATGGCGACCAGGTACTTCGTTTTCCCGCGTATCTCGAGAAGCTTCGCCTTGTCGCGGTCGTTTGAAATCGCGCCTTCGACAAAAGCCACGTCGAACTGGTCAAATGCGTTCTTCGACTTGAGCATCTTGCAGTGCCGGAAATCGAGGAGCTCCTTCCATTCGAAAAAATGCCGGTTCATCATCTCCACGAAAATTATCGAGCTGTCCTCGCAGCACGTGAACGTGAACCAGCCTATCCGCAGCTTCTTTCCCATTGCCCACATATCCAACCCTCATCCTTTAATATTTTCCCGTCCTATCCCACACCCATGGATGACAGCATGCGCAAAGGAGTCGCTCTCGCGCTCATAGCCGCCGTTGTAAGCGGCGTTTCGGTGTTCATCAATGGGATCGCAATCAAGCTTGCGGACCCGCTTGCATACACCCTGATCAAGAATCTTGGCGCATTCGTGTTCCTCGCCGCTATAATATTCGCGTTCTCGGAATACAGGCACTTCCGCTCGCTTTCAAAGAGGCAGTGGGGGATGCTCGCCCTGATAGGCATCGTGGGCGGGAGCGTGCCGTTTGTGATGTTCTTCTGGGGTCTGAAACTCGGAGGAGCCGCTGTCAGCTCCTTCATTTTCCGCTCGCTCTTCATCTTCGCCGCAATCACTGGATACTTCATCCTTAAGGAGAAGCCGGAGCCAAGGGATGTCGCGGCAGGATTCATCATCCTAATCGGCAACGCGCTGCTCGTTTCGGGCGATGTAGCATTAGGCCCCGGGCCGCTCCTCGTGCTCGGCGCGACGGCGCTCTGGTCCGTTGAATACGCGTTGTCCCGCAAGGTCATGTCCGATGTGCACCCCCGCGCGGTCATGGCGTCGAGGATGTTTTTCGGCTCACTGGTTCTTATGTCGTTCCTCTTTTCGACCGGCTCGCTCGGGACGCTGTCCGATATCAGCGCGCAAGCGTTCGAATGGCTCGCCCTCACATCCCTTCTCCTCGGGGCTTTCCTCATGAGCTGGTATGCCTGTCTCAGGCACCTCCCGCTTCTTAAGGCCGCTAGCATCTTCGCTCTCGGAGGGCTGGTCACGGTCGCGCTCGAGGCGGCGTTCCTTGGCAAGGCGGTAACACCTGCTGAAGGCGCCGGGCTCCTCTTCATCCTTCTTGGCGTCGCTTTGGTGGCAGCCGGAATATCGGAAGCGATGCGCTCCGCCGCACCGAGCGCTGGAGTGCAATTGCGGGCATGATGCGGATGGACGGCTCTGAGCTCGCTGCACGCTACGCATTCCCTCCCAACCGCCTCGGCTACTGCGGCAAGGGCTCGTTTCACAGCGTCCTGCTGGAATATTCGCGCGGGAAAGCCGGAGCCGGTGATTTGCGCATCGAGCTATGCCGCTTCCAAGCCCATCACGCATACCTCTCCTTGATAGCAAGGGAAAACGGCCTTAATCCGTTCGACAAGGAGGTCGTGAGGGCGTTCTGGATTGGAAACCGCCTCCTCGAATCCGTCCGCCCCGGCGCATTGCGCAAATTCATAGCAAAAGACCTCATGAAAGGGGAGCAGGCCGCAAGGGCCAGAAAACTATGCGCTCATCTTCCGGAAGGGATACTCCCGCACCACAGCTTCAACGTCCTCTATATCAATTTCGTCAGCCGCGCCGTTCCGCGCACAATACGCAATTTCGATTCCTGCTGCATCACTTCCGGAAAAGTGCGCTCGGTATCCGGGGATTCCGCAATCGTCATGCGCGATTCAATCGGCTATGATAGCGGCTTCATCATCAAGCCGAAAAAGTCTGCCGTATCGCTGTCGCGGGGCGGGATGCGCTTCCTGCCTGATGTGGAAAAAGGCGATGCCCTCTCGGTGCACTGGGGGATGGCGATAGAGTCGCTCTCACAAAAAAACGAGCGTCTTTTGAAGGAGTACACCATTAAGAACATCCGCGCAATCAACGATTCGGGCGTGGCACGGCGGTGGGGCAGATGAAACTACAGGGCGAATTATCCGGATTCATGGGCAGTCCGTTCAACCGGGCGCTATTCGTCATTCTCGCAGTCATCGGCATCGCGCTCCTTCTTTCGGAATACGCGGCGCCTGCCCCACAGGACTACTCGGGTGTCCTTCCGGTGCATTTCTTCTATTCGCCCACATGCCCGCATTGCGCGGCCCAGGAGCCCTTCAATGAAAAACTCGCCCTGGAGCGCCCCGGCATCGTAATCGTGAAGCACGACATCACAGTCCCTTCGGAATCGCGCCTGATGCTGATTATGGCGCAGAATTTCAGCATGGGCCCGGAAGACCTTGGCACTCCGACGACGATAATCGGGAACCGGATTTTTGTCGGGTTCCAGTCTGAAAACACGACCGGCGCCCTGATACGCGACGCGGTGGAGAACTGCATTGAAAACGGATGCGGCGGCGAGCCCGTCTCATCCACATCATCCGAATTCCTGACCCAGGGCATGGACCTTCCTATCCTCGGAAGGACCGACATATCAAAAATCTCCCTTCCAATCCTCGCCGCAGTGCTCGGCCTTGTGGATGGCTTCAACCCGTGCGCGATGTGGGTCCTCGTATACCTCATCAGCCTTCTCATGAACCTGAACGACAAGCGCCGGCTGGCGCTTATTGTCGGCGTGTTCGTCTTTTCTTCAGGGGCGCTATACTTCCTTTTCATGACCGCCTGGCTGAACGCCTTCCTTTTCCTGGGTTATGTGCGCGTGGTGACAATATTCATCGGCCTCATCGCTTTAGGCGGGGGAATCCTTTCCATCAAGGAATTCATGGAGACGAAAGGGGCGATGGTATGCAAAGTTACGGGTGCCGACGATAAGAAAAAGCTTACCGCAAGGATGAGAGCGCTTGTCGCCGCCCCGCTCACGTGGGTGACTTTCGGAGGCATCGTGTTCCTCGCATTCACGATAAATTCCATAGAATTCGTCTGCTCATCGGCGATACCCGCGGTTTTCACCCAGGTTCTTGCCCTTAACGACCTTCCTGCATGGCAATATTACGCATACATCCTTCTCTACGACGTCTTCTTCATGCTTGATGACCTGTTAGTATTCGGCTCTGCGCTGCTGATAATGAGCAACACCGGCGAAAAATATGCCAGGTACTGCAAGATAATCGGCGGCGCGGTCATGCTGCTCCTCGGCATCCTCCTGCTGTTCGCTCCGAACCTTCTGGCATAATGCCCTGGATGCGGCTGGTTTATTAAGGGTTATTCCACATATACCAAGTTAATCTACAGTCAAATTTACGTAAAAATAGACTTTTTCTAACCTAAAAAGCATAAATTCTTAAATTTTTTGTAGAAACGGTTAAACTTTTTTCGCTACAACTACATTAACCTGATGCCTTTTGATGAGGGCATTTCGGTTGTCCTGGAAAGGATGCGTCCTTTGCAGCCTCTGTCAAGCAATTGGCCATTAGTGTGGTGGCTGGACTATAACTCACCATATGGAACCCGTGCTTGTTAAGCTCGCTTTGGCGCGATGAAGATAACCTCTAAAGCGCGTGGATGGGTTAAGATTAATATCCATATATAGACGCTTGAGGCACTTCCTCACCGAGTCCAGACATCGAAAGGCATCGTTTTTTGGTGGTCCTAATGGCAAGAATGAAAAAGAGGGTGAAAGCCAAAGGCGGAAGGAAGCCGAAGGCACGCATATCCCGAAAGAAAGCGAAGCATGGCAGGCTGCCGAGCAATAAAGGCAAGGCATCCAAGGTGCGGAAGCTGAAGCGCCTGGCAAAAAAACGCTGATCGGCGTCCCGTAAATTTTATCTTTTTAAAATGATGCGGCCAAATTCTCGAAGATTCATATGGAAGGTCACTGCAAGAAAGGCAAATCCAAGGACGAATGCTGCGGCGGATGCCACAATCATGACGATGCCCCTCCGGAAATCGATGTCAAAGCGCTTGGCCCCGAGGCAATCGAGCTGGCCAGATTGTTCGAGGACGTGAATGACAGCCTTGTCGGCGCCCTCAGGACGCGCGCACGCATACTCGAATTGTTGCACGAGAAATCCCAATCCCCGGAGATGAAAGAGAAGCTGGCCAAGGTCATTGAAAGCAGGCACCCGGTCCTCCTCCAGTTCGTTTTCGGGCAGGAGTAATCCAGCCTCATGAAGTTTGATGAAACTTTATCCTAAGTCGGGGCTAAGGAAAGTTTCAGAGTGGGAGGCGGGAAGGGCGTAGCCCTCCCCTGCCTCGATAAGTATGCCGGAGCAGCCCTCTCAAGCCGCTCCGGCGGCTTCTCCCAAAAGTTGTGAATGCTTCAGCAGGCCTGCGTTTGCGGGGTAACCCCGCGTCCTACTGCACTGGCGACCTCGTTCGCATAACTCATCAGGACGTCGAAAAGCTCCCTTTCGCTTTCATCCAGGGCATCCCTGTATCTCATGAGCGATTCTATTTTCCCGCGAACGTCTTCCCCATTCATTTCCATCAGACCACCTTGACGCATGAACGTATGATTATAATGAGGCCCGTTTGGGCCCCCAGTTTTTTGGACCGGGGAAAATTCCCCGACTTGGTGAACTAGCTCGCGCCGGTTTCGTTTATAAAGAAAATCCGGCACACCCCATTTCCGCGGAAGTGGAAGGCATTAAACGGTTGCAGGCGTGTATCCTCCCATGGCAATCTACATCGAACTGGGCGCTCTCATTGCCGCGATTTTCATGCTTTATCTACTTATCCAGTTCCTGAAGAACCCCCTTCTCATCGTAGCGAACTCGATTATCGGCATCATCGCCTTCGTGCTCCTGAACTCTTACTTCCACCTTGGCATCGCCATCAACCTCTGGTCCATCCTGGCAGTGGCGTTCGGGGGCGTCGTCGGCTTCCTGTTCGTGCTCGTCCTGCACCTTCTTGGGCTGGGATTCTGACCGAGCCGGCCTGCCCTGTTACGGCCGCTGCATGCGTACTCATAAAAAGATAGGCGCATATCAAACTTCGATTCTATGAAATTCATGGCCTTGTTTCTGCTGGTTTTAGCTGGGGCGGCATTCGCGGCCAATGACGCCTTGCCCGCTATCCTTGATGCGCGCTACGACTATGCATCGTGCGATGTGGCATATGCCAAAGACTGGCTCTCGATGAGGGAAGGCTGCGCTGACACCGCCAATGTCCCGGTTTTCGATTCGTCGGCCAATGTGGCGGATTTGGACGATGATTTGGCCGACATGCGCGATGCGGCCGATGATGATAGCAGCCTCGAATTCGGCCTTGCCTCAGTGCAGCTCGGCGCGGATGCCCTGAAACTGGTCGGGGATGTCGTCAAGGACGCATTCACGAACAAGACGCCCGCCTTCTTCTCCTGCGTAAGGGGTGGGGAGAATCCGCTGATGGAATCCCGCGATGAATGCAGGCTGGACGCCCTGGACATGGAGAAATCGGCTGCAAAATCATACGTGCAAAACGAGATTGACGAAGCAAACGAAGAGATAATCGCGCTGGATTCACTCGGCGCAGACACTTCGGGCATGGAGAGCGTCGTGGAAAATGGCGAAGGGCTTATCGATGACATCTACCCCGCATATGAGAGCGGCAACATCACGAAAATCACCTCGCTCCATCTGCGCAACTCCCGCATCGTCCTGCTTTTCCGGGCCGAGCAGATGCTCGCCGTGCTCAATTACGCCGAGCCGATAATCGAAGCCGGCCACAACGACAACAAGGATGAAATCCTGAGCCGGGGGCGGGCTCTCCGGGACGACGTCGAATCCTTTATCGACCAGTGCGGGTACTCGGCGGACGTGGACGACAATTTCGAATACGGACGCGAGAACCTCGAATGCTGGGACGACGGCGTCGACCTGATGCAGGAATTCAATTCGATAAAAATGCTGATACTGGATGGTGCTTGAATGGAAATGAAATTTGTAATCCTGCTGCTGCTTGCGGCCTCTTTCGCCCTCTTTGGTTGCGCAAAGAAAGGCCAAACCGGCAACGTCACTGGGAATATGCCGGCCGCCCCGGGCGGAGAGACCGCACCGGCAAACGGGGCTGGAACCGCAGGAAACGCCTCATCCGGTTCGCAGGGCGGCAGCGGTGCAACAGGCGACAAGAACGGGAATCTTTCGGATTTGTTCAATATCGACACGGGCAAGCCGATAGGCAATGAGGGCTTCGGCACAGGCACTCCGAGTTCGGATAAGTAGGTTTCCGGCCCGAAAGCAAAACGAGGTGTTCACATGGTTGATGAGAAAAAGTGCAAGTCTTGCGGGACGTGTGATTCGAAAAAATGGATAGAGAGGCAGAATATCGTCGGCCAGAAGGCCTATTTCTGCACCCCGAAATGCTTCTCCGAATACAAGAAGAAAGGCGCGGAAAGCGGGACGTGCGAATTCTGCTGATTTCCTTATTTTTCCCGCTTTTTCTGGCCTAGCAGGTGGTACGCAAGGGCAGAAGCGAATGCCCCGACCAGAACGAGCACGATGGCCCCGCCCGCCGCAGCGTCAAGGTAATACGCCGCCGTAAGGCCGATGACTGTGGAAATGAGCGCCAATCCGGCCGCCAGGAGGATGGTGTCCCGGAAACCCCTCGAGACAAGCAGCGCTGTTGATGCGGGGAGCACGATATACGACGACACCAGCAGGATTCCCACAACCCTCATCGATACGACCACCGCTATCGCGGTCAGGACTATCAGCATCGTGTTCAGCCCCTCTACCGGCAATCCGCCCGCGCGTGCCGAATCCTCATCAAATGTGATGTAGAACAGCTCCTTGTAGAAAAGCCAGACCAGGGCTATCGTGGCGGCGCATAATGCCCCGATGAATGCGAGGTCCGTCTCGTTCACGGCGAGAATGCTGCCGAAAAGGTACGAGAACAAATCCATCCCGAACCCCCCGGACATGCTTATCAGGGTGATGCCGATCGCCAGGCCGAACGAGAAGAAAATCGCGATTGCGGCATCGCCATGGACCTTCATGTCCTTGAGGCGCTGTATGCCCAATGCCGAAAGGACGGTGAACGCAAGCGCGCTAAGGAGCGGATACACCCCGAAGAACATCCCCCCGGCTATTCCAGCAAATGCTATATGCGCAAGCCCGTCCCCGATAAGGGACATCTTCCGAAGGACGAGGAACACCCCGATGACCGAGCAGACAATGGCAATCAGCGCGCCTGCTATGAACGCCCGCTGCATGAACGTGTATTGCAACATGTCGAGCATATTCAAACCTCTTTCCCGTGGCAATGGCCGGTGCATCCGGCGTTTTCGTGCTTTACTACCTTCATGCCCTCTGAATACGCGCAAACCAGGTCCGCACGCTCAACCCCCTTGGAAACATCATGGATTACAACGCTCCGGTTCACGCAGGCGAGCTTGTTCACATGGGAGCTTACGACGCCTACATCATGGGAAATCAATACTATGGCCATCCCGGCGCGATTCAGCCTTTTAAGGATAGAATAGAACTTTGCCTGGGCATGATGGTCTACGCCAACCGTGGGTTCATCGAGGATGAGGAGCTTGGGTTCGGCTGCAAGGGCCCTTGCAATGAAAACCCTCTGCTGCTGGCCGCCCGAAAGCTCGCTGACACGCATCTTTCCGTATTCCGCCATCCCGACTTCCTCAAGCGCCTTTTCAATCGCGTCCCGGTCCGCTTGCCCGAGCTGTTTCAGCAATCCCGCCCTCTGTATCCTTCCCATCCCCACTACCTCGGATACCGTGGCCGGGAAATGCTGGTCGAAACTCGTCGCTTTTTGGGGGACGTAGCCTACGCCCGCCCTGGCATCTGCGCTGGTTGCCGGGGACCCGAAGAGCTGGACAATGCCCCTGTCTGGCCGAAGCAGGCCGAGCATCAGCCGGACCAGGGTGGTTTTACCGGCCCCGTTCGGACCGATAATCCCCAGAAAATCCCCTTTTTTCACTTCGAGGCCCGCGTTTTCAAGGACGATGTGGGCTCCGTAAGAGAATGTCACGTCCCTAAGGAGCACTATGGTTTTGTTTGCAGCATTCATATTCCATGCACCAATCATCCACACCCTAAACCAATTTTAATATTGGCCAGATTCCCTTCCATGAGCGATATGTAGTCCTCCCCTGCCGCAGATTCCTCCGGTGTCAGGCCGTGCACCGAATTGAATGCCAGCACCGAGCCGTTTATCTCGCTTGAAATCGTCTGGGCCGAGCGGGGGTCTATCATGCTCTCGAAGAATACCGCGCTGACATTCCGCTCCCTGGCCTGGTCAATGATGGACGCAAGGTCAGCCGGAGACGGTTCGGCTTCCGGGTCCACTCCGCTGATGGCTATCTGCAGGCAGCCGTACCTCTCGCAGAAATACCCCAGCGTGGCATGCGTCACAAGTATGTCTTTTTTCGTGCAGTTCGCCATTGCCGCCATGATTTTCGAATCAAGGGCATCCAGCCGGGCATTGTATTCTGCGGCGTTTTTTTCGTACTCCGCCTTGCCTTCGGGGTCGGCTTTAATCAGCGCGTCCCTTATGTTATTGACCTGCACCTTTGCCAGTGCCGGACTCAGCCAGATGTGCGGGTCAAAACCGCCCTCGTGGCTGTGCCCCCCTTCCGTTTCCGCTTCTTCGCCGTGGTGCCCGTCTTCATCGGATTCGCGCAAGGCAATGCCCCTGCTCGTGTCGGACACGACCAAGTCGTCTTTGCCCACGCTTTCAATGACCCTATCCGCCCACGGTTCCATGTTCGCTCCGTTGTAAAGGAATACGTCCGCACCGGAAAGCTCCCTGATATCCGAAGCGGTCGGCTCGAATTCATGGGGCTCGACGCCAGTGGGGATGAGGGTGGTCACGACAACCCGGTCGCCGCCCACGTTTTCTGCAAAATCATATAAGGGGTAAAAGCTGGCGACGACCTTGACCTTCCCCCCGTCAGATTGCGGGGGGCTGCCTGTGCAGCCGGCCAGCGCCAGGGCGGCAGCCAGAACCAAAACCGCGGCAAATGCCGGCATCATTTTTATCCTGTCCATATCCTCACAACAAGCCTGGGTGCGGATAGGTTAATAAATTCTTGTATGAAAGTTATTAACTAATCGCCAAATCCCGTTATTACCTAATAACCGGGCGGTTTGCCATGGATAAAAACAACCTCATAAAAAAAGGCAACGAAAGCATTGCCATCGGTTGCATGCTTGCCGCAGGCTCCGTAGCATGCCACTGCCCATCCTGCATCCTGGCCACGGTGGGGTTCCTTGCGAATGGCATTAGGGAAAAGCTCTCAAGCTAGGTGCGGCCATGGAAATCATCAGCATATCGATGGACAAGGAGACCCTCGCTGAACTGGACACGGTCCAAGGGCGCCTCGGATTTAAAAGCCGCTCGAAGCTCCTCCGGGCCACCCTCGCTTCGCTCCTGAACGAATACAAGCTGCTTGAATCGATGAGGGGCCATGTCGATGCCGTTTTCATGGTGACCTACCGCTCGAGCGAGAAGCACGGCGTATCCGACCTCCTCCATGAATTCGAGGACAGCATCAAGACCGTGGTCCACCAGCACCATGTCGGCATCTGCCTGGAAGTGCTGATAGTATGCGCCGATGCCAGGCGCATCCGCGAACTCTTCGCCATCCTGAAGAGGGCCAAGGGCGTGCGCTCGGTGAGCTGCTCCGTGCTCTAGCGCCGTATCCCACCTCGTCGGCACAAACCTTTTAAACCCGCCCATATATCATTCTTGTTGCGATTTTTTAGTCGTCAACGTGCGCCCGCAAGGGCAGGCAGGTTGACAGAAACCGATGACAGAAATCGAGGTGTAAATATGGGATACGTAGATTTGGAAATACCAGCAGAATTGATTCCCCAGATACTGGAGATGCTTTCCGTCGCAAAAGACGCGGGAAAGATAAAGAAGGGCGTGAATGAGACCACGAAGTCGATTGAGCGCAAATCCGCGCAGTTCGTCGTAGTGGCTGGCGATGTCACCCCTGAGGAAGTCGTAGTCCACATTCCGATGCTTTGCAAGGAGCACAGCATACCCTACGCATTCATCCCGACCAAGAAGGACCTTGGAAAGGCGGTCGGCATAGAAGTGGGGACCTCCGCCATCGCGGTCGAGAACGCGGGCGGGGCGACGGAGAAGCTCCAGGACATAATCAAGAAGCTCCCGAAGCCGCAGAAGTGATGATATGGCTGAAGGATTCCCAGCGGAAATCGTCGAGATTCGCGCCAAGACCGGCGTATACGGCGAGATTTACCAGGTTCTATGCAAGGTGCTTGAAGGGCCGGATGCCGGCAGGGTCATTCTACGGAATGTGAAGGGCCCGGTCAAGAAAGGCATGGTCATCGTCCTTCTCGAGACCGACCGTGAGGCCAAGGAGATAAAGGCAAGGTGAAATAAATATGGCCAACTGTTCGTTCTGCGACGGCCCCGTATTGAAGGGGTCCGGCATGATTTATGTGAAGAAGGACGGCACGATATTCAACTTCTGCTCCAGCAAATGCAGGAAGAACAACCTGCACCTCGGGCGCGAGGGCAGGAGGCAGAAGTGGACCCCTGCGGCGAAGAAGTTCATCGCCCGCCAGGCGAGCAAAGCCGACCTGATTAAAGCCGAGAAGAAGGCAACCGAAGCCAAGGCGGCAGCAGGCAAGAAGGCGTGATACCCATGAAAGAACGGACACTCCTTCTGATCAAGCCGGATGCCCTGCAGCGCGGCCTGGTCGGCGACATTTTGTCGCGCTTCGAGCACAAGGGATTCAAGATTGCCGGCGTGAAGATGCTCCAGATGAGCAAAGAGCTCTCGAAAGAGCATTATGCGCACCTGGTCAGCAAGCCGTTCTACCCTGACCTCGAGAAGTTCATGACCTCGCAGCCGATTGTGGCGGTCGTGATAGAGGGCAAGGAAGCGGTGGAAGTCACCCGGCTGATTGTGGGGCCGACAAACGCATCCAAGGCTCCGGGAGGAACCGTGCGCGGCGACTTCTCGAACAGCACATCGAGGAACGTGATACACGCGTCCGACTCAAAAGAGACGGCGGAGAAGGAAATCCACCGGTTCTTCAAGCCGCACGAGCTTTTCGACTACAAGCTGAACGATGCGTTCCTTTACGCTTCCGACGAATAAGCCTTTCTTCTCCCTTTTTATTCATTCATCTATTTTTTCAAAAGTGCGCTCCCCATATCTGCCTAAACGGACTGCCATCAGATTTCATAGTCCGGCAGCCCGCTCGCCTCGCATATCCTTGAGGAAAGCGTTTCCGGGTCATCGGTGCCCTTTGCGAGCATCGATTTGCCGAAGTCATATGTCCTCTTTATCTGCTCTGCCGCCCAGCGCTCAGGCCCTATCTCGCTCTCGAGGCCGAACTCCTCTATCACTTGCGCGACCTCGAAACCGGTCGGGTTGTATGACCATGCATAATCCGGGCTGCCCTGGAAAACCGATTTGTTCAGGTGGGCCAGGCATGCCGGAATGCAATCCAGGACCCGCTCTTCTATCAGGCCGGCATCCTCCCTGTGCGCCATTGCAAGCCCGAGCAGAAGGAACGAGAGATAGCCGTCGCTCTGGCGGGGCATCAGGATTTCTGTCACCGGATTGATATGGTGCGCAATCGTCTTTCCGTCGAACCTCACATGGTCTTTCAGCCTGCGAAAGAACGACTCCGCCCTCAGGCGGATTGTCTCATTGCCCCCCATCCTCCATGCTTTTTGGGCAACATACGCGAACCAAACCTGCTGGTTGAGGGTATTGTTCGCTCCGGCGTCCAACCCGTCGATGCCGGCATTGTGCCACAGCCCCCTTTTTTCATCGAACTGATGGAGGAGAACCACATCCTCGGCCGCCCTAAGATACCTTTTTTCCCGCAGCCTCGCGCTTCCTTCGAGAAGCGCATCCAGCGCCCAGGCCTGCCCTATCAATCCGTTTGGCGGGTCCCTGCCCTCCCTGCACCGGAAAGGGCGGCCTGCTTCCTTGCACGAGGGCCCTAGAACGAATTCAAGCGCCTGCGCCGCGGCACCTCGATATGGGCCGCCGCCGTCCTGGCCATGCATGTATAACAAGAGGTTTGCCCAGTTGGAAGTCGTCCGGATTGGCGTCTCAACGTCATTCCATGGCCCGTTGTGCCCGGAGGGGAAGCTTCCGTCGCTGCGCTGCAGTTTGATGGCTGCGTTCGCGCTTTCTGCCAGAATTCCGCTGAGGCACATTCCAGTATTGCGCACGCATACCATTAGGCTCATGAACATTAAATTCCTTGCCTGCGAAATAATCCCGTGGAAGTCCCGCATCACCCCCTAATCCAGGCTCCAGCCATCGACGAGCTAGTGTCCGGAATCGACGAAGATGGCAAGGGAAAAAACGCGGACTGCGCCATCATCATCCCCTTCAGCGGAGAAACGGAGTGCGTGCGCGCGCACCTCCGGCTGCTGGAATCGCAGACCGAGCAGGATTTCGACGTTATCCTGGTTTCTTCCTCAATACTCCCCATTCTTGATGAAACGCCTGGGGGGAGTCGTTACGGGACCGTCTCAATCAAGCTGAAAAAACCGCTCGGGGCGGGCGCGTTCTACGTCGGGGAGAAATACGCGTTCGATAAGGGATACAAGACAATCATACTCGCCGATGCGGATGCGATGCCAAACAGCCCCGAACTGGTCCGCAGGCTGAAAACAGCCGTCGCTTTCGACAATATGGCAGTCCATATCCCGAAGGCATCGTCAGTCCGCAGGGGGAGTCCGACCCGCTCCATCCACTGGTATGGGGCTATGCATCCAGGGGTCCTTGCGAAATCCGGATTCACGTTCCTCCCGCTATATTTCGGGGGGGTGGATGACGAACTGCAGTCGCGCATGCAGGACGCCGGAATACGCGTCCGGTATCTCGACGATGTCTCGGTTTCCCACCCGCTCTACAAGCCGATGCCGCTTCCTGCCGCAACTGCAAGGGCTTTAAACGATATCCGGAACCGTGCTCCGCAATTCTATCGCATCCCGCCGTCGCTGTGGCCGGTTATGCCCGTCTTCAGCGCATTCTCCATGCTTTCGTTCTGCGACAATCAGGGCCGATATGGCGAGCGGCTGGGGCTTGCCCTAAGAGCCCTCTCATCCATGGTCCGCGGCCTGCGCCAGCCCTTCTCGGACAAAGGCGTACGCCTTCAGCATTACCCCGCCTGCCGCCTTGAGGATGCATTCTCGCAAGATGGCCCGGCCAAGGCATTCGCCCTCTGCATGGAGGTCGGAGAATCGGGATTCCCGCGTTTTCAGGACGCGTGCAAGAGGCGGGGCATCCCCTGCGAAAAGATTTTTTTTGAGGAAAGCGGCAATCCAATCAGTTATTCGCTCAGGCTGCTCGCAGGCCCGTTCATGTCCGGCACCCTCGTGGTCTTTTCCGACTGGCGGCTCTTCTTCAACCCCATCCTGCTCCTTTACCGGCGGGTTTATCTCCACGACGGCAAAAGCACCTGGCTGGTAGCCAATGAGGGGAGCCTGATCAAGCGCATCGGCAGTCTCATCCTGACGACCGTGTCCTTCATGGCATTGGCAGCGGCTTACCTCCCGGCCTCGCTGGTCTCCTGGCTGAGGGTGGGTAAATCGAGGCTCCGCTACGGCCTTGAATAAAAAAGAACCGGGAATCCCTATCGGCGACCCATCACGGATAACATCTGTTAATCGTGCGCGGGAATGGTATCGCATCCCTGATATGGTCGAGGTTCAATGTCCACTTGACGAACCGCTCGATACCGAGGCCGAAACCCGAATGCGGCACGCTGCCGTACCTGCGGAGGTCGACATACCACTGGTAGTCCTCGATTTTCAGGTTCTGCTCCTTCATGCGCGCTATAAGTTCGTCGTAATGCCAAATCCTCTCGCTGCCCCCGATTATCTCACCGTGGCCTGCAGGTGCCAGGAGGTCGTTGTTCAGGACGACCTCCGGCTTGTTAGGGTCCTCCTTCATGTAGAACGCCTTGATTTCCTTGGGGAAGCGCGTGACGAACAGGGGCGCTGGGGCGCCTTTTGTCAGAAGTGCCTCCTCGTCAGCGCCGAAATCCTGGCCCCATTCCATCTTGCCGCCCAGCTCGTTGACTTCCTCGACGGCTGCCGCGTAATCCATCCGCTCGAACGGCTTTTCAATCGTGGCCCGGAGGTCCTCGGGGTCCCGTCCGCAAGCCTTGAGGAGCTCAGAATGATTCATGACCATCTTTGCTACCGTGTATTTCACCATCGACTCCTGGAGGTCCATGTTCATCTTGTAGTCGTAGAACGCCATCTCGGGTTCCAGATGCCAGTATTCAGCCAGGTGGCGTATCGTCCTGGATTTCTCGGCCCGGAAAGAGGGTGCGAGCACATAGACCTTGCCGAGGCCGAAGATGAAAACCTCGGCGTACATCTGCGAGCTTTGCGTGAGATACGCCTTCTCCCCGAAATAATCCATCTCGAAAAGCGTCGAGCCGCCTTCGCAGCCCGAGCGCGTGATTATCGGCGGGGCGAGCTCATAGAACCCCTCCGTCTCGAAGAATTCGCGAAGGTAGTTCACTATGAGGTGGCGCGCCTTCATGATGTTGGTCATCTTCTGCGACCTCATCCAGAGGTGCCTTATGTCAAGCAAAAACTCTTCGCTGAGGTCCTTGGCAATCGGGAACGGCTCCCCCCGCGAAATCAGGGTGTATCCGCTTGCCTCCAATTCATATCCCCCTGGCGCCCGCTCATCCATCTTCACCCTGCCCGTCATCGTGAACGAGCTCTCGACATATGCGCTGTTGGCGTCCCGCCAGTCCTTTTCGCTGACCTTGTCCTTCTTGACGGTTATCTGGATGATGCCGCTCGGGTCCCGCATCACGATGAACACCATGTTCCCGCTGACGCGGTGCCTGTGGACCCAGCCCCTCAGGGCGACATCCTTGCCCTCCAGCTTTTCTTGGAAAATAGTGCCTATGTCGGTAATCATGGCTCTCCTTAGGCGCGAAAAGGAATAAAAAGAAATGTTACTTTCTCCGCTGGCCGGAACCCCCCGGCCTATTCGTCCCGCCGTTGCGCTCGCATGCGGCGATGTTGCCCTCTATTGCCTCCCGGTCGGTCGCACTGAGGCTTTCATCGCTAGAAAGCGCTGCGCGGAAGTGCGCGATGCAGCCCGCCCAGTCCCTCCGGTCATAAGACTGCTGGCCCGCCTGGAGCTCCTGGTTGTATGTGCCGCGGTTCGAATCCCTGCGGTATCTTGGGTCGAGTTCCGCCGCCCGCCGGAATGCCTGCGCCGAGCCTCCCATCTCTCCCGAGCGCTCGAGCAGGATGCCGAGGTTCTGGTATGTGTACCCATCGCCGTTGAACAACTCTATGGCCCTCCTGTATGCGGCAACCGCCTGCGCATCCTGGCGCTGGTCCCGGAAATAATCCCCTGCTTCCCTGTGGAACATGAAGGCCGCCTGGTCGTATGTGAGCCTGAAAAGCTCCCTGTATCTTCCCTGGGCGGTCTGGCCCAAGGTGGACGTCTGAAGGTCCACGATTATGCGCCTTCCGCCTATCATCGCGTAAGGAACCATATGGTCGACATTCTCCGGAGCCCCTTCGAAATGGAGGACAATCGCCCCGCCCGGTATGCCCGCCTCCCTGAAAAGCGCTATGACGATATTCGCCAAATCCGTGCAGTCCCCTCCCCTTGCATATGTCTCGGATGCGGTCCTGGGCATCTTGCCTGCCATGTCCATGACAGTCACGCCCTGCGTTCCGCCCCGGTGCAGCCTATCGAAGATTGTGGTCACTTTCGTGAGGGCATCGCCGGTGTTCACCTGCGTGAGAATCCCCCTGAGGGTTCCGTCAAGCTCGATGGGATTGGTGCGGGTTGTGTACATTTGAAGCCCGGAATCCGCCTCGGCAGGCGCAACCCGGACGGTTCCAGCATCTGAATTCGGAACCGGGCCAGCCGGTACGGCGCTATCTTCCGGCGCAACCGCGCTTTGGTTCGGCGCCACCTGGACGCTTCCCGAAGGCACTACCGGTGCGCTGCCTGAAGGATTAGCCTGCGGCCTTGGAGCGCTTGAGGCTGGCATCCCTCCGTCTGCCAGCACACGCGCCTCTGCCTCCTGCCTTATCATGAGCTCTTCGAGCACTATCCTGCGGTCTGCCTCACTGCACCTGCCCGCCATCTCATGGGCTTCGTTGATCATCCCTAGCACGGCGAATCCCAGTCCTGCCTCCTTGTACCTGCCGCTGGTTCTTGCGCCTTCGGCTTCCGTGAGCATCCTCGCCCGCTCAGCTTCGCTGAAGCATTCCCTGCGGGCGACAAACCTGTCCGGACATAATTTGAAGCGCCCGACCATTGTCACGACGTTACGCTCATGCATGACCCGCCTGTCATGCTCCTTCCATGTGCCCCATCCAAGGAACCCGCCGGCGGCGAGTCCGACTGCCACTGTGCCGGCTAAGATGATGTTATGTTTTTTGACCATGAGTATCCCGTATATGGTGTGGCTGGAAGTGTTTAAAAATATAGCTTAATGGTTATCATGCCGCATGCCTTATTCGCTGCGCAGGATTATCGGAAAACTCGAGTTCGGGAAGGGAAAACAAACGGTAAAATGAAATGATAAAAGAAAAATAAAAAGGACGTCAAAAAAGGAGGTTAAAAAGGATGTCGCGAACATCATGTTCGCGGGCATGCTCAAGGCCGGTGCGCCGGCCTTGACAACCTTTGGTTCCTTTTACGACATGACCTTCGGCTTGACCTCGAGCACGACGCCGGCGGCCACTGTCTGGCCCATGTCACGGAGAGCGAACCTGCCAAGGGGCGGGAAATCGGCGAACTTCTCTATGACAATCGGCTTCAGTGGCTTGATTTTCACAATCGCGACGTCGCCGGTCTTGATGAAGTCCGGTTTCGCCTGGGCCGTCTGGCCGGTCTTCGGGTCCTTCTTCTCGACAAGCTCGGTAATCTGGCCTGCGAACTGCGCGGTGTGTATGTGGAACACCGGAGTGTAGCCGACTGAGATGGCCGTCGGGTGGTTGAGCACGACAATCTGGGCCGTGAACTCTTCAGCAACCGTGGGCGGGGATGTTGCGGGGCCGATGACGTCTCCCCTCTTGATGTCCTTCTTGTCAACGCCTTTGAGGTTGAAACCGACGTTGTCGCCAGGGACCGCTTCTGTCAGCTCCTGGTGGTGCATCTCGATTTTCTTGATTTCGCCCTTCACGCCCGAGGGCATGACGATGACAGCGTCTCCGGGCTTCATCTTGCCAGTCTCAACCCTGCCGACCGGCACTGTTCCATGGCCGGTAATCGTGAAGACGTCCTGGATGGGGAGCCTGAGCGCCTTGTCAAGCGGCTTCGGGGGCACCTTGAACGTGTCGACGACCTCCATCAGCGTCGGGCCTGTGTACCAGGGCATGTTGGCAGACTTTTTCGTGAGGTTGTCTCCGTTGTAGCCCGAGCACGGGACGAACGGGACGTTCTCGACCTTGTATCCGATGCCTTTAAGGAGCTTCTCAACCTCTGCCTTAACCTTGTCGAACTCCTCCTTCTTGTATCCGACCGCGTCCATCTTGTTCATGTTGACCGCGAACTGGTTGATACCAAGCACTTTCGCGAGGAACGCGTGCTCCTTGGTCTGGGGCTGGATGCCGTCCTTTACAGACACCTGGAGGACCGCCGCATCGGCCTGGCTTGCACCGGTAATCATGTTCTTGACGAAGTCCCTGTGGCCTGGCGCATCGATGATCGTGCAGTAGTATTTCGGGGTCTCGAATTCCCTGTGCGATATGTCGATTGTGACTCCCCTCTCACGCTCCTCCTTGAGGGCGTCCATGACGAACGCGAACTCGAAAGTGGCCTTGCCCACTTTCGCCGCCTCGTCTTTCAGCTTGTTGAGCGTCTGCTCGGATATCGCGCCGGTCTCGTAGAGAATCCTACCGACCGTGGTCGACTTTCCAGAGTCGACATGTCCAATAAACACTAAGTTCAGGTGTTCTTTCTTTGCCATATTCATTACCTCCAATATCAAATCTGCACATCTGTCTGTGGCAGAAACCAACCTTTTAGAAAAAGGTAAATTCCATTTAGGCCGAGATATTTTTAAAGGTTTCTTTGACGCTCGCCCCAGGGATGCCCGATAATTGCCCTGGCAATCGGGTTTTTTTGAAATCGGGGTGGGGACCGCATGCCCGGCAAACCCAAACCGTCTGATGATCTGCCTGCTCTTTCAAGAATCCGGGAGAAGATGAGAAGGAAAAGACAGGATGGTACACCCGAAGGCTCCATCCCGCCTCCCACTCGTTTCGCCCCGCTTGCGCGGAGCGGATTTGGTCTTTGAAAGAGCAAATTTATATGCATGAATTTTCTCCTCGGCTATCCATATCCACACGCGTCCTTTTTTTGCGATAGCAACGATGGCTCTTTTTTAAACTTTATCTTCCCTGATTAGGTGCATGGCCCGGGAAAAAACCTACCGCTTAAAAGAAGACGACAACAAGAAGACCATCGTGCTGATAGGCGTGCTGCTTATCCTGATTTTCGTCGTGGGCGGCGGACTCCTATACGTGATTACGCAGAAAGGCGGAGCCCCCATGGTTCCGCCGTCCAATCAGACCAACAACACCCCGCCGCAGAACCAGACCAACCAGACCGGCCAGAACAATACCCAGAACCAGACGCAGGTATGCGACGATGCGTGCCTTTTCGATGCGGCTGTCGGCGCCCAGAACGCATCCGCGTGCTCCGCCATCAATTCGAGCAGCCTGGAACAGGGCTGCTATTCGCGCCTCTCCAATGTTTCGCTGGACGCCTGCAGGGCCGTCGTGAACGATACCCTGAAGGAATCCTGCGTCACCTATTTCGCGGTTTCAGAGGGCAACATGTCGTTATGCGACCTTCTCTCACAAGGCAAGGATGCATGCCGCCGGGCCGTCGACCCGTGTTTTGACGCGGCGGATGCCACCCTCTGCAGGGCAATCGAAGATAACGACCCCTCGGAATGCGCCGGGGACAGCAACTGCCTTCTCAATTACAGCATGGCGGCCGGCGACGAATCCGGATGCTCGCTGATAACGAATACCGTCGTCTCGACCGCCTGCAGGTCTGCGGTCAAGTATACCGACAAGTGCTCCTCGCTTCCGGAGGATTCCGAGCGGGATTACTGCTATGACCTATTCGCCGTATACTCGGGTGACGAGGCGACATGCACGCAGATATCAAGGAACTCCATGTACGCCCTCGAATGTTACTCGTATTTCGCGATAAAGCTCCGGAATCTTACTTATTGCGGCAACGAAAGGCTGGAACTTAACGACATGTGGGGCTGCTACCGGAACTATTCCCTTGGAACCGGCGACATAGCCGGCTGCAAGGCGATTGACCCGCTCGCATCCACGAACCAGTTCCTGTGCGTATTCGAGTTCGCAAAAAAATACGGGGACCCTTCCGCCTGCGAGATAATAGAAACGCTCGCCTCCCGGAAGACCTGCTACGAGGGCTCGATATTATATTCCAATTCGAACCTGAAATGGCAAAACTGCCGGGACGTGACGAACTTCGTCTGGGAGAACAAATGCTACACGGAATCCGCGAAACTGTACAAGGACGTCTCGATCTGCAACAACATCGATGAAGATTTCGCGAAAGAGACCTGCATGAACGCCTACGCGTCGAACCAGACGAAGTGAGAGTGGTGAGAACTAGAGAATAATGAGAAATAAAAAAATGCGAAAAAGGGGCCTACTTATTCTTCCCCCTTTTCCTCCCCTTCGGACCCTGATTCTTCCTTCGGCTTCTTTGCCTTCTTCGGCTTTTCAGCGGCGGGCTCCTCTTTCTTCTCAGCGGGCCCTTCTGCCGCTTGCGCCGGCGCAGGTTCGGCCTTCTCTTCCGCAGGCGCTTCCGGGGCGGCTTCAGGCTGGGCCGCCACCTCTGCGCTCTCGGGCGGAGCCACTTTCTTCTCCTCTGCCATCACCTGCTGCTCGAAATAGCTGATGTCATACGTGAACTCGTCGTAGGATTTTATCTTGCCCTGGGCCACCATGACTTCGCGCGAGAGGATGTAGAATATGAGCGCGAGCGAGCGCTTGCCCTTGTTGTTTATCGGCACGATCAGGTCTATGAATTTGGTCTCGTTGTCCGTGTCGCAAAGGCCTATCACCGGAACGCCGTTCTTCGCGCTCTCTACCAGGGCCTCGTGCTCTCCTTTCGGGTCGCACACGAGGAGGAGGCGCGGTTCCATGAAGCCCCTGACGTTCATGTTCGTCATGGTTCCCGGGATGAACCTTCCCTTTATCAGGTTGACCCCGGTGAGCTCGGCGAACCTCGTTGCCGGATTGCTCGAATAAACGCGCGATGCGACCACCGTGACTTCCTCTGGCTTGTGCTTGGCAATCACCTTTGCCGCCTGCATGAGCTTCTCCGCGCTTTTACGGAGGTCGAGTATGTAGAGGCCGTCGTCGCGCCTCTTGAATATGAACTCCCTCATGTCGCTCGTGCGGATTTTCGTGCCTATGTGCACGCCGGCTTCCAAAAAGACTTCCTGTTTAACGGGCATGCCCGTCTTGTTCTCTGTCATTGTCTCATTCCTCCTGTGTGTTTATTCGGCCCTTTTTTGGCCTATCCCCTTTTTGTAAGGGGAAAAATGGGGTCGCTGAGATATATTCAAACCGGCCGCAGGTTTTTGTAGCCGGAAATTTGAACTTCTGAAACTTTTTAGAGACAGTTTTTGTCAAACTTTTTCCTAAAAAGTTTGCTCAGATAACAAGCACCCCAAGCTTGCAGGATACCAGGTTACCTCACGACCCCAGATATTGTAAGGGGCATTATCTGGCATAGGGTTTTTATATATGTGGCTGCGGGGCCGGGGCTCATGCCGGGCTCCGGCACGTGCCACCAGGACACGGCGGTTTCAGGCAATTTGGCCTATATTGAAAATGCCAACATATTTAAATGGTAAAATGCATAAAATAGCCTAGGTATATTGTAACAAAACACAATAAAGAGAGGCAATGGACGGGAGGTTTTGTTACAGCCTAACAATACGGGTGGTGTGATATGAAAAACAAAGTCGACACTGTAGACCTTATGATACTTCGCGAGTTGCGCAACGACTGCAAGCGGCCCATGAGGGAGCTCGCGCAGAGGCTGCGCATGCACCCGAACACGCTCCTCCAGAGGATAAAGCGGCTCGAGAAATCGAAGATTGTGCGCAAATACCACGCCGATATCGACTACAAGGCGCTCGGCTATGACATGCACGCGGTAGTCATGATAAGGATAAAGAAGAGCGGTCTGGAGGACGAGCGGCTCCTTGAGAACGTCGCCAACCTGCCTGAAATCCAGTCCCTTTACGCCGTAACCGGGGGTGCGGACTGCATCGCCATAGTCAAGGCGAAAAGCCGGGATGACCTGGTGCGGGTATTAAAGGCGATACAGACCGAGAAATCCGTCCTCAGGACGACGAGCTACCTGGTCCTGGTCACCTACAAGGAAAGCTACCAGTTCAATCCCCTTTCGGCGATAGTCCCTGATAAGGAGTGAACGTTTTCCTTTTCTTGCTCTTTTTCATTCATCGGAAATAGGCCGGGATCACGGCGTTCCGTCATCGCATACCGCCCCTCAGAGGTTTCTGACCACGTAGAGGTAGCCGTATTTGTTGCCGCACCTTACCGAGGCGCAGAACACCTGGTCGTCGAAAGCGTTGAAGATGAGCGACCTGGCGTCCCCGTTGCCGACAGGGTTGGCGCTTTCAGGCGGGGCTGGCCATTCATCTATGAAAAGGATTGCCGAACCGGGTCCTACCTTGTGCGACCTCTTGAGCTTCTCTATCAGGCAGCGGTAGCCTTCCTGGCCGACATGGTGGACGAGGCCGGAGATGATGGCCAGGTTGTAGTTGCCGTTCGTTCTCCAGTACCCCGGCTTGTGCTCTATCTTATCATCGTAATATTCCCGGTCTATCTCAAGCCTCTTCTCGCTGGCGCTTATGGGCCTGTAGACGGTCCCATCCGCTTCCTCGAAGCTCTGGAGGTGGCCAATGACCTCCCTGTGGATGGATTCGGCGCGCTTAATGATCTGGAGCACATCGGGGTCATCTTTGGTTCCCTGCGGCTGGGCTTTGCCAGCCTCGGTGCCGTTGCAGGCCTCGGGGGGCTTCAAATAGCCCCCGGTATAGTAGCCTGAACCTATGGCAAACATGATATGATTGCGGTCTATGAACGCCTCGATTTGTTCGCGGAACCATCCCCTTTCTATCCTCTTCATCACGTCGTTGATGAGCATGCCGCGGCTTATCGGGCGGAAAATCTCCCTGAAAAGCGTGTCCTCGACTATGCTGTCGAAATCATCGGGTATCTTGGATAGCCTCATCGGGTACTCGTCTATAATCAGGAGTTCGCCCTTTCCGGGTTTCAGCTTGCTAAAAAGCGCCTCCAGCACCTTCCTCTTCGCGGTTATGTGCCTGGATTCTGATGGCAGGGCAAGCCCGAGGCGCTGGGCCCTCAATGCCTTCTCGTCATTTAGGAACGGAAGCGTCTGCGAAAGGAGTATAAGGTCGTATTTGCCGTTTGGTATCTGCTGGGTGAGGTCGTTCTGGGTGTACTCTATCCTCACTTTTCCTGCAAATCGCGCAAGCCTCTTCTTCGTGGTCTCCAAGGCCGCGCTGGATACGTCATTGGCGACGATGCGGAGCCTCCGGTACAACCTTGGCGGCATCGCATCCAGGAACGCTTCAAGCGCTGCCCCGGTCCCGCAGCTCGCCTCGAGGATTTTTATCCTCTTGCCGCTGAAAGCCTTGTCCTTCATCCATGCTTTGGCGAGGACGGATATCGCATCCACGTGCTTCTGCATGAACTCGTCGTAGGACGTGCTGCCGCCCTCCTCGCGGGTCCAATGGAGCATGAGCGCGCTGTCAACCATCGCCGTGTAGCTGCTATCCTCCCGCTGAGCCTTGTCGGCCATCTCCTCAAGGATGGCGTTTATGCCATCTACGACCGCGCCTTTGGACATGGTGCTCCGGAGGTCGAGAATCCTCCGGTAGCAGTCCTGTATGTAAACATCATCCGGCGGGCGGCATACCACGTCGTTTCTCTCAGAATCGGGACCCTCGGATAGCGCTTGCACCCCGCTTGGTGAGTCGTTGACCGGTGCCATTGGCATGGCGCAGCTTATTTCCACCCGGCCGACCCCCACCCTGATGGGTTCTGTCAATCCCTCGGCGGACTTGAAACCGGGACCCTTGCCGCTGTCTGGCCCATCACGTTCCGGGCTGAGCCTAAGCAGTTGCCCCCCACCCCCCTTTGGTTCTAGCCCCACAACTATTGTTCCCTCCAACCCCATTCATACCACTGATTTTATACGGGAAACAT
Organism: archaeon; assembly: GCA_020053355.1. GTDB lineage: Archaea > Micrarchaeota > Micrarchaeia > Anstonellales > Bilamarchaeaceae > Bilamarchaeum. The sequence goes on along the minus strand of JAGVNI010000005.1, from coordinate 19,564 downwards.
TACCCACCCTATTCCCAGGTTATCATATATATCTGCACGAAAATGTTTTAAAAGGGTTGTTTGAATTCATGGACAATTAACGAAGTCAAACCCTCGGGTATCTCAACACGTTCTGGACTATGTCGACGTGTGATACGAACATCCTTCTGCAGCAGATCCTCTCGACGCCCAGTTCGTCCAGGCACACATCCGCTTTCTTGTCCTTCGACATGCTCTTGTACTGCTCATACAAGTGCCCTATCACAGAGCCGCACGTGAAGCATCTTACCGGAAACTCCAACCATACCACCTTCGATTGACATGATTTGATAAATTAAATAATGGAAAAAGAAAAAATCAACGATATGATTTCTGGAACCTCGCCCTGGCTTTCGGGCCGCGGAACTTCTTCGTTTCGACACGCCTCGTGTCCTCGATGACGAGCGAGCGGTCTATGTTGACGAACTTCTCCCGCAGGTTCATCTGGTCGAAATACTGGGAAAGCGCGTTCGCGATTGCAGTCCTTGCGGCCTGGGCCTGGCCCATGGTTCCGCCCCCGTTGACGTTCACGGATATGTTGACCGTGTTGGCCTCGGGGCCGATGTAACGGAGCGGCTCCCTTATGATGTCCCGGACGTAGGGGTTGTTGATGGATTCGACGTTCCGGCTGTTTATCCTTATGACCCCCTTTCCCGCGGTTATCGTCGCCCTTGCCACGCTCTCCTTCCTCTTGCCTCTTGCAACGAAAGCCCTTGTCGCCGGTTTCTTGGCGCCTGCCTTCTTCTTCCTGGCCTTCGGCTCGGGCTTTTCCGCCTTCGCCTCGTGCTTCGGCTCCGCCGGAGCAATTGGTTCGGGTGGCTTGGGCGCGTGCGCATCGGCTTTGTGGGCCTCGGCCGCTTTCGGTGCCTCTGGTTTGGGCTCCTCTTTCGGGCCATCCTTCGGCTTTGCAGCCTTCTGCTTCGCCTTCTTTTTCTTCTCTTCCTCGCCTTTGTCTTCCTTGACCATAATATCAACCTGAGTAACCTATGCTCTTGCAGAGCTCATGTATCGTGACATGCTTGGATATGCCGTCGAAATCCGCACCCTCGATTTTTACGGCCGCCTCGAGTTTTTTCGGGTTGCCGGTGTACACCCGGAGCCTCTTGAGCGCCGCGCGGCCCCTCGAATTCTCGTGCGGGAGCATCCCCTTTATCATCTTCTTGACAAGCATGTGCGGTATCCTGGGCCAGACCGGCGACCTCTCGGGGGTCCCCTTGTTCTTCAGCCCCCTCTTCGTCAGGTACCTCTGGCATATCTCCTTCGGGTTGCCTATGATGACGAGCTTCTCGGCATTGATTAGGTGCACTTCCTCGCCGGTGACTAGCTTCTTGGCTACCCTGCTTGCGAGCCTTCCGAAAATCTTGTTCGTTCCGTCTATGACCTGCATAATCATCACTTCAGTATTACGACGCCCCTGCCGTCCGGGTTCGCCTTCTGGAGGTTTTCAATCGTCACTGCCTTGCCTCCCGCAGCGTCTATCAGCTGCCGTGCCTTCCCGCTGAACGAGAAAGCCGCCACCGTGACCTTCTTGCTGAGCGCGCCAGCCCCCAGCACCTTGCCCGGCACCAGTATGGTCGCGTCTTCCACAGCGTACTCGTCGAGTTTGCTGAGGTTGACCTCCACCTTCTGCCTCCTGGGCTTGGAAAGCTCGTAAGCCACTTTCCTCCAAATCGGTTTATCGCTTCTCATCAATCCCTCGATGAGGGAGAGAAGCACCTGGTTGTCCTTCGTTTTCTTCATATGCGCCACCCTTAGACGTGTTCCATCGCCATATATCGGCGCTGTCACACGTCGGCTCGCCCCCGCGCGTCACGTGACGTGGGGAACTGCTAAAGCTATTAAAGAGCGTAATAATAACGGAAGAAAAGGTTTATAAAATTACCAGTAACGGCGCAACGGCGCCGGTGCAACCGGGTTCGAAACGCGGAACCGATGGATAAACGGAAAGAATGAAAAAAGAAGAAAACCGGGTTCAGTCCGGCTGCGCCATCTTGTATACCGCCAGTATGGCCACGATAAAGGCCGCGGGCGATATGAATGCTATCAGCGCGCTCGTGAACCCTGCGACCATCGTCGCAAGCGTCGTCCCGAGTTCTCCCAGCAGGCTGAGGCTCTGCACCAGGGAAATGTTCCATGATGTGGCTGCGAGAAGGAGCGCTACCGTAGCCAGAAGGAAGGAGTTCACTTCCTTATCGGATATGTTGAGCAATCCGACTGCCAATCCAAGCACGAACAGGACTGCCATCATAATCGGCATAAGGCCCGCCGGCACGAAGCTCGGGAGCAAGCCCGCTATGACGGCAATGACTAGTCCGCCAAGGAAGGCAATCTGCCCGTAGTTCATCTGTTTGTTTGCCATTTTTTTAATCACCTTTTGCTATGGGTGCTTCGGCTCACCTTTGCCTTGTTTTTAAATATCGCCCACGAAAATTCGACATTTGTCTGACTCTATCTCCATCCATAACGTCCTATGGCGACATTTACAGCGCTGCAACCAGAATTCCGAGCATCCCGAGGGAGAAAGCGACAAGGCTCGCGTTTCTAGCGAAACGGTAATCCCCGCTGGCTGATTTGAAGCAGATTGCCAGGATGAGCGCATCAGCCGCCCCCACGAGAATCCCGGGCAGAATTCCGAAAGCCATTCCAAGATAGAATGGTATGGCGCTTAGGGGCAGGAACGTGAGGTACAATAGGATAGCTATCCCCATCGCCGGTCCCCGGCCAATCAAGACCGGGAGCGTTTTCGAGCCCCGCGCCTTCATATCGCCTTCCATGTCCTGGGCGGATTTGATTATTTCCCTTGCGAGCCCGGCTACGAAACCCAATAGCGCCAGAATGAGCGCCACTTGCGAAAGCTCGCCCGATACGACAAAATTCCCGAACAAAAAGGGAATCGCCATTGTGAGGGCGATGTATATGTTGCCGACAAGGGGCAGGTCCTTGAGCTTCCAGTTGTACATCATCGCGAGCGCGTTGAAGATGAGCGCGATTACGAGCGCTGCGGTGTTGATGAATAGCGCCAGCACGACCGATAATGCGAGGCAGGATACGGAAAACCAGAGCGCGAATCCCGGTGATATCGTCCCCCGCACCAGCGGCCTGTCCGTCTTCTTGTTCATCCTGTCCGTCTCTATGTCCAGGTAATCGTTAAGGGCGAACGAGCCCATCTCGCTGAAAACCGGCACCGCGAGCGATAGGACGATAATAATCGAAAGCGGCGGGAAGGCGCCGAGGACCACGGTCTCGGCGATAAGGACCGCGAAGGCGAGCATGATTGCATGCTCGAATCGCGTGAGCCGGATTAGCTCTTTTATGAACATGCATTCCAAATGCCGGTTTTGATTTTAAATGGTTTATGGAATTAATATTTCATTGGGATGCGAATGGTGTGGATAAAGAATGTCGGCATGTTGCCCGCGTATGTCTGCGATTGCTGCGGTTTCGGCTACCGCGACGCGGGGACAGCATTCGAATGCGAAGCTTACTGCAAGGGGCATAAATCGTGCTCGATGGAACTGGCGAAGAAGGCGGTTTATCGCCCATAACACAGTTTCCTGGTTTTTCTGTGCAAATTCACACTGCCCGACAAAATTATATATGTTTCTACCCAATAATCGCACAGGGGTGGGGGTATGGACAAGTTAGACCTGACAGACAAGAAAATCCTGGCGGCTTTGGTTGAGAACTCGAAAATCATGTCGAAAGAGCTTTCCAGGAAGCTTCGCATCCATCCGAACACGCTTCTCCAGAGGCTGAAGAAGCTCGAGGCCGCCGGCGTAATCCAGAAATACCAGGCGGTCGTGGATTTCCCCAAAGTGGACAAGATGATGCAGGTCCTCATGTTCCTGCGGGTGAACATGGAAAAGAACTGGGAGGAGGCTCTCCGGCCCGCAGCGCGCTTTCCGGAAATCGTCTCATTCATCCTAATCAGCGGCGAGCACGATGTCCTTGTGATTGCCCGGGTGAAGGACGAGAAGCACCTCGCGGCGCTCATGCGGCGTATCCAGGCGACGAAAGTGGTCGTGAAGACGACGACGCACCTGATTGTGGACTATTACAAGCAGCCGCACGAATACAATCCGCTGAAGGAAGAGCTGGATTTCGGGCCTATTGAGAGACCCGGCCGGTGAGATATCACGGCTGCGCGATATTCTGGAATATGTGCAGGCGCATGGCGTGCTCGGAGTCGATGGGGGAGACTGCGGAATCTTCGAGCTTGGTGAAACCATCATTAGTGAAGTAGACCCACAACTTTTCTTGATACTTGATTGGCCTCACTATCGCCCTCAGGAACAAGCTCAAGGATTCGATGTAGACGCTCTGGGTAATCCGGAACGGGTCCTCTTCAAGGACGATGGCAATCCCGCCCGGGGCAAGCGCATCGCGCATCGAGCGCACGAGCAATGTTTTGTCATCATCGGAAACCAGATGGAACGTCTGGGCGCAGAGCACGGTGTTGAATTTTCCTTTCAACTCTTTTGGCAATTCGTATGCATTGTTCGAAATGAAGCCCACCCCCATCCCAGCGAGTTTCATGCGGGCTTTCCCAAGCATCCTTTCTGAAATCTCATTTGCGAATGCCGCATGCGACAGGCTGGCCTCATACGGCGCAAATCTCGGAACAAGCATGTCCAATGGCCCCCTTCCGAGCCCCAGGCTCACATCCATGAAATCGAGGGCGTAAGTGAGCGGCTCGCCCGTTCCTGCCGTTATGTCCAGGATGGGCGTGCGGAGGTAAGGCATCGCGAACTGCAGGCATCTCCGGATGGCCCGATAATGGCCGGTCTCTTCCATGTGCGAGTCGTAGCCTTCCGAGAACCTGTCATACAGCATCGCGAAGAAGCTGACGCGCTGGGCTGGCGTGAAACTACAATACGCTTCGTAGATATACTGTTCGGCTTGTTTGAGTGCATCTTTTTGCGTTTTCATTTCTGCCCCGAAAGCATCAACCAATCCAAAGAGCCGTTCTTCCGAAACTGGTTTTTTTCCCTTAGCGAGCACGACTAGTTCTTCAAGAGGTCCGGGAAATGGCGGCCTTCGCTCTCCGCCATCAGTAGGCCTGCGCAGTCTTTTCCCACCCATAAAGGGCATAATCAGCTAAAATTTATATTTGTCACTAATTTCAAAAGGAATATTAACAGTAATCCTCATAATCTTAGTGGATATCTAGTTTGGAGGAATCAATATGAGTAAAGATGTGGATTCAACTGACCTGAAAATCATCTCCGCATTGCAGGAGAACTCATCAGAAAGCGTCAAATCCCTCGCGAAAAGGCTCGGCGTTCATCCTAACACGATGCTTCAGCGGCTGAAAAAACTCGAATCGAGCCACATCATAAAAAAATACACCGCGCAAATCGATTACTCGAAGGTCGGATACGACCTCCACGTGCTTTTCATGGGAAAGGTCAGGAAAGGCCGGGCCGGGGACATGGCGCAGCTCAAGGACCTCCTGAACATCAAGGAGATTGAGGCGCTCTACGCCACGACCGGCTCCTGGGACCTGATGGGAATCCTGCGGGTGAAGAACCGGGACCATCTTCTCGAAGTGATACAGCAAATCGGCAGGAACGAGATTATCACGAAGACCGCGAGCCACCTGGTGCTTTTCACCTACAAGGACCCGCAGGACTTCAATCCTTTTTAATAATCAGATTCTTTCGAAAACGTTGCCGAACATCCGGTGGTGGTCGTCAATGGCCAGGTCCATGACTCCGCCCTGGACTTCCGAGAATCCGTGGTCTCTTAGCATCTGGTAGAACACTTTCCGCTCGATGGGCATGGCATCCCTCTTTATCTTCTCGGGAAGCTCGTCGGGCATGTGCGGCCCGGGGGTCACAACCAGAGGCCACTCCTCGACCGTGATGAATTTTCCGCCCGGAGGCAGCAGTTCGGCGTATTTCCTGACCGTGCCTTCCTTGTCGTTTGCCCAGTGCATGAAGTATGTGGCGACAATCGTATCGACCATGTCGAAACCGACGCCCTTTAGGATGTCCGGATTCAGTTTAAGGATGTCTTCGAGAAGGAATTTCATCACCAGGTTGTCGTTGAGCACATCCTCCTCCTGCTCGAGAAGGCGGCCGTAGCCTTCCTGCGCCTGGGCCAGCATCTTCCATTCCAAATCCAACGACAGGATTTTCGTCAGCTCCCTGAGTTTCGGTTTCGCGTCGAAATCCGGAACAAGGACGTCGCGGATGACCTGCCTCATCGGGTGGCCAGTGCCGCATCCCACATCGATGATGTTGTTTCCGATGTGGCGCTTGTACGCCGTCAATATGGCATTCATCACCGCAAAATGCCTTCTCATGTGCCGGTCGTATTTCTTCGCGAATATGCCCATGGTCTCCTTCACCCGGTCCATGCGGCTCTCGTCGACCGGAAACACCTTGCCGCCTATCACTTCGCAAATGACCGGGTCGGGCGTGAATGTCCGCATGTCCGGCCGGTGAAGCATCAGGACGGCCTCAATCCGCTCGACAAGGCCTTTGGGCTGCAATCTGTCCTGGCTGACGATGTCATCCGCCCCGGCTGCGATAATAAGCGCTGAGTTCGGGTTGTATTCCTCGCAGATGTATATGACGCGCATGCAGGGGTTCTCGCTCTTTATCCTGTCCAGGACCTGCAGCTGGGTCCATCCGTTTTCATCGATGCCGGTGCCGAGCACGACGACTGAAGGCGGCTTCTGGCCGCTGATTGCGTCAAGCAGCGTCTCGACATTTGGTACCCTGCTGCATGTGAAGCCGTCGTGCTGAAGCCGCCGCCTCATCCGTTTCCAGAAATCATTGTCGCAGCCTGCGAAAATCACGGGGACTTTTGCCTGCCTTTCGCTTTGAGCAGGCTGCCCGTCCGATTCGTCCGGCCCAAGGAGCGGGACCGGCCGCATCCCATCGCCGCTTAACAATCTCGGTCGGAGCGGGGTGCCGGGCCTCTCAAGCTTCGCGAATGCGCATCCATTATCCGCTCCGCTGCACGAGGTATGGCTGACTTTAACGCTTCTTCCACCGCCCGTTTCACTCATATGATTAGTATGTGGCTGAAAACATTTAAAATGGTATATTATATGAAAAATTGTGGATATTGATGGGGGTCCCACCATCTGTCTATAAACCTATTTCCAGATTCTATTGCATGGCTGGATATACTGTCGAAATCATCAGCACCAAGCTGAAAAACGACCTCATGGCGAAGTTCTATTCGTCGCAGCTTTTCGAGCGGAAAGCCGTCATACATGGCACGTGCGTGAAATTCTTCACCGACAGCCACGAATTCAAGGACATGTGGGAGGACAATTTCGACCTGATGCCGGACTGGATACGCCCGCATGCGAGATTGTTCGCACTAAAGGGGAAAAAGCTCCGTGTCCGCTATGAGCCGCTCTCAAAAACCGTGATTATCGAAGGCTGCAGCTACTATGGCTGGGTGAAATCCATTGCCCTCGCCCTCGTCGCGGATTTCATGGAGGATTTCACTTCCGAGCACCGCCGCTACTCGGTCCACGGCTCGTTCATAGACCACAAGGGCAGGGGAACCGCCATCATCGGCCCCTCGGGGAGCGGGAAGACGACCCTCACCTACGGCCTCCTTCTGGATAAGCACAGCAATTTCCTGACCGACGACTGGTTCTTCGTCCGCCTGGCCGAGAGCGACACGCTCGTATATTCGTCAGAGAAAAACTCGTACATCCGCGGAGACCTAGGACATAGCTGGCCCCAATACAAGGAGAGGCTTAAGGGTATTAAAAAAGACGGGCAGGACCGCTCAATCGTTGATGTCCGGCGCCTCCTGGGCGCTGACCGAATAAGAACCGAATCCGAGCTGGCAGTCACGGTCCTCCTCACCCGTGACAAGTCCCTTCCGCCCCTGCAGAAGATAAATGAAAAGGAAGCCCTCGCATTCATGCTGAAAAACGATTTCTGCAACCCCCACCAGCTCATCCGGAGCAATATCCGAATGAACCAGCGCAAGGAATTCTTCAAAGAGCTGTTCACCCGGGCTCCGGTCTACCTCCTCAACACCACGGAAACGCCGCAGCAGTCGCTGGATAGGCTAAAAAAGCTGACAGGACAAAGTGACTGACATGGTATTCACCCACATCAGGGCGCCGTACGCCTTCATGGGCTACCAGTGCCCAATGGAAGAGAGCAGGGTTGCAGTGATGCCGGTTCCGTACGACGGGACGACATCGTTCATGGCCGGGACGCGTTACGGCCCACATGCAATCCTCACCGCGAGCAGGCAGGTCGAATTCTACGACCGCGAGCTTGACTTGGATGTCGCTGAGAAGCTCGGCCTGCACACGCTTCCTGAGATGGAGCCGGACATGGGCTCGGCCGAGCTCACGGTCAAGCGCGTCGAGGAAATGAGCGACAGCGTCCTGAAAAAAGGGAAATTCCCCATCCTTTTCGGCGGCGAGCACTCGGTCAGCGTAGGCCTCGTGGCATCCCTTGCCAAGCGGCACAAGGAGCTCTCCGTCCTCCAGATTGATGCCCATGCGGACTTGCGCGACGAATACGAGGGCACGAAGTTCAACCATGCATGCGCGATGCGGCGCATCCGCGAGCATGTGGGCACAGCATCCCAGGTGGGAATCCGCAGCATATGCCGCGACGAGCTTGAATACATTGAGAAAGCCAAACTGGGGGAGTATATCCACTGGGGCGCGGAATTCGACGAGAAAAAAGTGGTTTCGCAATTGACGGATGCGGTTTATGTAAGCATCGACCTGGACGGCTTCGACCCATCCGATTGCCCGGGTGTCGGCACGCCCGAACCTGGGGGGCTCAAATGGGCGCAGGCATTGCGGCTCCTGCGTTCTGTCGCGGAGCAAAAGAAAATCGTGGGATTCGATGTGGTCGAACTGCTGCCGATTCCAAACACGGTCCAGTCCGAGTTCTTCGCGGCGAAACTGGCATACAAGCTGCTCGGCTACTCGTTCTTCGCCGGCAAGGGCAGATGAACCGGCCTGCGGAGCATCCCCGATGAATGCCAACTCCATTGACAATCCTTTCACCCGGCTCATGCTCGTCTACACGTTGTGGACCCTGGGGGGAGCGCTTGCAGGCTCGCTCTTCGAAGTCTATTTCTACAATTCGGGAATGTCGATAGCGGAAATCTATCTTGCCGACGCTTTCTGGTTCGTCGCAGCCCTTGTCATGGTGCCGCTTTTCCGCGGATTCCGGGCAAGGGATTTCATGCTCGCCGGCATCTGCCTGGCCACGATGTCAGTGTCCGTCCTCTACCTGTTCCAGGGCGCATGGACTGCCGCGGCATTCCGCCTGCTTCTGGGAATGACGCATCTCCTCTTCTGGGCGCCGTTCAACATCATGTTCTATGAGTTCCGCAAAGACAACCACGCGACAATGGGGGCAATCTATTACTCCGTCGGCCCCGTCATTTCCCTGATTACCCCGGCGTTTGCCGGCATCCTCGCCGCGACGCTCGGCTTCCAGACGCTCTATCTCCTCGCAATCGCATCGTTCGCAATAACGTTCGCGGCCGCCGCGCTTTTCGTTGAAAACCGGAAATACGAATACGGATTCGATGCCAGCCTGAAATCCATCCTGGGCCTTCGCAGCCTGATATTCATGGAAGGCTTCGGGGCGGCTGTAATCACGTCGGTCAGCCTCCCCACCATGCTCCTCCTCTATCTCAGCAAGCCTGAGGAGTTCGGCATCTTCACGTCATTGGTTACAGCATTCGCCCTCGTGGCATCCATCCTTGCAGCCCGGCTCTCGGATAAGGAAAAGAAGCGCCGCTCATTCCTCCTTCCGGTCGCGGCATGCTTCGGCATCGCTGCCATTTTCGCCGGCATCTCGCCCAGCGTCTCGTTTTTCTTCATCGGGTTCGGGCTCGTCAATTTCTTCAGCAGGATTTTCTTCCCCCTGCAACTAGCCCTTGCGGTCGACAATTCGTTATCCCTCACCGAGACGATGGTCGGGCGCGAATACATGCTCAACCTGGGGCGACTCGCCGGCACGCTGCTCGGCTTCTTCATCATAGCATTCAGCGACATTAGGATGGCGTTAATCATCCAGGGCGCGATTCTCCTGATATACGTCCCGCTTTTCGAGCGCAAGAAGAAGAAGCTCCAGAGCCACTGAGATTTCCCTGGAACGTATATTCTGCAATTGAAAAAAATGAATCACTCGCCCTTGATGATTACTGATTCTGTCGTCGTGCGTTTCGCCGCCGATTGCGCCATCGTGAGCCCTGAAGTGTCCAGGGCGAGGATGTCTATGACATCGCGTGATGTGCCGCCCCGGCCAGCCCTGGCTGTTGCGCCCATGACAGATACTGGGCGCCCGCCGGCCCCTATCTGGAGCGTCACCGTCACATGCAAATCCTGCTCCGGGGTCGCATTGATGCGCTCGCGTATTTCCCACACCTTTTCATTCGCGGCTGATGCGAGCCTGCCGCTTACCGTTTGCGGCAATCCCGCCTCCGTTCCCTTGTTACCGGCACTGCCGGTGGCGATGGCATCAGCCGATTTTTGCGCCGATGCGACAGCCGTGGGTGGAGCCATAGTCGGCCTGGCTGAAGATGCCGAACCCGTCAGGGAACGTCCCTCATTATCGGATTGCCCGCCCTGGGGCCCATCGCATCCTGAAAAAATCATCCCTGCGGCGAAGAACGCGAGGGCAGTCCTCGTCGTCTTGCCATTCATAGCGGTTTGTGCCAGCCTTTGCCTCATTTGCTCCACCCATAAGAACTTGCGAACTGATATTCATGGGTTGGCTTTATAAGATTTCATTTCTGACCGCCAATAATAACAACCAACCGGTTAAACGCCCGCCACCCCAGATTCGCCTAAGTGGGCCTTGAAATAATCCGCCACTTTCAGCTGGAATTCCTTGTTCGTCTCGAAGCCGAATTCCTTATGCAGCTGCAGCATGTAAGGGTGCGGGGAGAAATGCGGGACGGTTATGGCATACCCTTCCATGTCCATGGACGCTGACTTCATCGTCGCCCCGCCGTATTTGTCATATACGTTCTTGAACCTCGCGGATGTCGCCGCCTGCTCCTTGGAGACAATCCTGCCTTCCACGGACTGCTGGAGGAACGTGAACGAAATCCTCTTCTTCTCGACCTTCCCGGTCACCAGGTTAATCATCGGCTTCTCGACATCCGCCGTTATCCTGATTTCCCCCGCGCCCATCACGGACTTGTACTCGCCAGGCTCGAGGTGCAGGAGCAGGAACGACGTGAAGAACTCCTTCGCGTCATGGAAATTCACGTTCTTCGAGAAAATGACCAGCTTCTTGCCGGCAAAGAACACGGAGCGCATGGCGCCGTGCGCGAACCCGTTGCCAAGTCGCTCTTCAGCCATGTTGATATTCTGGAAATAATTGTTCGGGACCGCATATGCGGCGCGTGCCTCGAACATGGGGTAAACGAGTTTCACCGGCCAGTTCATGGAGCTGTATACGCTCCTTTCCACCGGACGGAGCGTCTTCGCCATCTCCTTCGAGTATTCCAGCCTGGCCTTGTCCTCCTCAAGCATGCCGCTTATGAATTCGTCGTATTTGCCGATTTCCTTCGCTTTCTGGCAGAGCTCGCACATGGTTAATGAAACGGACTTCCTGCTTTTTAAGTTTTATGCGCCATTATCCACCTGCTTATTCATCATTCTTTGGAGATGCTAGTCACATGGTCAATATAGACAAGAAATACCTGATAGGCGGGGCCGCGGTTTTAGCCATACTCATGTTCATGCTGGAACCGTTCCAATGGGGAAGCATGAACTATCAGCCCGGCATCAATGCCCCCGCCGGCCAGAACGTCACCGGCACCGCCATATTCAACGGGACAATCCGGACCTACGACCCCATGCTTCTAATCCCCCTCGACACCAACCAGAGCGTCATCGACCAGGTACGCATGCATGAAGGCGTGCGCGACGTGCAGATGCAGGAAAAATCCTACGTCATCCAGACTGAAACGCGCGACGATGTATACCCCGTTTCCGCATGGCTCCGGGGCCTGAACGTCACATCATATGCGATAGCGAACGTGGCCGTGAATGAGGAAATCACCGTAGAGACCGTTTCGGGCAATGTCACGGCGACCATGCCAAATGGCGTCGTGAGGGTGGTGACAGAGCCGCTTCTGGATGCCGAAAGCCCCGTCACGGTGTCCATGATGGTTGTCCTGCGCGACAAGGCGCTAATCGACTACTCCTCAGCCAGCTTCGCGATGCAGCAGCTCGAGCTTCTCCTGGATGCCCGCGTGGATTCGCTTGATGGCAATGTTTATTCCTACTCGATACCCTGGGGGAGCCGGAACAAGGTGGGGAATGCGAGCGAATTCGGATTGGCTGACTATGAGAAGGTGGATTCCATCGTGTTCAGCCCGCCGCTCACCGTGAACCAGATCATGGTCAAGAGGCAGTTCCCTTACATCACATATATCGATTCAGGCAGCGCCCAGGTGCAGCCTTCGTTCGACAACGTGACCGAGCTCCAAATCAATTTCGCCGATGCCCCGTACACCCTGCCCCCGTCGCTCCTCACAATCCTGGCGAACGAGACGCCGGACCTGGAATTCGCCCCCGATTCGGTCCGCTACCGCTACACGCTCTCGCTGGTCGACTCATCATATGATTTCGGCGCTTTCGTCCCTCTAGAAGTCGAGGGAAGCGAAAGCTACGAGCTAAACAGCACGCTGAAATTGAACGTCAGCGCGCTGGCGCTCGGCGACCGGATAATAAGCGTCAGACGTGTCTCGCTCCCATCCTGACGATTTTCTTTATTCTCGGCTCGGCTTCCACGGCATCCAGGCACAGGACGGCTTTCGGCGGGACGTGCTTCGTCCATGTCCGGTCGCCGTCAGCCATCATTCTCCTTATGTTTGAGCCTTCCTTGGGGCCGCGGTCATAGAAATCAATCGTATTCACCAGGATGCCGTGCTTCGAGAAAAGCATCTTGACCAGCTGGTTGTTCGAATACACCGAATCGACATTTGGGATGTGCATGAACACGTGCTCGACCCAAATCCGGTTGTCGTTGATATCCGGAACCGGCACGATTATCAGCCTGCCCAGGTCCCCCTTCGTGAAGCACGCCCTCATCATCTCTATCCTTTCGCCGCATGTGAATGGGTTCTCGGGGCTGTACGAATCCTCCGAGCTTCCTATCACCACCACGACTTCGCTGAATTTCTTCAGGAGCTTCTTTATGGCATAATAATGGCCGTGGTGGAACGGCTGGAACCTTCCTACGAACAACGCGCGTTTCATCGATTTCATCAAACCATCTCCTTAAGTCTGGGCCTGGGCTACGGCTTGCTTGAGCTTTATGCCAACAAGCTTGGACGTGCCATCGGCCTTTGTTACTCCGATCACCGAGTCGGAATTCGACATGACGGTGTCGTTATGCGTGACTATGATGAACTGGCTGTCCGCGCCAAGGTTCGCGACAAGGTCGGCAAGGTTCTTGCTGTTCGGCTTGTCCAGCGCGGCGTCCACCTCGTCAAGGATGTAGAACGGCGCGGGCTTGAACAGCTGCAGCGCGAATATGAACATGAGCGCGACCAGCGTCTTCTCCCCCCCGGATAGCGCGTCGAGGGAATGCTCCTGGTTGTTCCGGCGGAGCTTGATGAACAGGCCGCTTTCGAACGGGTCTGCCGCGTCGCTCAAATAGAGGTGTCCCTGCCCGACGTTGATATGCTTGAACAGCTTGCTGAAATTGTCGCTGACGGCGTTGTATGTCTCGAAGAACGCGTCCTTCTTGTGCTCGTCGATTTCGCTGATCATCCCCAAAATCGCCTCGCGCTCGGTGTCAAGCCGCCCTATCTTGCCTTCGACATCGTCGATTTCAGCCTTCCTCCGATCAAACATCTCTATCGCGGCCATGTTCACGTTCCCAAGGCTGGCGAGTGCGGTTTCAGACTCCGCGACCATCCTGCCGAGCTCTTCCCTGGGAGCATCAATCCATTCGGCGCCGGCATACGCGCTGAACTCTGCCTTGATGTCCTCGAGCCTTGTGGATGCCGTCGCCTTCTTGATATTGAGCATGTTCATGTCCCGGGCGTTCTTGTCGAGTTCCAGCCTTATCAGGCCCCTTTTGCGCCCGAAATCCTGCAGTTCATCTTCGTACGCTTTCATCTCTTCGAAGAGTCCCTCGATTTCCTTGCTCGCCGAGCTTATCTTCTCCTCGGTCTGGGCCAGTTCCGCCTCGTCGTCCCTTATCTGCTTCGTGACCTCGGCAACCCTCACTAGCGCATCCTTCTCATCCTGCGCTAGTTTGCGCGCCCGCTCCTCGCGGCCGGCCGAGGCCTTGTTCCGCAGGCTGATTTCACTCTGCCTGCCCTCCATCTTGGCCTTAAGGGACGAGACTGCGGCGCTCAGGTCTGCCCTCTTCCTGCTGCTCTCCTCGCTCCGCTTCCTGAACTCCGCCTCGGCGGTCTCGAGCTTCCGCGAATAATGCTCCACTTCGCGCTCCTTGCCCCCAAGAAGCGCGGCCAGCCTCTCCTTCTCCGCGCTTCTTTCGGAAACCGATACGGATAGCGCGTCGATTTCGCGCGCGAGCTGGTCCTTGCGCCGCATGGTCTGCTCGGCCTCTTTCCGCTTTTCCTCGGTGATTTTCTGCTGCATCTCGAGGGTCTTCAGCCGGATTTCTATCTGCGCTTTTTCCGAGCGAAGGCCGGATTCCCCTTCGCGGATGGAATACAATTCCTGCATCATGGCCTCCTTCGTGGCCTTGACGCCTTCCAGCTCGTTCTCGATTTTGCGGAGCGCATTCGCGCCCAGCACGCCGCTTTGCGTGCGGCCTCCGCTCACGATGCCTGAGCGCTCGAATATCTCGCCATCTTTCGTGACCATCCTTCCGGTGCCGATGCCCAGTTTTTTCGCGTCAGTTACGCTGTCGACAAGGAGCGTGTCGGCGAAGACGTATTCCACCGCCCTCCGGACTTCCTCCTTGAATTCTACGGCTTCTATCACCGATTTGAAACCGCCGGCCTTGGCGTGCGTCGGCGTGCGTATGGAATCAAGCGGTATGAATGTGGCCCGGCCTGCCTTGGCTTTCTTGAGCTTGTCTATGACCTGCGTGGCGGTGTCGACGCTGTCCACGACCACGTACAGCAGCCTTGCGCCTCCTGACGCTTCGACCGCGCTCCCGTTTTCAGCGTCGAATGAAATCAGGTCCGCGACCGTGCCGTATATCCCGCTTCCCTTATCCTTCATGATTTCGTTGATGAAGCTCAGGGCCGGGTTCGCGAGCTGCGGCGATGCCCTCAATTTGAATATGGATGCCTTCTCCTTGAGTTCGAGCATTTCCTTGTCCAAATCCGCCATTTGGGCGTTGATGTCCTTGGTCCTTGAGAATGACTTGTCTATCTCCCGCGCGAGGCGCTCGGCCTCCCGTCTAAGCATGGCGGCATCTTCGGGCGCATTCTCCGTCTCCGAGCCTTTCGGCGCGATGTTGCGCTCCTCCTCCTTCTTGGCCGCAATCAAATCGCCTTTGGCATCTATTTCGGAAGTGAGAAGCACGAGCCTTTCCCGGGCGTTCCGCAAATCCTTCTCGCGCTCAACGAGTTCCCTCCTGATTCCGGCTGCGGCCTCGTCTTCCGGAGCGCCTCCTGCGATTGCCAGGGCCTCTTCCGCCTTAGCGAGCTCGGTCCGCAGGTATGCCATCTCCTTCTCAAGGGCTGCGATGGCTTCCAATTCCCTCTCAATCTCCTTGGCGAGGGCCTCCCTCTCGGACCGGACGGCTTTCACGGATGCGTCCTTGTCCTCGACAAGCTGCTTTTTCGAGCCGACCGAGGCTTTGAGCTCCTCGAGGCGCCTAATCAGGGCGTTCGTCTTCTGCTTAGCCTGGAGCATCTCGCTTGTCTTGGCGCGCCTTGAATCGACTTCGGATATCTGGGCCTCTATTCCGGCCATGTCCGCATCCCTGGCGCTTTTTACGCCCAGCAGCTTCTCCTCGCTGCGGATTGCGTCGGCGAGGTCCTTTTCGAGCTTTTCGACCTCGGATTTCAGCAACGTCCCCTTGGCATTGGTGAGCGTCTTCTTTGCGCTTATGTATTTCAGCGCGATGTCCTTTTCCCGCCCGAGCTCATCCAGGAAAACCTTCCTTTCGCCGAGCACGACGCGGGCTTCCCGAATCCGGGTGTCCACGGTCGAAAGCTCGCCCATGGCCTCCTTCTTCTTCGCCTCGAAATCCGCAATCCCGGCCACGCTGTCGATTATCGTGCGCCTCTCCTTCCCGTTCATGTTGATTATGCGCTGGACTTCACCCTGGGCAATCGTGTTCCGGCCGCTTTCGTCGAGGTTGTGCCTCCGCAGGGTCTCGTGGATGGTGCTGCGGGTGGTCCTTTTCCCATTCAGCCGGTAGCGTATCTTGCCGTCTTCCCGGATGGCCCGTTTTATCTCGTAGCCCGTCCCCCCGCCGTCATCGCCGAAAAACAGGGTCACTTCGGCGCTTTTCGAGCCCGTGTATATCAGGTCGCGGACCTTTTTCGCGCGGAGCGAGCGCAGGCTGGTCTCACCCATGGCGAAGCGTATGGCGTCGCAGAGGTTGGACTTGCCGCTGCCGTTCGGGCCTGCGAAGCATATGAATGTCTTTGAAAGCTGGATGTCGGCCGCCTTGAAGGACTTGAAATTCCTCAGTTTGAGGCGTGAGATGAATACCATTGATTACGACCGGCCTTCTTTTCTCAGGGCAGGTTAAAAAGCGTTTCTGGATACCCCCATGCCATACCCCATATACTCATTTTTAAACACTACTCTGCACATATACCTTATCATGTTCGCCCACGCAAGACGGAAACCCGCCAGCTTCAGGCAAGCGGCGGCTTTTGCAGCGATGCCGCTCCTAGCCTGCGGCCCCATGGCCGGGTGCAAGGGCGAGCAGCTATACCAGGAGCCCAAGATGGAATACGAGGTTCCCATTACCCCGATTAAGCACAAGCCCCGGGCGGATTCCGCTTATACGCTCGGCTATGTCATGGGATGCCCGCTCTGGATGGTCCGGGCGGCTGACCAGAACCACGAATACTGCATAGACCGCTTCGAGGCCGAGATGCTCGAGGACAAGGGCGGCACTCTCGTCCAGCACGCTTCATCGGTCCCGCCCGAGAAGTTCGGCCGCTACATCGCGCACTCGGTTCCGGGCGTGCGCCCGCAGTCCTCCGTCAGCCGCAAGCAGGCCGAGGACGCTTGCTTCAACGCCCGGAAGCGGCTCTGCACTCTTAGCGAATGGATGAATGCTTGCCAGGGCGTGCAGCTGACGACTTACCCCTATGGCAACACCTGGAAGAAGGGCGTATGCAACACCCACAAGGAGCATATGATTTCCAGGATATTCGGCAAGAAATGGGGCGAGCAAATCGTGAGCGGTCCGGAAACGAACATGGTCCTGGGATATATGGCAAGGACCGGCGAATACAGCGGCTGCGTGGGCAGTTTTGGGACTTATGACATGGTCGGCAACCTCCACGAGTGGGTGAGCACGCCGGTCGACGACCGCATCATCGGAAGCCGGCCCAGAATCGGCCCTGGATTCACACCCGGCTTTCGGGCGGTTCCGGGAAACGGCATATTCGTTGGCGGCTATGCCAGCAGCTCCAGCCAGAACGGGGCCGGATGCACGTATATGACAATCGTCCACGGGCCGCAGCAGAATGATTATTCCGTGGGTTTCCGCTGCTGCAAGGATGCCGACAAGTAACCCTCTTAATACATTCGCCGCGCAATCCAATCATGAACCCGCTGTCCCGGCTCATCGCATTTTCTCTCCTGTTGATGCTGGCTTTCGGATGCACCGGCGCCGCCAATTCAAATCATCCGGCTGCGCCCCCGCCTTCGCGGGAGGCAGCGGTTCCAGAAGAAGCGGTAAAAATAACCCCGGCCACAGACATCTATCCCCCCATCCTGCATTCGGACGAATGGGACGCACCGGTGCCGCTCGGCGCGCCCGTGAATACTGCGGGCGCAGAGGACTCGCCTTTCATCATGCCGGACGGGAACACCCTGTATTTCTTCTTCACTCCAGACCCCGGCATCCCCGCGGAGAAACAACTTTTCGACAATGTCACAGGAATCTGGGTGTCGCACAAGGGCGGCGGGGCATGGGGCGAACCTGCCCGAGTCGTGCTCCAGGATGCGGGCAAGCTATCCCTTGACGGCTGCGAGTTCGTTCAGGGCGATGCCATGCTGTTCTGCTCTGCACGGGAAGGATACGCGGGCATCCATTGGTTTAGCGCAAATTTCCGGGATGGGTTGTGGCAGAACTGGAAGAACGCGGATTTCCCCGCAAATTATCAGGTCGGCGAACTCCACATCACCAGCGATGGCAAGGAGGTATTTTTCCACTCCGCGAAAGCGGGCGGGAATGGCGGCCTGGACATCTGGGTCTCGAAGAACGAGGGCGGCCAGTGGCAGGAGCCGGAGAATGTCGCCGCCGTCAATACCCCGGACAACGAGGGCTGGCCATACGTTTCTGGGGATGGGAACGAATTGTGGTTCCTAAGGATTTACCAGGGCAGCCCTGCCATATACCGGTCCAAGAAAGCCAACGCAACATGGTCGGAGCCCGAGCTCATTGTCTCGCAGTTCGCGGGCGAACCAACACTTGACAACGCAGGAAACCTGTATTTCGTCCACCACTACTATAAAGACGGGAAAATGCTCGAAGCTGACATCTACGTGGCATACAAGAAATAGGTGCGTAGCCATGAAATGGGTCCTGATACTGCTTGTTTTCGGGATGGTTTTGTGCGGCTGCACGGGAAACGGCGAGCCGCCCCCTCAATTGCCCGTGCCGCCCCCAGCACAGCAGACCGTCGGGCCACTGCCAGCCTACCCGAACGCAACCAAGGAGAGCGCGATTCCGGCCGATGAGGTGAAGATGACGCCGCAGATGGATAAGCTCCCCCCGATAATGCATTCGGATGAATGGGGGGCCCCGGTGCCCCTGTCCGCTCCTATAAACACGCGGGGCGCTGAGGATTCGGCGTTCATGATGCCTGACGGGAATACGATTTACGTATGGTTTACGCCAGGCACCCAGGACCTCCAGAAGCAGCTCGTGGACAACGTTACCGGGATTTACGTATACCATAAGGTCGGCAGGCAATGGTCGGAACCGGAGAGGGTGTGGCTCACCGAGCCCGGAAAGCTCGCCCTGGATGGCTGCGCGTTCGTGCAGGATGACGTCATGTGGTTCTGCTCCGCCAGGGAAGGGTACACCGGAATGCACCTCTTCACCGCCAGGTTTGTGAACGGGAGTTGGACCGGCTGGGAGCACGTGAGCGACCAGCTCGTGGCGTATGAGGTGGGGGAGATGCACATAACCTCGGATGGGAAACAGATGTACTACCACTCCCCGCGTGATGGAGGAAAAGGCGGATATGACATCTGGGTGATTGAGCTGCAGAACGGCGGTTGGAGCGCGCCCGTGAATGTCGAGGCTGTGAACAGCGAGGAGATTGACGGCTGGCCTTACGTCTCGGAAGACGGGAACGAACTGTGGTTCACGAGGATTTACCTGGGCAGCCCTGCGGTCTTCCGTTCGAAGAAGATGAATGGGACGTGGACCGAACCGGAGCT
>JAGVNI010000012.1 GCA_020053355.1 archaeon | reverse complement strand
GCAGGCGTATGCTTCGCACGTGTGGTTCTTTATCTGTCCGCAGCTGCACTGCACAGCCGCGCACTCTCCGGATATGCATTCCTGGTTGGAAAGGCAGTCGGTATCGACCGTGCATCCGGGAGTGACATTCCCGCACTCCGAACATGATACGGTGCTCTGGCCGGTTTTTTCTGTCACAGCGTAACCGGACCTTGTCACCTTGATTGTCAGGTCTTCAAGGTCGCAGCCGGCGTAGGTGAATACATCATTTTCAGTGTCGCCCGAGGCGATAATATTGTTGCTGGAATCCTTGACAACTACGTGGGCCTCGTCGCCCGCGCCGTCAACCGTGACGACGTTGCTGTCGCAGTCAGAGTCGAAGTCTACGCTGGATTGTGACTCGTGGGATTCGGGCTGGTTGCAGGAATACTCATAGCCATAGTATCCCTCGCAGTCGTAACCGAAGTGTGATAGTTCGCAAATGTAACAGCCGTCCCAGCAGTAAGCTTCGCATTGGTAGTAACCATACATGTATGGCGCTCCCCACGGGCTTCCGCAGCAGAATGGAACATTAGGCTGTGCCGACACAGCCGGGATTATCAGAACCAAGGCCATAATGGCCATAAGATATGCAAGTCTCATGCAATCCAACGCTCAATTTAGTTTTAAAAAGCTTGTGTATGGCTTCCCCAGCATATCATAATTGAACACAGCAAGGGAACCCCCCATGGAAAGGGCCAGGAGGGCCCCGATATGATGGGGGCCAAGGATGCCGAACCATATCAGGGCATATGCCAGGACCGATGAGATTGCAAGGATGATGATGCCCCGGATTCCGGGGCGGGCCAGCAGGGATATCGCCAGCACCCATGAGAGGAGGAACAGCGCGAGCGAGACCGGGAATACCCGGTTGCCGAATACGCCGGGACCGCTGCACGGGTAAGTGCTCGCGATTCCGTTCCAGGGCTGTGGCGGGATGCCGCTGAATTCGGAAAACGGGTCGGCCGGGGAAGCGTAGAACAGATATGGCCCCCCGCAACCGGTAATCTCATAGGTCGCCGGATTGACATGAGTGTAAGTGACGTTGTCGGAAAGACCGCTGACATTGATGCGGGCAAGCGACTTGAATCCGCCGTTTCCCCCCTCTGCGGATGCAAGGATTGGCCCGAAGACGAGCTCGTTCCTGAAGAGGTAGAGCGAATCGCTCTCATAGACCAGGGTGATGTCCTTTACGCCGCCCTTCCGATGGAACAGCCAGAGGTAGCTGTCCGAATCCCGGTAGTCCTTGAGAATGAGGATGTAGCGCGCGTTGATGGGCACGAGCAGTTCGGCGGTGTTGTTTATGTATTGGCGGTTCTTGAAGATGCGCTGGACATAGCCGCCGTAGGTGTCTTTGACGTCGCTGTATACGTGGGATGTCATAACGCTCTGTGAAACGATAATCGGCTTTGAGAAGAAATGGTTGGCCGGGGATGCGAGCGTCTTCTGCGTGGCATTGGACCATTTGTAGGTGTTATATAAGTAGGGGGGGAGGACGAGGATGCGGGTTTCCGTAGGGTCGGCCGAGATTATCTTTCCGGCCTCCACCCAGTCGGCGGGGTATTGCGTGGGCCGTATCTGGCCGAAGAACCCGAAAATCCCGAAATCGTATATCACCGGCAGGAGCAGGATTAATGCGAGCACCGCGAGCGACCATTTCGGATAGGTGCGCATGAGATGGCTTGCCCCGAATGAGCCAAGCATCGATAGGGAAAGGCATATCATGCCGACGAATTTCTGGGAATCCCGGAAAATCATGTGGATGGGTATCTGCTTCCCGAAGATGGTGAACAGGAATGATATCGGGCTTTCTTCTCCGAGGGCCAGCAGAAGGCCGACAACCAGCAATGAAAGCAGGAACAGCGCGTAGAATGCGCTTTCCCGCTTTTTCCCAAGCAGGGATAAGAAGCCGATGGCGGAAATAGCGGCCATGAGGATGAATGGCACATACCAGTAGGGGAGTATGTCTTTCGTATAATAGAAACCGCCCCTCCAGAAGCCGTGCATCGTAAGGAGCGATGCGACGACGGGCATCCCCATCGGCAGGGGCTTGAAATCCTCGAGATATGCTTCGGGCGAGGCGGGCGTGTGCGTGCTTCCGAAAAGGATGATGGTGGGCGCTATCCAATATAGGTTCAGGGCCAGGATGATGGCTGCAAGCAGCGCCAAGCGCTTGGCGAACTGCATGCCGGGCCCTCTAATCCCTGTTTTAAGCAGGTGGAAGAGCAGCATGAGCGCAAAGCATATGAGAAGGATGATGACGCCGTGGGAGCTTGCCGCGGCGAGCGTCACGAACAACGCGGTTTTCACAAGCGGCCTGCGTGAATTTGGCTTGTCGAGAAACTGCGAGAAGCACATGAGCGCCAGCGGCCAGAAAGCGTATGAAAGCAGGAGGGAGCCGTGCCCGGCAAGGAAACGGACGAATACGAACGGGTTCAGCATGTAAAGGAGGCCGGCGAGATAACGCGCGCTCCCGTGCTCTTTCGGAAGCGAGAAGTGGGCGGATATGCCGCAAAGCAGGACTATTAGGAAAAGGCGGAGCTTCTCCACCGCTTCCGTGCCGATGATATCCGATACGGCGGCCAGGACCATCTTGGGCGGGAAGTATGCGCCATATGAGCTTGGCGTTTCCCCGTAGAAATCACCGAAGCGGATATCCGAATAGCTGTATGGCCCGGCCTGCATGTCAAGGGCCAGGTAATAGCCCGGCTTGAGGAGGGGCAAAAGGATTAGGAATGCGAAAACGATATAGACGAAAATGGCGAGCTTCGAATCCTTTTCCATTGTGTCAGCCTGGTGATGATGGGATATGCGGCGAAGGGATAAAATATCTGCCTCCGGGCTATCGGCTGAGGAAAGATGTGAGGTAGCCCAGGCCGAATGCGGCCGATTCGAGGCCTTTCAGGATGACGAGCATTGCGGATTCGAGCGGGGTAGAGGCAAGCATCGCCCAGCGGCCGATGAACAGGAAGCGGGAGGGGGAAACGATTTTCGAAGAGCCGGGGTTTTTCTTGGACGTGAAACTGCGCGCGCTCCGGCCATACCCGTAGAACTTGCGGACATCTCCGGCAATTGTCAGTCCGTCAGTGTCATGATAGACGCATTTTTCCGCGCGCCCGATGGGGAATGCCGCCCGTATGCGGCAGTGGATGTCCCAGTCCTCGCCGAATTTCAGGCGCTCGTCATAGCCTTTGACTGCGGCGAACGCCTCTTTCGAGAAAACCCTGGCGGATTCCATCTGCGGGTCGTTGAGGTAGCACTTTTTTTCAAGGGATTTCAATTTGGAGAGGAAGCTTTTGCCGCGCCCCAGCTCAGGGATTATCAGCGCGCCCAGGCCGCCCATGCGGGATGCGATGTCCCGGAGCAGCCCGGGTTCAAGGACCATGTCCGAATCAATCGACAGCAGGATGCCCCCCCGCGCTTCCTTGAAGCCGATATTGCGGGATTCGGTGACAGTAGCATCACGCGAGATGACGCGGTCGGCAAGGCGCCTGGCAATCCCGGGGGTCCCGTCATGGCTCGCCGCATCGACAATGATGATTTCGAATCCGGGATAGTCCTGCTGGCGGATGGATTTGAGGCAGGCCTCAAGCGTCCCTGCGGAGTTCCGGGTCGGAATCACGATGGATATCAAGGGCTGCGTCATCGCTTCACACCTTCGGCATGTTTTTTCGCGCGCCCGGAACCCGGCGCTAATGATTTGGGATTGCAGGTTGCTGCCTGCCCCGTACCGAGCCAGTCAATGTAGGATATTACGGCACCAGAGGAAAAAAACATGAATGACAGCACTCCCCAGGGCTTGAAATCCGGCTGGCCGAGAAAGAGCAGGAGCGATGAGCCGAGCAGGCATGCTATGAATGATGCCGCGACGACATTCCGCGTCCATGCCCGTGATATGAACAGGAATGATAAGGCCGAGACCAGCGGAATCGTGATGAGCAGGTACTCCGGGCCATGGCGCAGGTAAGCGATCGCTCCGAGCGCCAGCAGGATGGGCGGCATAAGTTGGATTGCTCTCATCCGGGATGCCTCCATGCAAAAAATCCGGCAGTGACTAGGCCGAGCAGGCCCAATGCCGCCCCCAGATAGACGTATTTCTGCCCAACGTATTCAATCCGGACTTCGTTCTGGCCGGATTCGTTAATATAGTATGCATTGACAGCGCCATATGCGGAAACCGGATGATACGGTTTCCCCCTGACCCATGCTATCCAGTTCGGGTCGTTTCCCCTGCCGAAAACGAGCCAGAAGGGGCCGGGCGAGTCTACGGATACGGAGTATGTGGACTGGTCGAGCCGGGTTTGGTTGATGATTGCCGCAGGGTGGGGTGGGGGAACCGGTTTGGACATGAATGTCACCTGGTCCAGAAGCATGCGGCTTCCGGTTTCCGGGACGATTTCAATGGCGTGGAGCCCTTTGGACAGGTAGACCGAGTCGCCGGCAATCCCGGCACCGTCCACCAGGACGGCGCCTGCGTTTATTACGGAGCTGGAAAACGAGTACTCGCCGCCGCGGTATATGTAGAATGCTGAGGAGACCGGATGGCTGGATGAGAGGGTGTAGAATGTCGAGGACGTACGGTTCCCGTAGATATTGACCGATTCCCCGGAAAAGTCGTTCTTGCCAGTCAGCCGGTAGATGAAGGCCTTGCCCGTGAGGTCCGGCTCAGGCGTGCCTGTTTTCACGAAATAAACGAGGTTCAACGCATTGAAACCCCCGAGCGATTCGACAGTCACCGAGTGCGGACCGGTGGTGAGGGGCCCGGAATACACCTGCACCCAGTGCAGCCGGTTGGATTCCGAGCGGGTAAGCTCTTCCCCAGTTGCGTTCCCGTCGAGATAGAAGTTCAGTTTCCCGCCCTTGCGGCTTTTCAGAAGATGTATGTAAAGGCCGTAATCCCCGTCTTCCGGGACTTTTATCCGGGCCGTGATATTTTTTCCCGCGATGGGCCGTTCTACGGTGGAAAGATTGAGGCCGGTTATGTTGAAGGAAGAGCCCTCTTTTGACAGGATGGAGGTGATGGCAAGCATTCCGCGGGCCGTATCATATGGAACGCTGAATGAATCGGATGCGTTCGCGCTGACGTTGCCGCTTAAGTTCATAAGGCGGCGCCTGGATGTGAGGCTGCCGTACTGGTCGAACAGCAGGACATCGACAGTGGTCTTGGTGCTGGATGAGGACTGGATGCCGATTGAAAGCCTGTATGCCTTCCCCGCTTCGAGGGGAAGTCCGGCGCTGATTAGGGAAGAGACGGGAAGCCGGTATGGGAGTTTTGTCGCTTGCGTCCCGTTTATTATGCTGTAATCGTCCGCGGCGCTAAGGTTGATGCCCCCCATTGTAACAGGTGTGAGCGTCCTGGTGCCGTTTGCTGATTTCGGCGCGGCCTCTGTGAATGCCAGGCTTTTCCCAAATTCGTATTCCCAATTCCAGGCATGCAGCTCATCCCAGTAGAACGGGTCCGTATTGTTAAGGGACCCGCTGCGCGCCCAGCCGCGTTCCGGATTCGTTTCCAATGCGCTGTAATAGAACGGGTATGCGGATTTCGAATCAACAGCCGGAAAAACGAGCGGGGACGAATCCAGGACGACATAATCCGATGATTCGAGATAAGACTCGGGGAAGTCGAAGTTCTCGTAAGGGAATATGACTTGCCCCGGGCTGGAGCCTGCGGGAGGCTGCCTCATGATGGAGCGGGCGGTATCGAAGTGGCAGTAGCAAAGGGAGCTGCTGCCTGCGGCGGATATGACGCCATAATCATCCTTGAGGCGATAGACGGTGAAATTCGACCCCGTGAACACGGGCGGGCTGATACCGCTGATGGGTTCGCCCGGACCCTTGTTTGAAATCAGGTAAGTCAAACCCAGCCCGGATACCGTATCGAGGCCGGTCCAGTTGTCCATTATATTATAGGTGTCCAGTTCGCGCACCAGGAACGGCCCGGGCTTGAGGATTTCCGCATGCAGGTTCTTGTCGGCCGCACCCCCGTCCGCCAGGATGCTTCCGCCCCGTCTGCCTGACATGACGGCGCTCGTGATGCCGCCCTCATCAAGGAAACCGTTGAGCGCGATTGCCTCAAAGTTGTAATGGAACCGGTTTTTTACGATGATGCCGTTCATATCGCCGGTGAAGAGGGGCCATGAGAATACGGCCAGGAAAACCATGGCCAGGACGATGAGGGGGTATAAGGTTGGTTTCCATGCCCGATAAGCGCCGAGGAATGCATGCAGGAGCAGTATGGAGAAGAAGAACGGCATTGGATAAAGGAATTTGACCGGGACCCGGAAAAGCCAGCCGAAGCTCGGGAGCAGGAAGTTGATGTTCTCGTATAACAAGCTGAACGGCGGCGAGCTGCCTTTCGAAAAGAAATAGAGAAGCGCCAGGGCGATTATAGAGGCTACCGACCACTTGCTGCGGTCGAAAAAGGAATGGGCGAGGATGGCGCCGGAAAAAATGAACGCGAGCATGAAGAACGCATTGCCAAAGGGGTAGGCATAGTCCACCCACGGCCACCAGAAGACGTTGTAGTCCAGGAGCATGGCGTTCGGGAGGTACATCACTGCGGAGAATTCGTCGAGCATGTCGGCCGTGAGTTCGGCCGTGCCTTCCATCACTCCGGTCGTGGATGAGAGGAAAAGGTATGGCAGAAGCACGAATGCCGAACACGACAGGAAGGCCGCGCAAAATAGCGCCCCGTTCTTTATGATGCCCGCGAGGCCGGGCGGTTTCCGGAAACAGAGGAGGAAGACCGCGAAGAGGCAGACTGCGATGTGCAGCACCGCATGCACCACCATCATGAACATGAAGGCGGCAAGGATGCCTGAAAGGAAGACCATGCGCCGGTCGGGTTTTGAGAAGCCCATGATTAGCGCATAGAAGAAAACCGGGAAAACCGCATAATTGAGGGCGGCATAGTACCTGAGGAATATCTGGGTGTAGAAAGGGTTCACTACATAGAAAAAGGCCGCAAGGAAGGCGATGGCGTACCGGTGGTTTTCCGGGATGTCCGATTCATCAAGGATTTTTTTCGATACGAAAAAAGAGCCCGAAAACGCCCCGAATGCGAGGAGGGCGAAGCTGAATTTGTCGTAGGTCTCGTAATCGACAAGCAGGTGAATCCAGAGTTCCGGGATTCTTTTGAGCATGTCCAGGTTCGGCCAGTTATAATTCTTGAAAAGGTGGAAGAGGTCATCCTTGAACATCGTCAGGTCGAAAATGGTCCAGTGGTCGCGATAGGCGAAGTTTCCGTCCGTTATGAATGACTTCCAGGAGAACAATATGGACAGGGCGAGGAATACCCCCAGTACCAGAAGCAGCCTCCTGTCCGCATGCATGGGGGGATAATGACGATTCGGGTTAAAAAAAGTGATTATGGGTTTATCGGCCGGGCTTAGGACATCCTCGTTCCGTGTTCGATGAATGAGGCCACGGATTCGGCGGTCCTCTTCCACGTGAATTTTTTGGAATTGGCCGACGATTTCTTGGATAATTCTTCAAGCGATCGGGGTTCCGACAAAAGAGAAGCTGAACGCTCAGCCAGGGATGCCTTATCGCCGTCAGGAACTAGAATCCCGTTCGTGCCGCTTTTGATGCTGTCCCTCAGCCCCGGAACATCGTAACCTATGGCAGGGGTTCCGCACGAATTCGCTTCGAGGACGACAAGCCCCCAGCCTTCGCGGACCGCAGGGACGATTAGGAGATGCGCCCTTGTGAGAAGCTCTGCCTTCTTTTGCGGGCTTACCCGGCCGAAGAAGGTGACGCAGCCATCCAGGCCGATATCACGGGTCAGGCGCTGGAGGCGGTTTTTTTCAGGCCCGTCACCGATAATCCAAAGCCTTGCCCGGGGGACGCGCGCCCTTATCATCTTCAGGGCTTCCAATGCATGGTCAACCCGTTTGGAAAGGGTAAGGCGCCCAAGATAGACAAGCGTCGGGATTTCCTCTTTCTTCGCATCCGCATCCGGCGGGGGCGTTATGTCGGCCGCCTCAAAAATCACCCCGACATCGCGAAATCCGAGGGCAATCAGGTCGGCCCGGGTGGATGACGACGGGACCATCACGGGGAGCTTCCGGTATGCGCCCAGCATGGCATCTTCGGCATGATAGCCGGCGAAGGCGAGGGGCCAGGGAAGGCCCGAGTACCAGTTTTCCCTCGTCAATTGGTGGATGAACGCGTAGACCTTCTCCTTGGCGAATTTGGGAAGGAACAAGGGCACGCCATTGATGCTTTCGATGATGATGTCGAACCTGCCGCGGACGTGCTTCTTGTAGCAGGAGAATGCCAGGAGATAGATGGAATATTTCCCACCGAACCGGATATGCGGGACGCCATTGATTGTCTCCTCGGGTTTGCATCCTGGAAAGCGGGCGCTGAAAACCGTCACTGCGTGCCCCAGGGAAATCAGGCTTTCGGAAAGCCGCTGGACGAATGCCTCGGCTCCGCCGGCCGCCGGGTTCCGGATATCCCTCCAGTTGAAGATGGCGATTCTCACGAATCTGTTTTCCCCAAATAGGGTTTTAAATAAGAACAACGACTTTTATGTGATGGCGAGAGAGATGGTGTCGGTCATACTTCCTGCTTACAACGAAGAGCGGAGGCTGCGGCGAAGCGTGGAAAGGCTGGAATCGGTGCTTGAGGATTCCCTCGGCGAATTCGAGATAATCATCAGCGAGGACGGCAGCTCGGACGATACCCTCAAAATCGCCAAATCATTGAAATCCGGGCGCGTGAAAATCCACCACAACGGCAAACGGCTGGGCAAGGGGGCCGCGATAAAGAGCGCGGCCGGACTCGCCAAGGCTGACATAGTCGTATTCATGGATGCGGACCTTGCATCGAATCCCGGGCATGTTAGGCAGCTGGTCGACTTCATCGAAGGGGGCGCGCACATCGTGATAGGCTCAAGGTACCTGCGCGAATCTAAGGCGAAAAGGAGCGTGGTGAGGTATGTGGCCAGCAAGGGATTCAACATGCTCGTCCGGGTATTCCTCGGCTCCAAGCTGACGGACCACCAGTGCGGATTCAAGGCATTCCGCAAGGAATCGGTCCTGCCGGTAATCAACGAGGTCGAAGACCAGGGGTGGTTCTGGGACACCGAACTGCTGGTGCGGGCCCAGCGAAAAGGGCTGAAGATAGCCGAAATCCCCATTGAATGGAAGGAGACTCCGGGATCAAGGTTCAATCTCCTTCCGGACGCTTTTCGGATGGCCTGCGCCCTCGCAAGGTTCAGGCTGAGAGGATAGGCAGGGGGACGAGAAAGGGAAACCCGGGGGCAAGCCGATGAAAATCAACCATCTCCTGATAGCCGCAATCATCTTTCTGGGAATTGCGCTCATATCGACAAGGCAGCTGATGGCAGGGGACGGGTATTGGACCAGCTTCGATTACGCGCCGAGATTCGACACCGCCTCCCTCAAGGAATTTTTCTTTTCCATGTTCAGGTGGGACCAGACAATGAGCCTGGACGAGCAGAAGAGGATGACGGTCTACTGGGTGTACTTTTTCCTGGACGAGCCGCAGTTCCAGGCATGGAGGTTCGGGGCCGAGGTTTTCCTGATACTGCTCTCAGCATATTTCTTCACCGGCCGGTTCGTGGAGAACGAGTACCGGATTTCCGGCCCGTGGGGGCATGCGATATGCTTCGCCGTGGCTTTTTTCTATCTTGTGAACCCGATTTCAATCAGCCATTTCAACAAGGCGAACATGCCGCTCGCGTACGCGTTTTTCCCGGCGGCATTCTATTTCGGCTACATGACCTTGAATTCGGAACGATGGCGGCACCCCATCATCCTCGGGCTCGTTTCCGCGTTCCTCTTCTCCCTGGCCATACATAACCTGATTTATGTGGCCCTCATGATGGGCGCATGCGGAGCGGTGGCATTCATCGGCTTGCGCAGGGAGGGACTGAAACCGGAAGCGATTAAGATTCTCATGAAGCTCCTTCTTTCCGGAGCAACGTTCATCCTGCTTACGGCATACATCTCGTTGCCGTCAATCTACACGACGCTCAGGTACGACCTGCCCAATCCGGGGTATGTGAACAGCGAGTCGTACGTAGAATCGGTATCCGAGGATACGAACGTGTTCCGCTCGATATGCCTGGACATCAACGCTTTTTTCGCCCCGCAGATGGGGTATAATTATCCGTTCGGGGAGATGTATTACCCCGTTTTCTCCATCATCATCGGCCTGGCCCTGGCATCCTGCATCCTGCGCCCCGGAAAACTGGCCCTGTCGGTCCTCGCCTGCATTTGCGTTTTCGTGCTGCTGTCTAAAGCCATCTCACCGCCGTTCGGCGGCCTGTATGAGAGGCTCGTGTTCGATTTGCCGGCGATTGGATGGATGTTCAGGGCCGGGACCAAGTTCCTCTACATGCTCCCGCTATTTTTCTCGCTCGGGCTTGCCCATCTCCTTTGCGTGATTTCAAGGCACAAACAGGCCCTTGCGGCCGCGGTCCTTGCAGTGCTTCTCGCGCAGGGCATTTTCGCATGGCCGGTATGGACCGGCAATTTCCATTCGATAGAGATGTTGCAGGGGGAAAAGGATTTCTTTGACATCCTCGCATTGCTGAAAAATACCGATTCGGAGAATGTGAAGGTGGCGTGGTACAGCGATTATTCCGAGAGCGCGCCTGTGAAGGCGATTGCGCCCAAGCGCATGTATGCGCTTCCCATGAGGTACCTGATTGAGGGCGGGGAATCGGTGGCGCCCCTGGCCATCCTGAACCGGCGGCTCGGCCTGGAATACCTTCTGATAGACAATTCCCAGAAAAGGCCGTTCTACGATATAAAATACGCCAAATACGCCATCGTGGAATCTGGAGGGAGGTTCGACCAGGTATATGATGGCGGCCAATACGATGTTTTCAGGCTCAACAACGGGACGACGCCGGTATATACTGCGGGGGAGGCCGCCCTGGATTACGGCGGGTTCCACACCGCAGTCACCCTCTGGAGCATGGGGCGGAGAAACGCTTCGGTCATCTTCATGGAAAACGACCCGAAATTGACTGGTGCCGTCCGGGAGGCGCAGGCCGATTCCGCGGTATTCGGCCCTGGCGAAATCCCCGCAATGCGGATTGACGACCAAAACGCGATTTATTTCCCGGATAATCCGGGCGGGGGGTGGGTCAAATACAATACATTGAGCGCGGACGCACCGGAGGGCAGGATGCTGTCCGACCAGTTCCCCTACAATAATGCCTTCATATATAAGACCGGGAATCGCCACGGTGACATTGTAACTAACAGCAGCAATCTTGCGATTCTCGCGAACATCTCCCTCGGAAAAGACGGTGCAAGGAACGGTAATGGCACGATTGTCGTGCCCCAAACCGCAATCGGGCGCGGGTGGCTATCGATAAACGGATCCGGTAGCTGCGAGAATTCGGGCTTCATCATCCGGGTAATTTTCTACGACAAGGAGATGAAAAGGATTAAAACGGCCAGGATTATGCCGGGGTATAAGAAAGACCTGAAATGGAGCATCCATGATGAGATGGAGGTTCCGTGGGATGCCGGGTTCGTGATGCTGGTATCAGACAAATCTTCATTCGCAAATGTGAAATCCTCGTGCACCATGGATATCGGCAGCGTCATTTTGAATGAATATGCCGATGAAAGCCTCGAAATGAGTTTCAAGGTTGAAGAAGCGGGGGAATACGAGGTTTACCTGAGATATCTGAAAAACCCGGACGGACGCGGCCTCGTGGCTGGCATAGACGATTTGAAGGATACGGGCGTAGCGACCAAGTCCTCCACTACCGCATACGACTGGGCAAGGGTATATGATGGATGGTTGGGACAGGGCGTGCACGCTCTGGAGATTGCGGACAATGGCGGCAGCGAATCCATTGATGTCGCTTATATCAGGAAAAAGGGGGAGCCGGACGGCTGGGAGTGGCTCGGGGGAAAGGACATCGTTTACGCGCTCGAAGCGGAAAAGGATTTCGAGATGCACAATGCATGGATAGTCGGCGGCGGCAACTATAGCGATGTCTACGCGGCGGGGCTGAATGACAGCTCAGTGCTTTGGAGCAGCATTACGACATACAGGCCGGGCATTTATGGGATACTCGGCTCTGGCAGTAACTTTACCATGTTTGTAGATGGGAATTCAGTCCAGAACGATTCGGTTTTCCTTTCAAAGGGAAAGCACAACCTGACTATCCGGGGAAACGGATTGGGCGTGGTGGATTATATCGCGCTCGTGCTGGACGCGCAGGATTCGGGCGGGGAGGCGAAGATTACCGGGTATACAAAGGCCGACCCGACAACCTATGACGTGGCAGTGAACTCAACCCGCCCGTATTTCCTCGTACTGACAGACGGCTACAATCCCCTCTGGATGGCATCGGTGGACGGAGAGGAAAGCGGCGCCGTGCCGGTATACGGGATTGTCAACGGATTTTTCATCAACAAGACCGGGGAGCACACGGTCCATGTTTATTTCGGGCCGCAGCCCTGGTTCATCCTGGGCTTGTGGATATCTGGCGCAGGCCTGCTGGGAACGGTTGCCCTAATCGCCAGGGGTCGCCTGGGGAGGTGGATGGTATGATGAAGGCCATGCCGTGGGCGCTTGTTCTCGCCCTCATCCTCGCGTATGCCGGATTGGGGATTGAGATGGCGTTCCCCTTCCTCGTTATCGCCTGCGCCCTGGCTTTTTACCACCACAGCCAGGTTGCCGGGGCCGCGGCAGTCGCGGCGGCAGTAATCCTCGCGGGATTCCTTTTCGCTTTGGGGATGCGGCAGTATGCGTTTGGCGTCTCGGAAGCCTCGCTAGGCATGCTGATGGCTGCTACGGCGGTTGCGGCATGGAAATGGCGGATGCAAGCAGGGGGGGAACGGGAGGTTGGGACTGGAGGGCGGGCCGCAGGCAAGGAAGGGGCAGCGCCCAAAACCAGGCGGAAACACGCTGGCACGCATGCAGGGGGGCGGGCGGGGTAAGCAGATGGAGTGGAAATACGTCCTTGCGGCGGCTTTCGTTTTTGCCGTCATATCGGTAATCGCCACCCGCGGCCTGATTGTCAGCGACGGCTATTGGAAAAATATCGATTACACCCCAAGATTCGACGTAACATCATTCCGGGAATACTTCTTAACCCTTTTCAAGTGGGATGAAAGAAGCTATTTCGATTATCAGAAGAGGATAGTCCTGGAATGGGTATACCTGTTCATCACCGAAGGGCAGGAGCAGGCGGTCCGGTTCACGGCTCTTGCATTCGTATCGCTTTTTTCCGCTTATCTGGTATGCAATAGGCTTCTTGCGAAGGCGGGCCATGCAATCGGCCCGGCCAGGCTGCATGCAATCAGCTTCATATGCGGTTTTTTCTATCTGGTGAATCCTATCGCCGTAAGCCAGTTCTCCAATTCATATTTCGCGTACATATACGCGATATTCCCGCTCCTGTTCTATTCGATATACATGACGCTGGATTCGGATAGGCCCAGATATCCGGTCATGCTCGGCCTTATCAGCGCATTCTCGTTCCTCCTGGTCATCCATTCGGCGTTGTACGCCGTTGCCATGTTCATCGGCATTTTTTGCGCGCTATTGGCTGCAAGACGGAACTGGGCCTGGGCGAGGGGCGTCGCAGCCAGATGCGTCTTTTCGGCCGCGGTCTTCATGGCATTGACGGCGTTCATCATGCTGCCAGTCCTGGGTTCGTCATTCATTTCAGGTTTGCCGCATCCGGGGTATGTCACTTCTGACGATTACGTAGCAACACTGGCACAAAACAGCGTCGTGTTCCGCCTGATGAGCCTGGACATCCATTTTCTCGCCTGGAAACACCTGGTCTTTGAGTACCCTTTCGGAGAACTGATGTATTATCCCGCAGTCGCGCTGCTTTTTGGCGCAGCAATCATATTCGCCCTTCTGAAGCCGAACAGGCTCGGCCTGGCAGCCCTCGCATGCATATGCATATTCGTGATTGTCGGAAAAAGCATCAACCCGCCTTTCGGGAGCCTCTATCGGGATGTCATATTCGACATCCCATTCATAGGCTGGATATTCCGCGGGGGAGGGAAGTTCGCATATGTTATTCCGTTCTTTTTCACGCTCGCAATTGGAAACATGCTCGCGTCGGTCAAAGGCAGGTTGGCGCTTGCAGGCGCATGCGCATCCATACTCCTCATGCAATCCCTGTTCGTATGGCCGATTTGGACCGGCGACCTTGATGGGCATATAGCGAAGGCGCCTGCCCCCAGGGCAATCCTGGACGCAGTCTCGATTCTAAAAAACGACGGGGACTACAAGGCCAAAATCATTTGGTACAGCGACTACCCTGAAAGCTCCCCGATAAAAACGATGCCTCCGTACCAGGGAGACCAGTTCATGTGGCTGCTCATAGACGGGGGCAGGTCTGTCGAGGCGTTGAATCGCCTGGATGAAGACCTCGGGATAAAGTACCTCGCCATTGACCAGCGCCAGAACCGCCAGTTCTACGACATCACGTACGCGGGAGCGGCGGCGGCTGACGCATCGAGGAATTTCGAGGGCATATACCACAGGAAAGAGTATGACTTGTATAAGCTCAACAACGGAACCGAGATGTTCCGGATTCCCGGGCGCATCATTATCGACTATGCCGGGTTCTATTCGCTTTATCCGGTTTGGAAGGATGAGGCGGGTTCGGATGACGCGGTAATCTTCGCGGACACGGATTACCGCGCTGCCGATGCGTTCAATGCCTCGGATACGGTCGTATTCGGGCCGCATGACGCCGTATTCCCGCGAATCGATAAATCGAGGGTAATCGCATTCGACGGCTATGAAAGGGAGGGGGATGGCTGCTGGACCAAGATACCGGAAACCCCGAGCGGCCCGGGCCCCGGCGTTTTCCGGACGGACCAGTGGCGTTACGGTGAATATCTCGCGTCCAGCCCATCCACCCCCAACTGCACGACCGGGGGTGAAGCCGACAGGTTGTCGCAGGGGTTTTCAATAAAAGAAAGCGGGGGTTTCGAGGTATTCGCAAGGGTGTACATGGGCAGGACGGGCGGAAGCCTCAAAATCGGCATTGACGACATCGCGCAGGCCGATATAAGCACAAAATCAGACATCGAAGGCTATAGGTGGGTCAGGGTTTTTGACGGCCACTTGGATGCCGGGGCCAAAACTTTCTGGATGGAGAACGAAGCCGGATTCCAGGCCGTCAA
Source organism: archaeon (assembly GCA_020053355.1). Classification (GTDB taxonomy): domain Archaea; phylum Micrarchaeota; class Micrarchaeia; order Anstonellales; family Bilamarchaeaceae; genus Bilamarchaeum. The sequence continues at coordinate 17,018 of JAGVNI010000012.1, read as the reverse complement.
TATGGGGTATTTCCTGAAGAAAGGCAGTAAAACGGAATCCGCCGCAATTGCGATGGATGGCGCCTTGCAAGGCAAGCGCGTGATGTATGTTTTCGATGCGAATGGCGATTTCGAACAATCCGATGCATCCCCGGCATACGACAAGCGGTTCGCCAGGGGGATGGGAATGGCGCTGACAAACAAGTCCAGGCTGGCTGCCCCGCTGCATATCTACCGTGCCGGGATTTACCAATTGACCCTCAGGGGGACGGATGTGGCCGCCTTCATTGACGGGAAAGAGACAGCCGGTGACGGCATCTGGCTCGGCAGCGGAACGCACCGGCTGGAAGTTGCGGCGAAAGGCGGGAACGGCACCCAGTCCGAAGGATTCTTGGATTACATTATCATCGAAGGCGGTGAACAGCTGCCCAAGCAGGACGCGACCATCGTATCATATGAAAGGACAGGGATGTCGGAATATGTTGTCACGGTCAATTCGAGCGGCCCGTATTTCATGGTTTTCACGGAAGGGTACGACCAGGCATGGAGGGCGTCTTCCGGGGTGAGTGAGTACGCGCCCGTGCCGGTCTACTCCGCCGTTAACGGATTCTGCATCAACCAGACCGGCGTGCACAAAGTGGCGGTTTATTACGCACTGCAGCCATGGCACAATGCCGGCCTCGTGATTTCGGGGCTGGGATACCTTGCGGTTTTCATTTACCTTGCCAGGGAGTGCTTGAAAAATGACAAAAGCGGCGGAGGGATGGCCGCATGAATGGCAGGATTTGGATTTTCCTGCTTGCGCTCCTGGCAGCCGCCAGCGCCGGTTATACCTTCGACGGTTCGGACGCGCTTTTCTTTGTCGTATGCATAATTGCCCTTGCCGCCCTTCATCTTTCGCCGAAAGTTGCGGGTGCGGCGGCTTTCGGGTTTTGCTTCCTTGCCTCGTCGCTCCTATTCACTTTCGGATTTGTTGCGTACGCATTCAACCTGGCCGCCGTTTCGCTAGCCCTCCTTGTTTCCGCCCTCGCGGTTTCACTGATGCGTTACCGGGATTCGGGTGGTGGGAAAGATTTTATAGCAAAGGGGAGAGAAGTTGCTGATGGACCCGCAGAAAGCAGGAAGGAAAAGGGTGGTCGTGATAGGATTCGACGGCTTCACGTGGAAGACCCTCGAATACCTGAAAAATGACCTGAGCATGCCGAACCTGGACAGGCTCAGAAAACAATCGGCTTGGGGAATCCTGGAATCGACCCTGCCCTCCAACACCGTCCCTGCATGGATTTCCTTCGCGACTGGCATGAATCCCGGCAAGCACGGGGTTTTCGATTTCGCGAAAGCAGGAAAGACCGTGAAGGACGTTTCACTCATGTCGTCCCGGGACATCAAGGCTGATACCATCCAGCAAATCCTCAAGAGAAACGGCCTCACATCCGTTCTGATAAACCTCCACGGCTCGACGCCGGCCTTGACCGATGATATCACCTTGGGGAGCTTCACGAGTTCGACCGAGGACCTCTTCAGCCCGAAGGGGCTTGCAGATGACCCGGATTTTTCTGATTACCCGGCATTTGCAGGGGACATAATCACCCTCAAAGACAAGCATGCCTTCATAGCCGACCTGAACCGGCACCTGGATATCCGGATGCGCATCGCGAAGAACCTTTTCCAGAAGAAGCCGGACCTGTTCTTCCTTCTCTTTTCCGAAAGCGACCATGTCCAGCATGCCGTCTATGACCAGATCAAGGCCGGAATACCGGACAGGGCGCTGAAAGACGGGATAATCCGCCTGTACCGGAAGCTCGATGACGCCCTCGGCTGGTTCATGGACAACGTGGGCGAGGACGCTTACCTCATACTGATGTCGGACCATGGATTCGAGAGTTACCGGTATGTTTTCAGCCTGAATAATTATCTTGAGAGCATGGGCCTCCTGACTTATTCCCGCGGCTCCCTCCAGAATCTCGGACTTCGGAAAGCGCAGGAGAAACGGTTTTCCCTTAATATCAAGCCCCTCGTCGTTTTCCTTGGCAGGAGCATGGCCGGAAGAAAAGCCCTTGACGGATTACGGAACTGCTTTATTGGCCTCCAGAAGACCCTCGGGATTTCGAAGTTCATGACGCTCTCGGGTTTCACCAGGCAGGTCGACCGCGGGGCGTCGAAGGCATTCTGCACCGAGGCGGGCTTGGTATTCATCAACAGGAAGAGCAGGTTCCAGGGAGGCCTGGTTGGCGATGAAGAGGCTGCGGAAATCAGAAGGACGCTTCTCGAAGGATTGAAAGCGCAGAAGAGCACGCTCACCGGGAAACACCCGTTCCGGAGCGTGATAGCGGCGGATTCGATTTATCGCGGCCCGTATGTCGGTTACGGGCCGGAAATCATCATCGAGCCCGGGGACCACGGAATCGGGAACATCGGGTATTACGGAAGCATTTTTTCGAAATCGGTCAAGAACTTCCACAACCGGGACGGGATTTTTGCCATTTCCGGCCCGGGAATCCATGCAGGCGAATCCGAAAGGTTGAGCATCATGGACGTTGCACCCACGATATTGCACCTGCTCGGGCAGGATGTCCCCATGGATATGGACGGGAAGGTCATGGCCGGCGTCTTTTCCGATGATTCGATGAAGCAGGTTAAGTATTCCAACGGAGGGCGCATGGAAACGCGCGCCGCCATATTGAAACTCGCCCGGAGCGGGGCATTCACCAAGCGGAAGGACAACGAGGCCAAGCCGGGGGCATGAATGGCACCCGCCAGCTCACCTGGCCACACCGAACATCAGCAATCCTGAAGATAGCGAAACTGCCCAATCCGGCATGCGGGCCTTCTGCATCACCTTACTCACGATGCCGACATCCTCTTCCTTGAAGCATTTCAGCACTATCGTCAATGCCAGGAACACCGCGCCGACGGCTGATATTTTCAAGACGGCAAATGCCAGGGCGATGATTTGGTCGGCGAGGTATACCCCGCTCAGGGGGATGGGAACCGATACCGGCACAAGAGGCCGCAGAAGCATGATGATGAGGACCGTAATCAGACCTGCAGCCGCAAGGCGCAGCGTTATCTGCGGAACCCTGAATTCCAGGTGCTTTCTCGCGAAGTAATAGTACATCAGGGAGGATAGGATGGAATAGACCACCCCCGCGCATGCGGCCCCTTCCATTCCGTAGGTGGGGATGAGAATGAATCCCAGGATTATATTGAGGGCGCCCGCAAGCGCCAGGATGTACAATTGGACGCGGACAAGGCGCATTGATGAAAGCGCGGCAGGAAGCATGGCGGTAAACGCCCCGAGAACCAGGCCGATGGAGAATATCGACATCGTGAGGCTGCCCGAAAGGAAGCTTTCGCCATATACGGCCGAAATGATATCCGGGGAAAGGAGGATAAGGCAGATGCCGGGCGGCAGCGAAAGGAGCAGGGCCCACCTTTGGGCGGTCTCTGTCACGGCGACCATCTGCTGCCTGTTTCCCTTGCCATGCAGGTTCGACATAATCGGCAGGAATATCGAATTTATTGACGACTGGAACGCCATGAGCGCATACGAGAGCGTCGTGACAACCGTGAAAACCGCGACGGATATGGCTGATGAAGAAGGGTCGGCGAAATAGCCGACCAGCATGGCGTTCGCGCCCGAAATGGCAGCCCCGAGCGACTGGTAAAGGTTCACCATAAGCCCGAAGGGGAGTATCTCGGATACCAGTTGAGCGGTTCCAAGAGGCGGGCCGCCAGTCCCAAGCTTCGCAAGCGCCTGCCGGGAGCGATAGAACGCGAAGGGTATCACGGCGACGAACGAGAGGATTACCCCGTAGGCTATGGCTTCGAATGATGAGCCAAGGAGAGGCACCAGCGCCAGGGTAATGACCAGCTTGAAGAGATTCTGGAGGTTCTGGGACAGCTGCAGCGACGCTATGTCCCGGCACCCCTGGAGTATGTTGGTGTTGACCCTGAAGATGTTGGTTAGGACGAGATAGACCGTAAGCGTCCGGATTGCGGGGGCGAGCAGCGGGTTCTGGTAGGCCTGCCCGATGAAATCCGATGAGAGCCAGAGGCCTGCCATGAGCAGCAATGCGACCAGTATAACCAGGAGGTAGGACAGCTCGACTAGGCGCCGGATTTTCCCCCCTTCCCCCTTCCCTTGGAAAAACGGGATGTACCGGGCCAGCGAGGATGCGAGCCCCAAATCGTCCGCGATTGCCGTGACTGAGACGAAACCCATCGCCAGATAGAACAATCCGAGGTCGTCCTGCGCCACCACCTTGGCGATGACGACGATATAGATGAACGAGACGATTTTGAAGAATGCGTTGCCTGCAAAGCTGAACAGCGTGCCTTTTGCCAGCTCTTTGGAATGTTTTGAGACGTCTTCGCCAACAGATTCTTTTCCCAAATTACACCACCAGGATTACCTACCGCAGGTGCAACTCTTGATTATTGGGATTTATTAATTGAATATCCCCCGGGCGCATATCAGGCGATTTTCGATGCGAAATCCCGCATCTTGCCGTTCTTTTCCGGTTCGATGCGGTCGGTTTCTTCCACTTCGATATCGACGGGTTCCGGGAGGGCGCGCAGAACGGCCTCGGCAATCTGCGCCCGCGTAAGGTTGTGGGAGCCATCCCTCACCACCCGGATGCGGAGAAAATCCGGCCGCTCCTGGATTGTCTGGAAGCAAATGATGCCGGGGAGATGGCGCAGGGCGGCCCCGACCGTGGTGGCGCTGAATCGGCGCCCGCTCGGCAGCGTCAGCATGCCGTTCATGCGGCCTTCAAGCCCCTTGAGGACTGGGAAATTCCGTCCGCATTGGCATTTTGCCCCCCAGGACGCGCGGTCGCCTATGCAGTATCGGATGAACGGCATGGAACGTTTCCGTAAAGTCGTCAGGACGAGGTTCCCGGATTCCCCCCCGCGCACCGGGTTTCCGGCATCATCGAGAATCTCGAGGAGGATAGAGTCCGAGAATACGTGCATGCCGCCTTTTTCGCACTCCCATGCGACCGGGCCGGCCTCTATCGTGCCGTACCGGTCTGAAACCGAGCAGGAGAATGACTTCTTGATAAGTTCCCTCGCACCCGTAGTCAGCATCTCTCCGCTTGTGAACACCTTCCGGACACGAACCGGACTGCCGGCTTCCAGGTTGGCCATGACAAGGGGAAGCATGAAGGAGGGGGTGGAAATGATTATCGAAGGTTTCAGGGATGAAAGGGACCGGAGGGTGTCCCCGCCGGCATCCATAACTGGAAGGTAATGGACCTTGAAAATCCCCAGGCGCTGGATGAACGATTCCTTGTATTTGTAGTACGTCACATTGGCCTTCCGGTCAAAAGGCCCGACCCCGTTATCCGTCAGCCAGTGCATGCGGAGCGCAGCTGCCCTGATGCTGTCTTCTGCGCTGTAATAGACCGGAAGGGGGGTGCCGCTTGAGCCCGAGGTTTTATGCCTGCTCAGTTTGGATTGCGCAAATGCGTCGTTTACGAATAATTCCGGGTCTTTCTGCACATCCGGTTTGGCGGTAAGGGGCATGGCGGCAAGGTCGTCCAGGCTGCGGATGTTTAGACCCTTGAGGGTTTTGCGGTAATGCGGCACGTGCTTAGCGGCATGAGAAACAAGCGCCTGGAGCGCCCGGATTTGCATGCGCTCAAGCTCATCCGGGGCCTTCCACTGGTTTCGCCGCGTATCCATGAGATGGAATGCGAGCCTCGCGGAATTCAAGGGGTCCATGGCTTCACTCCGCCGCATCCCCGGTGCGCAGCCTCTGTGCCGGCTTCGATATGATTTTCCTGAGCTTTCCGGATTTCTCGCGCGGTATCGAATCCGCCGCTTCGAATTCTAACTTCACATTTTCATACAGGCAGGCTTTGCTTATCCGTTTCCGGAGGTCGGCACACCCGGCGCCGCTCAGTCCCCGGCCCTCGGGGACATACCTGAACACGAGGAGGTCTTCGCGCTCCTGGACAATCTGGTATTTCCATATGCCTTCGATTTTCTCGCCATAATAAAGCAGGTTGAATGCGAAGGCGCTGCGGTGCTTTCCGCTGGGGAGGACGATGAAATCGTCGCTGCGCCCGGAAATGGAATCCAGCACGCGCGTCCCGCGACCGCAGCTGCATTCCCGGCCCCATTTCGCCCTATCGCCAATCATATACCGGACAAGCGGCATCGCGCGGTTGAAGAAGCAGGTCACCGCCAAATCGCCCGTGCCGCTCTTAATGGGTTTCCCGCGGCCATCGATAACCTCGATTAGGAAGGAGCTGTCGTTCACATGGAGCCGGTGCTCCTCGGGGCATTCCCAAGCGAGCGCTGAGAATTCGACCGAGGCGTACTGCTCGTAAACCCTGCATGAGAAGGATTCCTCGATGGAGGCGCGCACCCGGGCGGAAAGCGCCTCTCCGCCGCAAAAGACGGATTTCAGCCGCACCGGCCTTCCTAATGAATCGTTTATCCGGGCGAGCGTTTGCGCCATGGAAGGATACCATCCAAGCGAGTCTGGCCCCAGCCTGCGGACCGACCTGAAGAGCTCGCTCTCTTCGAGGAAAATCGAGAGGTGCTTTTTCCGGAACAACCCTGGCACGGCAAAAGGGGCGAATGAATCAGACTTGCGGGAAATCTCGACAAGCAGGTCCCGCGGAGACCTGCGGAAATCCTGCGCAAGCAGCAGGCCGATTGCGTGCCGGTGCTCGAATGTTTGCTGATCGCAGACAACGCCGAGCGGGGTCCCGGTAGAGCCGGAGGTCTGCATCTCGAAAAGTTTTTTCCGTGGGATTGACGGGTTTATGAAATCATTTGGGCTCATCCGGACATCGTCCTTGGGAAGGATCGGGAAACCGCCCATTTCCAGGTCTTTTGAGGGCGAATCCCCGCAGGATTCAAACCGCCTCCGGTAGTAGGGGAGAAGGCGGGCGGTATCGGTGATTGCCTCGTACCTGCGCTGCTGGATGGATTCGATCTGCTCCCTGCCCAGCCAATGCTCGCGCCGGAGGCCCAGGTAATCGCGAAGGACATTGATTGGATTGCTCCCCATCAATCCATACTCTCGCTCACGATTTATAATCGTTAATAGGGGGCTTGGACGGTTTATCCGTGCCCGGCCCATTCGCAGGAGAATAAATATATAGAAGACGGTGATTAACATATATCAGTACATCTAGTCTCCAGCAACCGGTGCTTTGATGGCGGAGTTTCAAGACCTTACCAAACTAGAAGAAAAAAGCGTGTATGTGCTGAGAGAGGCGAAAGCCAGGTTCAAGAACCTGGCCGCGCTCTGGAGCATGGGCAAGGATTCGACAGCCATGCTCGCGATAGCCAGGAAGGCTTTTTTCGGCCGGGTCCCGTTCCCGGTTATCCACATCGACAACGGCATCGATTTTCCGGAGACATACGAATTCCGCAAAAGGCTCGCGAAGGAATGGGACCTCGACCTGATTGTCGTGAAAAGCGTGATCAAGGACGACATCTCCGGGATAAAATGCTGCGGGGCGAACAAGACCGACGCGCTGAAAGGACTCCTCGATACGAGGGGGTTCGACGGCCTCATCGTATCCATAAGGCGGGACGAGCATGGCATCCGGGCAAAGGAACGGTACTTCTCCCCGAGGGACAAGGAGTTCAAGTGGAACTACAAGGAACAGCCGCCCGAGGTGTGGGAATATACGAGCAGGTTCGAGGACACATCCCACGTTCGAATCCACCCCCTCCTCCAATGGAACGAGGTGGACATCTGGAGATACCTCAGGCAGGAGGAAGTGCCGATAAACCCGCTGTATTTCTCAAGGGAAGGGAAGAGGTATCGGAGCCTTGGGTGCACGCAGTGCACCGTATCGGTCCAATCCGGCGCTGCCAATATCGATGACATCATAAGCGAATTGCAGAAAACCGGCACGGCTGAGCGCTCAGGGCGGATGCAGGACAAGGAGCAGGAAAACGTCATGCAGCGCCTCCGGGCGCTGGGCTACATGTAAGCGCGGTGAGTGCGATGGTCAATGAGATAAACATTTCGCTTCTCGGCCACAAGGACCATGGCAAATCGACTTTCATCGGGCGCATGCTCCTTGGGACAGGCTCGATAACCGAGGACCGCATCGAAGAGGCCAGGGGGATTTGCAGGAGCCTCAGAAAAGAGTTCGAGCTGGCATTCCTCCTGGATAGCTTCGTGGAGGAGCGCGAAGGCGGGTTCACCCTGGATACGACTACTGCCCAGGCAAGGCATAACGGCTTCATCTACAACCTCATCGACGTCCCGGGGCACAAGGAGCTTGTGCGGAACATGCTCAGCGGGGCTTCGATGGCGGATGCGGCCATATTGATTGTTTCTGCGAAAGAAGACGAGGGGCTCCAGGATGAGACGAAGCTCCACGTCTTCCTTGCGCGGTTCCTGGGGATAACGAAGCTGGTCGTCGCGGTCAATAAGATGGATGCGGTTGCCAACAGCGAGGAGAGGTTCGGCCAGATACGCAGCGGGGTGCTCACGGTATTGGAATCATTCGGCTATCTTGAGAAGGACATCCAGTTCATCCCCATTTCAGCAAAATCGGGCAACAACGTCCTCGCCCGAACGGATTCGATGGCATGGTATGGCGGAAAAAGCGTCATCGAGTGCCTTGAAGGATTCGCATTGAACCAGCCGGATTATTCGCGCATGCCCCCCCGGATGTTCATTCAGGATGTTTATGAATTGGGCGGGGACAGGATTGCCGTTGGGCGGGTGGAGTGCGGCGTGTTCCGCACGGGCCAGGAGATAGCGATTGAGCCCGGGGGAATCCGGACGAAAATCGAAGCGCTGAGCGCAGGCGACGGCAAGCCGATGTCAGAGGCCCGGGCAGGGCAAAACACCGGAATTTCGGTCGGGAACACCAGCGCAATCATGAGGGGCTCGGTCTGCATGGATGTGCAGCGGGCCGCTGCGCCCGGGAGGGAGTTCAGGGTAAGGCTGTTCTGCCTTCCGGAAGCTGAATTGCTGGAAGGGGAGCCTTTGGAACTGATATGCGGCCCCCAGACCGCTGCGTGCAAACTGGCCAGGGTAATCGAGACGATGCATCCGATTAAGGATTCAGGACCGAAAAAAGTTGCGGGAATCGTAAGGGTTGGCGCAACTGAATCGGCTGAGGCGTTCATCGAAACGGATACCCCGGTGGTCCTTGAAAAATTCTCCATGATGCCGCCGACAGGCAGGTTCGTGCTGTGGAAATCGGGCAGGATTGCTGCGGTCGGTGTCGTGCTATGATTGTCATCGGCCTCGACGGCGCCACCTGGACTGTGATAAAACCCGCATTGGGAAAGCTTCCGGCTTTCAAGGCGCTTCTCGAAAGGTTCCACCACACAACGCTCACTTGCGACATCCGCCCCATCCATTCAGGGCCGTCCTGGGCGACCATCTTCAGCGGCCAGGCCCCGTCAGAGCACGGGATAATGCATTTTGTCATGGGACAGGAGGCGCGCGAAGAACTCCTGCGGAAAAAGATATTCGTCTGGGACCGCGTGGGGCGGGCGATAGTCATGGGCGTGCCGATTTCCCTGCCGCCAATCAATGTGAATTATCGGATGGACGAGTGGGAAAAGCACGTCCTTTCCGTCCGGGAAGACGAGATGTTCCAGAGCACAAAGATGCTGATTAGGGACGTCATCGGCGCGATAGAATACGGGGATGCAGACCTGGTTGTCGCTGTTTTTTCTGAGCCGGATCGGGCGCAGCACATGTTCTGGCGGGAGCCGGAAACCCTTATGAAGCATTACCAGAGCATTGACCGGGCGCTCGCAGCCATCCTCCCCCATCTTGAGGGGAAAGATTTCCTGATACTTAGCGACCACGGGTTCACCGATGCGGACGAGACCAGGAAAAACAAGTGGGATACGGTTCGGGACAACCAGACCGGCGGCCACCACCCCGAGGGGATTGCGATATCGAACATTCCGCCCCCGGAATGCACTTCGAAAGTGTGCGGATTCATCGAAACTACGCTTCGGAACAAACGGGGAGACGGAAAATGAACGCGCATGAAGACGGGGCGGGGTTCCATTGATGCTGCGCCCCCGAATGAGGCGCCAGTTCCCGGTTCCAATGCGACATGGATTTAAAACCGCTTTGCGGCAAAGTCCGCATGATGGCAATACTGAAAGTTGTCGTCTCCCATTCCTGGAGCAAGAATATGGGGGATTTGGCTATCCTGCAGACCCTGACCGGGATGCTTAAGGAGATATCCCCAGGCTGCCAAATCAGCGCGCTGGTATCGCATCCCGCGATTACCGGGAAGAAGTGCCCGGGACTGGATGCCGAATTGGACCGCTGGGTCTGGCCAATGCCGGCAAAGGATAAGCCGGGCATGCTCGATTTGGCATGGTACCCGTTAGTGTTCGCGAATAATTTGGCATCGGCCGTCATTTTCCGCCTCTTCAAGCGCCGGTTTTTCATTTTCAACCGCCACCTGTCATCCCCCCTCAACAGGTTTTTCGACTGCGACGTGGTCATAAGCCCCGGAGGGGACTTCATGGGCCCCAAGTATTTTTTCGTGACGGCGTTCGGGGAGCTCATCATGGCAAAGATATTGGACAAGAAAAGCATCATATGCGCACAGACGATTGGCCCCATGGAAGGATTCTTCAACGGCCTGGTTGTAGCGCCCATCCTAAGCCTTGTGGACCTCATCATCGTCCGCGACGAGAGGACCGCGCATGACCTGAAAGGAATCGGCGTGAAGGGGGCCATGACAACATCCGACCTGGTTTTCGCCTATCAGTACGCGCCAAAGAAGGAAAATGCGAAATCAGTAATCATGTGCCCTAAGCGCATATGGAGGGGAAGGGAGAGGTACATGGACAACTACCGGGTGCTTGCCCGGAGGGTTATCGACGAACTGGGATACCGGATTACGTTCCTCCCGACAGACGAATATGATGTCCGGTTCCAGGGAGAGATAGCTTCCGGCGTCGGGCGGCCGGGCGTGGAGATAATCGGGGAGGTCGGCACACCGGCTGAAATCGCGGACAACATCTCGAAATCCGAGTTCATCGTTTCGACAAGGATGCATGCGATAATACTCGGAACCCTCTCCAGGACGCCGTTTTTCGCAATAGGCGACAGCCATAAGTTCAGCGGAGTCCTTGGCACCCTGTGCGAGGATTGCGTCCTCGATATCGGCTCATTCGATGAGGCCGGCATAGAGAGGATAGTCCAGTCCATCAAGGGCAAGGATGCGCTGAAGAAAAGCATAATCGAAAAGTTCCCCCAGGTACAAGAAAGGGCGCAGGAAAACGCGAAAATAATCCGGGGCAAGTTCCTGGAATGGGGATTGACAGGCTAGGGGTGGAATCGTGGCAGACAATGTCAATGTTGGAATACCGAAAAAGCTGTACGATAAGATTGAGAAGAAACTGGAGGGAACCGAGTTCAGTTCGGTCTCGGATTATGTGGCTTTCGTGCTGACGGAGCTGATGGTCGCCGAGGGCGAGGCGAGCGGAGCGGGCATGTCCGCGCAGAACGATAAGAAAGTCAAGGACAGGCTGAAATCGCTCGGGTACATGGATTAGCCGCGGCTTAGCGCGTCATATCTTCGGATTGATGGATGAGACGAAGTCGCAAAGCTTGCCGCTAGGCGCCCTCGGGATGACGTCGACCAACTCGACGCGGATGTCCATCGCCTCTGGCAGGGCGCTTGACAGTATTTTAAAGATGGCAAGTTTCCCATCCTGCGCCATGCTCCCGTCCGGAACAATGAGAATGACGAGTTCCCCGCTTTTTTCCTGCCTTGCCTGGAACTGGAGTATGCCAGGGTACGAGCGTATGTTGAAACTTATCATATGGGCCGAGCAGAGGGCGCCGCTCGGAAGGACGAGATAATCGTTATTGCGCCCCTCCACCGGATTGATGGTGTGGTATCCGCGGCCGCATTTGCATTTGCCGCCGAGTGCCGTACGGTCGCCAAGGTTATAGCGTATGAATGGCATCGCACGCTGCCAAAGCGGTGTGAGGACGAGGTTGCCTTCCTGCCCATGGGGAACGGGATTCCCGCGCTCATCGACAACCTCGGCGAAAAGCTGGTCTGAATAGATGTGGAGCCCGCCCTTGGCGCATTCCCAGGATATCCAGGACGTCTCTATCGAACCGTAGCTGTCGAAGACCGCGCATCCAAGCGAACGCTCGATAAGCTCCCTGCCCTTTTTGTGGAGGATTTCCGAGAATGTGAATGCCCTCCGGGTTTTCAGGCCCAGGCCCGAGACAAGGTTTTCATGGGCGATTGGAATCAGGAATGACGGGGTGCCGCGAATGACGGTCGGCCGGATGGCAACGATGTCCGCCGCCGCCTGGCGGGCGTTGCGGAACTCCACCGGGTGGCGCCTGAAAAGGCCTAGCGCATTCAGCGGGCTCGGTGCCGGGCGTTCCCGGGTGATAACTGCGTGGATGTCGAAAGGCCCCACGCCGGCCTCAATCATCTGGTGCATTTCGAATGCAGGCCCGTAGGCCGATTCCGCGGGAGAATGGAAAACGGACAGGGGAAACCCGCTTGAACCCGACGTTGACATCCGGATGTGCCTGGACTTGTCGAAGCGGTCGCTCAGGAACAGTTCCGGGTCCCCCCGGATTGCGTCCTTTTTCACGATAGGAAGGGAATGGAAATCGTCGATGTCCCGCATCCGCAACCCGGAAAACGATTTCCGGTAATGCGGAACGTGCTTTGATGCGTAGGAAACCAGGTCCAGGAGGCGCCTGCCCTGCATCTCTTCGAGTTCCTCTGTGCTTTTCCACTGGTTCGCCCGCATCTGGGCAAGAAGCATTGAAACCTTGAGCATCTGGCCGGCGTCCATGTGTAATCCCGATTTCGCATGTTTGGGTAAATGATAGATATATGGGATGGATTAAAAGATTGCACGAGGACAAGACAGCCGGGGGCAAAAGAATGAAAAAAGACTTCGGCGTAACGCTTATAGCATGGAGTTTCAACGACAGCTCCGGATTCGGGGCGGCCAGATACGCCGGCAACCTCCTGAAAGAGCTCAAATCCATGGGGAAAAAAACCCGGGAAATAGATTGCGGCGGGTACCCTTCCGTCCCGTGGGACCCGAGCTGGCGTTTCACGGGGTATTTCAACCTGAGGGTGCTCTCGCGCATTCCGGCGACGCCGATATACCATTTCACCATGGACCGGGCATCGTACTCCATCCCGGTGCTCAGAAGGCTGTATGGGGTGAAATCAGTCGTTTCCATACTTGACACCGAATACTCGAATCCGGGGGAGAAGGGCTCCCACCTGCTGAGATCCGGATGCCTGAAAAAAGCGATAACGGATGCGGACCTGCTTATCGCGACCTCGTCATCGATAAGGCATGACCTTGTAGAGAGGCTCGGCGCCGACCCTGCCAGGGTTCGGGAGATACCCCTTTCAATTGGCGGCTGGATAGCGCCTGCAAAAAAAACGCATGAGGTCTTTACAGTCGGCTACCTCGGGCGGTTTGAGCACCACAACAACGTCGAATTCCTGGTCCGCGCATTTGCCGCGCTTAAACGTAAAACAAGGGCGAAAATCAGGCTCGTCTTGTGCGGAACCGGGCCGGAACTGGATGGGTGCAAAAAGCTGGCGATCGCACTGGGCATCAAGGACGTGGAGTTCCGGGGATTTATCCGCGGGGACATGGTATCCGACGAGTACAACAGCTTCGACGTTTTCGTATTCCCGAGCATAGTGGAGGGATTCGGCCTGCCGGCCATAGAGGCCCAGTGCTGCGGCCTGCCGGTCATCGTCATGGCGAAAGCGCATATCCCTGAGGAAGTGACCAGGTACTGCCATAAGGCCGCTGATGAGGAGCATGCTGCGGACATAATCATGGGCATTTGCGAGAAGGGATTCCGCATGGGGGATGAGCAGCGTGAATACCTCAGGAGGTTCACGACCAGGAGCGTCGCGGAGCAGACGCTGAAAGTCTACGAGGAGTTGCTGTGAATTGGATACACGCAGTGGATAGGAGAATGTAGGGGGATAGGAAGGGGAGTTTAAGCCCTTCGTGAAACCGCTGTGCGTCATCACCTTGTTCTCAATTTTCGTACGGTCAAACTGGAGAGCTACGGCTAGGGACTAAGGAAAATTGGGCCCGGCGAGATTTGAACTCACGACCTTTCGATTTGCGCCTTTTAGGAAAAGGCGCCCCAAAACCGGGGTGCTATTTCCAAAAAGATATCAGTCGAACGCTCCACCATTTCAGGAGCCTTTGCAATAGAATCAAGCAAAGGCTCTGGCTGAGCTACGGGCCCATGCGCACTGGGCTCGGAGCGACTTGAACGAACCGTCGTTCAAGCTAAGCTACGGGCCCAATAAGCGAAAGATGATATTGACAGTTCTTTTTTAAACAGTTTCCAATGCCCTGCAAATCACAGGCGTGGATGGACCCCCCGGCATTCAGAGGGCCTTAAAACGCCCGGTTGTCGTAGATAGTAATATTTTAAAGGACTAATCAACATAGGATTGTTGGTGCTAATATGAAAATTAAACAAGAAGTGCGGGAAGAGGGCGGACAAATCGACAGAAAAGGCAAATTTTCCAGGTTCAAAGACATGGTGGAAAGGAATTCCAGGGTGGCACTTGCCGCATTCGCGGTGACGTTTGCGGTAAGCTGCGGTGATGACACGACCGGAAGGGACGGTGGAGTCCAGGACGGAGGCACCACAGACGCCGACACGGACCAGGATGGCGGAACCGTGCCGGATGGCGGCCCGTCAAGCCTCTGCACGCAGTACGGGCCCGGTGATGCGCACAGGATGCTTTTCCATCTTGAAGAGGATGCCAGCCCCTCAGGCGGCACTTACTTCTTCAATTTCCGGGGAATCGGCAATGCCACCGGCGTCAATAGGGCGATATTTACGGGCTACCCAGCATCCATGTCAACATCGGAAGGATGGGCATTCGAGCTCGGGGAACAGCAGACGAAGAATTTCCCTGGAATCGGCGTCGTGACGTTCGAGCTGTGCGAGATGACCGCGAACATATGCACGCCTTCAACCGGAGATTTGAATTGCACCGCGACGCTCGCATCCAGCAACGGATGGTAATTTATTCATTCCATCCCTTTTCTTTTTCATGAAGATAGCCGTTCTTTCGGACCTGCATCTCGGATATGCGAGGTTCGAGGATGATTCTTACGTCCAGGCAGCCTGCGCCGTAACCGACGCTTGCGCGAAAGCGGACCTCATCCTATGCGCGGGGGACGTCTTCGACGTGAAAATCCCGAAACTGGAGACCTTGAAGAAGGCAGTCGACATCTTCAGGAACGCCAGGGTGCCCATATACGCCATCCACGGCAACCATGAGAGGCGGGCAAGGGACATGGTCAACCCTGCGCAGCTCCTCTCGGCAAGCTCGAGCCTGCGGCTCCTGCACGGCGAGAGCGAAATATTTGAGAAGGACGGGGAGAAAGTCCAGGTCCTTGGGATGGGAAGCGTACCGGAGGAATACGCCGATGATGCTCTCAAAAAGATAATGGAACGGTTCCGCAAGGAGGAAGGCGCGGTTTCCATCCTGATGCTGCACCAGTCGATACGGGAGCTTGTCCCGGGCGGGAAGGATGAATTGTCGCTCGATGCCCTCGAAGCGCTCCCTTTCGACCTAATCGTGAACGGCCATATCCATGAGACTGTTTCGATGCTTGGCGGAAGGTTCCTGATTCCAGGCAGCACAGTCATCACCCAGCTCAAGAAAGACGAGATGGCGCCCAGGGGCTATTTCCTCTATGACACAAAAACGAGGAAATCCGAATTCGTCCCAATTCCCTCTCGTGAGTTTTTCTACGAGGAGATAACGTTCGAGGGGTCCGGGGAAGCGGATGTCGGGGAGCGCGTCAAGGAACTGGTCGGGCGTATCCGCGAAAAAAGCCCGCGGGCGATAATAGCGATAAAGCTCGACGGGACCCTGAAGGGCGGATTGACCGGCGCGGATATTCGGATTGGCAGCTATGCCGACGTTTTCATCGACAACCGGCTGAACGTGGAGAGCCTTGGGGCGAAACTGCAAAAAATCAGGAGCAGCCGCGAAGCGAGCCTTTCCATGCGGGACATGGCGCTTAAGGAACTCAATTCGAAGACGTCTGGAAAGATCACGCTTTTCGAGACGTCGGACCTCTTCGAGAAGCTGCTTTCAAGCCCGGAAGATGCTCTCGATTACCTGGAGAAGCATAATAAAAAGGATAGCAAACAGTAAGTTTTTTGTCAAACTTTTTTCCTAAAAAAGTTTGCAGGGATGGCAGCATCGTAGACCGGCGTTCCGGTCTCCGGCTGCCATCTGCATTCGCTTCGCTCATGCAGGGATGGCAGAGCCGGTCAAATGCGCAGCGCTTAGGAGGGCTTTTTGCCTCCGGACAATCTCAGGGCAAAACCCTGGAAAAAGGTCCTGAGGTCGGCAAAGATCCTTTGGAAACGCTGTGGTTTAGTACCTACGCAGGTTCGAATCCTGCTCCCTGCAATTTATTCTGATTGGTAGACATCTAGCGGATTGCACTCGCCATCAGAGATTTTCCTAGATATAAACTTGAAAATGTGGGAGGTATAGGAGAACCTTAAAATGACATATTCTTATTAGTAAACATGAAAGAATTACATATGGAAAATTCCTGGTTTTTAATCTCTAGCAAACTGAAAAAAATTAAATTCAATGGAGATACGGATATTCGGTATACAGAAGAATTTGTTGAAATGTTCATCCTTAAATTTACAAAAAGAGGGGGTAGAATCTTAGATCCTTTTGCTGGTTTTGGCACAACGTTGTTTGTAGGCCAACGACTGGGACGAACAGTATTTGGGATAGAATACGACGAAAGTCAATATGAATACATTAATGACAGGATTAAAGAGCCCTGTAAAATCATTCATGGCAATTCCCTAAAACTCAGTTCTTATAAATTGCCAAAGTTTGACTTTTCCATAACTTCTCCGCCCTATATGAGATACTTTGATAAGGAAAATCCATTTACAAATTATACAAAAATTGGGAGTTACTCAAAATATTTGAAAGATATTGGAAGGATATATAGGCAGATCAAAAAGGTAATGAAAAAAAATG
>JAGVNI010000003.1 GCA_020053355.1 archaeon | reverse complement strand
CTCCGATGGCCTGCAGACGGCGCGCGCATTCCCCCCGCTACCGAGAGCACCGCACGGGTCTCGCTCATGCCGCCGGTGCGTACCAGATCATCAATTGCATAGAAGTGCGAAATATCCAGGCCAGCCGTTTCCTGGATTGTCATGTCCTGCTGGTACCTCGCCCTGAGCAGGATGCTGGCATCCCGCGCAAGCTCGGAATCCATGGGAATCTCCCGCCTCGCCATCTCTGCTTCGAATTCCCTATTCACCCGTCCGTATGCGATTTCCCTTGCAGTCCTGGCTGCGATGATGCTGCGCGTCTCAGGCGGCGCGCCGCTCAGTGTCGCTATCGCTGATGCATACTCTGGGTATTGCACAGCAAGCTGGCCCAGGCGCTCCCTTGAGAGGACCGTTCCTCCCGGGACAAGGTCATAGAGCACGCGCGCAATCTCGGCGACTCCCGCCGTATCATGGGTTGTGAAAACGTCGACATCCGGGTTGGGAATCGACCCTACCCTTCTTTCTATGTCCGCAGCCCTGCGCGGCGCGCGGTCTGCAAGGGCTGCCGGGGTGTCAAGCGTTTCGAGCGCTATGCGCATCCTGCCTGATGGCGTGGCACTGGCGAATCCCGAATCAGCTGCAAGGACCCTCGCGAGCGAAACGTCTCCCGGCTGCATGCCTGTCGGCATCTCCCTGCCATCGGCTATCGCCTCTGCCGCCCTCATGATGCCATTTGCCCTCTGGTGCTGCTCCCGCCCGAACTGCCGTCCCGGCAGGCCGACATGCTCGTAGAACCCGCCTTCGCGGACTATCCCGAGGACCGGCGGCGGCCTGGCTCTCCGTGAATAGCCGACGAACGCTGTCGCCGCTTCGGTTGCTGTCATCTCTGATGAACGTACCATGTCGAGGAATGAGCGGAGCTCCACAAAAGACCGCGAATTTGTCGCAAGACCGAGCTCCCTTGCCCTAGCCAGCGTCAGCCCCTCGCCTTCAAGATACGCTGCGTTGAGGTTCTCGGCCCGCCGCTGGACCCCCTCTCTTGCGCCCGGGCGGATATGCCCTGACCCGACCGCAGCCTGCAAGGCCCCTGGCAGCTCCGTCGCAATCTGCTCCGAGGTCGCATGCGGCTGGGGCCCCCCGGTTGTCGCCGGCACTGATTCCTCGCCGCTGCGCGTGAGCGCAATCCTCATCTTGGCGCCATCATCGTTCCTTCTGACGGCTTCGCGGAACTGGGGATTTTCTGAAATCCTGCGGACACTTTCGGACAGTGTGCCCGGCAGGCCGAGCTCGGTCAGCATCCTGGGAATCCGCTCCGGAGGTATGGATTCGCCTGCAAGCCTTCTTCTGACAATAAGGTCAGCGGCCGCGGCGCTTTGTGCTGCCGCGCGGCCCTCTTCCGGCGTGTACTGGTGCCCTTCGAACATGTATGTCGGGCGGGATGTGCCCTCGCCCACCTGGATTCCCGCATGCCCGCGGCTAAAAAGCGTCGACGTTGCCCCGCGTATCTGGATGCGGGACTCTTCAGTAATGGGAAGCGGCGGCGGTCTCTCCAACCCGCCAGCTCTGGGCATCGCGCTTTCAGGTATCAACGTCTCGGCGAATGCCAGCCCCCTGCCCATCTGGGCTGCGCGGTCAGGCTGTGGCCTCGGAAGGCCCGCATCATCAAGCGTGGCCCTCCTGAACTCCGGGTCTGTTGCGAGCCGAAGCACCGCCCTGTTCCTTTCACCAGCAACGGCATCAGCCTGGGTCGGGTTCATCCCCTCACGAATCAGCTGCTCGCGAATCCGGACGCGCACCTCGGCCGATGCCGTGGCGAGCGACTCGCCGGATGGCCTGCGCAAGATGCGTTCGGCTGCCATGGAAAGGCTCAATCCCGTATCGACATGCTGCGCGGTGTAGCGCGAAGCCGCGTCTCCGGAGCCTCTTATATATACGGTCGTCGCCGCATCGCCCTGGCCCACCCTGTATACTCCAGAGAATGTGTCGCCAAGGAGCTGCGCCCTTGCAATCACCGCGTCCCTCAACACATCCCGCCCGGTTGCCGGGCGCGGCCTTGCCCTTGCAGGCCCGCGCCTTCCCGCCTGCTCGGCCGTAAGGACCTGCGATGATACCGCAAGGCTCCTGCCCATCTGCGCCCTTACATCCGGTTGAGCCCGCAAATGGCCGGGGCTGTCAAAGGTGGCGGTCCTGAAGTCCGAGTCTGTCGCAAGCCGGACCGCCGCCCTTGCGCGCTGTGTGGCTATGGCCTCGGCTTCGGCCACCGGCCTGCCCTCAAGCATGAGCTGCTCCCTGATGCGGGACCGAACAGCCTCGGCCGCCACGCGGAGCGGCTGGTCCGCCGGCCTTCCGGCGATGCTCTCTGCGTATAATAGGATGTCGGATGCGAGAGATACATGCTCCTGGCTGTAAGAAATCGCGGACTCTCCGCTCCCGCGCGTATACGTCACAACTCCTTCGGGCGACCTGCTCATGCCATCGAATGCATCGAGTGCCAGTCTTGCCTCGTTATTGGCGAGCGCCCTCTGGAACTGCAAGTTCTGCTCCCGCATCGGCTGGTGTATCTCGGACGAATAGCGGGACAATGAGAACATCTCGCCGGTGACCGGCTGCACGCCCCCTGCCCTCTCCCGTTGCGCGAGGTAAGCGGCTGCCTGCTCCCGGCTCGGGATACTCTGACCGAAATGCTCCAGGAGCGCGACGCGCTCGTCGAGCCGGAGCTGCCTGCCGGATTCTGCAAACGACTGATTCAACCTTCCGAATGCGGTGCGCCCCTCTTCATTAAGCCTTCCAATCTGCGTCGCTTCGCTTGCCCCGAGGCGTCTCGATGTCTCGATGAACCTTGCGATTTCGCCGTTGCTTGCGGTTGCGAGCCTGTCCCCGAACTGGGCAACCAATGCCACCGTCTCCTCAGGGCCGAAACTTAGCTCCCTCTGCCTTGCCTGCAGCCCGCTGAATGCCTCTGGGGAAAGCGTCCTGACCGCGGAATCCACGAACCTTTCGTATCCCCTTATCATGCCGGCCGCTTCATTGGGGTTCGGGATCCGTATTTCCATCCGCCCGCCTTCTCCGCGGACGGAGTAATGCTGCTGGAGCGCAAGGTAATCATGGACGCCAAGAGGCCGGTGAAGCGCGGCTTCCATCTGCGGGACCGCGCCCGGTGCGGTGCGGCTTATCGCCAACCGCGTCCGGGCG
Source organism: archaeon (assembly GCA_020053355.1). Taxonomy (GTDB): domain Archaea; phylum Micrarchaeota; class Micrarchaeia; order Anstonellales; family Bilamarchaeaceae; genus Bilamarchaeum. The sequence goes on along the minus strand of JAGVNI010000003.1, from coordinate 99,129 downwards.
GCCGCCTCGAACAATCCAATCCGCGTTTCCACGGCTGCATGCGAGCGCGACCATCCGAATAATGTCGCCATGAATCCGCGGTAGGCATATGAGCGCAATGAGCTCTCATACACCATTGCAGGCGCCCTGATGCCGATTCTCTGCGCGCCCATCATGAGGAATGGCTGGGCCGCGTTGAATATCGCGAATCCGTAATCCGCAGTGTCGACCCTTTCGCCGCGCCCTCTGCGCTGTTCAAGGTCTACCACGCTTCCAATACCCAACCCGAGGCCGCCGCCAATCATGAAATATCCGGAATACCGCACCCCGGTTGAGAGCGCAAGTATGCCTCTTGAAAGCTGGACGCCTTCCTGGGCTGCCGCTTCCAATACCGCATTCCGGACAACGACCTGCCCGGCCGCGCTTCCCAGGCCGACTACTGATAGGACGATTGCGCCTCCCCCGACAACAAGCGACGTCGGGTTCTGGTCCCACCATTGGCTGAGGCCGCCCATCGTGACCCTCTGCTCCTCGAATGCTATCGTGGATTCTGTCAAAAAGTATCCGGCGACGGCGACCTGCCCGCCTGGAATCAGGCACACAAGCCCCGCGCCGACAATCTTGAAAACAGCCGTCGCATATCCCCAGTTCCGGTCGTCTTCCTGCCCGATACGAATCTGGTCTGTGACATACGCATTGGAGAATTCATCCGTCCTCGTTATGCTCCCGATAATCCTGTCGCGGTCCGCCACGCTGAATGTCGGCCTGCCCGTCCTTGCATCCTGGGGCCCGGTCCATCCCCTCGTCCCCTGGCTTAGTACGAGGTCGATTGCAGTGCTCGCCACGCCCGTCTGCCTGGCAAGCCCCTCGAAGGCGCGCCCCCGGTCATCATGGCTCACCCAGCTCCGGAGCGATGAGACGATGTTAAGATAATTCCCGCGCGCCTGCGCTATGCTCTGGAGCGCCCTCTGCGCGACCTGCTGCTGCTCGACGCTTAATTCCACCCTCCTGCCCCGTGATGCTATCCGGTTCACGACACTGCCGTCATCCTGGATTACTTGCTCGCTCACATCGAACCCAAGGACTGCAAATGTCGCGCGGACATCGGCATCCGATATCGCGCGGGCTTCAGGGAACGCGCCCGTTATCGCGTTCCATGCAGATTCGCCGAGCTGCTGGCGGTATGCATGCGCGGCGGTTCCCGGAACTGTCTCGGCCGAAGGCGCCCTTCCCTGCCCTGATTCCTGGAGGCGCTCCAATTCAGCGTACGATGCGGTGCGGTAAGCGGCAATCGGGTTTGTGTCCGCAGGCGCATTGACATATATCGAAACACTGTCGTAAAGCCCGTTCGGGTCGTTTTCGCGGTCGAACGTTATCGGCCGCAGACCGTGCACGGTTCCGGTTTCGAGCGACCTCCGCACGTCCTGCGGATTCCTGCTTGCCCATTCGGCGAACTGGAGGAGGTGGAATGACGGGTACCTGCCGGCGGCCCTTTCCTGCCTGTTCAAAACGTGCCGCCTTTCCGTATCATCCAATACGTCGAGCTGCCCGAGCGCAGTCCCTGCATAAAGCGTCGCGAAGTTCCATCCGGCCGCATGCTCCTGGTAATCTGCCACGCCCTGCCGGACCGACACATTCGCCATGATGCCCAATGCCGCACCGTCGGTCAGGCTGCCGCTGCTTCTTGCGCGCGCGACCGCGGCCCGCAGGAGATGCGGATGGTCATAAAGATACGCCATTATCTGGTGGTCGGTCATCTCTCTCATGTCCTGGAACGGCGCCCTTGGGTCCACATACATGGAAAATGGATGGCTGAATGGGATTGACCTCCCGGCCCGCCTGTCTATGGCATACTGCATGACTATCGCGCTAAGCGAGTTCACGAGGGCGACAGACACGTCCGAACTGTACCTTCCCCGTTCATTCGTGAGCACGTCGTCTTCGGTATGGACGGCCGCGGCGGCCGTCCGGAGTTCATCGCGCACGGTTCCGAGCCGTGTTATCACGCCGGCCCGGTCGGACCGGATGTTATCGAAAATCCCGAGCCTTTGAATCGCCTGCACATTGCGCATGTGGGCGGCATATCTTATCGGGTCACTCCTCTGCTCCTCGGGTGAGATGTAACCGAAAACAGCAGTCGGGTCGTATTGCAGGCTGTTCGGGTCGGTCCTGCCCTGGTCCCGCTCGATTGAAGTGATGATTCCCTGGACTGTCGTGCTGATGTTGTATCTTCCCTGCGCCTCGCCCCAGACCCGCGAATCGCGTCTCGCCTCTTCCCGGAGGCTTCTCGCGCCCTCAAGGTCCCCGCGGTCCGCCGCCCTCTCAGAGCGGTCGCAAAGGCTGACAAGTTCAGGCCCGTTGAAATACCGGAGGCCTGTTGCCCGTTCCCGGTCGCTCGCCCCTGCGCGGTAGTCCCACCACTGCGCGGAGACTATCGCCCTGCGTTCGTTCGCCGCCATGACTCCGGAAATCCGCCCTCCGGCCGCGCGCGCTTCGGGGAGGCGCTCGCCCGCTATCATCCCGCGCATCGAAGTTATGCGCCTTTGTATTCCCGCGTGGTCGTAGGCAGTTCGCGGAGGCTCGACAAGGTCGCCGCTGGAATCGCGCACTTCCGGCGTCCTTATCGGCCTTCCTTCAGAAACATACCTGTCCCTCGCCTCATCGTTGCTCCGTGCGAGCGCGGTAGCCTGGCCGTACAATTGGGCTTTCTGCGCATGGATGGCCTGCTGGACCGAGACCATCATCGAGCCGCTGCGCAAATCCATGCTTCCGGCCCTTAGGCGGAACGCGGTGAGGGCTACGGTGCCTGGCAGCATGCTTTCTGCTGCGTTGGTGTCCCTGCTTACGGTTTCGAATGACCTTGCAGCCGCATCGAGGGATGCGCGGCCGCGTTCAGCGTGCAATGTCGCGATTCCTATGCTCCTATCAAGCCCGAGCGCCGCACCCTGCAGTCCCTGCCCGGCCTGCATGAGTATCTGGCCGCGCTGCTCAAGCCCGTTGGCCTGTGCCAAGAGCTGCCTTGCTTCGCCTTGCAGCCTTGTCCTTGCCGCCTCGTTGCTCTCAGCCCCTGCCTCCCTCTCCTTTTGCGTCGCCTGGAGCCGAAGCTCCCCGGCCTGCCGGACCAGGGCAACGCCCGCATTGAAATCAGTGCGCGCTGCATCGAGGCGCGTCCGGGTCGTGTCGGAATTGACGCGGGCAAGCTCCCGTCCTATCGCATCGCGCTCCACCGGGTCGATAGCCCTCCTCTGGAGCCTTTCCAGCCTCGTCCTCTCCCGCTGGTACCTCACCTGCACCTGCCTCGAGTCCGTCCGGACATCCCTGCTTCCGAATTCCGCCTGCTCGAGGCCGAGTGCAAGCGGGGCAAGCCTGAGCCCGAGCGTCTGCATCCCGCTGCCGGTATCAGCCTCTGAAAAACCCATTATCTGCGCGAACGTCTGCTGGGGCAATGGCACGCGGTTGAACTGCACTTCGGAGGCGAGCTGCTCCCGTATCATGCCATTGAAATAGTTCCAGAGGTTTTCCCCGCTAAGCGTCTGGTCGGTCGGCGGGCTGAAATAAATAGACATTATGGTTCCATTCGGCCTTGTCACATCGAGTATGATCGATCTCATGCCCCCCGCGGTGGATGTGACCGCCCTGTACCGGACATCCGGCGGAAGCCTGTCTGCGGGCCGTCCGATGACATCCTCGATATGCGAATCCAGCCCGGTCAGGTGCGTGTCGCCAGGCTGAACCTGGCCCGGCTGCCATCCGCCGGCATTCGGCTGCATCCGCTCAAGTATGGTGCTGATTGCAGGAAGCCCGAGCTCAGTGCTCCCTTCAGGAAGGCGCAGCACTGCCGCAACTGCCGGATCTGCCGGGTTCAGCGCAGTCGCCCGCGCATACATGCCAGCGATGCTCCGGAGCGTCATCGCCCCGTTCATGTCCCCGTTCTGGTATGCGCGCAATGCGGCGTTGGAGAAATTCAGGTACGCGCTCCTTTGCGCCGGGACGCGCATCCTTGAAATGGCCGCCGAGCGGTCCAAGTGGAGCCTTCCCAGCCACTGGGCATCCTGCGATGAAATCGGCCTCTCTTCTGGCGGAAGCCTGCCCACCTCTTCCGGGCTGAGCGTCCGGTTGTCGAATCTCGTAATCGTTTGGGTGATCCTATATCGCTCGCCATCATTCTGTGAAAGCGCATACGCCTGCGCGAACGAGAAATATGCCAATGCATCGCCGGTATTGCCTGCTGCCAGGGCGGCCATCCCCTTCTGGTATATCTCGCTCGCCCGCTCGCGGATTTGCCTTGCCCCCCTGCCGCGGATTTGCCCGAGGACTTCGGGCATGCTGTGGAGCCCGTCGACCTGCTCCCGCATCGCTTCGCGCTCATCACGGTCCTCGCTAGTCGTGAACGCCGCTATTATCAGCCCGTCGTTCCCGGCAATCATGACCGAGCTTGCGCGGACTGCGTCGACCTGCGCCATGTCCACCTGCTGGCCGAGGCCAAGCGCATTCAGTATCCCGTCAATTGACCGGATGGCGCCGCTTATGATGCCCCGCTCGTTTTCTCCCCTGTGCTGGCGCAGGAGCTGCTCAAGCATTCCTCCTAGCCCGTCCCTTCTTTGGAGAAGGTCGACGAACGCGCCGGCCTGCTGCTCGATTCCGCGGGCAAAGCGCTCCCGCTCTTCTGCCGTCTGCCCTGCCTGGTTGTATAAATCGACAAGCCCCGCGATTCGCGGGTCCTGTGCGGTCGCTCCAGGCCCAAGCACCCTCAATGCCGCGGCCCTCGCCCGCTCAGCCGGGTCGGTTATCGCGGCGAGTTCAGGGTTCGTCATCAGCCTGTCCATCGCCCGCAGCTGGGTCGCGCTCTGCAGCCTCGCTGATATGCGCTCGATGTTGGCTTTCGTCTGGGCATCAGCCCGGAGATACCTGCGGGCAAGCTCCCTCTGCACGCCTATGGCGTCCGTTGAAGCGCCCAATTCGATTGAATTCAGGGCGCGGCGGAAAATCACGAGGCTTCCTTCCAGGTTCTCCCTTCCCGCCCGTCCGGCCCGCGCGAACTCGCGTTCGGCGTTCCGGATGTCGATTGCAATCCCCTGCGTGAGCGAGAGCCTTGTCAAATCATCGACTGTCAGCGTCCTTCCGGTGAAACCCGCGCTTATCCGGGAAAGCATATCCCGCACGGCAGGGTCGCGGATTGCGTCGCGCTGTCCTGCCGGAAGGGTCGCCATCCTGGTCAATGAATCAGTATATTTCGTCCCGATGAAGGATATGACCTCGGCCGTTGTCTTCGTCCCTGCATCGAGCCCGGCGCTTTGGGCAAGCAGTTCCCTGCGCAGCGCCGCATCCGCGCCCCGGAACTGCCTTGCTATGAATAATTGCACCGACGCCTGGTCCGGCTTGTTCGTGCGGAGCGCTTTGAGGCCGCGCCCGAGTATCGCCTGCATCTGCTCCGCGGCCGGCCCCTCCAGCCCCTCAAGGAGCGCCTGCGTAGTCTGGATGAATGCAACCTGCGTCTCTATCCTCTGTATCTCCTCTTCGGAAGGCCTCCTGCCTTCGCTTCCGCTCATGCTCCGCTCGAGCCTTTCCAACTCGGTCCGCAAATCGTCGACCATCCTCCGAAGATTCGCGTCGGTAACCGAGCGGAGGAATGTCTCCATCTGCGTCGCGATGCTTCCGAATGTCGCGGCGGTGATGCCCTGCTGCGTAGCCTCGTAATTGTTCACGAGCAGGCTTATCTGGTTGAATGCCGGCGTGATGCGCGCTGTCAAATCCGTTGCGATGCGCGCATCCTCGGCGACATTGCCGCTTGTTGTTGCAGCCGAGTTTCCTAGGCCGACAATCCAGCCATCGAGGACCTGGCGGTTCTGCTCCATCGGCTGCGTCGCAAGCGTCGCTGCGTGCGCGGTGCGGTAATCGACCAGGTCCAATATCTGCGTTCCTCTCGCCCGGAACGCGGCGCGATGCTGCGGCTCGACCGGCCGTATAAAGTCCGTGAACCCGTGATGCATCGCCTGTATCAGGGGCGCATCGATTCCCGTAGCGCGCATTTGCGTATCCGAGACGACGACGCGGGCAAGAGCGGTCAGCCCGGAACGCATCGCGTCCTCGACATGCTCCAGCCTCGGGTCGTTTGTCCTGCGGAGTTGCTCCGCCCTTTGCGCCAATTGGGTAAGGTGATCGATTTCCCTCTGGAAATGCGGCTGCTCGGTTTGCGGGATTATCTCGCGGACGCGCCTTCCGATGGATGTCGGGTCTGTCATTCCCCGCGTCAGGCCGGATGCCCACTGCAGGAGCTGGCCTGCAATCGGCCTTGCCATCGAATCGGCTTGCGCAAGGCGCGCATGGAGCGCTGCGGCGTCTCCGACTTCGGGCCTTGGTATCATCGGCCGTGTCACGCCGAGCTGGTTCCTCAGGACCGCCGTGTCATCACGCGGCCTTTCCTCCTGTTGCGTGGGTTGGGTCAATCCATTCACCGTTTATGATGCAGAATAGCAGATGTCCGCGAATTCCCGCAGCCTCTGTAACCGTGCTTCAAAAGAATCCTTCGAGCCGCCCTTGCCGGCTTTCACCGCTCCGGAGAGCCACCTCGTAAGGGCGTCATGCAGCCGCCTGTATCCTTCGAACCTCGCCGCCATGCTTTTCGGTTTCTCCTTGGCCGCATCCCACACTGCAAGCGAGCCTTCCAGGGTGGATATCGCCCCGAGGACTTTCTCCACCGTCTTCTTTTCGATTTCGTCTATGTTCCCTTCGTTGATTTCCCCGATTATGTCGGGGTTCTCCTGCTTCCTGGCAACCGCCTCATCGCTTTTCGTGGCTTTGACCGTTTTCACGCCTCTGGCCATTCGCTGCACCTTCCTGCACATTAATCTCCTGCGCACTTATATAATATTACCTCCGTCCCCTCCTGCAAATGCGGTTCCCATGGTATTATTAATGATAGTAACGGCAAATACGCGCGCTTTCCCCCATTTTCGACCGATATTAAATGATTTCGTAATATATTTTGATGGGAAACAGATCGACAAAAAGGCCGGGAAGTGGTTTGATTGGGGAAAGTACTGGAGTTCCGTCCGAGAGAACGGGAAGCCGTGCAGGATGCACGCAAAGTCCCGATGCGGCTTGCAGTAAATGGCGAGATGCCGCTCTACGAAGCCCTGGCGGCAGCCGGCGAAGGCATGCGGAATCCCAAACAGATGGTGCATGCGACGGAGCAGGAGCTAGGAACCTTCAATGCCGAAGCCGGCGGGGCGCTCGCATCGATGATTGACTTCCACGCCAAGAGATTTCACGAGGGTTACTACGCCAACGTTGACACGTCTGGCCGGGAGCAGGACCGCATGATAGGCGTCCTCAGCGTCGCAATCTACCTGACCGAAGCGATGAACAAGATGTGGCCGAAGGCTAAGGAGATGGGCGACTCGGGGACCGCCGCGCTTTTTGATGAGACGCTCTCGCAAGTCAGGACGTTCCTTTCAAACCGCTTTTACGAGAAAAAACCGCAGGAAGTGGCCCGCGATTTCGAATCCATCCGCCACGCGCTCTGCTCATGCCTTAAAATATGCGGCTTGGCGGACGAGCCGACCGACATGCAGGGCATCGTCGGGACATACGTCCATGTCCTTGTAAAGCGCAGCATCGAATCATTCAAGCGCATGGAGCAGGCATGTGGGGCAGGCATATAAATTATAAGTGGGGAATGGACATCATGATTCCGACCGGCTCGATTCCTTCATCGGACCCGAATTTTCCAGGCTATGCAATCGAGTTCCGGTACCAGGTCCAATTCTTCGAGGAGCTTGCCCGGAGCAGCTGGGTCGACCCGGCATCGGATGAGCGCGCCCTCCAGGATGGCAGGATGAGGAACCTGGAGTCGCTGAACTCGGTGCTGACAGATGCCCTCGACGAATTCACATACGAGGATTTCAAGAGCCCGAAACCCGGCTTTGCCGGGGGCCTTGTCAAGCTCGCCCTCTTCATGTACTTCATGGACAAGGCCCGCGAGTTCCATTACGCTTCCATCCGAATCAACAAGGACGGCATGTACGCGCTTTTCGAGGTCGTATGGGACTGGACGTACCAGACGCTCTCCAACAATTTCTTCCAAAGGAGCGCCGACGACATCATCCGCGACTACCTCCTGAACGAGGCCCAGTTCGTCGCCGCATCCGAACTTGCCTCGGTCGAGCTGCTCCCAATCCATGAAGCGGCCGCCGCATACCAGCCCCGCATATTCGAGAAGCTGATTGAAATCGTGAAGAAGGCGGATGCGGCAGAAGGCGCGAAACCGGCAGGAGGCAAAGGAGCCGGCGCCGCTCCAGCACCCGCGCCCGAATCAACGACGGATGAAAAGAAGCAGCCCGAAAAAAAGGCGCGCACGAAAAACAAGGGAAAGAAAGCGGCCGCCAAATAATCGCCCGCCCCCCGCGTCCGGCCTAACAATCCCGGCTTATCCCATTCCCCCCCCAAAGAGATGCAGGTGAATGGCAACTATGTTGTAGCAATTATACTTTCGTGTGTTTATAGCCGCATCCCTCGACGTTATTTAAGCTTATCCGTGCATATGTAATCCATGGCCAACCGGGCGCTGACGCTGGAGGAAAAACGCATTCTCGCAACCCGCGAGGCAAGCCTCAAATCCGTCGCGGGCAGTTTCAAGGAAGCCATCGACCGGGACAAGAGGCCGGCCCCGGCGGGAATGCGTGAAGACGCATTTTCCGGCATGTGGAATTTTTCCCGGATACGGAACCGGATTCCGGACGAGGTGCGCGCACTCGAGCGGTATATCCACGACCAGAGGCCCGGTTCCCAAGATGAGGGATTGAACCTGCGCCTGATGCGCATCGCCCTCGCGCTCTATTTCCTCGACAAGATGGACGAGTTCTCCGAGGCCGTGCGGGCAAAGGGTGGCATGCAGCTGACATCCCTGTTTTCGGTCGCGCGCTCGCGCGTCGAGAGGATTCTTGACGGGGGGTATTTCTCAAAAACCCCAAGGCAGATTCTCACCGATTACCTGGATGCCCAGTGCGCCCTCACATCCCTTTCAGCCGCCACTTCGGTTCCTGTCCATGCGCCCGGCGATGCCGTCGCCATGTACCACATGAAAGTGTGCGACATGATAGGCGAAGCCGAAGCCTCGCGCACTTCGGAAGCCGGATAATCCCGCATGCGGCCGGTTGCCGCGATGATGGGTAGATTTTTATTCCGGATTAAGCCTATGGCTATCATGGCGGATGAGGGGGAGAGCGGGAATCTCTTTCGGAAGAGGGAAGAGGCATTCACAATCAGCACCTACATGTCCAACCGGGACGACTTGATCCGGTTCTATTCGGACCTCGCGCGCATGACCGGGGGGAAAATACCCGCGGAAATGAAATCCGATGACGGGGAATCATCGGTCCTTCTGGACGCCCAAAAGAACCTGGATAGCGCGCTGCGGCTTTTTTCAGATGCATCCGCGAAGATGTCCAAAGATGATTTATCGGCAGCCGTCGCACGGCTGTGCCTTGCGATGTTTGTCCTGGAGCGGGTGCGGAAACTGCGCGAAATAACACTTGCGGCAGATAATCTGGGTGTGTTCTCCCTCTATGTCACGCTCCGGAACCGCGCCGGCAAGATGCTCTCGGAGCCATTCTTCTCATCATCACCGCAGAAAATGCTCGGCGCATGGCTGGACATAGAGCCGCTCCTGAACGCCTGCTCCGGCCTCTGCAATCTCGCGGTCCCGGAATTGCGCGCCGTCATGGACGAGTACCAGCCGCGCGTCGCGGATGCGGTTGCAAAACTGGAAAAGTAGCCCAACTGAATCCTATCCTTTTTCTTCCGGCCGATCCATGCGCATATGCTTTCCCGCCGATAGCAGGAACTCGTTTAACCTGTCTTTCGGGATGGACGCCCCGGCCGCCATCCTGTGCCCGCCGCCAACGCCCCCCGCATCCAGGCACGCGCCTTTCATCAAATCGCCGAGGTTCAGGCCCTGCGCCACCAAAGATTTCGGCGCGCGCCCAGACACCTTTATCGTGCCGCCATCCCCAAGGGCAATCCCGATTATCGGCTTCTTCCACGACTGCTGGAGGTTCATCCCGCATACCACGCCGACAATGCCCTCGTCTATCACACCGCGGCCGTCAAGGAAATAGAACGTCCCGAAATCCTGCGTGTTTTTCGATGTGTATGCGATTCCTTCGCGAAGCATGCGCCGGTGCAATGCGAGCAGTTTCCGTGCCTCGTCCCGGGCAGTTTCGTCGCCGAGGCATACCCGCACCCCGATATCCGGTTGCGAGTGCCTGCCGCATGCGTTAAGGAGCGTGCTGAACTCGTTCGCCTCATACGTCTCATCCCTCGGCCTCTTCGGAAAAACGTAGCTCTCGCCAATCAATTCCTCCGCGCTCCGGGCCCGCTCCGAGCCGGCCATTATTTTCGCAAGCGCGCTGACAAGCCCTTTCTTCTCGTCGTCGCTGAGGTCCGCATAGACGCGCTGGTTTTTTCCTTTGACTCCATCTGCCGCGGGCGGGTTCCCGGGTTCAGCGTTCCGGGCATCCAGGGGAATCCGCAATTCCGCGAGCAAATCCTGCGCCCGGTCCTCGCGGTATGAAATCCCGGGGATGTACGGGTCGTCGCAATACGCCAGGAACTGCACGAGCGGCCTGCAATACCTTCCGTAGAAAGACAAGTCATCCTCGACTTCGACCACCCCGCCCATTTTCCCTTCCGCAAGCACCCACCGGTTCATCCCAACAAGCGGGTGCTGCATGTCTCCGACCGCCCCGACGACCGCAAGGTCCGCCCTTTTCCTGAACACGCAATATGCGGCGCCTGCCGCGCTGAGCTCAGTCCCCCCGTCGATTCCATGGAGAATGGGATTGGCCTGCGGCTTGCCGATGCCTTCGGTCTGGTGGTGGTCGATTATGAGGGCGTCTTTAAGCTCGTTCACCCTCTTGTTGCCGCCGCCCAAGTCGACAAAAATGGTTTCGGGCTCCCGCGCGTACCTTTCGATTGCCGCGTCATCCAGCTTCTTAATGCACTCGCGCCGGAATTTTTTTCCCTCGTCCCCGAACGCGCCGGCGACGATTGCGCCGGAGCTGATGCCGTCGGCATCATAGTGGTGCACGACAAGCGGGTCGCCCATCGAGAATGCGAGCTTCCGAATTTCCCCGCAGCGCTCAAGAAAGCCGCTTTCATCCCTTTCCATAGTGTCCATCCGCCTATTCATCTGCCCGCGCGCTTTTTCTTCCCTTTCTCCGGGGCGTGCGCCCTTTCCTCTTTCAGCGCGCTGTATCTCGGGGCAAGCGACTCATTGGCGATAATCATGGCGTCGGCTTTTTCCGAAAGCGCGGCGTCCGTTTTTTTCGCCTCGCGTATCATCGCGATGCTTTCATCCGAGAGGGGCGTGGAAACGCCCATCGCCCTATTCATCATGGAAATCCCCCAGCTGAGAATCTCCCTGCTCATCTCCCCCGCTTCCATCGATTGCCCTTTCTTAAGCAGGGCCTGGCCGCAAGTCTCGAAATACCCGTTCCAGTAGCTTGTCTGAACCAGGGACTCCCCGATTTCCAGGGCCTCTTTGAGCGTGGAAGGCCCGGTTTTTTCCGCGATGACTTTCGAGACCAGGTTCCCTATCCGGGCCACGTCCTGCATGCGGCTGTCGTCCGAACCCATAAGCGCATCGAACGCCTTCTGCCTCTCCGCCTCTCGGGCATCGGAAATCAGCCTGAAAAACAACACCTTCGCTTCGGTTTCATCCATGGCAATCTACCACTTTATGCGGTGGTTCCTCTCCCACCCCTTGTCGAAAATAAATTCCTTTCCGCTCTCCCTGTTGTGGAGCCCGTGCATCTGCGCAACAAGGCCCACTTCGGGGAATGAATACATGTTCGAATCAATGTAGAAGAATGGCGCCCTGCCGCTCGCATAGGTGCGGTATCCATAGTTGCGCAATGCCTTCCTCTCTTTCTTTTCCGGTGTGGGCATGTCCCGCACTTCGATGCCGAGCGGAACGTATTTGGCACTCAGCATTCCGATTATCGCGGCGTCCACTTCCACCTTCGAGCCAATCTGCCCATAACCGGGCTGGACGAGGAGGATAGGCTTTCCCGTTTCCGAATCTTTTACAAGCACGAGCCATCTTTTATATGCCCCGTGCGCGCCGCCCGCCTCGCTCACAACCACCTCTTTCATCCAGGGCAGTTCAATCATGCCAACGAGGCCGGCGACCACGAAGCTGCTGTTTTTAGGGTTCTGGCAGGCAACCTCGCCCTTGTAAGTGCCAGCGTGGAAAAGCTCATCGAACGAAGACGCCTCTTCCACCTCGAACCGCTTCCCCCCTGCATCCACCGTGCCCTGGGCATCGCTCTTCCATGCAACGAATGCCCTGTCCGCGGCCTCCCCGCCGTCCTGCCCGAAGGATTTCCTCAATTCGTCATGGAACTCTTGGGAGAATTTGAAATCGGAAAATTTCCCCTCCGACTCGGCGTGGATGGCGGCATCGAGGACTGGGATGGTCTCTTTGAACGCAATCTTTTCCCCGACATATATTGAGTTCATCTGCGGAGTCGGCTCACCGGTGAAGCTGCGGAGATTTTTCCGATACGCGCTCACTTCAAGATAGAGCGCGGTGTGCGCCAGGATATACTCCTCGCCAAGGCCCATGTCGTTGCCGAAAACCTCGAAATATCCCCCGGCAAGCAACGCCTCGAACTCCGCCCTCGCCGGCTTCCCGATTATGCCCTCGATTAGGAAAATGAGCGCCCGGGCATTGACATCCCCTTCACGGTAATGGGCAAGCAGCTCATTCAGGTAACCCATTTTCCTTTCGATGAAATATTTCCTCGAATCCTTCTGTTTCTCTGCGATGCCCGCCTTCTTCCTTCCGGCCTCATCCAGATTCAGGAACACCAGGCTTTCTTTGGCCGCCTCGAGCCATGTCTTCGACTGCCTGTTATTGTCCCTCCCGGTGCCATGGACGTTCCCGATGAAATCCACAAACGCCAGATAACCGGCATCGGGGCCGAGCCTCGCCCTGAAGAAATCGTTGTCGAGGGTTTTTTGGATGAGGCCGCGCGGTATGACTCCGCTCCCGTCTTCAACCACGTACGCCAATATCGGGAGCTTGTCAATCCCGCCGACGCTCCTGCCGCTTTTTGCCGACCGCATCAGCAGCTCCTTGTATTGCGGGTAGAATCCGTCCCAAGTGAACAGCGCGTCAAATTTCCTGAGGTATACCTCCCGTGCGCCCGGCTCCTTGAGCCTTGCCATGTCCGCGAGCAGCCAGTTGAACAGGGTCCCCCCGATTTCGCCTCTTGAAACCTCGGCCTTCTCTATCTGCCCTTTGGTTTGTATCTTGAATGATGCAACATCCGGAATCCCCGCCAGCATCCCGAGCATGATATCCGCCGCATCGCCCAAAATCACGAAGCTCTGGGGGCTGGTCAGCGGGATGAGGTCGAGCAAGCCGCTCCTCCCGCTGCTAATCATTGCAGCCGGGGTCTGGGCGCCATCGGCAGACAGCCCGGCTGCCAGCCGGAATACCTTTTGCGCCGCGGAATCCATTAAGCTGTCCGGGTAACCTGCCTGCGGGAACTTCGCGGATACCTGCCTGGCCGCTGCGTCAAATGATTCTATCGCAGATGCAAGTTTGCTGGCAGGGGTCTTCGATGCTATCACTGCAAGACCGTCTATGAACAGTTCGCGGAAAGGCGCCGTCTCTCCAAGCGCGAACCTGTCCCCTTCCCGAATTAACAGATAGGCCAGCGCGATATCCTGCGCCATCGGCACTCCAGCCGGGTCCGCTTTCACGCGGCCTGCTATTGCGAGCGCTTCAACGCCGGCAGGTTTCGCAAGGAGCGCGCCAAGGACCGACTTCGCGGCATCCCTGCGCGCAACGCCCGTGCGCCTTTCCTCCAAACCGATTTCCCGCAGCAGCATGGCGTCGAATGCCCCTCCTGGCGAACCTAGGCCCGAATACCTGTCCACGAGCACGGACAACGCAGCCTCGTCTCCGGATGCGGCTTTGTCGAAATACCCGCTTATTTCCGCATCGGCGATTCCGGCCGGTACGCCCGCGCCAGGCGATGACGGAGCCGCGCTTTCCATCGGATGGAGCGAATCGATGATTGCTTTGGAATACACCCGTATCACATCGAGGTCGGGCAACCTGCCCTCCAGCACCGTTTTCCGCATGTCCGGATTATTGACCAGGCTCTCGACATGCTTCCTTGCGGGGTGGTTGCCGAGGATATCCAGTTCCGCGGCTGCTTCCGCATCGCCGTTAATCAAACCGCGAACCAGTTCGGACAGCCGCACGGGACTGGCCGCAAGGTTTTCCGCAAGGGCCGCGGCTTCGGGCGAATACCCCGCTGCGGCAGGTCCGGGTTCCGCAGGCTGGCCGATTATTCCGCGAATGGCCCCGGCCGTCTCATCGACCATCATTTTCCCAAGGCCGTGAGGGTCCTCCACATAACTTTTGAACATGAAATCCGAGCGCGCTGCGCTTCTGAAAGTCTCATCCTGGGTGAGCATGGCGACAATGTCCATGATTTCCGGAGGGAGGCTGCCGAAGCTCTCCAATGCGGATGCATCGCCTAGCACGACCTTCCTCGCGAACGCCGCGAGTTCTCCCGGCTCATCCAGCCTGAGCAAAGCCGCAGTGTCGTATTTCCCTGGAATCCTTTCCGCCCCGATTTGCATGCTGCCGCCGCTCCCTTCCACCGCGGCTGGCGCTTCGGCCTTCACTCCGGCATCGCGCCTGTCCCGGAATATCATGGGCGCGTATTCCTCGCCAAGGGCATGCGCGTTATATGAAATGAACCCGTCCCTGCTCTTCCCGGCCAGCGGGCCGACGTGTTCGCGCTCGATAATCCGCGCGCGAAGGCGCTCGCGCATCTCAATTATCCGCTTTGCCGCCAGGTCATTTCCAAGCGCCTCCAGCTCCTTTTCGGCCTCCCTGCGGACGGCCCTATCATCGCTCGTCAGCCTCCTCACGAAATCCTCAAGGCCGGCGGGCTGCGTGTAATCCGCCGAAACGGCATGCATCTCCCCGGCTGCGGCTTTGCGCGGCGGCAGGGTTCCGATTTCCCCGCTGACCACCCTGATTGGCCCCGCTTCGAAGAGCTCGCCGAACCCGAGCCCGAGAACGGCAGTGTATTCCAAATCCAGGAGGCCGTCAAGCCTTCCTCCGGCAATCGCGGCGCGGACCCTCCCCGCCGCGTCCCGATACACCGGGTTGGGTGAGCGCGAATACAGCTCCGCAATCCTGCCGCCTTCTTCCGGCCCGTTGATTATCGCTTCGCGCGCGATTGCGGTCGTCTCATCAACCATGCGGGCCGCGTCATCGCCGAACTTCCGCCTAATCTCATCGCCGAATCCCGATACGTTGTCGAAAAAGTGCTGGAGTTCATGCAGATAGACTCTCTTGACCGTGGAATCCCCGGCAAATAGGCCCGCGACTTCGGCTTCGGGGATGGGGCGCAGGAAAATCTCGCCCGTCCCGCGGCTGAAGAATCCTGCCACTCTCGGATCGAAAACCGCTTCCGGTCCATACGCCTTCGAGATGATGTAAGCCTTCGTGTCCGCTTGCCCGTGCAGTGTGATGATATGCGAGACCTCAGCCAGTACGAAACCGAATCCCTTGTCGACCAGCACGAGCCCGTGCGGGGCAAGCGCCGCGTTTATCTTTTCTGCCGCATCCGCTCTCCGCAGGGAGTCCTCCAGGCCCATCGTCAACCCCCCCACATCCAGGCCCGCATCGCTAAGCCAGCGCCTTGGGAGCGAATCCAGGATTATCCCCGCCGGCGGCTGCTCGTACATCCTGCCGAATATCCCCCCGAGCGAGCTTCGCGCAGCGGCGTCTTCTGCCGAAACATCGATTCTGTCAATCGACATGCCTTCTTCGGTCAGCCGCAGGCCCCGCTTGGCCAGCATCGCGTAATCGGCAATCCCATAGAACGCCGATTCATCAGCGGCGCGCATGCGCGCGTAATCGAACCATGCTTTCGCGCGGGCGGGGTTGTCCGCAGCCCTTCCGACGATGTAATCCACGGCGATAATCTGCCTGTCCGCTTCAGATGGCCGCTCTCCTGGCGGCAGTCCCGCAATCCTTTCAAGGCCGCGGTCCATCACGAATCCGAGGGTTTCGAGCGCGTATGCCCGGTGTTCCGGCGGGACCGCCTTTTTTATCCATGCCTCGAATCCTGCCCTCGCGACAACCCAGTCCCCGGCCGCATCCTTGTCCAGGGCCTTCTCCGGCAGGACCTCCGCATCGCCAAATCCCTGCGCACCTTCCAAGCCGTCTAAGCGGTTGAGGAGCTTGAGCTTCTCGGCATCCTTCCTGCGCGCCCTTGCCTTAATCATCAAATCATTATACTCCGGGCTTCCGTGCCTGGCACGGCGCGCCTGCCCTTCGAATCCCACCGCTTCCCCCACGAGGCTGGCGGCCCTTCCCTCCACATCAATGCCCGATTCCGGCGCGCCTGCCATCGGCCCTTTCCCTTCCCTGCGGTCGGCCTCTTCCCGGAGCAGCTCGGCTTCCGCCGCATGGCGCGCGTTCCTGCCCCTTCGCAAATCCGGGGACAAGTCCCCTGTGTCATAAGCCGCTTTCTCCAAATCGTCGGCTTTCCTGCGGAGGTCCCCAGGTGTCAGCGACTCGTCAGCCAAGTCTGATTTGAGCTCGAACAAATCTGCTTCCACATCCCTTCCCGCTTCACGCGCCGCCTGCGCCCTCTTCCTATACGCGGCCGGGCGGGATGGCAGCGGCACACCCTCAGCCATGGCTCCCTCCTCCCCGGGCGCAGCCTTCGAATACCGCAAATCGAGCCGGCTGCGCAGGATGTTTCCCGTGTCCACGACATATCCCCTGAAAAGCCCCTCGAGCCCTATGCCGTTTTCCCCGCCATACCCATTGTCGCGCAGCGCGAACACGAGGTCCTCGAAATTCCTGATTTCCGGATGCTCCCGGACCATCTTGATGATTGGCTCGAGCCTGGCGAAATCCTCCCGGCCCAGCAAGCCTGCCAGCGTTTCATCGCTCCCAAGCGACATCAGGCTTATCAGGGCGTTCGCGTTCTGGTAGTGCTCCGTATGCCCGTTCCAGTCCGTCGCCCCCGCCTGCTCTTCGGTCATGTTGCGCGGCAATCTGCGGCGCTCGACCACCAGGTGTCCGTTCGAGACATGGGCGAGCGCGGTCCGTCCGTCAGTGCCCGGCCCGATTACGGCAGGCTGTTGTTTGCCGCTCACCTTCATGTCCAGCCCCTTCTTTTTCATGACCGCGTCCAGATGGACGTACAACTCCGCGGCCATCTCAGGCGTTCCGCCCTCGATGAAATACTTCATAGTGCCAAGGCGCCTGATGCGGACGCCGTGTATGGACCCGAATTCCGCGACGGCGCCGTCAGTGATGCTCACCACGCTGTTCGCGGCATAGTGCCCTGTATCGGTGTTGAATCCCCGGATTCCAAAGCTGTTGTTGATGGCCTCGGCGAGCCCTTTTCCCACTTCCGGCAGCAGGCGGAGCAGCTGGCTGCGGACAGGTTCCGGAAGCTCATACCGAATTTCAAACGCCGCGCCCGCATCGGAGAGAATCTCGCCAGGGGCCACATTCACCCTCTCGGCGCCAACCAGCGCGACCATGTCCCGGGTCGCGGCATCCGGCGCAGCGCCCTCTGCCCTCCTCCTTTCATATACCTCGGTCATCCGCCGGACCGTAGCGGAATCCCCAGGCGTCAGCGGGCCACCCCTCCTCTCCCACAAGTCCAGCAGCAGCCGCTCCTCCGCCGGCTCAAGTCCTTTAACGATGTCGTGCTGCTCCTCGATGCCGAGCAGCTTCCGCAAGTCCGCCGCAAAATACGGGTCGTCAACCTTTGTCGCCGCAGGCGCGAGGAATTCCACAGAGCCGCCGGCTCTTGTGATATACGCGTTTCCGTCGTCGTGATACGTGGCCCTGACGACCCCCTCCACTTTGCGGACTTCCACAACCGGGCCCATAAGCACGGATGCGGCCACCACATCGCGCGGGTTTCGCAGGGCCTTTGCCAAACCCCCGATATATCCCGGATTTCCAGGCGCGCTCCTTTCCGCGAACACCTCGTTTGTCGCCTTCAGGACATTCGCTTCAATATCCGTCCGGACTTTTTCCCCGCTCCCCTTCTTCACGACTATTACCGCGATGACCTCGTCCCCCCTGGATGACGGCCTTATCATGATTGAGAACTCGCCTCCGGCCGACATGGCGGTCGCCCGCTGAAGGATGTCCCGGTACGCGCCAAGGGCCAAATCGCCGTTTTCCAATCCGAAAATGTCATTGATGCCGTTAAGGCGTTTTTTGTCCGCGCTGATCACTATGACGTCGCTCTCCACGCCCCCGGCCGCGTTGTTGACCACGATGTCCTCGATTGTCCGGAGCACGCCGCCGGTCTCGAACGATTCGACCCCGCCTTCCCGCACGCGCTCCCCGCCGATTATCCATTCGGGAAGCTTCGCCCCGTCTCCAGCCATCTCCAGAACCGCTTCCGCCAGAGCGTCCGGCCCGATTATATCTTTCGGGAAAGCGCCTCTTGCCAATTCTGCGGCCCCAGCTCCCCCGGTTTCCGTCTCCACCCCAGCTTCCTTCGGTTTGCCGGGGTGGGGCAGCGCCTCGACCGCACCCCCGTAGAGGTGGCTGTAGCCGATTCCGGCCATGCGGACGTATTCGGAGTCTATGAACTTATCCAGCCTCGCGCGGAGCACTTCGGGCGGCCTGGTCCTCCATCCGGGGTCCGACGCGCCGAACTCATCGGTAGACAGGGCCTTGAGGCTGCGTTCATAAGCCGCCTTGTATTCCGGCGGCTGGCGTTTCGATAGAAGCGCATCGTCGAGGAATTTCCCGACCTGCGCCCCGTCCATCGAGTACAGCATCTCGCCGACTTCGCGCGCGACCGCGGTGGTCTCCTGGTCAGCCCGGAATGCCGGCATGGCGGCCATGCCTTTGCCTTTAGTGGCCCTTGAATACGCTGCCAGCAGGCCCGCTGCATGGTCAAAGAGGTGCTGCGTCTCATGCGCATAAGTCTCGCGCAGGAATGGCAGGTGTGTGTCCGGGATGCCGCCTTTGGAATACTCTTTCTTGCCTTTTAGGAAAACAGTGTAGCTGTTGGGATTGTACATTGCATGGCGGCCAGAGAACATGTCGCCCTTGCCATACACCTTTCCAATCATGAAGCCAGTTGAATTTTCCGACCCGCGCGGCGCGATTACATGCGTAACTTCCGCAAGGAAGAACCCGTTGTTCCGGATTAGGGCCATGTTGTGCGATTCCAGCGCTTTGTTGACCCACTCCATGGCTTTTTGCGGATCGCTTTTTACGAGCGCGAGCAAATCATCCCGCTTGATGCCTACCCAGTCAAGCCATCCCACTGGAATCTCGGCCACTGCAGTTTCGATGGCAGGATTCCGCTCGAAGCTTTTGCCGAACGCCGCAGCGACAACCGGATCGCCTATCGGGGCTGAAGCCGGCCGGAACTCGACGGCCTGGCCGGAAGCCGTCCTTCCCTCGCGCACAAGGGCGGAGTACCTGGCCAGTTCGGGATTCTGCCCAACGAATGCCGCCCAAGCGGGGGCGCTGGCAGGGTCAGTGGCCGCTCTCGACAGGATGAAATCGGCATTCGTTTTCATCCTAATGACCGCTGCAGGCCTCTCAGC
This sequence comes from archaeon, assembly GCA_020053355.1. Lineage (GTDB taxonomy): Archaea > Micrarchaeota > Micrarchaeia > Anstonellales > Bilamarchaeaceae > Bilamarchaeum. The sequence continues at coordinate 79,506 of JAGVNI010000003.1, read as the reverse complement.
CTCAGGCAATGCCAAAATCCTGGCGCTCTCGTGCTCGATATATGACTTCACGGCGCCTTCAACCGCATCCCTTACGGGTCCTTCATTGAAAATCTCGGACGCTCTCTTTGCAGCGTAGTCTGGCAAATCCGGATTCTTCCCAATGAAATCCGCCCAAGCTTGGGTATCCGGCGATACCATAGCGGCTCCACCTGCGTGGGTAGGGGGGCCGACTCTGCCAAGCGCTTCGGCATCGACTAACCCTGGATTTGCTTTTGCGAAAGCCACGAAATCAGTTTGCGGGCTTGCCCGATACGCAGCCAGCACGTGTGCCTCATCCGCCGGCAGGAAAACATAGCCGGAATCTCTCCTGAACTCATCGAAGGATTCCCGCTTTGCGGGTTCCAATGCCTTGAACTCGCGCTCAGCCATTGCATATTCGTATGCCAGCTTCTGCGAGGACCTGCTTTCCAGCGGCATTCCCAGCAGAAGCCGTTTCCAGTTGGGGACAAATTTAGGTGCCCCAGTACGGTATCCGAACTCGGCAAGATGGACCGAATATGCTGTGGTGACGGCTGGCTGCACGACTGCCATAACACCCCCAAAAATCGCCTCAGCCAGGGTCATGTCCCCGCTTTTAACCCCCCCTATGCTTTCAGGAAGGGCGGCGAACATGTCGACTCCGCCCTGTACAGTCATGGCCGTGCCGGTCCAGTGGAGTATCCTCCCGGCGAATGGCATATCCGCTGTGCCAAAGAGCGCCCTCCCTGCTTTCTCACCCCATGTGGTTGCGGCCACCGGCACGCCTCTCGGAAGGAACATGAAGTTGAACGCTCTCGAACCCCATCCGCCTCCTATAAGTGCAGCATCCTCTGCCGCTACGATTGCGGCATTTCCGGGCAATGCCAGCAGCGCCTCCTCGCTTATCGGGGCCGCAAAACTTGCTGCCGCAGCCGTTTCGCCGGCCAAGCCTGTGAAATAGCCGCCAACCGGCATGACCATCATGGCGACTCCGCCGCCAAATGTGAGGCCGGCGCGGAAAGTCCACTCTCCCCGCGCCTCCTTCATCTTCACCCCCTCCTCCATCATTGTCGCTCCTTCATCTATGGTGAGGGTCAGGGAGGCTCCCAGGGTGGGTGCGGCCAGCGCAACGCCTACAGTTGTCTTTACGAAACTCTTGACGCCCTTATATATCCGATAATGGCTCGCCTTGTCCTTCATCTCTTGCAGCGCGCTTTTTGTACTCTCGTCCTTGTCAACCAAAACGCCATCAGAATTGATTTCCAGCGGAACGCTAATCTCATAACTGCTGTTCGACCTGACTATTGCTGCTGCTTGCGAATCAGGTTCTGCATCGGTAAGCTCCGTGACACCCGTGCTGATATATGAAAATCTTTGGAACACCCGGTCCAGATAATTCTCCTCCGCATCCGTGCCCCAACCGGCGGGGTGCGAGTAGATGTCTCCGAACAGCTTCGATTCCAGCAGCCTGAAATGGCCATATCCCCTTTCGGCCTGCTCCATCGCTTCGGGGGTATGGTCCCATTTTGATGTCTCATAGCTTTTCGATGACCGGTCCCACTTCGCGCGGATGCCATACCTGGCCAGTTCTATCACCGTCTCTTCCACGGCCTTCTCACTATACCGGGGCCTCATCTCCCGCATCAGGTCGCTGTCGGTGAAGGATGTGAGTTCCTTCCACCTAAGCCGGTTGGCGTGGAAGAGATACTCGACAGGTTTTATCGAGGTGTGCGGCCTGACAATGTCCATATCGCCGACTTCCCCGGCGATTAGGTCGATGGTTATCGGCTTGTCATCCCAATTCCCGGTTGGAGCATCGTATTTCCATTCGTACACAAATCCGTTTATCTCCCGGCCATAAAGCAGGACGTCGTACGCCTGATAGTCCGTGGCCGGGTCAAGCATGGCCAGGGATAGGGCCATATCCGTGGCAGCCGCTCTCCTTAGCGCGTCGGACGTTTTGTCCTTTCCCGGGCCAGCGCGATGTTCAGCGAGCCAGCGGGTATCCTCACTAGCCTCGTCCCTATCCTTTCTCGCCGAATCCGCCCGATACCAGGAATCTTTCGCAAGCCGTATATGGTCGCGTGCCACTTTCCAAGCGACACCTCTCTGCCAGCTCCAATCATGCACCTGGGCACCTTGAACATCCGACTCAAGCTGGAGATGCTGGTCCGATTCTGTGGGGATGGCGGTTGCAGGGTTTGCCTGCATCCCTGCGTACGCCCTTGCGAAATATTCCGGATTGCCCTTTATCGAATCGTAGAGCACTATCGCGTGAGCGTTCGCGCTTTTCTGGTCGCCCCTTTCCGTAGCTGAGCGGACATCCCTGATTAAATTATTATATGTCCGTTCAAACGGGTCCCCTGGGGCTTTGGACCCGAGAATGCCTGGGGGCAGTGCCATGGCAAGGTCAACCACGCGGTCCGGTGTCATGGCGAGCGGCGCTGCACCCTCGATTAACTTGCCCCCCTCCATTTTCGGCATCATCGCGTCCCTTGCCCGGTCATTGGTTTCTGCCGCACCCTCCCAATCTAATGCATCCCGCTCATGGCTATCCTCATAAGCAGCCAGGCCCAGCTCCAGGAAAGCGTTCGCACGCCCTATCTCAAACTTGGCTCTTGGGCCATCCCCCCGTTCAGGGTCCATTATCATCTCGCTTCGGAAATCCGATGCCTCAGCCCGCACATATGCGGCCCTATAGCGCCTCTGGGTCCCTACGATGTCCCTTCTCTCTACGCTTTCCGCCCTTCTCGCATCCCTCTCCACCTGGTCCAGCAGCAATCTTGCCCCCGCGACATCCCCGCTTGCCGCAAGTTCCTGGGCCTTTTCAATCCGCTTATCGTAATCCTCAATGTCGAAATAGAACAGGGTGTTCAGGCCGTAATACCCCCCCGCGGGTCCGCCTGGTTTGCTGGGCACATATCCGACATCTACGATGTCCCCGATGGTCCTATCCCTTCCAGTGCCCGGATAATTTATCTTTTCGGATTTCAGTTTCAGCAGCAACTCGCGCCGAGCAGTATCCCCCTCAGGGCCTGCGGGTATCTTATCATACTCCTCTTTGTAGGCAGCCTTTTTATCCGCCGGAAGATGCGTAATCAGAGTTGTGATAAGCGCCGGGGTTGCGGCTGCCTCGTACTTTTCATATCCAAGGGGTTTCAACTCTCCGGGGAGGACCTCTGTCCCGGGGACTATTCCAGCCACGGTGAGCGGGTTGTGCCCCCAGATGTTCGGCTTGAAAAAGCCCGGCTCCCTGTCAATCTCCATCCGGAGCTCATCAAGCTTCCTGTCTTTTTCCGGGCCAGCCTCCATCTTTGAAATCTCATCATACCTCTTCTGGTACGTCTTCCTCTTCTCCGGTGGGAGGTGGGCCCAAACCGTTTCAGGCTGGGCCATCCACGGAAGGCCGAATGCTTCTTCGTAGGTTACATAATCCTCTGCATTGCCGGTGGATTGCTGATACGACAGCCTAAGGTTTCTTGCAGAATACCATTTGTCCAGCCTGGCGACCTCCGACCTTACATGGAATGCGCCTTCGCCTAAAGCCCTGTCTGCGGCCCGGAATCTTTCGCTCCAATAAAGGCCGGAAGTTCTATTGTACTTTTTGTCGTCCTCTTCGAGATTGATGAACAGGTGCCCTTCCGAATCCATATACGGCATGCCGACATCGCCGCAGACGTCCCGGTAAAGCATCATTAGGGGCGATACGTCCGGGTCCTTTTTCCTTGTGGCCGCAGCCACCGCGTCGTCCAGCTGCTTCATCCTCTCCTCCCGCTTCCACTCCGGAAGGAATTCAATCATGTTGGCGATGGCGGTTTTCGTGCCATCTATGCTGGCCTTCCTAATCTGGGTATCCGCATTTGCCAGCCCCTCCGCCCTGCGCTTCTGGACCCCTTCCTGCTCCGCGACCGCTTTAGCGCCGACTTCAATGCCTGCCGAAGCCTGTGCCCGGAGCATCCCCATCCTCTCTGGGGTGGGCCTTGTCGGTTTGCCTTCATGGGAGATTGGATTTCCAAGGAAATCCACATCCTGGTCCCTTGTTACCGCGACGCTGATGCGGACACCCGTATACAGCTGGTAGCGGCCGCTTTCCTCCCTGAGTGTTGTCAGGTTCCTGACGCTTCGGTCGAAGGTTCCCAGGCCTTTCATTATGCGATCTGAATCGCCAATGAGGTCCTGCCCGGCCTGCCTGAGTTCGGCAGCCCTCTTCATCAATAGTGCGGAATGGATGATTCGAAGTTTTTCCGGGTCGCCTTCAGCTTTCAGAACCGCCTCTTCGTAAATGCCTCTTTCAGACTCGGGGAATCCCGCTATCAGTCCAGGCAAGCGCCCCTCAATCGTTTCAACGGTGGCGCTAGCAGCGCCTTCTGCCTCGGATTCCAGTTTTGCCGCTTCAGAAAGCACCGCGATGCCCTTTGCCCGGGCGTCCCTGGCAGCGGCGACGGAATCTATCATGAAACTGCGGTCGACGATGCCCGCCTGCGTCCTGTAATAATCTGCCAGAAGCTTATCGTCTCCGGCCTCAGCCGCCTTCTTCGCCCACCAATCCGCTTCTTTCTTGTACTTCTTTTCCCGCGCTTCCTCTTCATCCGCATTCCGGCCGATGAGCGCGCCTGCCTTCCTCTCCAAATCTATCGCACCCAATGCACCCATGCGCCTGTCTTTCTCGTCTATTACGGATGCGAAAGCTGTCGCGCCAGCATCCATGTCCCCATCGCCGAGGACTTCCGCAACTGGTTTTCCTGCGAGCAGTGCAGCAGCGATCGGTGGCGTGAGCTTTGAATCCGGAGTCCATATGGGCGGGCCGTATGCAGATGCCGCATCAATAAGCCGCTTACCCCCGACGGTGTTCCTGTCCTTGCTATAGTCGCCGAGATTGCCTTCAACAAAATCCAGGTCCTCCCGGCGTTTCTTCTGCAGGTCCGGCGGCAGGTCTTTCTCCGGAACGCCCGCCCATGTCGTGTAAAGAACCGCCAGGTCCATGATGTGGGCTGCCGCTTGCGGATTTCCGGAGCGGTATGCGAGTATCGCAAGGTCGAAATGCGCCTCGGCATTCCTCCACTCCCCAGGGGTGGTGATGCTGGGCATGAGCTCTGACTTCCTCTTATACACGTCAAGGATGTCCAGGTCCGTGCCATCGAAAAGGCTTTCGCCGGGATTCCTATCGCGCTCACCCGCTTCCCTGCAAATCGTCGCAACCTCGCTGCGGTCGCGGTTGTTAAGTTGCCCGTACTGAGCGCCTGCATTCACGAATACGGCTCCATCCCGGATGCGGCCGGCCCGATAGGCCGCGGCAGCATATGAGTAAATCTGGATTGCTTCCGCACGTTGGGCAGCTGCGGCCCTATCATCCTTCCGCAGGATTTCGAGGGTTCCAAGAAGGCCATTGGCCGAGGCTTTGACACCATCGATGCTTTTTAAGAAATCCGATTCGGCCTTCTGCCTCGCGATACTCATCAGCGCCATATCCTCGGCTTCCTTCGGGTCGAGCACTTGGCCCCTGGCTGCTGCCTCATCTATGAGGCCTCTCGCAATCCCCCCTACGAGGCCCCTTACGTTTTCGTCAGAGGCCATCCTGTCCCTTACCCTGGCTGCCCACTTTTCGATATCCTCTTCGCTAACCGGACTGCCCCCGGCTATCAGTTTTCGTTTTTCCTCCAGATACCCGAGCATGTCCTCAAGGGCTCTCGCGCCGGGACTTCCAGCCCTGAGGTCGCCCTTCTTGATCAGGAGCTTTCTCTTTTCGCGGATTGCCGCGATGTCATCGCTAAGTGTGAGGTAGTGTCTGGTTTGCTCCAATCTCCCTGGTTCCTTGTCCAAATCCAGGGACAGCTTTTTCAGCTCATCGCGCTCCAAATCATCGGCGGCTTGATTTTCAGCTGCCGGGTCCAAATACCGTTCTGCCAGCCTGACCTGCGTTTCCACCACTGCCGATGCGCCGCCATTGGCCAGCGTATCGAGTGCACGGCCATATACCACACCCGCCTCGTTGCGGACTATCTCCGGAACGCCTCTTGCCATCAGGCGCGGTTTCATCCTGTCGACTATATCCAGGGCGTTTTGCGCACTGACCAGAACGTCTAATGCGGCCCCGCCCGGGTTCGCCAGGAGCCCGTCACTGATTGATTTTACGCTCTTTCCAGCACCTCCCGGAAGGCCTTCAGCAGCCTTTCCCAGGACCGTAGCTACCGCCTTTGCTGTCACTTCCCTCAGGTGGATCTCAGCCTTAGCCCGCTCCTCCTCTGTTTTCGCATCCCGTACCGCAGCAACCGCTTCCGTGAATTCCTTGGCATACGGGGCGAAACGCTTGTCCATCAGGAGGTCGCCTGTGAAAATCATCAAATCAAGCGTTTCTACGCTGCCTCCATTGTTGAGATAATCCAGGGCTGCCGCATATAATCTTCCAAGATGGACCTTGGTTCCGGCAGGGCAGTCCTCGAGCCGGTCTGCCATGTGCCCGACCGCTGTGATTCCCGCTGACGACCTTGCAATGTCGTCTTCGCTTACCTCCGCAGCTCTTGCCGGGTCGGCGAGTTTTTCCGAAATCTCGGCCGATCTCCTTATTATTGCCCGGATGCCCGGCGCAAGCGGTTTGAGCCATTCAACCCTCAGAAAGCCGCTGAGCGGGACAATGGATGTCATGAAAGTCTGCCTGGCGAGTTCCCGTTTGCCCGCAGCAGCTTCCATTGCTTCAGTACCTGCCTTCCCGATTACCTGCCTCGCAACCTGCGGGTCTTTCAGGATGTATTCGGGATTGGATAGCAGGACGGCAACCTCAACTGTTGTTCCCAGCGCACCCTGCCCTTCATCCTGCTTGAGGATTGCCGCGTTCTTCAGATATGTTTTTGCGTTTAGCACAATCAGGTCTGCCCTCTCTGTCCAGCCTGGTCCTTTGCCGTAGAACTCCATCGCAGAAGCCATCGAGCGAATGAGCTCGGGTGGGGCTCCGGCTTCCTCCAGCGCTTTTGCGGTGGCCACTACGTCCTCCGCTCTATCCAGGAATCTGCCCGCGGTCTCGAGAGCATTTGCCCTTAGTGCCGGGTCCCCGCTTGCGAATCCTTTTGTGACTTCATCCACCAGTTCCTTCGGGGCATTGCGCCCTTCCAGCCTTTTTACAACCGCTGACCTGGCTATGCCCTCCAGCCGTTGCATTGCGCTTAGGCGGCCGGGCGCCTCCCCGGGTGCGATTTCACCGGCTGGGTCCTTCAGCTTCGCGATGAGGTCGTCCGTCTTTTTTATCTCGGCTTCTATCTCGGCCCTAAGCTCAGGAGAGACATACGGAAGCATCTTGGCAAGCGAATCCCTTCTCGTTTCGAGGATGCCTATCGCCTTCTCCCTCCCTTTCGGAGCCTGCTTTGGCGCAACTCCCATGGCCGCGTGTACGGCGGGTGCTTCTGCCGCTTGTGCAGGCCTTTCAGCAGGAGCAGCGGGAGCCGCCGGAACCGGTTTCACCACTGGTGTCACAACCGGCGCCTCCGGTTTCTTCACCGCAGCCGGGGCGGGCACCGGGACTTTCGCTGTGTTCCGGACCACCACCTCGAATTTCCATTTCACATCCGGCTCGCTGTCCCCCCCCTTGACGACCGAGGCTACGAGGTTGAGCAGGTTGCCAAGCGGCCCCTTGCCCTGCGGGCTTAATAGCCGCGCCTTGTTCGCGAGGAAGAACTTGGCGGCCTGGAGAACTGTCTTCCCGCGCCATTCATCCTTGGTCCCGAAGAATCTCGTCGCGGCGCGCAGGCCGTCGACGAGCAATTTCGGCGCCCCTGCTTTCTCAAGCGAATCGAGCGTGAATTTGGATTCAATCAGATGCACTTTCGGTTCAAGCTCTTTTTTCACATATGATTCGGCCTTATCCTTGCTGCCGATTTCAGAATCCTTCTTCGGGCCGCTTATTATCCCCAGGAACTTCACGAGCGCTCCAAGGATTGGGGCGGCCTGCGGGCCTTTCAGCATGTTCTTGTGCTCAATGTAAAACTTAGCCGCGGCCAGCGTCACATCCGCTCTCCATTTGCTTACTGTCCCGTAGAAGCGGTATGTAGCGCGAACTGCCTTTATCACAGGCTCCGGCGCTCCGCTCTCGCGCAGGTCTTTTTCGAACCTTGCTATCTCGAGCAGGCCTTTCGTCTTCGCATCTGCCGTGCGCAATAGCTGCTTCGCCTTCCCTTCCATCTCCAGGGCCTGTTTTTCCAGCTCCTTCTTTTTTGCAGGGCTCTTCTCCAGGTTCGCCTTCTCCCTGAGCTCGTCCGCCTTCTTCATCAGGCCTGCCGCCTGCTTGTCTATTGCGCGTATCTCCGCGACCTCGGCCCCGTACTGCCTCCTTCCGCCAAGAACGAGGCTGTCCAGCTTCCTAAGGTCCCCGTCGCGTTTAAGCATGTTGCTGACATCCGACGCATCGAGCTTGCCTTCTGAGAGCCATGCGCTTGCCCGCTCAAGGTTCTCCTTCTGCTCCGGGTCCTTCGCCTTGGCAAGCGCCCGCGCCAGTTCCCGCTGTGCAGCCGCCTCGGCCCTTTTCCCGGCGCGCAGGGCTGAGACGCCGCGCACTATCATCTTTCCGGCTCCGGCCCTCGCATCAGCCGGCATGCCTTCAATCTCGGAGTCGGCCTCCGTGACGTATGATGCGGTTTCAAAGGCCTTCGCCTTCTCCTCCTCCGGAACCTGCTCGCCCTTGTCGATGCGCTCAAGTAATTTTTTCAGTTCATCTAGGGCGGTGCCGACTATGGACTTGTACTGGGCATCCCGTTGCAGCTGCAATATCCCCGCAAGAGCAGTCTCCATGTTGCGGAGCACGCTTGCCATGTTCTCGACTGGTGCGACAATTTCATTCAACCTTGAATTCAACTGCTCGGTAAGCTGGGGTGTAAGTGGCACGCCCTGGCGGGCCATCTCCGAGATGCTTGTTACGTGCCCAAGGAGTTGCGTCCTATCCGCTTCCGCCTGCGGCGTCCCTGATTCGTAATACGGGCGGTTCTCCTCGTATTTTTCACGGGACTGGTAATACTGCCCCGCATAACCTCTTGTCTCGGGGTATCCGGCCACATGCACCGCATCTCTGCCAAGATCCCTTATCTCCTGCGGAACATTGCCGCCATGGATGACTATATCGCCCATCAATGCAAGCTTGGCATTCGCTTCTGTCATGGCTCCCCGTGCGCAGTCGTCGCACCGCCCTGCATAATCCGCATCGCCCCGCTCCCGTGCGGCCGCGGCCTCCATTGACCAGTGTTTGGCCTGGCCGTAGAGCCCCCGAACCTCGTCCCTTTCCACCTGCCACTCCGAAGGCAGTCTGCCCGCCCTCTCTACCCCGAGATCGCTCCTTGCCGCATACCTTGCCGGGTCAACTGGAAGGATGGGGTCCAAAACCACGGACAGCTGGGTGCCTGTTGTCACTGCGATTTCGGCCTGCCTTAAAAGATTTGGGAGATTCAGGCCCTCGCCCGCCCTATGGAATACAGATGGCTGAGGCGCCGGCTGGGCAGGCGCCAACTCCGGCCCGCGCCTTTCCGGTCCCTGCTCCGCCTGCGGCTTCTCAGCATGCGTCATACGTCATGCACCCTGGAAGGCCGAGTAAATATCGACGAACCGCTCTAGCATCTTCACCCGCTCCTCGAATTTCGGCTTCGTTTTGAGGCTTAACAGCATTGCCCGCTCCCATCCGCTTAAAGCATCGAGGAGCCACCTGTATTTCTTGATTCTCGGGGCATACTCTTCGGGCTTTTCTTTCGATGCGTCCCAGGCGGCAAGCACCTTGTCCAGCTCAGTGATGGTCTTGTTCGCGTTTTCCATCGCCTGCTTTTCCAGGCCGTCTATGCTGCGTTCGTTGACTATCTCTGGCAGCTGCAGGCTTTGTATGTATTCTTTATCGGGTGGTCTGCCCTCTGCCATATTATTAGTATGTCCCAAGGGCGTTTAATAATACTGGCAACCTTTCCCGGCCCGGCATGGCGCCGCGAAGCTTTATAACGGATTTTGTCGAATTGTTCGAGCATGGTGCAGGAACTGGTTGTTAGTTTTGCGGTCGCCGCCCTGAGATTGCTCGCTGCAGTCTGTTTTTCAGCCGGCGCCATCTATACCGGCATTGGGCTCTTCGACCGCATGACCGCGGGATTGGAGGAGTGGAAGGAGATAAAGAAGGGCAATGTCGCAATAGGCATCCTGCTCGTTTCCGTGATATCCTCGATGATGCTCCTCATGGAGCCCCGCATACTCGATTTGGTGTTCGCCATCCAGGCGGAGTCTCCGGCCGTCCTCTGGCACACGGTCATCCTGGTCCTCGCATTCACAACCCTCAACTACCTGATAGGCCTCATATCGTCCATCATCCTGCTGTTCCTCACCCTCAACATCGTCGACCGCATAACGCCCGACCTTGACGAGATGGCCGAATTGAAGAAGGGGAATGTCGCAGTCGCCCTGCTGCTTGGGGCAGCACTCCTGCTCATCAGCCTGGTCGCGAGGCAGCCAATCGACTCAGCGTTCGACCTCCTAATAAGCGTGGAGTCGGCATTACTCTGATGCGCTGCGCCGGATACATCTTATAATGGTTATTCACCAAATGCACTCAGTCTAGGCTAGTGGTTGACATGAAACTGAACAAGTCTGATTTCTCGGAGTGGTACAACACGATTACGAAGGAGGCGCAGCTGTGCGACCTCAGATACGGCATCAAGGGCTTTGTGGTGTTCATGCCCTGGGCTGTCATGACCATGAACCGCATGTACGGCATGTACGAGGAGGCCGTCGAATCGCGCGGGCACCTCCCCGCGTTGTTCCCGGCATTGATTCCGGAAAGCTATTTCACGCGCGAAAGCGACCACGTGAAGGGCTTCGTGCCCGAAGTGTTCTGGGTGACTGAAGCCGGCAACAACAAATTGGAGGAGCGCTACGCGATGCGCCCCACAAGCGAGACCGCGATGTACTCGATGTATTCGCTCTGGATTCACGGGACGCGCGATTTGCCGCTGAAGATTTACCAGCGCTGCCAAGTATGGCGCCACGAGACGAAGGCGACAAAGCCGTTCATCCGCTCGAGGGAATTCCACTGGATCGAGACTCACGACTGCTTCGCGACGCGCGAGCAGGCGATGAGCCAGGTGCGCGAGGACATGGAGATGGCCGAGGAAGTCATCCACCAGAAATTCTGCGTGCCGTTCCTGTTCTTCCAGAGGCCGCAGTGGGACAAGTTCGCAGGCGCCGAGAACACGTTCGCCGCGGACACGCTCATGCCGGACGGGCGCGCATTGCAATTGCCGTCCACGCACATGCTCGGCCAGCACTTCTCGAAGGCGTTCAACATCAAATACACCGACGATACCGGGAAGGACGAATACGTGTGGCAGACCTGCTACGGCCCTTGCATCTCGCGCATCTATGCGGCAGTGATTGCGACGCATGGCGATGACCGGGGGCTCGTTTTGCCGGTTCGCCTCGCGCCTTTGCAGGTGGTGATAGTCCCGATAATCAAGGAGGAAACGCGGGCGAAGGTTCTCGAGCGCTGCGAAGAGGTCCGGAAGGCAATCGCATGCTGCTTCTTCGCGAAAATAGACGCCTCGGACCGCACGCCCGGCTTCAAGTTCAACGAATGGGAGATGAAAGGAGTACCGTTGCGCATCGAAATCGGCATGCGCGATGTGGAAGCGGACGCCGTCATCGTGGTCCGCAGGGACACGGGCGAGAAGTTCAAGGTGCCGACGAAAGAGGTGGATGCGAAGCTCGACGAGCTTGCGCAGCAAATCGACAAGAACCTCAAAGAGAAGGCGGACAAATGGTTCTCGGACAAGGTCTCGGACGCCGATTCGATGGACGCGCTTGGCGCCGCGCTCGAAAAAGGGCACGGTTTCGTGCGCGTCCCGTTCTGCACTGACGGCATGGAGGCCGAGCCCTGCGCCGACAAGGTCAAGGAGGCCCACCAGGCCAATATCCGCGGCTCGCTTTTCGGGAACGACGAGAAGCCCAACGGCAAGAAATGCATCTCCTGCGGCAACGACGCGACAATCTACCTCTATGCGGCGAGGCAGTACTGAATGTCCGTCCTCCTTGCCTTGGGCGCCACGCTTTGCGGCGGGATTGCGGACACGCTGACCAAGAAAACGATAACGCACAGCGGCAGGTACAAGGCCATCGTCTACAATTACCTTGCGGTCATACTGTTCCTGATTATTGGCGCGGTTATCCTGGGCATCCCCTTCGTTTTCCCGCATGAGCTTATCCCGGCGTTCCTCGTCCAGTCTGTTGTCGGGGCGGCGGCTGTTGCCGCCTTTTTCAAGGCCTTCGAGTCCGGAAAGGCCAGCATCCTCGCCCCCCTATGCTCCCTGTACGTGCTCGTTGTCGTAATCCTCGGCATCGTCGTTTTCGGGGAGGCGCTAAGCCTGATGCAGCTTGCCGGCGCCGGGCTGGTCCTTCTTTCGGCGCTCGTCCTGGCGTTCGAGGATTTAAGGGACTTCAAGCTGGAAAAAGGCGTGCTATATATCGCCCTCACCATCATCGGGTGGGGTTACTATTACAGCTTCATCAAGATTTTCATCCCGGCAATGGGCGCGTATATGTCTACGGTGGTGCTGGAGGCCGGCGTGTCCTTCTTCGTCATATCCTATTATCTTGCGAAGAAGAAAGACCTTTCCCCGCCGCCATCTTTGCAGGCCGCCCTGATTGCGGTGCGGAGTTTCATCATCTTCCTTGGAGCCCTGCTTTACACGTATGCCGTCGCGGGAATCGGAGTGGCCCTGACCTCGGTCATCGTGGCTGGCACCCCGCTTGTCAGCGTGCCCGCGTCGCATGTCCTTCTAGGAGAGAAACTGAGCATACACAAATATTTGGCGGTGCTGCTGATTGTCCTCGGCCTAGCGATGGTCCTGGTCTGATTCCGATAAATCACCATTTGCCGTGGTGCACGCGCTCCTCGATATATCTCTCCTTCCTGCCTCCTTCGGCAGGATATCCGATTACGACCAGCGAGAACGGGACGATGTGCTCCGGCAGTTTCAGGAGGACCCGGTATCCCTCCATCGTGTTCTCCATCGGGTAGGCTCCGGTCCAGACCGCCCCGAGGCCGAGGGCATGCGCGGCGAGCAGCATGTTCTGCGACGCAGCCGCGCAGTCCTGAATCCAGTAATCCTTGTGCTTCTCCAGTTTTTTGTCCCCGCATACCAGTATCGCCAACGGCGCCTTCGCAGTGCATTCGGCATAAGGGGATACGTCCGGAATCTTGTCCAGCATCTTCCTTTCGCTTATGACTATGAACTGCCATGGCTGCGCGTTGCCCGCCGATGGCGCCGACATCCCGGCCTTCAGTATTTTCCCGGCCAATTCTTCCGGAATGTCCCTATCCTCGAACTTCCGGACGCTCTTCCTCGTGTAAATGGCTTCAAGCGCATCCATGTGCATCCCCACATAGTTTTCCGGGAAATCGTTTTATACCCTGCCTTTAGCGCGTTATCCTGATGTATATGAAGCAATTGCTCGTATTATTCCTGATTTCGATGGGCCATGCGGCGATGGTCAATGCGGACCTGAAGGGAGTCCAGGATACCGGTTCTGCGAACCTTCCTGCCTTTTCCTTCATACTGCTGACCGATTGCGGCAATCCCTCCGCAATCGTCTTCCTAAGCAACAACGACACCGGCCAGTCTGTCCCGGGCGCGACGATGTTCATCATTCGGACCGATTCAGCTTATCGCATCCTGAACCGCTCCGCCACGGATGACGAGGGGAAGGGAGTCATAGGAGTGCCCGGCAAGCTGCAGTACCTGAACGACCTTTACGTCCTGCGCATCGAGAAAAACGGCTACCGCTCGAAAGAAGTGCAGTTCACTTTCTGGAATTGCGACGACGTAGTGCGGGAGTATTCGGAATATTCCCAGCCCGAAAACGCCTCCGTGGCCAATGAAACGCCCCTTGCCGGAGAGGATGTGCCATCGGAGTCCAACCTTTCTGAGATAAATATCCGTGAGCCGCCTTTGCCTCCCACATCTCTCTCCGAACCCCCGGCTGGAAATCCCGGCAATCCGCCGGCGCCCCAGCCATTATGCGCCAGCTTGTTAGTCCTTGCGGGCCTTGCCTTTTCGGCCACTGCAGGAATGCCGGAATAAAAAAAGAAAAAAGGATGCCTGCCTAGAAGCATCCGCATTTCCCATCCTTGCACATCTTCTTTCCCTCTTCGGTGCATTTCAGGCTGAACCCGTCTTCCGAGCAGGTCAGCGTGGCCACTTCCTTTCCGTCGCAAACTACCTTGCATTCTTTTCCTTTCATTTCATTCACCCTTGGTATCGGTTATCCGATAGACCTATTGGGGCGCAACTGGATTAAATACTTATCGGTTATCCGATATCCAGAAAGGGTAAAATACACCCCCTGGGGATATCAAATCATGGAATGCTGCGGTATGAAGGGGTTCCTCACATACATCCTCCTCTGGATGCTCGGCAAGAAGAGCATGACCGGGGCAGAACTGTCCGATGAACTTGAAAAAAGGCGGGGAACAAGGCCATCGCCGGGCACGATTTATCCGGCGTTGAAGGAGCTCCGGAAGAAGGGCCTCATCAGCGCAGATGACGGGAAGGTCTATACGCTCACGAAAAAAGGGCAGAGGGAGCTTAACGGCGCATGCACCTTATTTTGCAACATGTTCTACGATATGAAAGACATGTCCAGCTGCTCATGCAAAGTGAAGCATACCAAGAAGACAGAGAAATAGCGATTTTTTAAAAAAAATAGCCCCGACCGGATTCGAACCGGTGTCAATGGATGCCTTCAAGGCCTAAAGGATTCCTCAGGGCTTCCCTATGGAACGATATTTCGTTCCATGGGCGCCACGAACGATGCGTCGTTCGTGAGCGTTCCCAGGGCCTTTGCCCTGAGAACTGTCGAAGCCAAAAGGCCTTTCCAAAGTCCACTATCCTTGACCGTTGCCGACCTTGTTGGCAATTCTTGAACGAATTGCCGTTCAAGGTTCTAGACGACGGGGCTGTTGCATGGCTTTCATATGGAACAATAAAAAAAACTACCTTTGCCGGATTATCCGTGCAAATCGCCGGATGGGGCGTCAAGCCGATTCGACGCACGCACACATATATATCTATATTTCGTGAGCGTCATAGGAAAAAAATCCTGAGGATTCGCATATGGAGATGGTTGGATGAAGAAGGACGCTTCCGAAGCAAAACTCAGGAAAATCGATCCGGGGAATCTCGATACGGCCGAGCGGCAGACCATGAAGCATGCCAGGAACATGATTGTCGCAATTGAGCGGGCGCTTTCTGCATGGAAGAATTCTTCGGATAAGCCGGCCGAGATGCAAAAAGAGATCGAGCGCTACCGGAGACTTCATGGCATCCTGGTTGGCTGGGAGTCGCAGGAACTTAAGGCGTCCTCATCGGGAAAGCAGATCAAGCTCAGGATGAAACTGCTCTGGGAATTCGCGGATATCTGCCGTGCAAATAATCTGAGGTGACCGGATGGGCGGACAACCTGCGCAAGAGGACGACTCTAGAAACAGACTTCCTATCATCATAACCGAGCCAATCCTCGTCGAGGGATTATCAGCATTCATGCCGCCCATCATAACCCCGTCAGTTCTGAGCGCCATACTGGCAGAAACTGCCCGCGCGGTATCCGAGGCCGCAAGGCATGCAGACGCCCTTGGCCAGGCTTTGCCCCCGCGCATATCCCCGTCCGATCCCTCAACAATCCTCGGATCAGCGGAACTGAACGATTTTTCAGCCGCATTACGCGGGGGGATCGATTCGCTTTCACTAAGAATTGGGGCGAATCCCCCTCTTGATGGCGCCCTCTTTTTCCCAAACCGGATCGATGAGCCGCTTTTCTATCGTGAACGCGGGATCCCGCAAATGATAATTTCATCCGATGAGGACCCCAACTTCCGCTTGTTTATCGCCGGTGAAACCCTGTCATACCATGGCGAGGGGAATCTGGAGTGGGTGCGCGGGCATTCCGCACTTCTTGAAGCTGCCGGAATAAGGGTGGAGATTGGCGCGTCTGGATTCACTCTCACAAATACCCTATTCAACCGGGCATTCGCCCATGGCGTCATCGGCGGGCCGGATTTTGAGGGATTCTTGAACGGCGCTTCATCCGAATATCACGGGACGAATTCCTCGGCCGCGTTGTGGCTGCAAGAGAATGAAGCCCTGCTAAATCGGCATGGCATCCTCATCCAGGTCGATGGCAACGATTTCACCATCACCAATTCCGGATTCCTCATGCAGCCTTTTCCAGAGTCCCTGTTTTCAGACAGCAATCTTGAAGGGCCGCAGTTCCGCTCCTTCTTGCAAGGCACCTCATCGGTCTTCGAAGGAAACGACACAGATGCTGCGCGATGGATATCCGGGCACCGGGCTGAGCTGGAATCCGCAGGCATCTATGTGTATATGGAGCTCAATTCAGAAGGCTCACCATCCGGCCCTTTCAGCCTTCATAACCTGGGCTTCCTTCCGCCGTCTATTGGCCCTGATGCTCGCATCGCCCTTGGCGATATTGTCACGGAAGCCCGCACCACAATGGATATCGCAGAAAACTCATTCGCGGAAGCCAGGCGGCTGGCCGCAAGCGGGAATCCTGCCGATATGGCGCGAGCAAGGGAATATGCCGAACTCGGCCTGCTTTATCTCGAGCGCGTCGGTACGATGCTCAGCTCCGAAGAAGCATATATTGGCATGTCGCGTACGCTCTATGCGCGCAGGGATGAAATTGAACGGATGCCTCCAACCCGCCGGGAAGAATATTCATCACTAATCCGTGAGTCGGATTCATTGCTGATACAATCGCGGACAGCGTTAACCGACAGTGCGCGAATCGAGGCCGTCCGCCGGGCAACCTTCCTTCTCCAGTATTTTGATTCGATGAGTTACCTGGATGCCGCATCAGCGTACCTGCCGGCGGATACTCAGTCCAACTTGGAGCGATATCTACGCAATGCCATGCAGCTTTTCCGGGAGGGAAGAACGGAAAGCCTTGAGCGTGCCTTCTTTATTCTGGGCAATCTTCATTCGCTTGCCGCATATTCCCTGGAAGAGCGGGCCATACGCCGCGTATATGATGACATTCACAATGTGGGCTTGTACTTCGATGTCGAGCAGCTCCCACTTTTCCGGACCGCAGGCCAGTTTGACCCGGAAAAATTCTTGAACCTGACGGGTGTAAGTTATGACGATTACTGCCATGGAACCCCTGAAACAAGGCGCGGGCTTGCCACAATACTTGGCCACGCATATTCCGCCTCGCTTGAGAATTATGGCCGCTCGATTTCCGCCCTGATATCCGTCATCGAATCCGCATCGGAGGATGAGGAGCCCGATACGGCCCGGGTAAATGGGCTGCTTGAAACCGCATTCCGCCAGCATGAGGAGGGATCCCTGCGTTTTGCAATGACCTCGGAACTGGACATGATGTTCCAGGGCCTGCGCGATGCCGTCAATACCATGCGGCGCATGCCGTCCGAAGAAACCATCCGCGAATTAGGCCTTGGCGATGCCGGCGCAAACGACCTGCTTGGATTGTGGAGGGTCATGAGGGGCCATAATGATTCTTACAGAACCTCTGTTTCAGAGGGCTTCTTCTACACCCTGGCCGCACTGAATGGCCAAGGCAATGGCCGGGATTTGTTCCTCTCGGAGGCGAATGCCCGCATCGAGCGCGCTCCTGGAGAGTGGAGGGCATATGCGGATTCTGCAACCGCGTTCTATGACGCTTTTTCTCCGGTGGCAAGCATCGCGCAGGCTATCGGCACATATGAATCCTTTGCAAATTTCGGGGGGCTGGCCGAATTGCTCATCCGGGACAGCGCAGAATCGCTAGTCGACCTCCGCGAAGCTCTTGACGACCCTTCACGGCGGATGAGCGTCTTGCGGCCGTACTTCCTTGCGGCAGTTGTCGATCCTTCATTCATGCCGAATTTCCCCCACGGCCAGGAACTGGCGCATCAAATAGCAAGAATCGGGCGCGGAAGGGGCGATAATAGCTTCCGTTCGCTTTTCTCACCGCTTACAGACCCCGAGGCGACGCCTGAAATAATCAGCGCGTTCGCAGGCGCCCTCCTGTCATCCACCCTCTCCCTGACCTCGATTGAACCAATCGAAACCGGCCGGGACCATGGCATTCTCTGGACACGCCCTGATCCGGTCCGGACTGGTTTTCTGGAGGGGCTGAACCAACTGAATCCGGTTTTGGCAGGGAGGGTAGAACGCCTTCATTCGGACCCATCTTCAGTTTCTCTCGAAGACCGGGCGGAGATTGCCGACCAGCTTATATCATTGCTCATGAGCCATGGGGTAGACCTTAGCCCGCTTCGCATGGTCGAAGGCATGGAGGTCGTGCGCATCCTCTATAATCCTCATGCCGACCCGGATCAGATTATCCGGCTTCTCAATTCGATGTCATTTGTAGCGATCTTTCTCAATCCAGAATCAGCAGCGCAACTGATACGCCTCCGAACCGATCCCTCTTCGGTTCCGCTTGACGAGCGCCGTGCCATGATACTCGAATTGTACCGCCTTGCAGGCGACGAGTCGACGCTCCGCACCCTTGATTCAATTGAGACCATCATGGCAACCGAATTCTCCAATGCCCTCCAGGATAATATTGACGATTTATTGCTGCGCGCCGAAAGCATGCCCACAATCTCATCCGATATCAGGGACGATGCGGAACTAATCCGGGTCAACCTTCGTCCGGGCTCCTTCGAAATACGGGAAGAGAACGGCAGGATGGCCGTGCATTTTACTGATCCGCTGATACAGGATGCGAACGAATGCATGATGCGCAATGCCGGGTCAATAGCAAGCACCCCGGTTTCGCTCATGACCATGCTTCCGGATTTATCATTGCAACTGCATCCATTCGCCAGGCAAATCGCATCAGCAGTTGCTGAAATGGAGAGGGCGCGGCAGGGGGAGATCGAAGCAGCGGAGCGGCGTCAGGTATTAATCATCGGAGGCGCGATACTTGGCGGGCTGGTTGCCGCGCCATTTACGGCAGGGCAAAGTTTCTGGGGAACTGTCGGGATAATCAGCCTTGGCGTTGGGCTTGGCGCAGGAATCCCGTCAATGTCATTTGCCATATCCGATTATATCCGCATCCGCAACGATCCTGAATCGACACCAGAGCAAATCAACGATGCCTTCGGCAACATGATGCTGCAAATCGGCATCAACGCAACGATGGTCCTTCCGATAGCGGGGCAAGCGACGCGGGCATGGGCCCTCAGCCGAGACCTGTTCCTGCTTGCGCGAATCGGGCAAAGCATGGACATAATCGCCGGTATCGGTATGGCCGGTTACGGTGCATATGGCGGCTATAACGGCATCAGGCTGATTGACCAGGGGGAAGTCGGCTGGGGGTTATTCAATGTCGGCCTTAGCGTCCTTATGTTCAGCGGCGGTGGATTGATTACCCGCCAGGGGATTGCCCGATGGCAGGCGCTAAGCCGCCTTGGCCCTGCCGCTACAAGCGCGTCAATATCCCGCGATGCCGCCATCATCGAAGAGGGTGTAGCGGCCATCGGACGGAATATGTCTGGCGATTTGTCATTACTGAGCCCCGGGGCCGCGGCAGAAATCAATTCTTCAGCGCAGCGCCTTTCAGATTTCGTTCGTGCAGGCGGACGGCTTAGCCCCACCCAAGCTTCAGCGCTTTCCGCATTTTCAGATTTCATGGTCAGCGCCCCTGCAAGGGATCTTGCCACCATAGAATCCGCGCTATCGCGGGTAAATGCGGGCGAGGCGCTGGCACCGGAAGTTGTTGCCGGATTGCAGGCTGCAGGTTCCAGGTTGCAGGTGCTTGGCCGCTTCCGCGCGCTCTCAGCCGCTGAAAACAGCGCAATGGAATCAGCATCCCGCCTAAGCAGTGCTGCCATCGCGCGCGATGCCATATACCTCGAAGGATGCGTCCCAACGATGGGCTGGGCTGCTTCGGCTGAACTGCCTTTGGTTACGGCCGAGTATGTTGCCGAAGTCAACGCTTCGGCACAGCGCCTCAGGGATTTCATGCTCGCAGGCGGAAGGCTGAGTCCATCCGAGGCTTCTGCGCTTACGGCTTATACTGAATTCATGGTGATGGCTCCGGCAAGAGATGTCGCTTCCATCGAATCAGCTTTATCACGTCTAAGTGCCGGTGGTATTTTACTGGCTAATGAGCTTAATACTCTGCAAACTGCAGCGCTCAGGCTCTATGCCGTCAGCCGCTTCCGCGCGCTCACAGCCACTGAAAATGCGGCAATGGAATCCATTCTTAGGTTTAACCGCTCGGCGATTGTGGTGTTCGAGCGCTCTTCAATGGTGATAACCCGCTCCGGCGAAGCTCTCCGTTTCCCCGGACGGAGGCCAAATGAGGTTTTCGAATACCTGCCCACAGGGCAATGGATGCGTGTGGTAACTGATGCGAGCGGCGGGATCGATAGAACTGCCGTGGTTGCTGGCCGGAGTGCCGCAATTGATGTGTATATATCGCGCTTGCAGGCATTCAGCACTGAGTATGGCAACAACCTCTATACGCATCTGCTCGAAGCAGAGTTCCGCAACCAGACGGCTTTCACATCGTTTGCTGATTTCCGCGCTCACATCGAAGCGCTTCCACCCGAAGTGGATGCCGCAATTGCTGCCATATTACCCAACCGCGCAACAATCACGGTCAGCAATATCGAGGACTTCTACCGGACAGTTGCATCCATAAACCGGCCGCTTTCGAATGCGCAGCTCCAGCTTATTGCAAACCGTTTGTCTGAATCGCTCGGAATCCCTACGATAAACGTCTCGGACTGGCTTCTGCAGGATTTGCCTAAAATTGCCGGTTCAGTATCCCGGACCGCCACCATGGCCAATACGATCCAAATGGAAATCAATTTCGCTGAAGCCGTAAGAAACATTGTCACTTTAAGTGGCTCGGATGTTACAAGGGTGTACCTGTGGAGGGATGGCCTTTCAACAATGATCGCAGATACCGCCCTTTCCAGCCAGAGCGGCGGGTCACCCGGCCGAGTAGTTGGGGCGCTGGTTTCACGAACAACTATTACTGAACAATTATACTATGGGCCCAACTACCCAAAAGCTATAGATGCTAACTCATTAATAGGCATAATTGACGAAGCCCAATCCCGCGTTATCCATGTTACCGGGATGGATGTGGAAGAAGCATTTTTTAACGAATTACGGCCTTTGCTTCAGGCACAAATGAATCGCAATCCCGCCTTCGAAGCCATGTGTAACAATGTCCTTCAACATCTAATTGACCAGGGTGCGATACGTATGGTTAATGGGGCAGTGGTACCGCAAAGCGTGATGTTCATAGATAGCGGATTAAAGGGTATCCCAGCTTTCCTAAGAGCCCTTGTTGAGATCAGATACCCCGGACTCGTTGATGCACATGTCTTTTACCAATCGATAAATTCGGGATTCACATTCCTCCCCCACGTAGAGATTGGGGGAGGCAACACCCTCTTAAGCTTGGAAGCGATCGGCGGGCGGGCTGGATTCTATTCAAGGGCAACGATGGGGCCCAATGGAGCAATAACCTTAAACCCCGGCGATGCCGCAACAACCCGGGACTCGATATTATTTAATCTATTATTAAACAACCAAATAGTTGGGGGTGTCAGATGAAGCAAACAAGCGGCCAACAGCCGGATTCTGGAAAAGCAGTCCGCCCAAAGTGGGTCCTAATGAGGGATAAAGCCATCCATGTCGACTTTGATATGCCTGCCATATGCAGAGTAGACAAGAACGAGATATCCGGCATATACAGCGGAGGCCGTCTGACAAGCGAGTATGTCCTTTCGATCTCGAATTCAATCGCGGATATTCTCCGCGAAGTCACCAACCAGGATACAGTAAGCTCAAGTATGCTAAGCCAAAAGAAAAGAATCAACATGCAGACCGCTGGCGACATCTGCGTAGTCATTTCCAATTCGCGGGAAAGTGGCGAATTAAGCGTGGAAATCATCGGGGAAGGCGAATCGCAGGGCCGGATTGCCGAGAGGATAAGGCAGTTGAAATCGTCGCTTGAACAGTAGTTTTTTATTCCCTTCCGCGCGGATTGTAATTATCTGACAAACCCGGGCCCGTAGTCGAAAGGCTTTTTGGCATAGGTTAAACTTGCGCCAAAAACCCTGGAAAAAGGCCTGAGGCCATGCGCCTCCGGCTCCGTCATTGGTTAAGACGTCCGCCTCACACGCGGGAGATTCGCGGTTCGATCCCGCGCGGGCCCAATAATCCATTTGTTCCCAGTTTCAGGTCTTGTGTTTTGCCTCATGGATTATTGGGAGGAAGCGAAGGAGCGAAGCGAACTTCACGACAGCCCAATTTTCTTCTCTAATTATTCGACCTTGAAAACGTGCACGATACTCTTCTCGTCCTCGTCCGCCAGCCTCTCGAAGACGTAGAGGAAGCCGTTCTCCCGGTCATACGCCGAGTCGCCTACCAGCGTCATCTTCCCGCGCGTATAATCATAGCCCGGGTCGAATAGGTAATCGTCCAAGCTCATGGTTGCATACGGCTGCGGCTCCCAGGATTCCATTTCGCCTTTGGCAACCCTCGCCAAATCCGCAGGGTCGTAGAACATGACTCTCGCTTCCACACCTTCAGCCCACCAGCCCCTCTGGTCGTTCGGCCATGGCGGGACTTCGGGATAAACCTCGCCCGGGTCGCCGCTTGTCGGGTATTCCACGCCGTTCGAGAATCCGTACCATGTCCGTCCGAGCGCCTTGGTTCCTACGAAGATTACCGCAGACTTATTGCCGGCGGTGAGCCATTCCCCGCCAGACCACTCATCAGACTCGCTGAATCCGTCCATCTCCTGGGATTCATTGCTGATTATATCAATCGCTCCTGTTTCCTGCACACCATAAAGGAGCAATGGCGTCACGTTTCCAAGCGTGCTTCCGGAAGCCGGCGGATTCCCCTCGGTCCATGGCGCGTATGCATAGAGCGCGGGGCCCCTTCCTGACCATAAGCCGTCCCTGAACCTTCCCGTAGCCAGCAGGAGACCTGGCGCATTCGCATCTGTCCATGGTTTTGGTATCGCGAAAATGTAATCATCTGTCGTATAAGTCGAATAGCCGTCGAGATGCCATGCGCCTGCGGTCTGGGGGTCGGACAGGTCCGTCTCAGCCCAGCCATGCGTGGGCATGCGCTCGAATTCGAAATGCTGGCCCCAGGAGAAATACAGTTTACCGGTTTGCTGCTGCCCCTGCGGGGGAAGGTACTCCAGCCCTGCCCGCGGAATCTCAAGATAACCGAACATCCCATCCGTAATGTCCGAGAATTCCTGCAACGTCGTGGCGCTGTTTAATTCATCCGCATCTTTTGCCTGCGAAATGACCGGCACCGGTATGCTGATTTCAGAAACCTGCTGGTCCTGGTCATGGCCTATCGCAAAGAGCGAGCCGGGATACCCGTCATCCCCCCCTCCGTCATCGCCATCGGGATAATACGTCGCCGCATAACCGCTGTATCCCCAGTTCGAGCCGCCTGACGCTCCCGGCAGCCTGAATGCGCCAAGGTAAGCGATATCCGAGGGCTGTATGAGTTCTCCTGGACTTGCTGCATGGCTGGTTTCCGAGGTTTCCACGGCAACACCGTTTGGCGGCTGGGCAGTTTGCACTCCTTGGGCAGTGCTTACATTGCCTCCCCCTCCAGCGCCCGCCCCCCCGGTACCGGCACATCCGAAAAGGACGAGCGCTGCGCACATGATGACGAACAATCTCATAACATCAAATCCAATCTCATTCATTCCGCATTGAATTTCAGCATAACCGGCCCGCTTACGGTTCCATCCCAGGAGAGCACGTTGCCCTGCGCGCTTTCCATGATTTCCCCTTCCGTTCCGCTGCTTACCCTTATCGATGCCTTGACACTCGCACCCGCATCAGCGGGTTCGAGCGTAATCTCGTTCGCTCCGGGCTTCAGGGCCGAGTTGATGAACGTGACGAATCCGAAGGAACCGATTTCATGAACAACCGGTGACCGCTTGCCGTTGAAGAGGATGCGGAGCTTCCCGCCATCGAGCGAATAGTTCAGGGCATAAACTTTCTTGAATGACGCGAACCCTGACCTCTCGTTGAAAAAGACGTACGAATCCCCCTTCTTCTTGAACGTCAGCGTCGTCTCAGAGCCGTCCTTATTCAGCAGGTGCGCTATGCAGTAATCGTCGAAAACCTCCTCGCGCGCAAGCCTGAGTTCCGGCAGCCGTCTCAAATCCGGAAGCGCGGCTGCGATGAAATCCCCGAAGCCCCGGTCCGGCATGACTGCCGACGATTCGAACCAGTCGAGATAAACCGTTTTAAGGAATGCCGCATCCCCATCCTTAATCGCCTTGAAAAGCCGCGCAATGAATTCCTTGAAGGTTCCTGCCATTAGGAAAAATTGCCCGATTAGATTCTAATTACCGACGCCCGGCTTGTCCCGCTCTTTCCGCATGTCCGCCTTGATTTCCTCGAGAACCGTGCCGATTTTCTCCTTCAGCTTCTCGAAGCGGTAGACGAAAAGGAAGTCCCGCGCGGGAATTATCGCGAGCGCGAATATCGCCATTCCAGCTATCGTAGTGGGGTGGTATTTGTCGATTATCTCAGGGGTGAGCCACGGCTTGAAGACCGTGACGAACGCCGTTGCGACCTGCGCCGCGAACAATACGCACGCGACTATAAGCCCCCTCCTGCTCCGCCCCTTCACATGCTGGGCGAGCGAGACGTCGGCATGCTCGTCTTCGAGGCGGGATTCCGCCTTCTCGGCATGTCCGATTATGCGCTGCGCCCTTTTCGCACGCATCCCTTCGGGGAGCGTCGGAAAGTGGGACAGCTCGCGCTGCAACCTCTCAAGGCTGTTTCCTGTCCGAAAAAGGCCGAACGTGTTCGCGCCCTGCACGGCTTCGCTGACTCGCATCAGCCGCTGGTAGCGCAAACTATTCTGGGCCAGCCTGTTCATGTTTTTTTTATTGGTAAAAAGTGTTTATAATCATATCATAATGCCGGAAGGCCGCCAATCAGGAATAATATGCCGATAATCAAGACCATCAGGCCCATCGCCCGGTCGATTACCGCCATCTCCTTTCCATGGGCCTTGATGAACGCGGCCGCCTGCGATGCGAACGCGCCGGTGATTAGGAAGGGCAGGCCGAGCCCGCAGGCATACGCGAATAGCAGAACTGGCGCCTCGGCAGGCTGCGTGAGCGCGAGCGCTATAACGAAAAGGAGGAACGCCCCCATCACCGGCGTCCACACGACCGCAAACAGCGCCCCGATGAAGAACGAGGCCGCAATTGATGCGGCCTTGGGGAGTTTCAGCCCGTGGCGGTCATCCAGGAAGCCGAGCCTTACGAAACCGAGGATATAGAGCCCGAAGAGGATGATGAGGATGCCGCTCATCCTGCCTGCCAAAACGAGCATGTCGCCGGTGATGTGCGAGAGCAATTGGCCGAGCAGGATGCCGAATGCGGAAATCGCCAGCACAAGGCCCAAAACGAAAGCGAACGTATTGGCGAGGATTTTTCCCCTGCTCCCGGCTTCGTTTTTCGATGTGACTCCGCTCAGATAATACAGGTACGTAGGTATGAGCGGAAGGACGCACGGCGAGGCAAATCCTGCAAGACCCGCAAGGAAAGCTGCAGCCAGGGAAAGCTCTGCCATGCAAGCGATTACCTAGGCAAGGATTATTGAGCTATCGAGCCGCCGCTTACGTCCTCCCAGGCGCAATCTGGCCCTGGGGGGGGGGGAGACCGGCGGCGCCACAATCCAGCCGCCAGATGCTGTGCTATGCTGAAAACGTCTGAATAAGCATGCGTTATAAACATTTCTTTCCAATTTCTATAAAGTGATACGATGAGGAGGAAAACATTCCAACCCCCAGAGCCGGCCAAAAGCAGGTTCGCACAGGTACTTGAAGAAGGCCGCGCGAACGCTTTGCGGGGAAAGAAAATCGCCGTATTCGTGGACGACTGCGACTACGAGACAGAGGCATTCCTCCTTGAGCACGCCCTTTTCCAGCCTCACGGGATTGTCGGGGAAGCCGTAAAATACTCCTCTCTTTTTTCCGGAGCCTGCCCTGTGGCGGACATCCTGTTCCTGCGGAGTTCCCGGGATTTTTCTTTCAGCAAGGATGAATTGAAGGCGGCCCTTGTACGCCTTCGCGAAATGAATCAGGACTCGACGATAATCCTTTGCGCCTATGACCCCTCAGTTTTCCGCTTCGCTGCCCCTCTTCTTGAATCGAGAATAATCGACCACCTGGACGAGACGCTTGCAGGGGATTTGCGCGTCCTGACGGATGCGCTTGAAGCCAAGGGGCGAAAATGAACTGGTGAACTTATGCAAAGACAAAACAAACCGCCCGAGCGGATGGAGCGCGGAAAAGGAGAATTCGGGAACCTGAACGAAAGCAGGGCGCTTCTCGGCAACGCGATGAAGGGAAAGACCGTAAAATTCGTCGTAGACGCCCGCGACCAGAAGATGGAGTCATCCGTCCTGCAATTTGCGCTCTTCGAACCCGCTGAATCCGCACCTCAGAGCGGAGTCGTGACGCTAGACGGTTTCCTTGCGATGGAGCCGATAACAGCCGACGTGCTCGTGCTGCGCAGCTCGCGCGTTTTCGAGCAGAGGACGCCGGACCTGCTCCGCGCGCTCACGGTGTTCCGGTCTAATAATCCCGGGTGCGCAGTCATCCTCTGCGCCTATGTCGGCTCTGTAATCCGGGCTGCCGAGCCCTTCCTCGAATCCGGCGTCGTGAACTGCATCGAATCCCGGCCCCCGAACGATTTCGAGCTTCTCCGCATGGCGGCTGATGTGCTCGGACGGCTCGCTCCGGGGTAGCTTTATATCCCTTGACTTTGTTTTCATAACCATGGCAAAAGCCGGGAAAAAGACTTCTTCTAAAAAAAACAAGGCGAAATCCGCAAGAAAGCCTTCCAAAAAAACGGCAGGAAAAATGGCAGGGAAGGCCGCAAGAAAAAATCCCGCCAGGGGCAAGCCCAGGTCCGCGCCAAGGCCCGTGCCAAGGCCTGCAAAGAAAATCCCCATCTCACGGCGCATGGCAGGCGGGCGCAAATCCGCGAAACCCAAAAAACCCGCAAAATCCACAAAACCCGCAAAACCCCGATTCAAATCCAAGCCCGGGCCGAAGCGCGCCGCTAAAGCCCGGCCAAAGCGCTCAATAAAACCAGCGAAGAAACCCGCTTCGAAACCGGTGAAAAAACCTGATAACCGGCTGCCGCCCGCATTGGAAACGAAATCCCAGCCAAACCTGCAAAGGCAAATCATCATTGTCGAGGAGAAGAAGCCATTGATGGTCGCTGCGCCCGCTTCCCCTCCAGCCCTCGTTCCCTCCGCCCCATCGCCTGCGCAGCCAAAACCTGCGCAACCTGCAACCGTTTCCACGAAACCGCCGGCCCCCGCCGCAGCGCCGCCCCAGGAGCCGCCACCCAAGGAGCCGCCGCACATAGATGCAAGCGGGCCAACTGACGGCCCCCTCGCAATCCCGCTTGCCCCTGCCCTGGACATGCTCCCGGAATGGGAGGACCGGCTGCGCCTGAAGCGGGTATTATTCGAGGACGGCCTTACGCTCTATTCCCTGGGCAGGCATTGCCAGGAGTTCACTGAAGCGGCCTCCCTGCTCGCGCAATCGGGCAAGGCATCCGCGGATAATGTCCCGGGATACTTCATCGTATGCCTCAAAGACCGCGCAGGGAAGATGGTCGGGGCAATGGACGGCCACATGCTGGACAATTCCGTCATGACCATCGGCCGCTCCTGCGCCAAAGGCGAGAAGCGCAGGGAGCTGCACATCCTGCTGTATTCGGCAGCGCTCTCCGGCCACCAGCCGTCATATATCATTTTTTCGACGAAGAAGTCCGCCCTCAGCGAGGATTCCGCTGCGCTGATGATTCTTCTTGGGCGCGGCTTCGGATTCTCGGCAATCCCGGCCCAGCTTCCGGATTCCCACATTCTCATCCGGCGCGTCCGGCATGAACTTGACCCGATTTCAAGCGGGCAGGAACTCTCCGGCGCGCTTGGGGCGGCCAAACCCGTTCTCGGCAGCGTATTTGCGCTCGCAGTATCGGAAATAGCAAAGCGCGGGATAATGCCCCTGGTCCCCCTCCCATCATCCCCGGATTCGCGCGAGCATCTGCATGAATTGCGAGACGTGGTGTCGATGCTCGGCATCAGCGCGGCAAACATCGATGAGGTAATCGAGAGGCTCCGCATCGACTATGTGCTCGGGCGCAAGGACATCACGCCGGAAATCATTTCCTGAGCGATTATTAAGTTTGGGCGCGAATGCCCTTCATGCCCAGCGCGCTTTCCCTTTATCGCCTCCTCCTTTCCGTGTACGGTCCTCAGCATTGGTGGCCTGCGGAATCCCAGTTTGAAGTAGTCGTCGGCGCGCTCCTCACGCAGAACACGAACTGGCGAAACGTCGAAAAAGCCATAACGAATCTCAAATGCGCAGGCAGGCTTTCACCCGTTGGGATACTCAAAACCCGGAACGCGGAACTGGAAACCCTCATCCGCCCGAGCGGCTTCTACCGCCAGAAAGCGGTGCGCCTCAAGCTGCTCACCCGCAAATACTCGGAAATACTCGGCCGCGACTCGCCCCCAACCCGGGAAGAGCTCCTGGAAGTCAAAGGCGTCGGGAAGGAGACTGCGGACTCCATCCTCCTGTACGCATTCGGCCTCCCGTATTTCGTGATTGATGCCTACACGAAGCGTTTCTGCGCGCACCATCATCTTTACGAAGGAAAAGGGTACGACGACTACCGCGTTTTCTTCGAGTCCTCGCTTCCGCAAAGCGTGCCGCTTTATCGGGAATACCATGCGCTTATCGTAGCCTGGGGGAAAGGCGGGGGAAAACGAAGCGAGGGAAAACAAAAAGTCAAAGGATGATAAAAAGGACCGGAAAACTCCGGCCGAGAAAATCAGCCGCGGAGGAGTTCCTTGATGTGGTGGATAATCCCCTTCTTCCTGGGCTTTTCCTCCTCTTTCTTCGCCCGGGGCAACTTCTTCGCCGCTGACTTTTCCGTTTTCTTCGCCGCGGCCTTCGTCTTCACGGCAATCTTGCCCGGCTTCTTCGCCTTCCCCGTCACTCTCTTCGCGGGTTTCTTTGCGGCCTTCCTCACTGCCTTGGCCGCGGGCTTCATAATTGCTTTTGCCGGGGCTTTGGCGGCTTTTTTCTTTTCAGACTTTTTCCCGATGCCGCCTATGCTTTCAAGAAGCTCGTCATACACGGCCTCGTGGTTGTTCTCGGCGAGCAATACCACGTCCCCGTTGACGGCATACCTCGGGGCAAGGTTCTCATGCAACGAAGCTATGACCGGGGTGTCGGAATCAAGGATGCGGTCAAGGAGGTCCGCGAATTTCACGCTTTTCAGTTCCATCGGGCCGACCTCGTCTATGACGATGACGTCGTAGCCTTCGAAACCCTCCATGGCCGGCACGGCGACGCTCTCGAACGATTTCACGTCCACATGGTACTTGCTTACCTTCGGGCCGTCCGAATCGAGGTCGGCAAGGCGCGCGATCCTGCCGCTGATTATGTCCTTCACGTAGAATCCCATCGTCGTCCCGTGGTGCTTCTCCTCCGGGCTTATCAGCCCGCCCACTTTAAGCCCCCTCGCTTTGAGCGCTTTGATGAGCCTCCGCAGCAGCACCGTCTTTCCCGCCTTTGGCAATCCTGTGACAAAATAGTTCTGTGGCATGAAGTAGCCGACTCCGGCAATTTTTATAAACATGCCGCAGGCGCCCGAAGCCCCGCATCCGCTCCAGGCCGGGGGCACTTGCCGCATAAATAAAAACCGATTCCCCCCATTCCTACCCGTATGTTACGCGTCACATTCATCGGCACGTCCGCGAGCATGCCGACAACCGAGCGCGGCATGCCGGCAATCGCAATCAAGTACGAGAGCGAACTGATGCTCTGGGACTGCGGCGAAGGCACCCAGCGCCAGCTCATGAGATACAAGGTCGGTTACGGCAGCGTGAACGCCATCTTCATCACGCATCCGCACCTCGACCATTACCTCGGCATGTTCGGGCTGCTCGAGACGCTGAAACTTTCATCTCCCGCACCCAAACCGGTCCGCGTCTTCCTCCCGCGCGGGATGGATGTCGAAGGGTATCCGTTCGCCAAGGTCGAGAAGGTGAAGGCCGGTGAGATTCTCCGCGGGCGCGGATTCTCTGTGCGCGCGTTTGCGGTGAAGCATTGCCGCGGCTCCCACGGATTCGTATTCCAAGAAGATGAGAAAATCAAATTCCACGAGGAGAAAGCGCACTCGCTCGGCCTCCAGGGCACGCTTTTTAGGGAAATCCAGAAGAACGGGAAGGTGAAGACGGGAAGCGGAGAGGTGCGCCTTGAGGACGTGACCTGGCGCATGAGGGGGAGGAAAATCGTATACGCTGGCGACTGTGCGCCTGGCGATGCCACCACCGAGGCCGCCAAAGGCGCGGACCTTCTCATCCACGAGGCCACTTTCGATTCTTCGATGAAAGACGAAGCCTCGGAGCGGATGCACAGCACGGCAGCCCAAGCTGCGGAGGTTGCGAAAGCCGCAGGCGTAAAACGCCTGGCGCTCACCCATATAAGCCCCCGCTACGCCGACACCTCGCAGCTTCTGGAGGAGGCGAGGGCGATATTTCCAGAGAGCGAAATCGCGGAAGACGGCCTCGCGATAGATATATAATACGGTGCCGGCACCATCTCTAACGTCTGAAACCCCAGAAGTTCGTTTATAATCGTAGCTACCATACGTTTATTGACTTAATTAAAACTGCAATTTATAAACTCCAGTTTATGGACGGGGATAATGTTTATAAATATACTGTCAGTCATGCTCTCAGAATCGAGATAGGGTATTCCCTATCTAAGCCGGAGGGGACTCTCTCCGGTGTTTTCGGGCCGTAGCAAAGAAGCAAACACCGTCGATAATTATTTTTCGACGGCCCTTCGAGAGAAAGACGGTGTAAAAAAAATTGAGGTGAAAGAATGAAAGTGAACCTGAAGAAAATCGGCGCGATTGTCGCAGGCGCGACAATCTTGGCCAGCTCAGCGGCGTTCGCCGGACTGATGTTCGGGTCGACGACGCTGGTCGATGACAACGGCGCCCCCGTGGCGAAGGTTGTCGTAGGCAGCAAAGCCCAGCCGAGCGACGGTGTCGCAGCAGCTTTGATTGCAGGAAAGATGGTGAGCGAGACCTACAAGAGCTCGACACTGACCGCACAGGTCTCTGGAACAGCGGCGTGCACGCCAAGCGGCGGCTCAGCTACCGGAACCTGCAGCATCAGCAACGAGAAGGCGAGGCTCGAAATAACAGTGCCTGGCTCAGTGGCTGCCGGTACCTGGTCTGGCGACAACCTGATAGGTGACTACCTGAACAGGGAGTTGTTGGACAGGGAATTGAACACGGTAGGCAACTCGAACTCCGAGTACCCGTTGAGTACTTCGGACACTTCGTCGAATGCCAACCCGTTCACGAACGGCATAGGCGGCGACATCGGCGCATCGGAGACGATGCTCTACAAGATTGGCGGAGACCAGTTCTCTACCTTTGCCGACAAGACGCTGACCGACGACGACTCGGGCAACACATACGTCGAGAGGCAGGCTCTCTGGCTGGAGGGGTACAACTACTTCAGCACGGACCCTGACGATGTCGTAGGGAAGATGGATTTCCTTGCGTACTCGCTTAAGTTCGATGGCCCCGGCGGATCCGAAATCGGCATCCCCGAATGTACCCGCTCTGAGCAGAACGACTACGCGGTCTGCAAGCTGGACGTCGGCGACACAACGATTGACGACGCTACCGAGACGCACAGGCTCAAGGTTTGGTTCCTCGGCGAGGAGTGGATCATCAGCGAGATGACCGCGCCTGACACCGACAGCGGCACCGAACTCGAGACCGAAAGCGAGGTAGTCAACGGTGGTTCGATTAAACTGGCAAAGGAAGCCGTCGCAGGCATCCTGAACCAGGGCGAATCGCTCCCGGTTGACGGCCTGAAATTCCAGCTGGACGACTTGGAAGCTCACGGTGAAGGAACCTGGGCGATTATCTCAGTCCTTGACGCCAACGGCAACACCCTGAAGAAGGACAAGGTTGCCCCAGGCCAGACCAAGGAATTGACGGTAAACGGCAAGACCTACAGGTTCCACGTATACAAGAACGCTCCGGGTTACACCTTCGGCGCTAAATGGTCCGACGTGGCCATCTTTGCCAAGGAACTCGAGCTCGTGGACAACCAGGAACTCAGCGAGGACGACGGGAACAACGACGGCTACAAGGTGGCTCTCGGATGGAAGAACCTCGACGCCGAATCAGATGACGGTGACGACGACAACCCCGAACCCGACGACCCGGATACCTTGAGGACAGTCATACTGTACTCCAAGGACATCGAGGCCATGTCAAGCAGCGGCAAGGACGAGCTTGAAGAGGGCGACTACCTGTCAATCGTGCAGGACCCGGAAGTCTGGAAACTCAGCTACAAAGGCCTGAGCCTCACTTCCGCGGACATGTCGAGCCTGAAGTTCGAACTTAAGACGGCAAGCACGAAGAAGATAAGCGAGGACGATGGTCCCGACGCCGACACCGATGGTGACAGCGACGCATGCTTTATCTTCGCACCGTACATGATCGTCAAGTCCGGAACCTCTGGCGGCACCTTCACTATGAATGACGACGGCGGAGCAGAACTCTCCGACGACGAGTTCCTGGTGGCCCTGAACAGCGTAGACCGCTTGAACGTGGTTGACACGGACGATTCGGCACCGCAGACCTACGACAGCGCCATAGGCGGCGCTTTCGGCGCAATCTGCGATGATGACGACGACGGCATCGTGAGCACCTCCGGTAACGACTGGGCAGTTGCTCCAGGCAGCGTCTTCATGACGGTCTCCGCGAGCTCTAGCGTATACGGCCTGAACGACTACACAGTCGGTCCGGGGTATGGCATAGAGATCGGGTACGAAGACATCGCTGACGGCGACAACGGGTTCTCGGCTCCTGAGGGAGGCGCGATCCTGATTGAAGACGGCGCTGACTTCGTGTCTGGCATTACGGGCACCAATGCTGAAGATGGCCTAGGCAACCTGGTCGAAAGTGCATACACTGGAGGCCAGACCACCTGGAGTGCCGGCGACTTCCTCTTCGCAGTTGCGGAGAAGGCGGGCGAGGGCTCATCGAGCGACTTTGTCGACTACTTCGTTTTCGGTGTAGACGACGTTGGTGGTGCAACCCCGGGCGATGCGACGTTCGACTTCGATTCGTACGCAGGTCCGGGCGCTACCGATGCGCAGGTGACGTCATCCGACACGGAAGTGCTCTATGGGCACGCGACCCCGCAGGGCGCAGACTCCACCACAGCTGGTGTGAATGAGTTCTACGACTTTACGGCGGCACCGGCACTGGATCTTTCAGGTCCGGTTGAGCACGGTGTGGAGATGGTCAAAGAAGGATACATCTCCGAGAGGGGCTCGAAATTCAAGACCCTCGACGACGACTCCGTGGAGTTCGACATGGCTCACTCGCTCGGCAAGGCCCAATGGTACCTCGCAGCATCATCCACATCGGCTGCTGATGCGAGCAAGACCATCGTGACCCTGGCTGAAGGCGAGTCTGCGACCGTAAGCGGTGTGACCGTCAAGGTGCTCGAAATAACCGAAGATGTCGGAGCTTGCAGCGCAGGCACCGGCTCGGTATCGTGCACCGCTGACATGAGCGGCGTATCGGCTGTCATAATGCCGAACAATGCCCCGTCAGTGACTGTCGCGACGCCCTACACGGGCAGCTACGGCAACCTGGTCGTCCTCGACACCGATGCGGTGGGCGTAAACACCCTCGTATCAGTCGGTGGTGACAAGGTCAACTCCGTAACGGCAGACCTCCTCCAAGGCTCTGCGGTCGACTGGACCGCTGAGACGAAGGTTGTGAGGGAAGTAGTCCAGGGCTCGAAGATTGTGGTGGCCGGCAAAGAAGCGGCTGACACACTCTCTGCGGCTCAGGACTTCGTGTCCCAGGTCAAGAAGGTCTGAAAAGACTTTCTTTAATTTTTTATTTTTATTTTTCTTATTTCCCTCTATTTTTCCCACATCATCCAATCCCAGAATAAGTATTCCACTTTAGCGCAAGCCATGCAAGGGAGGGCCGAAGGCGCTGCGGCTGCAGTCCATGCCTCCTATGGCCCCAAACCTGCTTTTACCTCGGTTCCATCCGCCGTTGTGTGTGTTTATAAAATCTACTGCGTATTATAAGATATGGATTATTATGAGAAAGCTCACTCACAGCCAGGATTCAAATCATTTGGAGAATAGGCGCATCTCCAAGCTGGTTCCGGTGCTAGCCGGCGCGGTGGCCCTGGGGCTCACCCTCGGCGTTCCGCTTAAAAGCGATGCCGAGCAGCCGAGGCAGCGCTGCACTGCCAGCGTCGAGCGGGGGAATATGCCCTCATACACTTCGACCTCACGGACAGGCAGGAGCTTCCGCACGCCGCTACTTGAAACCGGCCGCTACATGGAAGTGGCTATGCCGAACGCCTACATTGGGCAGGTAAGCCAGGCGGCTGCGGAAAGGCCCGAACCAGAGAGGCAGACATTCATAGCCGACCTCATGCAGAGGAATGTTTCGGCAGCATTGACGGCTCTTGGCTCCAGCCAGCGCGCCACATTCACGTGCGTGTCCCCTACGGCAACGCCGCCGGCTGCACCGGTGACAGCTGCACCTCAGCCGACTGCACCGGCGCCAACGTCAGTGCCTCCGACACCGCAACCGGCGCCAAGCGACGGTGGGACTGTCCAGCCAGCTCCTGTACCGGATGGCGGCACAGGTGAGCCGGCGCAGAGAAGGAGAGTAATCCAGCCCGGGCAGCCGAGCGCTCCCGGAAGCAAGGCAGCGCCCGCGCCGAAGCAGAATGAATCCGCCACCGCCACGCAAGCCCCTATCCCGCCTGTTCGCAAAGGCGGCAAGGGCACGGAATCAGAGCCTTATGTCATTGAAGTCCCGGTCCCATCGAAAAGGGCGGCCGGGTCCGAGCTTTACCGCGAGAAATTCTCATACACATTTTCCGGCCCGGACGTTTCACAAAAGATTTACCTCTCGCTCAGGTTCGTCGCCGCTTCCGGGAACACAATCACCTCGAAGAGCCAGCTTATAGGTCAGATTGCGCCCATTGCATCGGTTCTCATGAGCGAAGCCCTGCGCGCACGCGGCGTCAACGAGACGCCCGGCTCCGGCAGCCTCGTCAAATCCATCGGCTCGGTCGTAGGGAACGCGAAGAAGGAGAATGCGGACGTCCGCACTTACGCTTCCGAATGATTATCGTCGTCGGAGCTTGTTCCTCTTTTTAACCTTTTCCGTGCAAATTTATTCCATGACCCAACCGACGGCTTTCCAGGCGGACGTCAACGTCAGGACACTTCGCGCAGCTGCGGCACACGAAGCCCTGCAGCATCCGGTGGAATTGCGGCGCGGCGAAGTCCGCAGCATAACGCTCACAATCCCCCTTCTTAACGACAACACCAGCTACCTCGTCGTCCGCCTTCCGGACAATGTGGTGCAGGCGCTGCTTACGCACGTGCGGACGCTTCCTCAAAACGAAAGGCAGGAATTCATCTATAACTGGGTGATGCGGAACCAGCAGGCGGTCATCGAGCAGCACATCCGTTCCGGCGGGCGCGACCGGAGATTCCGCTATGATGTCGTCCCCATCCAGGCCCTGCCCCGCGTGACAGAGTCCACGCCGAGGCGCGTCGAGCCTCCCCCCCAGCCTCCTGTTTCAGCAACCGTGCCGAGAAGGGAACCAGCAGCGCCGGTGCAACCCGCCGCCCCTCCGCCCAGGGTCATACAGCCTGGAGCGCCGACAGCACAGCCCCGGACAGCACAGCCGGCTGAGCGGCCGGTGGCAGCACCTGCGCCGAGGCAGCGCGAGGAGGAGCGGTGGTGGCTTGGCGGGGGGGGAACTCGGGCTTCGCCTTACCGGATTAGGATGCTCACGAACCGTGCGAGAGGCGACGGCATCGAGGCCAGCGAACTAGAAATCCCGATTGCCATCTCAAACGTCGGCCGCTTCGCAATCAGTGTCACTCTCAGCCAGATCTCATCTTCACGCTTTGAAGCCACATACCGCGAGATGATCCAGCTATGCAGGCAGGGGTATGGCCAGACCGAGGAAGGCCGCGGGGGGCGGGTACAGCTCACCGGCATTCCGCCCATGGCTGAAATGAGGACCCGCCTGTATGGGGGGCTTCCGCCCGACATGCGCCGCTACGCCGAGACGCACTGATTTTTCCATATTTT
This sequence comes from archaeon, assembly GCA_020053355.1. Lineage (GTDB taxonomy): Archaea > Micrarchaeota > Micrarchaeia > Anstonellales > Bilamarchaeaceae > Bilamarchaeum. The sequence continues at coordinate 43,236 of JAGVNI010000003.1, read as the reverse complement.
TCCAGCCATTTTTCCATCACCCTTTTAATCCCCCCATGAGACTACTCTCCGATGACCAGCGGAGTCTGCTCCAGGTGCGGCGCGTCAGGCATGGTGGAATACGGTTCCGACGGCCAGATGTACTGCTCCTCGTGCTCGTTCTACGGCCTGAACAAGCAGTGCTATCGCTGCAGGATGTACCTGCCGTCATCCGAGCTGCAGCAGTACCGCGGCCAATGGTCATGCCCTAACTGCATACAGGATTTGCGTTCCGAGGACCGCAGGGCCGAGGAGCACGTCCAGGAGAGGCCGCATGTGGACGCCATCCAGTACCCGGAGCAGTGCGACCGCTGCGGAAAGGACCTCAAGGGCCGCGTCTACATATGGAACGGCAGGAAACTGTGCAAGAGCTGCGTCGGGGACGAGCAGGAGAAATGGGGGACTGTCGGTGGCGGGCCGATGGCTACGCCATACCGCGTCAGTCTCGGTCCTGAAAAGCGGCGGAAGAAGATGTCCATCATCGAGTCAGCAGTATCCGAAGTGCTGCACATCCTTGGCATCCGGAAGAAAAAGGAGATGGAAATCATCATCGTGAATGACCGTATGCCGATTGGGCGCGCAAAACCCATGGCCGAGACTTCCCTGGCCGGAGCCCAGAAGGAGAAGGATTCCCGCAGGCCCCAGACAGAAGGCCTCATGGCATCCGGGAAGAGCGATGGGCAGAAAGCCGTTCCCATCCAGCCTGCACCCGTGCAAGCCGCCGCTGAAACCGTTGCTCCGCCATCGGGCGAGCTTTCCCGGGTCGTTCCGGCAAAACGCCAGGTGAAGAAAAAGCGCGGCAGGGAGAAATCCGATTCTGCGCATTTGCCTGCCGCGGGCCAAAAGAAAAGACAATAAAAACCCGTACCTGCCTATCGTTACCTGCAAAGAAACAAGGGCGGGGCGGATGGTGGGCCGGCGGTTCCTTCCGCCGGAAAAAAGGGGGGTTCATAATGCTTAATTATTCCGAGCTTCGCGACATCCAGCGCAAGGAGATGGAGTCCTCAGCGATAGTCAGCCTTCCGGAGGATTTCTACCGCTCCGTTTCAGGGCTCCTGATTAAGAAGAGCAGCGAGGCCGTCTCCTCGAAATCCCTCCTCACAATCAAGGAATACGAGAACATCAAGAAAATAATCCTGGCCATCCAGTCCAAGCGGGAGGAAAAAATCGTCCTTATGGCTGTGCGCGGGGAGCGCGAAGGCGTCGGGCTTACGAGCGAAGAGCGGGACCTGCTGAAAGAGCTGTCCTCGATAATCAAGAAATCCAGGGAGGCGGTGAAAAGCGTCTGGGACAGCGAAGATGCGCTTCCGGTGAATTCCCGGCGGATAAAGATACTCAAAGACGTCTCCCAGTACCGCGGGCTCGACAATTCCCTCTACGGCCCTTTCCGGCAGGGCGAGGAGCAGATGCTGCCCCGCGCGGAAGCGGAATGGCTGCTGAAAGCGGGCATGGCGGAAATCGTCTGAATCATGGCATATGGCCTTGCCGGTTGCCCGTCCTTGAGGCGGCGCTGCCGCCTGGCCATGCAATCCGGTCACGCTGCCGGTGTCCTGCCGCCTCCGGGGCAGGCTGATTGTACTGCCGTCCCACCTCACTATAAAAACCTAGCGTTTCAATAATCAATCCGCTATTCTCAGCCGATCTGCCACATCAGAGTGCGGATTGGCTACAGGTGGAAAACATGAAATTCCCGAAGGAAATCAACGCCTATTGTCCTTTTTGCAAGAAGCATGAGGTGCACAAGGTGAAGGCCGCGAGCAAGGGCCGCGCAAGCTCGCTCGCCGCGGGCAACCGCAGGCATGAGCGCAGGCTCGCAGGCCACGGCAGCAAGAGGAAGGGCGAGAAGACCGTCAAGAAGCAGGGCAAGAGGAACAAGCTCGTCCTCCAGTGCAACGTTTGCAAGAAGAAACAGGAACGTGTCGTCGGCAGCAGGACGACGAAGAAAATCGAGTTCAAATCATGAACCGGTTTGAGGTGAAAAAATGGCAGGCAAATATCTCAAGGTCCAATGCAAGTGTGGAAATGAGCAGGTAATCTTCAGCCATGTGACTTCTATTGTGAAGTGCGGCGGCTGCAAGGAGCCTCTCGCCCATCCGAGCGGTGGAACCGCGGTAGTCCACGGCAAGGTCGTGGCTGAACTAAGCTGATTGATAAATCCGTCCGGAATCCAATCCGGGTTAATCGTTCTGGCTGGTGATTGAATAGTCGAGCTTCCTGATGAGGGCGAACTGGTAATCGGGGTAATAAAAAAAATCATGCCCTACGGCGCGTTCTGCGTGCTTCCGGAGTACAACAACCTCGAGGCCTTCTTGCACGTCTCGGAAGTGGCTCCGCGATGGATAAAGAACATCCACGAATTCATCTCCGAGGGCCAGCGCCATGTCATGAAGGTGCACCGCGTCGACCGGGAAAAGAGCCAGGTCGACATCTCCATCAAGCGAGTCAGCGAGGAGGAGAAGAAGCTCAAGCTCGAAATGATACAGAACGAGAAGCGCGGGACGAAGCTTCTCGAACTCGCGCTCGAGGCCGCCAAGGCGGTCCCTGATGCGCCCGCTATCCGGAAGGAAATCGAGACCCACTTCGACGACGTTTACGCATGTTTCAAGGAGGCGAGCCTCAAGGGCGAGGACGCTCTCAAAAAGCTCGATGTGCCAAAGGGCGTTAAGGCGAAGATAATCGAGATTGCCCAGAAAAACATCAAGAAGCCCGTGGTAGAAGTGGACACGACAATCACGCTCGTCTGCTACAACCCCCGGGGCGTCGAATCGATACAAAGCGCGCTTGATGTGGGCGAGGATGCGGTCGTGCACTATCTCGGCGCGCCGCGCTACAAGCTCTCGCTCTCTGCACCTGATTACAAGGCCGCGGAGAAGAAGCTCGATGCCGTCCTGGATAAAATCCGCGCGTTCGCCCACAAGAACAATTGCGACTTCAAATCAGACCGGGAGGCCTAGACGATGTTCCGCATGAGGTTCTGCAGCGTTTGCCAAAGCTACACGCTTGCGGAAGCCCACTGCGGCGCCCAGACCGCATCGGCCCACCCGGCCCGCTTCAATCCCAACGACCCGTACGGCGGATACCGCCGGACTGCGCGGTTCGGCGTATAAATCCCACCGGCTGTCCATTGCCACCCGTTGCCTGGCAGAATGCCGGCGCACAGCACGCGGCCGGCGGCGAAGGTTTAAATATCCTCCAAGGTCAGATATCACCTGAATCGAATTCGGAATACCAATTTTGCAAGGTTTTCATCATGAAAGAAACGACGATAATCGAGAAGAAGGCATTCAAGAAGCTCCGCAAGGGCATCCTCCTCACCGGCCTGCCCGGAATCGGCCTTATCGGCCAGGTGGTTGGAAGGTACCTGGTTGAAGAACTCAAGGCGGGCAAGGTGGCCAACCTGTTCTCCCCGCATTTCCCGCACCAGGTCTTCATGACCAAGAAGGGCGGCCTGCGCATCATCAAGAACAGCTTCTACATCCACCACGGAAAAAAGCGCGACATCCTCATCCTTCTTGGGGACATCCAGGCGATGAGCTCGGTCGGGCAGTATGAAGTGGCTGGCGTGATCCTCGATTACTGCAAGAAAGCAGGCGTCACGGAAGTGCTGACCGTAGGGGGGTACAGCACTGGAAAAATCAACGAGGAGCGCAGGATATTCGGCGTGGCGACCACGGACGGGCTCCGCGAACGCCTCAAGAAGCAGGGCGTGATATTCGGGGAAGCCAAAGGCTCCATCGTGGGCGCGGCGGGCCTGCTGCCTGCCCTCGGCAAGCTCCACGACCTTGAAGGCGCGTGCGTGATGGGCGAGACGCACGGCAGCTACATTGACACGGCATCCGCCCGCCAGATTGTCGTCATGCTCTCGAAATACCTCGACCTCAAGGTGGACCTGAAAAGGCTGAATGAGAAGGCCCAGGAGAGCCAGAAGGTCCTCAAACAGGTCCAGGACGAAGTCCAGAAGACGATGGAGGCCCAGTTCGAGCAGTCAAGCAAGAACGTGTCCTATATCAGGTGAATGTGGCCAGCCACATCAGCGCCCCGGATAGTTTTATATCCGGCTCCGGCCCCCGATAGCCGCTATGGCGATAAAGGGGCAGGCGAGCCTGGAATACCTGCTTATTTCGGTTGTGGCGATATCCTTGCTTATCGTCTCAGCCTCTGCCCTATTCGGAATCCGGGAGATGGCAATCAAAGGCGCTGCCGCCGCAGCTTTCCGTTCCGCGGCGGTTATGCTGGCGGATTCGGGCAGCGAAGTATGCTCCCTCGGGGACGGGAATGGGCGCGAGCTGTCGCTTGCGCAGGCGGTTTCAGTGGAATCCGAGAAAGGCGAAGAAGGCTATGTGGTGCGTTATACTGGCGCAGGCAACGAATCCCTGGTCCGGCCCTGCCCCTGTGCTGTGGAAGAAACGCAAGGCCTTTCCGGCCTTGTCTATGTGGAAAACGAGGGTGGAAAAATAAAATTTATAGGACGGTGAGCTTCCCGAACTTGCCCAATGTCAATTGCGGGGCGCTCTGCCACTCGTTGACATATCCGTTTTCGATTTTAATCTTGGCCCCTGCCTTGACGGTGTCTATCTGGTCGTTCCAGAGTACGAGGGTGATTGTCCCGCTTTCATCCTTTATCGTGGCATTCGCCACGCGGAGCTTCCGTCCGTACTTGTTGATTTCCCTCTCGCTGTCAATCGAGACGACTTCGGCCTCGATGTTCACGCTGCCGGTGCCCGGCTTCAATTCGCTGATATTCATAGCATTATCACCGATTACTGATTAGCTAGTTGGGATAAAGGGGATTGTGCTTTAAAACGATTCTCATGCCCCAATAGTGGCTAAGAACATACATATTTAAACACAATTTATCATAATATTACCATGCACCAACTATTCCACATCGCCAATGATAATGCTGGGAAATCGTCGAAGAAACCCGCCTTCAGGCTCATGGAAACCCTCCGCGAGCGGAAGTATGCATCAATCCAGAGGAAAATCGGCCGGGTAGAGCGGGAGCTTGCATCGCAGCGGGGGAAGAAGCTGATTCTCGGCCACCTTGAGCGCGAGTCCCTCAAATCCATTGTCGATGAGGACGAGGCGAACTGGGACTCGGCCATGAAATCCATGGAACGGGCGGCCGGCCACAGGAAGACGCTCGCGTGCGAAACGAGGAGCGCGGCCGCATCCATGCTGGGGAGGACGCTTTTCCAGGCGGGGGCCGTCATCGCGGCGATTGGCGCATTCGGCGCGTCAATATTCCCGCAAGCGGTCACGGGCACGGTCGTCGGGATATGCGCCGGCGCCGTGGCATTGGGCGCGGCAATCCGGACATACCTTGCAATCAGCCTGGGGGACGATTTGTTCCTCCAGACGCTTAATAAGAAGCTGGACCAGCGCTGGGATGATTTGATGGCCGAGAAAACAAGGCTGATACGGAAACTGCATGGCAACTGATTTTTTTAAAATAAGGATTAGCCTCCGGAGGGGATTGAACCCCCGACCTGCTCCTTGTGCCTTTTTAGGAAAAAGGCACCCCAAAAACGGGTTTGCTATAACGTCCCGGTTTTTGATTAAACTTTTTCCTAAAAAGTTTACAAGAGAGCCGCTCTACCAATGCTCTGCGCCTTTTAGTAAAAGGCGCCCCAAAACTTAATGAAAGTTTTTTGGGCGCTTTTTTTCAAAAAGCGCGACTGAGCTACAGAGGCAATTGATGGATAATTCTATGTTACCAACTTTTAAATAATCCTTCGCGCATGGGACACTAGGTGAGCACGTGGACATCCAGACCAAAATCGACCTAGTCAAGAGAAAGCCTACCGAAGAAATCGTTACCGAGGCAGACCTCCAGCGCATTTTCGAAAATTACGAGCACCCCCTCCACTACATCGGATTCGAGATATCCGGCATGGTGCACCTGGGCACCGGCCTCTGCACGGCAATCAAATTGAAGGACTTCCTGCAGGCCGGCATCAAGCCGACCGTTTTCCTGGCCGACTACCATTCCTACATCAACGAGAAACTGGGCGGGGATTTGGACAAAATCCGGAAAGTCGCGAAAGGCTACTTCAAGCACGCCTTCGTGTCGCTCGGCCTGGAAGACGGGCGCGTGGACTACGTGCTGGCAAGCGACCTCTACGACAACGACTACTGGAAAGAGGTCCTGAAAATCACCAAGGACACGACAATCAACCGCATGCTCCGGTGCATCACCATCATGGGGCGGAAAGAGAGCGAAGCCACATCCGCAGCATCCATCCTCTACCCTGCGATGCAGGCCGCGGACATCTTCATGCTGGATGTCCAGATAGCGCATGCTGGCATGGACCAGCGGAAAGTGCACATGCTTGCCCGGGAGCTTTCGCATACGTACAAGCGGGATTTCATCGCGGTGCACGGCCATCTCCTCCCGGGCCTCCAGGGCGCGCAGAGGATGAATCCCGATGCGAAAGGCGAGGAGAAGGAGACCGCCTCAATCGATGCCAAGATGAGCAAGAGCGTCCCTTCCAGCGCGATATTCATTCACGACTCGGTCGAGGAAATCAACTCCAAAATCAAGAAGGCCTATTGCCCTGAGAAGACTGTCGAAGGCAACCCTGTGCTGGAGTATGCGGAATACCTCGTCCTCCGCGACAAGGGCATGAAAATCGAGCGCCCGCAGAAATTCGGCGGGGATTTGGACATCGCCGACGCGGCAGAACTCAAAACGATTTACCAGGAAGGCCAGCTCCATCCGATGGACCTAAAAGGCGCGGTCGCAAGGGAACTCGCGGAAATCCTGAAACCAAGCCGCGAGTATTTCGCGAAGAACAAGGAGCATCTCGAGCAATTGAACGTGAAGGACGTCACCCGGTGAAGGCTCCGGAGTTGCGCTCTATATTGCCAGCCCAAGGGCTCCTGCAACAATTATAAATATCGGAGAACTGATTTTCACATGGACGGAAAAAACGAGCCTAAGACCGTGTCGGACGTGCTCCAGAGGGCGGATATCGCACTCGACCACTATGACGACATCTTCTCGGATTTCGACCCATCGCCAATCGAGAAAAGGCTTCTTTCCGAGGACTTCACCTACGAGCTCCGCAGGCGCTATGCCGCGAGGGGCAAGGGGGAGTTCGTCGTGAACTTCACTCTTCCAAAGGCCGTGCGGTCAGAAAAGACCGAGGCGCTCATCAAGAAAAGGATAAAGGAGCATTTCAAGACCCGCGTGCGGGAAATCGAGCGGAAGGCGCGGGAGAAGGCGGACAACGGCACCCACCGCCTGCTTGCAGGAGTTTTGCTGACAGTCGCCCTCTTCCTTTTTCCCCAGCTCGAGGTCGTTCCGATTCTGACGATAATCTCGGTCCTCATCTGGTATTCCCTCTGGTCCGGGCTTGAGAATGTTTTGGAAGCGTCAAGTATCCTTGAAAGAAAAAAGGCATTCGCGGAAAAATTCATGAAGGCTGAATACAACTTCTTTTCCGAGGAGGATGTCATCCAGTCCATGCAGAAACTGCGGGGGACGGAAATCTACTCAAAAACGGATACTGAAAAACCCGAGCAAATGCAGGCGCAGAAACCGGTCTAGAAACAGCCTATTCTCCGGAGCCGGCAGGGCACTCGAGGAAATTGCGCAGGATGTCCTCGCCGTGCTCGGTGTGCCAGACTTCTGGATGGAACTGGATGCCGAATACCGGCCTCTCCGAGTGATGCATCGCCTCGATGGCGCAGGATTCGGAATGCGCAAGCCCCGTGAATCCTTTCGGGAGCTCTTTCGCCTCGTCGAAATGCGACACCCATGCCCGAATCTTTTTCGGCACGCCCTTGAATAGGACGTCCTCAGTGTCTATCACCACTTCTCCAAGCCCATATTCGGCGCTTTTCCCCTTGGCAACTTTCGCCCCGAAGACATGGGTTATCATCTGGTGGCCGTAGCAGACGCCCAGGATGGGCATCACTATCCGCTCGTCCCGCACGCGCTCGCAAATCATGGAGCTGAGGTTAGGCGGGTCGGAATAGACCGAGCTCGGGCCCCCTGACAGGATAATCCTGGCTATCCCGCTCTTCAATAGCTCCTCGACCTGCTGGTATGGCGCCTTGTTGTAGAGCATCTCGGCGTCGAAGCCGAGCTCCCGGCAGTTCCTCTTGATAAGGTGCGTATACTGGGAGCCGTTGTCTATGATGAGAATCATGATTGTCCTTCGAAACGGATATTTTTAATCCTCACTTGTCGGCGACGTCTTCCAGGGCTTGGAGAATATTCCCATCTGTGCGCAGGAGCTCGTAAGCACCCGCCACCCGTTCCCTTGCGTTTCCCAAGAGCGGTTTCATATACGCAGATACGCTTTCCTTGTGCGGATTCGTACTGCCGATGGCTTTAAGCGCGCGGCCCAGTTTTTCAATCACTTCTATCAAGTGGACGGCATCGCCCACCCTGGCGTCCCTGAGCACACCCTGCAGGGCTTCGTGGAGCGTGATGCATCGCGCGATTATCATGGATACGTCGTGGCATGGGACGATGTCCGCCGCATAGCCGTTCGCCTCCGAACCGGTCCACTGCACGGAAAAGAAATGGGATTTATCCGGGTGCGCTTCGACTAAAAGCCTGAGCCTCTCGTCCTCGGCGAAGCAGAACCTGGCCTTCATCCTCAACAACTCTGGAGACGGGTTCCCGGAAAGCATCTGCTCGATTGAGATGCCTTCCATCATCGTCACCAGCATGACCGAGATTTCGCCGCCCTCCATGTCCTTAGAAAAGACGGCTTCAGGAATTTCGCCGATGCGTTGGTCCCACCTGTTCTCGCCCGGTCCTTCGCGAGCTTCATCTGGTCGATGAATTCCCGCCTCTGGAGCTGCTCGACAACCCTTTGCCCTTCCCTTTTTGACAGCGTCAACAATGCGCTTTGTTTAAGTTTTTCCAATCCCCCACATGCCTATTAATTGTAATCTATGTTTTTACGTGAGTGTTTCATTGCAAGGCTCGTTTTTATAAACCTTTCCACCATAATCTCCCATACTAGGAAGGCTAGTGTTATCGCTGGCCCAGCCATTAATGCGCTTTAGGTGGTCCTGCTTGAAGAAAAAGAGAGAAGTCCCTACGGCAGATGTTCTGTCTCATTTCCTCGTGCCTGAGATGAAGATTCTCAGCGATTCAGAGAAGGCGAAACTGTACGCAAAATTCGGAATTGATGAGCACAAGCTCCCGAGGATAACCTCAAAGGACCCCGAAGTGGTGGCTCTTAAGGCGGTCCTAGGGAATGTCATACGCATAGAGAGAGACGACGGTACCGGAAAATACACGACCTATCGCGTGGTCGTAGAATGAAGGGCACCGGATTCTTTCTTGGAAGCATTGGGAGCATATTCAGCGCAGTGGCCGGCCCGTATTGTGGCCGGCTTTTTGAGGTTGAGGTGTCGAAATGGTCGAAGGTCTGACTGAGGCTTATTTCAGGGTCAATACGCTGGTCAACCAGCAGCTCGTGTCCTACAACAAATTCCTGGATGTTGGAATCCAGCAGGTTGTGGACAGGATAGGGAAAATCTCGACTAACGTCGAAGGCTTCGAATTGAAACTCGGAAAAGTCCGTATCGAGCAGCCCCGTTATTACGAGGTGAAGGGCGGCTACCGCCAGATTTTGCCGAACGAGGCGCGCCTGCGCAACCTCAGCTACTCGGCGCCCATATTCCTGGAGATAATCCCGGTCTTCAACGGAGTCGAGAGGCCGGTCTATTCGGACGTGTTCATCGGCGAATTGCCCGTGATGCTGAAATCCAAGCTCTGCTACCTCTCCACGATGCGCCGCGACGAACTGGTCGAAAACGGCGAAGACCCGGACGACCCCGGAGGATACTTCATCATAAACGGAAGCGAGCGCGTGCTCACCTCCATCGAGGACCTCGTCCCGAACAAGCTCATGGTGACCAAGGAGCGCAACGGCGTGGTCTCCAAGATATTCTCGACCCATTTCGGGTTCCGCGCCCGCTGCGTAGTCGAGCGCAACCACGACGGCGTGTTCACGGCCGAATTCCCGTCCACGCCTGCAGGCATCCCTCTTTTGCAGCTGCTGCGCGTCATGGGCCTGGAGAAGAACGACGACATACTCGCGACGTTCTCGCAGGAGAAGCACATCAAGAACGACGTCGTCCTCAATGTCGAGGCGGAGCAGTCCGCCAACAAGGAGGAGGCTGTCGACATGCTGAGCAGGAGATTGTCTCCCGGCCAGCCGCCGGAATTCCGGCTCAACCGCATGGAGAACCTCCTCGACAACTACCTGCTTCCGCACATCGGAGTGACGAAAGCGGCAAGAATCGACAAGGCCCGCTACCTGGTGCGCATGGCAGAGCGCGCTACGCGCGTCGCCTACCACGAAATCGCGCCGGACGACAAGGACCACTATGCGAACAAGCGCGTGAAACTCGCAGGCGACATGATGGAAGAGCTCTTCCGCTACGCATTCCAGTTCCTGATCAAGGACCTGGTGTACCAGGCATCCCGCGCTGATGCGAGAGGCCGCAGGCTGCAGGTCCACACGCTGATTCGGCAGGATGTCATGGGCGACCGCATCAAGTACGCGATGGCGACAGGCAACTGGATTGCCGGGCAGACGGGCGTTTCGCAGCTGCTCGACCGTGTCAGCTACCTTTCCACGATATCGCACCTGCGCCGTGTCATATCGCCCCTTTCAAAGAAGCACCCGCACTTCAAGGCGCGTGACCTCCACGGGACGCACATCGGCAAGCTGTGCCCGAACGAGACGCCTGAAGGCCCGAGCTGTTCGCTGGTGAAGAACCTCGCCGTCATGGCCGAGGTCTCAATCGGCGTCGAGGAAGAGGAGCTTGAGCGCATACTGAAAGCGTATGATGTCAAGGAGTGATGGAACGTCAAAATCCGGCCGATGCCGGAATCATGCTAACCTAGGTGAAAATGATGGTCAAACGCAGAAAAAGAAAATCCGCACCGGAGCGGACGAGCATTTTCCTGAACGGCAGGATCGTCGGCACGCACCCGGACGGGAAAAGCCTCGCGCAGCGCCTGCGCGAGAGAAGGCGCACTAATGAGCTCAGCAACCAGGTGAACGTCTATTACAACTCCAAGCTGAACGAGCTCCACATACTCACGGACAAGGGCCGGGTCCGCAGGCCATATATAGTAGTGGAGAATGGGAAGTCCCGCTTCACGCCTGAACTCATGACGAGGATAAAGAACAACGAGCTCAACTGGAACCATCTTGTCAAGATGGGAATCATCGAATACCTCGATGCCCAGGAAGAAGAGAACTCTCTCGTAGCGTTCAACGAAAAAGACCTGACACCCGACCACACGCACCTTGAAGTCGACGCATCGAACATCTTCGGCGTCGTGGCAGGCGTGCTCCCGTTTTCCGAGCACAATTCGTCGCCGAGAATCACGATGGCCTGCGCCATGGCCAAGCAGTCCCTGGGCGTGTATTCCGCGAATTTCAACGCACGCTATGATACGCGCGCCTATGTGATGTATTACCCGCAGCAGCCAATCGTGTCGACCAACATCTACCGGGCGCTGAATTTGAAAGACAAGGCGGCCGGACAGAACGTAGTTATCGCGCTGGCGAGCTACCACGGCTACAACATGGCCGATGCCATCGTCGTTAACCGCTCATCGATTGACCGCGGCCTCCATCGGGTCGCCATGTTCAAGACATACGAGACCGAAGAGAGGATGTATCCCGGAGGGCAGAAGGATCGGATTGAACTGCCAACGCCGGAAGTCGTCGGCTACCGCGGCGAGGAGGCGTACAAGCACCTCGGCGAGGACGGCATCGTGATGCCTGAAAGCGACGTGAACGGCAAGGAAGTGCTCGTTGGAAAGACCTCGCCACCGAGGTTCCTCGAGGAGATATCTGTCTTCGGCGCAGTGGAGGAGAAGAAGCGCGAAAGCTCGCTCTCCCTTAAAAGCGGAGAGAAGGGCAAGGTCGATTCAGTCCTGATAACCGAAGGCCCGAGCGGCAACCGCCTCGTAAAAGTGCGTGTCCGTTCGGTGAAGACTCCGGAAATCGGTGACAAGCTCGCATCCAGGCATGGGCAGAAGGGAGTCATCGGACTTATGGTTCCGCAGGAGGACATGCCGTTCACGAAAACCGGCATCGTTCCGGACCTTGTCGTGAACCCGCACGCAATACCTTCCCGTATGACCGCAGGCCACCTGCTCGAGACGCTCGGCGGCACGGCCGGTTCGATTGGCGGCATGCTCATGGACGGAACCGCATTCAGCGGCAACACGGAAGAGCAGTTCCAGGAGATACTCAAGAAGAACGGCTTCCATGAGGATGGCGAGGAGATACTCTACGACGGCCTGACCGGCAAACAGATAAAAGCGAAGATTTTCATCGGCGTGGTCTTCTACCAGAGGCTTCATCACCTTGTTTCCAACAAGATACACGTGCGTTCGCGCGGCCCGGTGCAGCTCCTTACGCACCAGCCGACCGAAGGGCGCGCCCGCGAGGGAGGCCTCCGGTTCGGAGAGATGGAACGTGACTGCCTAATCGGCTACGGCGCCAGCATGCTCATCAAGGAAAGGCTGCTCGAAGAGAGCGACAAGACCGTTCAGCTCGTGTGCTCGGAGTGCGGCTCAATTGCCACGCATGATTATGCGCGCAACCGCGACATCTGCCCCATCTGCCAGTCGGAATCGGTGGAGCCGGTGGAGATGAGCTACGCGTTCAAGCTGCTCCTTGACGAGATAAAATCGCTGTACATATTCCCGAGGATAATCCTGAAGGACAAAGGTTGAGGATTGGCGCAAAACCGAGGTATGATTATGGTTATGGAAATCCAGAAAGTGTTGGATAAATTGAGATTTTCGCTATTCTCGCCGGAGATGATCCGGAAGATGTCCGCGGCCAAGATTGTCGTGCCGGACACCTACGACGACGACGGCTACCCGATAGACGGCGGCCTCGTCGATACGCGCCTGGGCGTCGTAGACCCGGGCCTGCGGTGCAAGACCTGCGGCGGCACGGTAAAAGAATGCCCCGGCCACTTCGGCCATATCGACCTCGTGCGCCCGATTATGCACGTGGAGTTCGCCAAGCACCTGTTTTACGTATTAAAGTCGACCTGCCCGGCCTGCCACAAGGTTCTGGCCAAGAAGCTTGCAACCAAGGAATTCACCGAGCTTGAAAAGGTCGTCGAGACCATCGCGGAGGATGAGAAGCCCGAAGCGGCCGCCTCCGCATCCGAAGTCCCGTCCATCCTCGAAGCGGTGCCTGCGAAATTGAAGTCGACCGAAGCGGCCCAGGATGTCGAAGCGGTCGCCAAGAAGAAAAAGAAGGAGAAGGGCATGAGGAAGTGCAACCACTGCGGCGCAGATGTCCCGGAAATCAAGCTCCTCAAACCCACGACCATATTCAAGGACAAGGACATGATGCTCCCGACCGACATCCGGGACTGGCTTGCAGGAATCGCCGACGGTGATTTGCGCGAACTGGGGTTCGACCCGGTATTCTCGAGGCCGGAATGGATGGTGATTACCGCCCTCCCAGTGCCCCCGGTGAACGTCCGCCCTTCGATTACGCTTGAAACCGGAGAGAGGAGCGAAGACGACCTCACCCACAAGCTGGTTGATGTCATCCGCATAAACCAGAAGCTGGACGCCAACATCAACGCCGGCGCCCCGCAGCTGATTATCGAGGACCTCTGGGAACTGCTCCAGTACCACGTAACGACCTATTTCGACAATGAGACCGCGAACATCCCGCCGGCGCGCCACCGCTCAGGGCGGCCGCTTAAGACGCTTGCGCAGAGGCTGAAGGGCAAGGAAGGCCGCTTCAGGTACAACCTCTCGGGAAAACGTGTCAACTTCTCAGCCCGTACCGTGGTATCGCCTGACCCGCGCCTGGATTTGGACCAGGTCGGCGTTCCGCTGTTGATTGCGGAGGAATTGACAATCCCGCTCCACGTCACCGAATGGAACCTCGAATACTGCAAGCAGCTCGTGATGGCGGAAGCCTACCCGCGGGCGCTTTACATAATCCGCAACGACCTGCGCAGGATAAAGGTCGGCGACACGCCCGAGATGAGGAAAGAGCAGGCCGACAACATGAAGGTGGGCTCCACAATCGAGCGCCACATCATGGACGGCGACATCGCCCTGTTCAACCGGCAGCCATCGCTGCACCGCATCTCAATGATGGCGCATATAATCAAGGTCCTGCCCGGCAAGACGTTCCGCCTGAACCCCGTATCTGTCAGCCCGTACAACGCGGACTTCGATGGGGACGAGATGAACCTCCATATCATGCAGACCGAGGAAGCGCAGGCTGAAGCGAGGCACCTCGCCAAAGTCGAGAAGCAGCTTCTTTCCCCGCGCCACGGCCATGCGATTATCAAGCCGCAGGAGGACCATGTTTCCGGCCTGTATTATCTGACAAAGGACGGCAGCTATTATTCTAAGTCAGAGGCTGCGGGCATGATGTACCTGATTGGGATAACCGAGCTTCCGGAAGCGGACGGCCCTAAGGGCACATACTCCGGCAAGCTCCTGTTCTCGCAGCTGCTTCCAAGCGACACCGCGCTGAAAGTCCAGTCGAAACTCGGCGAAGAGATTGTGATAAAGAACGGCAAGCTCATAAAAGGCGCCGTGGAAAGCAAGGCTACAGAGGGCGAATTGCTCGAGAAGATGTTCGTCAATCATGGGCCCGATGTGACCAAGCAGTTCATCGACCGCGTCACGCGCCTCGCACTCGAGGCGATTTCCATCCACGGTCTGAGCGTTTCTCTCAAGGACTACTCCCTCACCCCCAAGGGCGAGGAGAAAGTGTTGGAGATAACGTCGAAAATGGACCGCGAGATAGACAACCTCATCATGCAGTACCGGAACCGCTCGCTGGAGCGCGCCCCGGGCATGAGCCTGAAAGAGACCCTCGAAGGCCTCATCATGGAGATAACCTCGCGCACGAGGGAGGATGTCGGCAAGCTCGTGGAATCCGACCTCGGATTCGACAACCCGTCCATCATCATGGCAAAGATAGGCGCAAGAGGCAGCCTGCTTAACGCCATCCAGATGTCCGCGCTTGTTGCCCAGCAGACTGTCCGCAGCAAGCGCATCACGAGAGGCTACAAGAAGAGGATACTGCCGTATTTCAAGGAAGGCTCGATAACCGGGAAGGAAAAAGGCTTCGTATATTCGTCGTTCCACAAGGGCCTTACGCCCTACGAGTTCCTGCACCATGCCATGGGAGGCAGGGAAGCGCTGGTCAACACGGCAATCAGAACGGCGCGCTCCGGTTACATGCAACGGCGGCTAATCAACGCCCTGCAGGACCTGGTCGTGTTCGATGACATGACCGTCCGCAACGCCGACATGAGCATAATCCAGTTCATTTACGGCGGGGACGGCAAGGACCCGATGTATTCCTCGACGGCAGAGCTCGGGGATACCGCGAAGCAGGACGACGTCGATACCGCATGAAGGTGGTCATGATGAAAAGCACAAAGAAACAGAGCGCTATGATTTCGCCTTACGAGGCAGTGGGCGTCGTTTGCGCCCAGAGCATCGGCGAGCCGGGCACGCAGATGACGATGCGTACCTTCCACTATGCAGGTGTCGCAGAGCACGTGCCTACCGGCCTTCCGCGTCTTATCGAGATTGTGGACGCGAAGAAGGAGCCGAAGAAGGCCATCATCGACATCTACCTCAAATCGTCCTACGCAAGAAGCAGGCCCGAGGCTGAAAAAGTCGCCAAGGAGCTCGCCAGCGTCTTCGTGTCGGATGTAGCCGAGGTCGAGGATGATTTGGAGGCCCTGACAATCCGGGCGACATTCAACGAGAAGGACGGGAAGGCGCAGGGCGTGACGTTCAACATGATGAAGAAAGCGCTCGAGTCTTTTCCTGCGGAAATGAAATGCGACGACAACAGCGTCACCCTCAAGCCAGTCCGGGAGACGAAGACCCCGGTGAAGGAGAAGGCATCCGAAAAAGACAAGAAGGAGAAGAAGCTGACAGCCAAGGCGGTCCGGAAACTGACGCAGAAAGTGCGCGACAACATCGTCCGCGGCGTCCCCGGCATCTTCAAGGCCGTCGTGCTAAAAGGCCAGGACGAATACTTCATCCGCGCCGGAGGCTTCAACGTCATCGGAGCCTGCGAGCATTCCGCGGTGGACCCGAAGCGCATTTACACCAACAACATAAAGGAGGTCGAGCGCGTCTACGGCATAGAAGCCGCGCGCAATTCCATCGTCCGGGAAATCAAGGACGTCATGGACATGCAGAAGCTGTTCGTGGACATCCGCCACATCATGCTGATTGCCGATGCAATGACTTTCGCCGGCGGAGTGAAGTCTATCGGCAGGCACGGCTTATCCGGAGAGAAGGTCGGCGTGCTGGGAAGGGCCGCGTTCGAAGAGACAATCAAGCACCTCATCAACGCGAGCGCTTTTGCAGAAGAGGAGAAGCTTATCGGAGTGACGGAGAACATCATCGTCGGGCAGACCGTCCCGGTGGGCACGGGCAAAATCAAGCTCATCATGAAGGTGCCGAAGAAGAAATGATTCTCACAAAAAGGTGAAATGGATGACCGAAGAAGAAAAAGATACTACTGAAGATATCGAGAACGCCAAGCAGGCGGAAGAGGCCGGGGACGAAGACGCGGAAGAGGCGAAAGAGGGGGGGGAAGCCCCTGAAGGCGAGGGAGCCGCCGAAGAAGCGCCAAAAGAGAAGAAAAAGAAGAAAGTCGTCCGGCGCAGGAAGACCAAGAAGGAGAGGGAGAACGTCCTCACCGCCGCGGTCCGCCTGGCTGTCGAAAGCGGCAAGGTTGATTTCGGCGCAAGGAGCGGGATAGCCGCGAGCGCGGACGGGAAAGCCAAGCTCTTCGTGGTCGCGAACAACACTCCAATTGAGATCCGGACGAAGGTGGAAGGCTCAGCAAAGGCAACCAAGGTGCCGGTCATCGAGTTCGAAGGCTCGTCGGTGGAACTCGGTTCCGTCTGCGGAAAGCCGTTCCCGGTGTCCGTGGTGTCAATCTTCGAGGAGGGCTCATCCAACATCATGGAGCTCGTCAAGAAGAAGTAATTTTTTATATTTTTCCATTGTTTATGAAATCGTATATACGGCGTAAAACCGGCTGAAGTTTGATAGCGTTTGATGAAATCGTGTGTACGGAGTCAAACCGGCTGAAGTCACGAGCGATGCAAGGCATCGCGTGTGTGCAAAGACGGCAATGCCGTCTTTGACATTGATGAAAATTTAACCGAAGCGATGAAGGAGGAAATTTTCAAATGGTGGAACTGAACGGCGACGACCTTAGCATGTTCTCCAATTTCGAGAGGATCACCCATGTCATGCCCTCGGATTATTTGGTCACGGACACGTCCCTGATTTTCCTAGTCAGCCAGGACTCCCTCGGCAAGGCGATTGGCAAGCACGCCTCGAACATCGAGAAGCTGAAGGTCCTTTTCCGCAAAAGGGTGATAATCGTCGCCGACAGCAAGGACCTCGAGGTATTCGTTCGCAATTTCTTCGGCAACATCGCCATCCATGGCATCGAAATCCGCGATGTGATGGGCGAGCAGGCCATAATGCTCACGATTGACGAAAAGGACCGCGGAATCGCGATAGGCCGCGACGGCGAGCGCATCAAGGCCGCAAAAGCGTTCCTGAAGAAGAAGTTCAACGCCACCGTCCATTTGCGGACGAGAAGGGCTGCTTTCTAGTTCCGGGTTTGGCGTTTCGGGTTTTATGCGTTTCGGGTCATCAGCGTTGCAGGGTGCCGCACATGCTCTATCTCCCTTTTAATCCATTCCAGCCCTATTTGCCATCGGTGCATGCGCAATGGCCCCCAGAGCCATCTGAGCGATGACGGAAGGGTTGAACACGCATGCATCATCTGTTTCTTGCTTCCCTGTCCAAGGTGAGGGGGGATCAGAAACGTAGAGAGAAATGAGGGGGGATACTTCCCCCCGCGTTTCTTCTTTGAACACGCGTGCACCATACTCCTGCCCAATAAGCGTTCTATTCCCGGTCAAACCAGGACAGGCTCACTTCTGTCACCGTAATCTCCTTCCTGCGGATGACATGGTCGGTGTCGGTGCCTTCTTCTACGTCCTTTTCCAGGCCGCTAATCCAGTAATATGGCGCGCCGCTTGGGTCCAGCCTCTTCGTGACCATGGTCGTGTACCTCTCGCGCTGGAGCTTGTTCGTGTTCACAATCATGGCACTTTTAGGCTCTTCCGGAAAGTTCACTGAGAAGAAGTTCTCCTTGTTTAATTTCGGGAGAAGGGCGCGGATAATTTCTGTAGTCCTGGCCATAATCGCCTCCCGGTCGCCCCAAGCTTGCGCGTCATGGAATTCGTGCCCTCTCTTCCGAATTGAAAACGCGATTGCCGGGACTCCTTCAAGGACAGCCTGCCAGCATGCGCCGAGCGTGCCCGAGCCGAGAATGGAGCCGACGCCCGTATTGTCGCCCCAGTTGATGCCCGCCAGCACAAGGTCCGGCTTCGGGTAATCGCCGGAGTGGAGGTAGAAGATGACGCAATCGGATGGCGTCCCATTCAGGGAGTCAATCTGCCCGCCGTGCTTTCTCAGCCTTATCGGCTTGTGGAGCGTCAGCGCGCCGGAAACCGCGCTTCTTTGCTTGTTCGGAATCACGGCATGGACGTTCCCGAATCCTTTCGCCACTTCGAGCAGCATCCGGAGCCCTTCGGTCTCGCCGTCATCGTTCGTGACGAGAATGTTCAGCCTCCTTATGCGGAGCTTGTCCGACACGTTCTCCTCTTTTCTCGATATCTGGGCAGGTATGGTCATGGCAACCACCGGTTATGGCAGCAGCCGGTTCCTGTCCCTCGGGAAAAGCATGCATTCGCGGATGTTCTCCTGGCTGCACATCTTCATCACCAGCCTCTCGAGGCCAATCGACCATCCGGCATGCGGCGGCGCGCCAACCTTGAACGCGTTGATGTAGAACTCGAAATCGTTCGGGTCCAGCCCGCGCTTCTTCAGCTGCTCCTCGAGCACTGCCGGGAGGTGGATGCGTTTTGCGCCGCTCGAAATCTCGAGCCCCCGGTACATGAGGTCGAACGCATGGCACAATTCCGGGTTGTCGTCTTTGGGCATGGAGTAGAACGCGCGGACCTGCGTCGGCCAGTCGTAGATGAAGTACAATTCGTCCCCAAGGATTTCATGGAGCTTCTTCTCGGCCTCCTTAGTAAAGTCCCATCCGTGCTTCATCTCGAAATTGTTGGAATTGAGCCTGTCCACAAGCTCGGTGTAAGAGTAGCGCGGGACCTTTTCCGGGACTTTCAGCTCCCCCCACTTCATGGCCTCGATTTCCGGCCCGACTTCCTCCTTCACCTTCCTTAAGATGGCGAGCGTCACCTGCTCTAGGACGTCCATCGCATCGTTGTGGTCGGCAAAGCCCATCTCGATGTCCATCTGCGTGATTTCGTTGAGGTGGGTGGTCGTGTTGTGCTTTTCCGCCCGAAAGACCGGGACGGTCATCATCACCTTGTCGAAACCTCCAATCACCGCGAGCTGCTTGTAGAGCTGGGGGGATTGGACGAGATACGCCTTGTTCTCGAAATACTGGAGCTCGAACACGTCCGCCCCGCCTTCCGTGGCCGCGCCGGTTATGGCCGAGGTGTGGATTTCAAGGAACCCCATCTCCCGGAGCTTCTCGCGGAACGCGTGCGCGGCAATCGCCTTGATGCGGAAAATGAGCGACGTCTCCTTGCGGCGCAGGTCTATGAAGCGGTTGTCGAGCCGGGTGTCAATCTCCGAGGGGACGACGCCTGTCGGGTCGACCGGGAGCTTCTTCTCGACCTTGTTGAGGAGCGCGAAGGCGGTGGGAAATAGCTCGACCCCGCTCGGGGCTATCTTGTTCTCCTTCAATGTCCCTTCGAAAGAGACCACGTCCTCCTTGTTGAGCTTGACCGCATCCAGGATGGCGTCGTCCACGACGCCCTTCTTCATCGTCACCTGCATGATGCCGGTGATATCCCGCACTTGCACGAATTTCAGCTTTCCGAGGTCCCTAAAGTCATGGACCCAGCCGGCAATCCTGACCTTCCCCTCTTTCACTCCCTTGGCATCCTTGATGTAATGCGACCTAAGCATAGAACCGACCAGCCCGAAATAGTTGCCGGATTAATTGGATTTTTTCGGCAGAACTGATAACGACAATAGCTATTAAAAAGCAGACCGGGATATAAAATAATGGAGGCCCTCCTGCCCTTACTACTCATACTGCCCGCGGCAGCATGGACCATGATAGCCCTCTCCATGAGCATCGGAGCCCTGATTGTGGGTGCCCTGTTCATGGTCGCGTACGGCCTTTCAAACCCCCAGATGGTGGCTATGGCGCGGGAGGAGATGGCGGCCCTGGTCTTCTCCATCTTCATAATCGTCTTCTGGGTCGGCTCGGACGCATTCCTGAACGGCATCGTCGGCGGCATACTCACATCCACGCTGCCCCCCGAATTGCAGGGCTTTGTAACGACCAGCACCATCGGGGGCATCACGACCAACCACCTGAACCTGGCCCTCGCGACGCTAACGCTTCTCGAGACGAAGCTGAAAGCCCAGTATGTCGACCTCTACCTCTTCGAAGCCCTGATAGGGTTCCTCTCGACAATCTCCTTCCCCCTCGGCTCCCCCATCCCCGCAGTCAATGTCATATCGTTCTCGCTGGCGCCCTTTACCGGCCTTACCCTGCTCTCCAACGCGCATACCGTCGTCGTCGAAGCCATAGGGTATTTGGTATCGGTCGTCTGGGCAAAGGAGTTCATACTCATATTCGCCCGCGACACAATCCCCATCCTCCTGTTTCCCATCGGGCTGGTGCTGCGTGCAATCCCGCTTTTCCGGAGGACCGGGTCCAGCGTGATTGCAATCTGCTTCGCGATGTACTTCGTGATGCCTTTCGCCATGATACTTTCCAACTACCTCATATTCGACATGTTCGACCCGCCTGATTTCACATACACCCCATCGACTGCCAGTTATTTCGGCACGGATAGGCGCGCCGATGAGGTGCAGGGTTCGGTGCAGCAGGGCCAAAGCGGCAGCGAGACCAACAGCATGCTGGACCAGTTCATGGCCCCGAGCGTCGTCGAGGAGTCATCGAGCCATGCCACCGACCAGTGCTCGGGCAACGCGATTGTCAAGCTGCTGTGCAGCGTGAAGAACATCGTGACCGGCGCGATAAATGTCGTCGGAGGGTTTCTCAAGACCGTCTGGAACATATGGCGCTTCATGGTCGGCATGACCGGCGATTTCTTCTTCACGGGCTTCAACAACCCGCTGATGCCGGCAAGCGCGTCGGCCGGGCTGTTCTTCTTCATCATCCAGGAGGTCTCGATAATCAGCCCGTTCATCATCCTGGTCATGCTGACAACATTAATCGAGATAATCATCACAGTCACGGGATACCGGAGCCTGTCGCTCCTAATCGGCGGCGAAGCCGAGCTTGTCGGTCTTACGAAGGTCGTTTGACATGCACAACCCCCGATTCCCCATCCTGCCCGCTCTTCTCCTGCTTGCGCTTGCCGGAGTCTCGTTCGCAGCAACATCCGCATTCTTCAGCGAGGAGCCCTCGGACCCCGGCTCCGCGATGGTCGACCAGGTTTCCATCGCGATGCAGCTTCTCGTGCCCCTCATGATAGTGCTCGTCGTGGTGGCGGCCGCGGCATATGCCGGGGGGCAGTTTTTCGGGGCAGAAATCCGGGCCCGCGCGACCGTGTGGTCCCAGGGGATGCTGGTCGCCGTCGGAATCTCAGCCCTCATAATAATCTCCATCTACATCGTCCTGCCGACTTTCTTCAGGGGCAACATCCCGCAGGATATGGACATCGTGAGCATGATTGGGCAAATCGCAAGCCTTACCGCGTCATTACTGGTGGCCCTGACATTGCTCCTGGTCATCGTGGCAGCCGCGGTTTACGTCGCCGGGATGATAGGCGGCGCCGAGACGCGCGCAAAGGCGAACGTCTGGGCATCGGGCTTGATAGCCGCGGCGATTTTCGTGGCCGTCGTTTATATCCTCCTAATCCAAATCCTCCCCATACTGGCGGGCGTCTTCATCGGCACCTCACTCGGCATCTACGGCACCGTGATAATCAACATAGCATTCTTCGTGGGGGTATTCATCCTCATAACCTACCTCATCTCGAAGGTCTTCAAGGTGCCCGAGTGGGAGGCGTACCTCAACATCGAGTTCTCGAGCCTCATCAATTCGGTCATCCTGGTGGGGTTCATCCTCGGCATGTTCGGGGTCGGCCAGGCGGTGGCAGTCCTCGCGAGCGGGGGGACCAGCTCGAGCCCGCCCCAGGCCGCAATCTCATACATGCAGGGCACCGTTGTCGACAGCATACTCATGGCCACAATCGACGTCTACAAAATACAGGCATGCACGTCAATCCTCTCAACGTTCTCCCGGCGTATCGGCGAGTTCGTCCTCACGCAGACCTACAAGGTCTTTCCCGGCCTCGACACGTTCGTCTCTGTGACGAATGTGCTAAGCTTCACCCTGCTCTCGCTCTACAACTCCGCCAAAGTCCAGGTCATCCTCCTTTACGTGTCGGACGCCCTGATGCTCCACTTCTTCCTGCCCGCAGGCCTCATCCTGCGCTTCTTCCCGCCCACGCGCGATGCGGGCGCATTCCTAATATCCCTCGCGTTCGGTTTCCAGGTCGTCTTCCCGATGACCTACATGCTGAACAAGTCGATACTCGAAGACATCCATTACCGGCCGTACAACGCGCCGGGCGAGAGGCCTGCGCTCCTCATCCAGTCCCTCTGCGGGCCTTTCAAGTACGGCGTGGCGGGCTTCCTGTTCAACCCCTCGGCCAACCCGATATTCAGCATGATTCCGGGCGGCCAGGCGATTGGCACGGCGCTTTCACGCGTATTTTCGGAAGGATTGCTGAACTCGGTGTCCATGCTGGAATTCATCCCCATACTCAAGCACATCGGCGCCCTGTCCCTGCTCGCGGTCTTCATGCCCGCGCTCTCGCTGATGCTCACGATAGCATTCATAAACGCAATGGCGAAATTCATAGTCACGAAGGTATGACATGCCCATCCAGGAGATTTGGCAAAGCTGGCTTGTGTTCGCGGGCGTTGCGCTCGGCCTAGCCACGATGCTGGCTGCCCTGGTTTACGCGCTCTCGGAGCTTCTCCAGAACGAGAAGATGAAAACGTGGGCCAAGATGGAGCTTACAGAGGTCGTCTATTCCGCGCTCATCATCTCCATGGCCATGGTCACGCTCCCCCTAATCGATTCGGTCGTCCAGGGCGGCCTGGGAGTCTCGAATGCCGGCGGGACCGGGGGCGGCATGCCCGGCTGCTCGGGAAGCACGACCAGCGCGTTCATCAAGGTGGCCGATTATGCGGCGTTCACCAGCACCACGACGGCGCCGCAGTGCCTGGACATCTGCGGCGAGGCCATCGCTTACGACAACCGGTCCGTCTACCACGGGGTCGAATCCTGCCACCTCCGCCTTGGCATCTGGTACCTGCGCGAGATTTTTGACGAGGCCAAATCGTTCGCTTTCGACATCTACCTCAGCTACATCAAGACCTCGATGATGGCCGAGTTCACGATAAACATCGAGTTCCTATTCGAAAAAGCCGGGTTCTTCACGTTCACGCCCTGGAAGGGCTTCTTCACAATGGGCAATAAAATCAAGGAGATGTGCTTCGACTGGGCCGTCAAACTGATGATGCTGACGAAGTTCCAGGAAGTCATGCTCCGCTTCATAGCGACCGCATTATTCCCAGCGCTTTTCGTCAGCGGGGCAATCCTCCGCACATTCACCTTCACGCGGAAACTTGGCGGACTCCTGCTTGCGATGGCAATCACGCTGTATTGGATTTTCCCGTCCTTCTACGCTTTCGGCGCCCTCATCATGCTGGATTTGAAAAACGACCCGCAAATCCAGGGCGCATGGATCGCGAACACGGACGCGAACCCGGAGGGCGCCGCCAATCCGAATCCGCCGATAGCGAACACGATGTACATACGCGGCGACATCCCGATGCCGGGCGGAGGCCGGACCAATTACAGCACCGACGAGGTCCGCGCCCGCCTGCGCAACTACGAAGGCATGGATTCGAATACGTATTTCGACTACATGGAGCAGGGTCGGGACACCGCATCAGGCGAAGCGCTGACGCCGCTGACAGACCCCACGACGGGAAGGATGACCGACCTCTCAAGCCGCGAGTATTCGTCGGCGAGCGAGGCCGAGGTCAATGCCAGCCTCGCGCGCTCCAAGCAGGAGGTCGACACCTGGTACGGAAGCATATCCAAGCAGAACATGCTCGACAAGTTCATTAATTTCGCATGGATGCCGAACGGCCCCCTGGACACGCTCGCGCGGATTACCTTCTGGTCGGTTTTCTTCGCGCTCTTCAGCATAATAGGCACGATTGCGGCGATTCGCTCGCTGTCAAGCACGTTCGGTGGCGACATAGAGATTGCCGGGCTTACGAGGCTGATTTAGCATGAAACAACTGCTGCTGCCCACCCTGACGCTTCTTTTCATTGCTGCCGCAGCATATGCCACAGACGACAGCTCGCTCTCCAGCTTCTTCAACAACACCACAGACTCGCTTTCCGGACAGGGGCGGGACTTCGTCGACGCCGCCGGGGCGGGCGGCCAGCTCGCGCCGACGGCATTCAACTCGGTCTACGACGCCTTCGGGCCGGGCAACTGCGGCGACAGCTGGATTAGCGCGGTGGGCGGGTTCTCCACCATAGCCGGGATGTGGTACGCACCGACAATCCTCGTCGTCATGGTCGTCATCCTCGGCCTGGCGGTGGTCTATATGCTCGGGCAGCTCTTCAATTCCCCCCAGATGATTGCGCTTGCCAAGGACGAGATATTCCAGACCGCCCTCACAGTCGGGCGCGTGATGCTCCTCGTCGCGCTCCTCGCGGCGGGGGAGATGTGGTATTCGCTGCGGGCGGTGGATACCAGCGACCGGATATACAACAACCCGAACGTGCATAGCATGATGGATGCCGCCATGGCCTTTGCCAGGCTGATGGTGAGCGACATGGTGGGTCACTACGGCATGCTGGTCATGTACAACATGGTCATACACACGCTCTATTCGTCCACGATGTGGGTCGGGGTCACCTGGCGCGCCATGTACCAGTTCAACCTCGGCCCGGTCATGAAGCCGCTTATAGACATCGTAGGGAGCGCCCTCCAGTTCCTGTCGCTCGGGATAAGCGAGTGGATGCTGCACATCGTGACGCTCTGCCTGATAAAGAAATGGACCTGGGGGCTTTTCATCCCGCTCAGCATGCTGATGCGCGCATTCCCGTACACCCGCAACGCGGGCGAAGCGCTCTTCGCCCTGGTGTTCGCCCTGGCCCTTTTCTACCCGTTCATGTTCCTCTTCGATTACGAGGTCCACAAGATAATGAAATTCAACCTCGTGGATGCCCAGAAGGCGATGGGCGCATTCCTGCATAAGAGCGGAATCATGAGCCTTTTCGGCTCGGTGCTCGTCATGATGTTCCTCATGGCCGGCGTCTTCATGCCGTTCTTCCTAGGGGGCGCGCTCAACCTTGCATTCGAACTGATACGAGGCTCGGTCTACTACATAGTCATAATCAGCATATTGCTGCCGTTCATCAACATATTCGTCGTGCTGACGGCGGCCAAGGAGATAGCGAGCTTTTTCAGGGTGGACGTGAATTTCATGTCGTTCCTGAAAATCATATGAGGTATTGGATGGATCTGATAACACCAGGTGAAATCGTGGCCGGAAGCGCCGGCCTTGCTGTCGCGAACCCCTACCTCTGGTACTACGCCGGGCTTGCGGGCCTTGCGCTGTCCGTATCGGGAGTGATACTGGCATTCATCTACGCATGGGGTTCCCTGTTCCGGAACCCCCAGCTGCATGCCTATGTGAAATCCGAGCTGTACGAGCTTGTGATAACCGCGCTGATGATCCCGATGATTTACGCCGCGGTCGCGGCCATGGGCACACTGACGCTTGGCAGCCTCATCCCGGCCGAACTAATCCCGACCGACACCTGCACGCCTCCGCTCACCTGCACGGGCACGACCTCGAATACGCTGATATACGATGCCACCGCCCACTTCTACCAGCGCGTCGAAAATGACATGAGCGGCTGGCTGGAGATGAACTACATCATCAACATGTATGTCGACCAGGTCGCCTCGGTGACCCCGTATGCGCGGCCGCTCGGCATCGGCCTCGTGGCATCGCCGATGGCAGGCTTCGCATCGCCTCTCAAGCAGCTGCTCTACCAGATGACGGTGGCCCTTGCGCTGGCATTCGTCATCAACCACGCGCAGCTTGTCGTATACGTCTTCTCGCTCCAGGCTTTCCTGAAATACTACCTCCCGATAGGCATATTCCTCCGCGCATTCGTCCCTACCCGGAGGCTCGGGGGGACGATTATCGGCGTCGCGCTCGCATTCCTTTTCGTTTTCCCGGCAATCTCGACAATCACGTACACGATGTTCTACTCCCCCCTCGGCGGCCCGCTCGTCACCTTCCGCCTCATGCTGACCCAATACATGCAGGAGGGGTGCGACCCGCAGTCGCAGCCGGACCGCGTGTGCTTCACCGGGCACTTCAAGAGGTTCTATGAAAGCAACTTCACAGGCATCGGGGGCAGCCTGATAGACCTGATAAGCGGCGCGGTCGGGGGCCTCGGGAGCCTTCTCCAGAACGTCATAGGGAACATGTTCCTGATGCTGATGATATTCCCGATTTCGGTAATCGCCTGGGCTTTCGCGATAGGGTTCATCGTCCCGGCATTCAACGTGATAATCTTCACGCAGGCCGCCAAGTCCCTCAGCAAGAGCTTCGGCGAAGAGGTGGACGTCAGTTCGCTGACCAGGATGATATGAGCGTGATATGAGTGGATTTCACATCTAGCTTCTATGGCTATAACGACTGGAAAACGATATCGGTAGCCGCAGCTGCGTTCTCGATAATCGGCTCGGCCGCGCTCATCATGCTCTCCAGGCTCTTCAGCCTGCGCAACCTGGAGCAGGTGGCCAAGACGGAGTTCGTCTATGCCGCCTCGACCGTCCTCATCGTCATCATGACCGTCGGGATAATCGGCCTGGCCGAGCCCCGCCTGGCTGGCGGGGACAACAGCCTGGCGCGCTCGCTGTACCTCGTGTCGTTCGGCTTCAACTGCGGCGACCCGACAAGCGCGACGTATTCCGCGGCATGCAGCATGGTTTTCAGCGAGAGCACCCTCATCGACTGGATGAAGCTCTACATGGCGACGCCGACCAAATGCGTCCAGCGCATGATGGACATCCTATACGCCCTCGAAGTCCCGATTGCCGCCATGACGTCAGTCTACATGGAGATATTCATGTCCGAGCATGCGTCAGGTTTCGGCGTGAAATGGATAGAGGAGCGCATAATGAATGCGACATCCTCGTTCTCGTTCTACATGTACGTCTTCTACCTGCTGGTGCATATCCTCAATTTCATCAAGTTCTACGCCGGCTTCTTCTTCTCCATAGGAGTAATCCTGCGGGCGTTCCCTCCAACGCGGGGCGCAGGGGCATATCTCATGGCGATGTCGTTCGGCCTTTACTTCGTCTTCCCGCTTTCATACATCCTGATAGCGTCGCTCGGCCTGCCACACGCGCAGTCGAACATCGTCTCCTTCAACGTGACCGAAACCGGCGGCCCCGGCTACTCGTGCTCGCTTCCGGAAGTCCCGGACATCAGCTCGATGGCATGCGGGGCGGATGATGCCGGGAAAATGATGGAGTTCCGCGACCTCATCCTCGCCAACCGTGAGGAGCTGGGGACCATGATAACGCTTCGCATAGGCGATTTCGAGCGCAACCTCATCCATTCGCTCTGCATCTTCCCGATGATAGCGTTCGTCATGCTGCTGACATTCGTCCTCAACACGACGAACCTTTTCGGCGGCAACATACCCGAGATAGGCCGCGGCCTCGTGAAGCTGATTTAGCGGTAGCGGAAGCTGCGGGAGCGGAAGCGTTTATTTACCCGTGCCTGCCCTTGAATAGCCTTTTAATCCTCATATCCCCATTCCAGCCATGGCAACGCGGAAATTCGTCATAGACACATCCCTGTTCGTCAACCCGTACGCGCGCGAGAAATTCGGGAAAGACCCGAGTTCCGCCGTCCTTGGGTTTGTGAAATACATAGAAGGGCTGGACATCGAGTTGTATATCCCCCCGTCCATATTCAGCGAGCTGAAGAACTTCGCCGACGCAAAAGCCATTGAGGAGCTTGAGCTCGTCGTGAAGAAGCGCGCCCCCAACACATACGGCATATACCTGCCCGCGGCGGTGCTTTACGACTTCATAGAGGATGTGCGGCTGCGCATAAACAAGGGCCTCCGCCTCTCCGAGGAGTTCGCGAAGGACAACCATCCGGACAACGACGAGAAGCTCCGGAAGCTGCGCGACAAGTACCGCGAGGCCATGCGCACCGGCATCATCGACAGCAAGGAGGATTTCGAGCTCGTCCTGCTCGCAAAGGAGCTTGAGGCGACGCTTATATCTTCGGATGAGGGCGCAATCAAGTTCTCCAACCAGATAGGGTGCGAGCACCTTCAGGCCGACAAGTTCTATCCGCTCCTGAAAAAGCTGAAAAGCCAGTGAGGTTTGTCCCGCAGGTCCGGGTCCCGCGGGTTCCTGCCATTTTTTTATCTTCTCCAATCAGTCCGTAACGCCCTTGCCCGAGGCGTGGGATATGAGCATCCTCGACGTCTTCTTGTATATCTTGCGGAACCGGAGGCGGGTGCGGCCGTTCTCCCTTTTAGTCCATATCTCCTCGACCTTGACCTCCTTTCCCATATGCCTGCGGATGTCGTCCCACACGGCCGGGTCCGTGAACGATATCTCGAACTCGTCCGCGACGCCCCTGCCATCATGCGCATCCTTTATCGCGCGAATCAGGGCGCCGTAGAACGCATGTCCCAGCTTTTTCGCGTATTCGTCACGGTCTAGCTCGAAGTCGTTGATGAAGAAAGCCGAGCGCAGGACGCGCTGGTAGTAGAATCCTATCGGCATGTCGAAGAGGATTCCCGACGTCCGCTCAATATCCTCGATATCGGACCAGGGCGTCACGTATTTTACGACCTCGCTGCGGTCGTCGCTTTTAAGCACCATCCCCTCTTTGCGGCCTTTGTTGATTGCGATGGCGAGTTTTTTCAGGCCGGAAAAATCATCGCTTCTGAAGCGGCCGAGCACCGGCACGCCTTCGATGCCGAACTTCTTCAGGAGGGCGTGCTTCTCAGCGCACGGCAGGTACTTGCCGTCGCCCTCGTCTATGTCGAAAATGAACAGCTTCACGTCATACCCGTCGGTTGGCGTCGTGTGCGGCGTGTTCCCTATCATCTCCCCGCAGAGCACATGTTCCGGATACGCCTTGAAGAACTTCCCGAACCCGAGCTCCCTCGCTTTCTCGGTCGCGAACATGTCGAGAAAACCGCCCCTTGAGAACGCGCAGACCCGTCCCCGGACAAGCGCGATGCGAACGTTAAAGCCGTCTATCTTCTCCTCGGCGCAGACATGCCCTGCCTTGATGTTCCTCGCGATGCCTTTTTCGAGGGTGAATATGCGCGGAATATGCGGGTATCCCCAGACCACCCGCCCCACCCCCTCCGCGATGACCGTGCCGCGTTCGATGCCGCGGAAGCCTTCCCGAAACCGGGTGTATTCAATCTCGCCGCTTTGCCTCTCGACCTTCCCGCGCTTCAATCCCTCGGCTATTATTCTGCTGTCCGGCATGTTCACCACGGCACGTTCTTGAGTCCTGCCCTGTTTGCCAGCAGGTTGGCTAGCGGATGGATGATCAGCGTGAGCGCACCGAAGAAAACCAGGTTCAGCGGTTCGTACAGCCTTGCGGATGCGAGCGGGTAGACAAGGACGAGCGCCACAATCAGGAATGTTATCGTATCGAGCATGAACGGCTTGCCCCAGCCGACGCCCGCCCTCCTCTTGATGAAACTCCCCATGGCATCCCCTGCCAGAGTGCCGAAGGCAAGCACGAAAGCGCCGATGAACTGCATCTCAGTATTCGGGAAGAACGGCGATTGGTAGAACACGGCCGTCATGCCCCCGGCGACCGTCCCTGCAAGTATGCCTCCCAGGAAGCCCCGGATGGTCTTGCCGTTTCCGAGCAGCCGGTTGCCGTCCGGAAGCACGAGCCCGAAATCGAGGGGAGCACCTCCGCCGAGGACGACCGGGGAGGAGTTCGCGACATAAATCGGAATGAGAAATAGGAGAAGGTCGAGGAGCGGCTCCATGACCCCTTTTCTCCAAAGAACATTTATATTCATTCCATGCGATTCACCTCACATGCAAACCGAAATCAAAAAACGCCCCCCCAGGCCAAATGCCGGCCTGCTGATTGGGACCGCGCTTGCCCTGGCATTCGTGTTCCTCCTGGTCATCGCCCTGTTCTTCGTCCTCTCGTCATTCTCTCCGGCGCTGCTTGGGCAGTGCGTCGCGGTGGTCGATGTCGACATGCCGCTTTCCGTCGAGGGCTCCCCGGCTTCGATATTCGGAGGGGCAGGTTACCCTGGTTCTGAGGAGCTTGCCGGGACGATTGACGGCCTGAACCAGCGCGATGACGTCGGGGCAGTCGTGTTCGTTTTCAACTCTGGCGGGGGTTCCGTCGTGGCCACGCGCGAGGTCTACGAATCGGTCAAGACTCTTGACAAGCCCAAGGTATCCTACTTCAGGGAAATCGCCGCATCCGGGGCATACTATGTCGCTTCGGGAACAGACTACATCGTATCCGACCCGGACGCGCTCACCGGGAGCATCGGAGTCATCACGACAATCACGAGCATGGAAGGCCTCTTCGAGAAGCTCGGCATCAACACCACCTCGATCACATCCGGCGCCCATAAGGACATCGGTTCGCCGTACCGGAACATGACCGAAGACGAGCGGGCGATATTCCAGGGGATTGTCGATGAGATTTACTCGGAGTTCCGGGGCGTGGTCCTGGAGAACCGGAAGGACCGGCTCAACATGGCCCTCTTCAACAACGTCACAGACGGCCGGGTGCTGACCGGAAGGCAGGCATTCAAGGTCGGGCTCGTGGACCAAATCGGCAATAAACGGGACGCGATTACGAAAGCCGCCGACCTGGCGAACATCTCGTATGGCAGCCCTGAGGAAATCCGCATCTGCCCTGTTGCGACAAGCGTAGCCGAGCCCGGCCTTTTCGGCGTTGACAGCTTCGTCCGGAACCTCCAGGCGGCATCCGCAAGCCCGTCCGTGGCTTTCAAGTGATTTTTTGAAGAATTTTTTCCCCATCCTTTTCCTTCTTCTCATGGCGCTTGTGCTCGCCTACGGCTTTTTCTCAACATGGACCGGGGATTACTCCCCGCCCCCCGCCGCAACCACCCCGTCCGGGACTCAGTCTGCCTGCAAAGACGGCCTGACCCAGTACTGCAAGGTCGGCAACTGCAGCGGCCTCTCCACATGCGTCGGGGGCGCATGGGGCGGGTGCAAATGGGAGCGCGTCTGCATGAGCGGCTCCAAGGCGCCCTGCCTCAAAAACAACTGCCCATATGCCCTAAAAGCATGCAACGACTGCGGAACCGGCTACGGGCCTTGCCTTGGCGGAAACGCATCGTGAGGACGGCCTTATATAATAAACTCCGGGGTTGGAACGGAATAGTGTGTCTAAAACGATAAAAATGAGCTTGAACATATGGTTTTTAAATAATGCGCCAACAAAGTGACTACCATGCGTGCATTCATATTCTCTCTAGACGCTTTTGTGGCCTTCACGCTGGCCCTGGTAGCAATCTACTCGCTCATATTCTTCTCGAGCGTCCCATCGGCATACTACTACCTGCTGACGCAGGGGCATTACCTGTCAAGGGACGTGCTGCTTTCGCTTTCGACAACCGTGTGCAGCGACGACTACGGCGAATGCAAGGCAACCGGCTCACTGCTCGACAATATAGTCTCGCAGAACAATACCGCCCACAGGACCAACATCATCCAGAACACTGTCGGGGAGATGGTCCCCAAGCAGTTCGGATATGTCATGGAAATGAGCGATGACCGGGGGCAGAACTGGACGGTGCTATATGACACCGGCGGGGATTCGCCTGAAGAAATCGCGGACGACCATGCCAAGAAGAGCAAGAAGCTTGCCGTGGCAACACAGGTCATGACATTCGGTTACGGTGGAAAAGTGTTCAAGCTCCTGAATTCGCCTTACCAATACGCCTCGTGCCATGGGGACGGCATCATGGGTGGCGACCTTGATGGCTCCGGGGGAACAACCGGAGGCAGCAGCACCGTGGATTGGGGCATCATAACGTGCGGCACCATCACGACGACCGTGGACAACGGCGACGGGACCACATCCGAGGTCAACCAGACCATCGGCAACACGCCCCCGGGCGACATCCTCGGAGGAGACCTGGTTCCGTCATCAGACGTGAACATAGTGAAGCTTACGATTTACATCTAAGGTGGTTATGTTGGATAAGAAAGGATTCCTGTTTACCGTGACCGTCTTCCTCATACTTATCTATATCCTTCTTTCCATTTCGGTATGGGTGAAATCCATCGAGGCCTCCGAGCGCGGATTCTCCGAGTTCTACAAGGAGTCGACCGTGGAGCTGACGATGGAGCAGATTACCCCTGCGAAAATGGACAGCATAACGTACCTGATAATGAACCGCAACCTGGTCCGGCTGAACGATTACTCGATTGAGAACTCGCTCATTCCCGGGCCGGCCGGAGACGAAGGCCAGAACGCGCGCGAAGCGCTTGGCGAGCTTCTGGTGGATGGCAACGCATCCGGGAGCCACTTCCGTGGCGGCGATGCGATGCCCTCCGAAGGCAATTCCTCGCTCCGTGCGTGGGTCGAAAACCTGAACGCATCGCTCCGCGCCATCGGCGTCTATGTGAGCGAATACCAGGTGACTAACTTCGCCCTCGGCCAGAGCGACTATGACAACATCAACTACTCATTCGACATCAAGTTCGGGCTCAAGGACTACACGAACACCTCTGCGGTCTCAAGGACCTACCGCATCAACAACACGATAAACGTCACTGGCCTTGTGGACCCGGCACTTGCTCGGGAAAGCGCCACAGCAGCCGGAGACAACATGACGGTCTACCGGCAGTTCTTCTTCAGGAAGGACCTCTATCCCGATTACTCGTCCATTTCAGTAAGCCGGATGTCCCAGACTGTCGCCGGCGGACAAGGGTGGCTCTATGGGCCCCTTGCGATGGCGGGCGTCTCGGCCAACCTTGCGCCCACCGCGACGGCGATAGCTCCGAGCGACCGGGGCAACTACATACTGGTCGGGACTTTCGACGAAATCATGGCCCTGACGCCATCTGTTTACCAGGGCTTTGCCGGCTACATAGTGACAAGCAACCCGACAATCACAGATGACGGCTGCGGCGGGACCGAATCGCACACATTCCTTCCAATCCGGCATGGTGCAGCGCCCGACTGCAACGTGTCGATGGACCCGAGCGCGGGGGAAACGACCAACCTGCCATTCATCATTGCGCCGGGTTTCAATGCGAGCAAAGCGCCCGAGTGCCCGATGCTTGACGGCACCAACATGACGCGCCGGTGCGTGCTCATACTCAACACATACCTGAATAGCGAAGTGGCGGATAACCTGAACCGCAAACTCTCAACGACCGGAAGCGGCATATACGAGCTCGAAACCGTGCGCGACTTCGTGATGTGCGGCTATTACACCCACAACCCGAAGGCGCCATCTTACCTTCAGCGCCTCATGAACGACTCTTACATCCGCAACAGCACGCAGTTCGGCATCGAGACTTTCGTCGTAGGCATCTACGCCAGCGATTACGACGTCTATGATGTGAACAGCCGCCTCGACCGCGAACTGTTCTACGGAAGCGTGGAAGGCGTGAAGATACGCGGCCTTCCGGGATGCAGGAACTTCAATTCATGCTCTGATTCACCATTGACCGGCATATTCGCCGTGAGCGATGATACGTCGGCCGATTACGGGCTGGACGACATCGCCTGCGACAACAGCGCTGCGGGGTGCGATTAACATGAAAGGACAATCATCTCTTGAGCTTCTCATAACTGTCGGCGTAGTGATCGCATTCACCATTCCCGTGCTCTTCCTGCTCCTCTCAGTGAGCTCGATTGGGTACGAAGACACGGCCAAAGCGCAGGCAGATGCCACATCCAGGACCGTTGCGGACTCGATGAATTCGGTCTATGCGCAAGGGCCAGGCGCCCAGCGCGAAGTGCTGGTGAACATCCCGCCTTCCACCCAATCCCTGTACGCCTCGGATGGCGAGGTGGTCGTCCGCATCAAGACCGGGGGCGGCGCGTTCGATGCCGCATCCCCCACGATTGCCAAAATAGGCGCAGGCAGCATGACGATAACCGGCAAGGGCGGACTCATCAAGCTCGTAATCCGGGCGAATAACAATGGAGAGGTGGAACTGATTGACCCGGCAGCTCCTTAGCTCCAGGCCCTCCGGGGGTCTACGCGGCCAGGCCGCGACAGAGAGGTCCCCGACCTCTTGCCGCAGCTTGCACGGGCAAGCCGCGACAGAGTTCATGCTTTATACTGCCGTGTTCATGCTGATCGCCATCGCCGCATTCATTGTCGTCAGCGACCTCCAGACATCCGAGGTGCCGTTGCAGCAGAACACTGTCGCCAAAGAGACTGGCGACGGATTCGTCACGGCATTGACGCTTGCGGTGAAGGGCGGGCCGGGCTTCTCGTACAATTATTCATTCCCCAAGACGATATTCGCCAGGCCGTACCGGATGGATCTTTCCAACCTCGCCGCCCAGAACTCCTCGATAATAATCGACTATATCGGGGACTATGCGAATTTCAGCTACCAATATGACGTTCCGAAGTACAATTACAGAATCAGCGGTTCGTGCATCAGCGGCTCGGCTCTCGATAGCACCGCCTGCTCCAATACGCTCATGCTGACCAATGACGGGGAGAACCTGACAATCACGCAATTGCCATAAAGGGTGAAGATATGTTTGCAGCACGGTCCAAGATGGGGATGCAAAACCCCACTAAGAATACATGGAGAGGGTTTTGATATGAAAGGACAATATTTCAGCTTCGACGCGATAATCGCCTCGGTTATATTCGTGCTCGCCCTGGTGGCGCTGCTTTCATACTGGCACAGTGTGCGCTCGTTCCTTGATTACCAGAACGACCCGCTCTCCAAGGATGCCATCCGGGTATCCAACCTGCTTTTCACGCCCTCATCACCCTCGGCGGCGTCGTGCGACTCGATGGACCGCCTTGGGTTCGCAAGAGCCTGGGATGACCGGCGTGTCAACCAGTCGATTGTCGACTGCGCAGGGGCGCAGAGCCAGTCCTGGCTGAGGCAGAAGCTGAGCACCGCTTACGGGGCATCTATCCTCATCACAAATCTCGCCGACGGCTCGATTACGACTATCGGCGGAGCGGTTCCCGCCGGAACCGCGAACGTCGTCAAGATACGGAGGCTTGCCACAATCGTCAACAGCACGGGCGGCACCAGCCTCGCAGCCATAGATCTCAGCATGTACCGCTGATTCGCATCGCTGCGGCCCTGCTTGGCCACACTTTTGTGACATTCTTTTATATATCCTTCACAACTAGTGTTGTAATTAGGGGTGTTAGGGGCGTGCAGTTGGGGTTCAGGAAGCATCCGGATGCCCGGAAGGAAATCCAAATCGTCGAGCGTGAAGACCTTTTCGTTCCGCCCTATCTCAAATACCGCCCCCCGCTCATTTACAGCTTGAAATTCGGCCAGCCCCTCCTTGATGGCAACACCGGACTGTTCCACGGGCGGGAAGCCGGGACATTCGAGGTCAAGGCGACAAAGGGCGAGGTCAAGGCCTATGCGATGCTGTGGATTAGCGACCCGTCGCTCGCAGGCATCGAGGCGCTCAACCATAGGCAGATATGCCAGATTCTCAAGAAGCTATTGCACATACAAAGGGAATTCGGCCGCGTCGTGCTGGGTGGCGGATATATGGTTGCCGATTACGACCTGCATCGTATTCTCGTGTTCGGCCAGAGCGGCGATTACGGCCGGGTGCCGGACTTCATGCAGTTCGGGCTGTTCAAACGTTCCGGATATGACGTGCATATCGCCGGCTACGGAAGCCCCTCTGCCTGCCCTGGCCAATCGAACCTGATAGCCGCCCGGGACTGGTACCTCTCGCACGGCATAGAATTGGATACGTAAAACCAGGACCCCTGTTTCTGTCTATCCGCTTAATGCATATATAGCCAGGGCTGTCACTGCACCCCATATCAGGGAAGAAACAACCGCGATGCTTGCAAGTTCCATCGTGAGCTCCTCCCTGTCGGCGCTGGCATAGTCGGCTGTGCTCGTGAACCACAAGGACACTACATTTATGGCGCTTTTGACTGTTTGTCGGAGGAGGCGGTTCGGTATTCCGGCTTTTTCTTTGAGAAAAACCAGGAACAGCGCCGCAACCGCCAGTTCCATCAACACGCCAACCATCATCGCATAAACGGGGTGTAATTTAATCCCGGCGTAGTATGCGATTACGAATACGATGAGCGGATGGACGAGGATGAGGATCGTTACGGGGAGCATGACCATTGTCCACGCTAAATTCCTGAAGATTTTCGACCAGTCCAATCCCGTAGGCAATCCCCCTTATGTTGATAATAATAAATGAGAAAAAAATAAAAAAAAATCACTTGTTCTTCGTGATTATCTCGATGTTCTCAGGCACCTTGTTCACGTTGCCTATCTTCAGGCCGATAAGGAGCTTCACGCCCTGCTTGGATGCAAGGTCGGCAAGCCTCTGCGTGATGATGCCGTCGAAGACAATCGCATGGACGTCCCGGGACTCGCTCAGGGATTTTATGACATCCCGGACCGGCACTTCGGACACATGCTGGAGGTTCGCGTTGTAGAACCTCGCCTTCAGGGTGTTGCCGAGCGCTTCGAGCTCCTTCATCAGGTCATCCTTGCTAAGGGACGGCGAATCAGTTGGGGCTGCGGTTCCGGATTCTGACGTGTCAGGCACTTCAAGCCTCGGGACATCCTCCGGGACTTCCCTGCGCCTTCCCCGGGATTGCTGTCTCGGTTCCTGCCTTGGCTCGGCTCTTGGTTCCGGCCTTTGCTCAGGCCTGCGTTCAAATGCAGCGGGTTCGGGCCTGCTTTCGAACTGCCTTGGCTCGGGCCTTGCCTCGATAGGCCGGAGTTCCGGCCTCATCTCAACGCGCGCAGGCTCAGGTTTCTCCTCTTCCCGGACATCCGGCTGCCTGAACCTTGGAATCTCGACAGTGCGCCTCTCGGGGCCTTTGTTGCCCTTCGCGCCCTGCTCGTAAGGCGTCCTGTTCCGGAGATACTTTATCAGCTCCTTGCGCGTCAATTCCTCGACTTCAAGGCCGGCTGGCGCCCTGGAGACGAAATCGATGTCCACGCCGCCCTGCGCGAGTTCGTTCAGGATGATGTCCCCGCCCCTGTCGCCGTCAAGGAAGAGAGTGACCTCCTTCCTTTTCGACAGCTCGACAATCGTCCTCGTCACCTTCGCGCCGCCAATCGCAATCACGTTGGTAACGTCGTTTTTCAGCAGGTTGACGACATCAGCCCTGCCTTCGACGAAAACAACCTCGTTGCTCCTGTCGATGGTCGGGCCTGCCGGGAGCCTATCCTGCCCGTATTCCACGATTTCGGCGGTCTTGACTTCGTCCCGCACGAGCTGAGAAATCTCCTTGCTTTCAGGGATTTCAGTATTCAGCAGGTTCTTGAGGAGAAGTTTCGCCCGGTCGACTAGCTGTTTCCTCTTCTGGTTCCTCGTATCCTCGACCTTTGTTATCTTGAGCCTTGCCTCGCAAGGTCCGACCCGGTCCACAGTCTCCAGAGCGGCTG
Source organism: archaeon (assembly GCA_020053355.1). Lineage (GTDB taxonomy): Archaea > Micrarchaeota > Micrarchaeia > Anstonellales > Bilamarchaeaceae > Bilamarchaeum. The sequence goes on along the minus strand of JAGVNI010000003.1, from coordinate 5,373 downwards.
CGATGATGCAGGTCTCGACCATGTCCAGGGAGCTCGGTATCTTTATCACGCCGGTCGTCTTCCCGTCCCTCCCGGCGAGGTCAACTTCAATCCTGCCTATCCTGCCGTTCTTCTGCAGGTCGCGCAGGTCCAGTTCATCCCCGAGGAGGCCTTCGGTCTGGCCGAATATCGCGCCGACTACGTCGGGCTTCTCGACCAGGCCGCCGATTTCCACATTCGTGTATATCAAATATTTCACTGTATCGATGTATGTCTTAGCCATCATGTTCACCTTCGTTAATCATTTCCTCTTTCAGTTTGTCATACGCTTTTTTCGCGTCTTCGAAATACCTTATCCGGAGCAGGTGCGCAAGCATCCGCCGCGTCTCGATGTCCGCCCTAATCGAGTGCGAACCGAGCTCGTCCCCGGCCCTCTTGGCCAGTTCATCCCCCCTGCGGTCAAGGTCGCTTAGCACATATGCCTTATCCACATTTTTGGCGCCCAATATCCCGCAGCTCGCCCGAAGGTTCCCGGAAATCGTCAAAACATTCCCGATTCCGAGGCCTTTTAGCGCGCTCCTGTCCCTCTGGCCCTCGGCCAGGACCCAGCTGTCCCTGAGCTTGTCCAGGATTTTATCGAGCTTCTTGAGCCTTTCCCTAGTTTCCACGCTTTCCTCCTGCGCTTTTTTTAAAAAGCACCTGAAAACTGGGCTTTCAGAATGAGTCACAACTATCACCTGTGCACTGTTGACCGCCCCTTTCGAGGCCTGCCCCCCCTTTCGGGGAAGCCGTTCCATCATTACTCTAATGGCTCAGGTGGCCATCCATGCACAGTGTGATTATGAGATTGCAGCCCTCTCTTCTATGAGGTCTACGACTACTGGGAATATCTTCATGATATCCCCTTCGCTCAGTATTCCTATGAGTTCGTTATCGTCATTGACGACCGGGAGCCTCTTTATCCTGTTCTCCCTCATCGCCTTAGCTGCATCCTCTATGGTTGTGTCTGGCTTAACCACCCTAAGCGGCTTGGACATGATTTCCTCCGCGTTGATTTTGTAGGGGTCGCTTCCCTTGGCCAGTATCTTGTAGACTATGTCGCGTTCCGTGATTATCCCTTTGGCGTGCTTGCCCTCTTTGTCCTCAACGACAATGACTGAGCCTATGGCGCTCTTCTTCATCAATTTAGCGACGTCCAGGATGGTCTTGCCGAATGGTACGACGATGACCTTCTTGGTCATGATGTCTCCCACTCTCAATTCTGATCCCATGAACATTCAATTGCGCGGAAAACCTTATAAATGCTCATTAAGGCTTTCGCAGGACCAGTCGGTCCTTGTATGCTAGATGTGCCTGAAAGGGTTTAAATAGGCTCTCTTTTTGCCACTTTCTAAAACATTATCGCCTGAAACCGCCCCTACAACCCCTCTACACCCCGCTCTCCAAGCATTTTCTTTTATTTTTAATAACATTTATAAGCATTCCACGACAATATCCCTCCATGGTTGAAGATTCACCTGGAGGGGAACTGCCGAACGTCACCCCTTTCATCCTGCAGGCCAAATATGGCAAAGACGAGACGTCCTGCCGGGATGCCGGCGCCAAGGTCATCGAAAGCCTGACCAGGTATGGCCGCTACTCCGTGCTGATTGACCTGTGCAAGGATGAAGGCACGCCGCCGTTCCTTGCCGAAGAAGCGCGGAATAATATCCTCGCAGCAGCGATGACTGCATGCAAGAACTCCGGTACGCTGACCCCGCTTCAGGATGTCGCAGTGCGGCAGGATGTCCCCCTTGTAATCGCGCTTCATGCAGGCGCCGCGCTGGTCATGCGCTATTCCGAGCCATACGATGAAAAGGCGCTTTGGGATATCCTTACCGACAAGCGATACCATGACAAAGCATGTTCGGCGGCTGGCGAGGCCATCATGAAACAGGCGGAAAAAGAGCTGAAATTCTCCACGCTGTTCAATCTCGCGACATCGCCCGATGTAATCTACGAAGTTAAGAAGCCCGCTGGCCTCCTGCTAATCAAGCTGGCCGTGGAACAGGGCAACTACCCCATTCTTCTCGCAATGGAGGGCCAAAAAAGCCTGCCTGTGGACATCCGGATAGCCCTCGAGGACCAGGTGCAAGCCGCGGCCATGACGTCCATCGAATTGGCTTATGCCGCCAAGGATTTCGCGATACTGACCGACATATCCGAAGATGGCCGCCTCCCAGTATCCATTCGGGGCAAGGCCATGGGATGCCTGCACGATTCGATGCCCCCCACCCCCGAGCCTGAAGCAGCTGAACGCCCTGACCCGGTGATGACTGCTGAATTGATGATGCGCCTGGGGGTAAGCGCCGGGGCAGTGCATACAAGCGTTGCGCCACCAGCCTCATCGGAACGCCCCACATTCAGGGAACCCCCCGCGCGCCGGAAACACTGAAATTTAAACGTTTCCCGGTGAATATGCCCGTATGGACGCTACTGCTATTGAAACCAAATGGTCCAGGCGGTGGGCCGAAGCCCGCGCCTTCGAAAGCGACCCCGCGCCAGGCAAGGAGAAGCGCTATATCACCGCTGCATTCCCATACCCTAACTCACCCCAGCACATCGGCCACGGGAGGACATACACGACCGCCGACATCTATTCACGCTACCTGCGCCTTAAGGGATACCACGTCCTATTCCCCATGGCATTCCATGTCACCGGCACGCCGATTCTCGCCATGGCGAAGCGCATCGCTGGAAAAGACCCTGATGTTCTCGGAGTTTTCGAGCGGATCTACGGGATTCCGCCCGAAAAAGCCGCCACGCTCAGCGAACCCAGGGCTCTCGTCTCGTATTTCTCTGATGAAATCGAGCGGGGCATGAAGGAGATCGGCTACTCCATCGACTGGCGGAGGAAATTCTATTCCTACGATGAGCGGTTCAACCGCTTCATCCAGTGGCAGTTCCGCAAGCTGAAAGAGCTTGGCTACCTTATCAAGGGGGAATACCCGATAGCCTGGTGCCCTGCGGATAAGAACGCCGTCAGCGCGCACGACACGCGCGGGGACGTGGACCCGGAGCTGGAGGATGTCACGGTCATCAAGTTCGCGGTTTCTGGCGCCGAGGAGCCTGTTTCACTCGTCGTGACCACATACAGGCCGGAAACGGTCTACGGTGTGACCAACATATGGGTCAATCCGGAGGCCAAATACCTGCGCGCAAAGCACAAGGGCGAAGTGATTATCATCTCTGAAAAGGCCGCCGAAGTGCTCAATCTGCAGCTGGGCCTTGAAATAATCGGCGAAATCAAGGCCGAGGACATACTCAAGATGAAGGCCGTCAACCCCATGACCAATGAGGCGGTGCCGGTCTATCGGGCGGGTTTCGTATCAGCAGAAATCGGTACCGGGATAGTCATGAGCGTGCCGGCGCATGCCCCTCTTGATTACCTTGCCCTTCGCGATTTGGGAATGGGCAGCATCAGGATGCCGCAAGTGGTTTCACTGAAGGGATACGGGGCGGCACCGGCCAAAGACATCGTCGAGAAGATGGGCGTGAAGGACCAGCTCGACCCGGCATCCGAGAAAGCGACCGAAGAGATATACACAAAAGAAGCCCATGAGGGGGTAATGGTTCTTGGCAAGTATGCCGGGCAGAAGGCCATCGATGCCAAGGTGAAGATTGCAGACGACCTTCGGGCTCATGGAAAGGCGTTCAACATCGTCACGCTGGGAAACGGCCCGATTTTCTGCCGCTGCGGCTCGCATGTCGTCGTCAACATCCTCAAAGACCAGTGGTTCATCGATTACGGCGTCCCGGAATGGAAAGCGAAGGCCAAGGAATGCCTGGAAGGGATGAAAATCATTCCTGCCGACACGCGTGGCGAATACCTTTACACGATTGACTGGTTCAAGACCAGGCCGAGCACGAGGGCAGCAGGACTCGGCACGAAATTCCCTTTCGACGAGAGCAAGATGATTGAGGCGCTTTCGGACTCGACAATCTACATGGCATATTACACGGTCGCCCATCAAATCAAGGAAATCCCGGCAACTGAACTGGACGAGGCATTCTTCGATGCGGTTTTCCTGGGCAAAGGGCCTAAGGTAACGGATGCCCGGGTTGGCAAGCTCCGCGAAAGCTTCCTTTTCTGGTATCCTGTGGACTCCCGGCACTCCGCTGGCGATCTCATCCGGAACCATTTGACGCTCTACATCTTCAATCATGTCGGCATTTTCCCGGAGAAGAAGCTCTGGCCGAAACAGATTGTGACTAACGGTTTCGTCCTGATGGACGGGAGCAAGATGAGCAAGAGCATGGGCAACATCCTGCCGCTGCGCAAAGCGATAAAGGAATACGGGGCAGATGTCATCCGTTTCTCGGTCGTGTGTGGCGCAGACCTCTCAAGCGATACTGATTTCAACCGGAGTGTTGCTGATGGCGTCCGCTCGAGGATGGCGCTAATCGACAAGCTGGTGCAGGATTCGTTGCAGGCGGGCGGAAAGCCGCATGGCAGAATCGAGCGCTGGCTGCTCTCGCGCCTGAATAGGAAAATCGAGCGGGCGGACAAGCTTTATTCAGAGCTGGCAATCCGTGACCTCGCCCTGGAGATATTCTACGAAGTGACAAGCGACCTCCAATGGTACCTGAAACGTTCCAGTGAACCGAACCTCAAGGACTTCTTCGAGAAATGGGTCGTTCTGATTGCACCATTCATGCCGCACTACTGCGAGGAATACTGGGAGCTCCTTGGCAACAAGGGGTTCGTGTCATTCGCGCCGTTCCCGAAGCCGGACCATGCGAAGATTGACGATTCAATCGAGCGCGGGGAAGAACTCATCCGGAAGGTGCATGGCGATATAGAGAAGATTTCCGGCCTGATCGGCAAGCAGCCCCAGAAGGTGACGATTTACGTCGCTTCCGATTGGAAGCGGGACCTCTACAACCTTGCGAAGGAGAACCCTAAAATCGATACGTTCATGAAGGCGGCGGCAGCCAAAAAGTTCGACATGAAGGCGGTCTCGGCCCTCTCCAAGGGCATAATGAAGAACGTGCATTCGCTTCCAACGCCGATTACACAGAAGGACGAACTGGATGCGCTGAATGATGCTGCCGGTTTCCTTGCAAAGGAATACTCGTGCACGGTTGAAGTCCTTCCGGAGGAGCAGCCGAAGCACGAAAAGGCCAAATCCGCCCTTCCGGACAAGCCGGCCATCGTCATCGAGTGATACAGAATCTTTTATATTCTTTTTCATACATTGATTATAACGATTTAGATGGGGATGGACTACTCTGAAGTTGATGCAAGGATACTGGAAGCCATCCAATCCTACGAAGGCATCCCAAACGCGTACAATCTCAGCAAAGAAGGCGGTGGCTCGCTCGAGTACGGCCGGGCATCCATCGCACCCAGAT
>JAGVNI010000011.1 GCA_020053355.1 archaeon | reverse complement strand
GGGATGATCGACCTCATGGAGCCCTTCCGGCGGCGGGACATCTACCACTGGCGGATGAACGGTTCCTATTCCCTGAAATCCGTCCTGCCGGCCCTGGTGCCGGAGATGACCTACGACGGCATGGAGATCAGCGACGGGTCGATGGCTTCCCAGGCGTATTTCACGATGGGGGAGATTTCCTATCCCGCGGAACTGGCCCGCCTGCGCAAGTCGCTATTGGATTACTGCCGGCAGGACACCCTGGGCCTTGTCCGGCTGGTGGAGAAGATGCGGGGGATGGAGGGGTAGGAGGGGAAGGGAAATTGAACTGGGTTGCTCTTACCACCTCGGAATGATAGAAAGCAAGGAACGGGGAATCTCGAATGGATTATAAAGAGGTATTTTTCACGGGGCATGCAATCCAGCGCATGTTCGAACGTGGTATAAGCAAAGAGGACGTAATGTCGGTGCTCACCACTGGTGAGAAAATCGCCGAATATCCAGAAGATAGGCCGTTTCCTAGTTGCCTGATGTTGTCTTCTCCTGGAAGCAGACCTTTGCACGTGGTTGTTGCTTTTGATTTGGCCGGCAGGATTTGTCATATCATTACCGCGTACTATCCGGATCCTATCCGATGGACCCCGGATGGCAGGAATAGGAGGCAATCATGAAATGTTCGATGTGCAAGCACGGAGAAACTCACCCCGGAATGGTGACGGTGACGCTTCAGCGTGGTGAAGCCACGGTGATCATCAAGGGGGTTCCTGGGGAAGTGTGCGAGAACTGCGGAGAATATTATCTATCTGAAGACATTACCGTGAAGATTCTTGCGCTGGGCGAAGAGGCAGTGAAAAAAGGTGCAGAGGTCGAGATTATCCGGTTTGCCGCGTAACCACGCATCGAGGATTTAAGCCCGGGCGATCCCTCTTCCGGTTCCTTTACAAAACCGATCGATTCAAGGAGTGAGCCAAGACGGACGGCCACATGCTCGATCAGTCCTTGGCTAATGCTTCTTTTCGCTACCATATGCGGGTCAGATGCGAATGGATCGCTTTCGCGGCGAGATTTCGTTCACGCGCTCTGCCGTCGCGGATGGCATCGAGCAAGGCGAGAAGTTCATAAAGCTTCTCATCTCTTGCCGCAGCCTTGGGTACCGATTTGTACAGGGGCAAAAAGGAATAACCTTTTACTTGGCCTTCGGGATATGGCCATACCGGAGGAAACTCTTCCGCCTGGACGAGTTTACCGGAGAGACAGGGTGCGGCGTAGCCGGTGGGCATGCCGCGGGTTATTTCACCGCGTTCCGGGGGAAAAGCATATTTGACACCGTGAACGAGAAATTCCTCCAAGGCATCCCTTCGGGGCGTATTCTTCTGGGCATCCAGAAGGCGGGCCGCTACGGCACGCTTCATTCCCGCATGCACCTCGGATACGCTCATGAATAATTCATTAGCCAAGGCCGCGTAGGCCCAATTGCGCGCCTCGGAAGCCACAAGCTTTAACAGAATGACGATGTCCTGCGGTTTAAGGATCATGGCCTTATTCTATTCGCGAATTGCGAATAAAGAAACAGATAATTGGCGGTTGCCCACCTTTTTTTCCGGACCCGTCGGCTGTCGATTGAGCAAGTCGCTCTATATCCGTGGTCTCCAGGTGGCGGTTGCTGCACCGCATCGACGCCGAAGGGGAGGCACCGAAGCACTTCGAGTACCTGGCGCATCCACTGGCGGATGAACGGTTCCTATTCCCTGAAATCCGTCCTGCCGGCCCTGGTGGGAGATTTCCGATCCCGCGGAACTGGCCCGCCTGCGCAAGTCGCTATTGGACTACTGCCGGCAGGACACCCTGGGCCTCGTCCGGCTGCTGGGGAAGATGCGGGCCATGGAGGGGTAGGGCGCTATGCAATCCTTCGACGTGCTTTCGATGGAACGACATGGACTTCCAGCTTGCAACCCACCGCTTGAGCATACTTTTTCAGCGTGGCGAGGGTAGGCGAATGCCGGTTGTCCGACAGGGCGGTTTCCAGGCGGGTGACTGCGGGCGGCTTGGTCCCCATCTTTTTCGCCACATCGGACTGGGTTAAGCCTGCCCGTTGGCGGGCCAGCAGCAATTCCCGGAGCAAGATATATTCTGTTTCCAGTTCGGCGTACGCCGCCTTGAATTCCGGATCCCGCTTCCATGCATCAACCATCTGGCGGTGTGTTTTTATGGATGTTTTTCTGGTCATGATTTGCAGACCTCCCTTTGCCTCCTGCGGGCGATAGCCAATTCCCGCTTCGGTGTCTCATTCGTCTTCTTGATAAACGAATGCAATATGATGATCTTCCTTCCCACCTTGGTGCAGTAGAACACTCTGGCGATTCCCTCGCGTCCGCGTGGTCGCAGTTCGAAAAGTCCGCCCCCCATTGCCCGTGAGTGAGGCATGCGAAGTTCGAGTCCGAACTCCTCCAGCAATTCGGTCAGCCGGGCATACGACGCCCGTATCCCTACCGGCAACGCATCGATTTCCAGCCTGACATCTTCGCTGTAGTAATCGATCGTCCAGGACATGATCGTTACATAACATATATGTTATGTCATCGCAAGGTAAATCTTGCTAAGGCGAGCAAAGCGTCTACCTCGTATGAGCACGTGAAATATTCCCTGGAAGGCATTGACAATATATTCCCTCGGAGGCATAATATTAAATCCATTTGAAGAGGAGAGGGATGAGAAATGAAGAATATTCGGTCGCGTCCTTATGGAGAACTGAGGGCGAAAATGTCCCCGGCGTCCAGGGCGAGAGCGGAGAAGAGGGCCAAAGAGATGCTGGCCGAGATGCCGCTTTGCGAGGTACGGCATGCACGGGAGATGACCCAAAAACAGCTCGCAGAGATTCTCCGCATCAACCAGGCGTCCGTCTCGAAGCTCGAACGAAGAACCGACATGTACATCAGCACCCTGCGCAACGTCATCGAGGCGATGGGAGGTCAACTGGAGATCACGGCGATCTTCCGGGATGGCGCTATCCGAATCAGCCTGTTCGATGTGCGTATTCCGGTGAATTTGACCAGTGATTCCGTTTCAAACTGACCAGTGATTCCATTCCAAACTGACCAGCCTGCCGGAGCGCAGCGACGCGGTTGATTCTTCTTACGTCATCTTCTGGTTTCGGTCAACGGATCTTTGGTCGTCG
>JAGVNI010000013.1 GCA_020053355.1 archaeon | reverse complement strand
GGAAGACGGGAACGAACTGTGGTTCACGAGGATTTACCTGGGCAGCCCTGCGGTCTTCCGTTCGAAGAAGATGAATGGGACGTGGACCGAACCGGAGCTAATAATATCGCAGTTCGCGGGCGAATCCTCGCTCGACGACGAGGGCAACATCTATTTCACCCACCACTTCTACGAGAACGGGACGATGCTGGAAGCGGACATCTACGTCGCCTACCGGAAAGCAACCTAGGGCCAAACTCCCCTGGTACTGCCGGCAAGCTACCTGAGCGGCTTGGCCCGTTTCCAGAACTGGTCGAAATACGCGCGGAACGAGTCGGCGATTTCCTGGCTCACTATCTCGATGGATATCGGCTCTGTGGATATCGTGATGATGAGCGTAGTATCCTTGTAAACCTCTATCTCGGCCGGCGTCACCATCCCAATCGGCATGTATCTCACTTCGCATAATGGCTGGCTGTTCCTGTGCGAGACTATTTTCCTCTCAACATCCGCATTGAAAAGCAGCTTGCAGCCGATTCCGGCCGCAGCCCTCTTGCGGTGGTCCAGGACCCAGAACCGCTCGAGCTGCCCCCAGGTATTGGCGCGTGGAGCTCCTATGACGCAGTATCCGTCCCCCCGTTTCAGCTTGAGGTATATGTGTTCATGCGAAACCCTCAAACCCTTGAAGCCCTGATATACGGTGATGCTCTGCACCTGCTCCTGCCTCTGGTGGTACGCAACCAATTGCGGAAGGAACTGCTCGAACTCCTCCATCAGCTTCCCCAATTCATCCTGCCGCTCTTTCAGGTAATCGCTGATTTTAGAGGGTTCGACCGCCTGGAAATGGCGCACGCCGCGCTTGTCCACGTGCGAAGCCATCCCCTTCTTCTCGAGCTTGTCCAGTATCATGTATACCTTGGACCTTGAAACGCCCGAGTTCTTGGAAACTGCACCTGCCGGCCCCGGCCCTGCTTTCAGCAACGCAAGGTATGCCTTGATCTCGCCTTTTGTCAGCCCGATTTTTTCCAGCGTCTTCGCTTCCATGCCTAATCCCTCCCAGCGCATATATAAATGGTTTTCGATTTTGTCCCCCCTTTGGGGGACGACATTATTTATATACCAGATATGTTGCATTTGGTTTATCAAAGTGTATTAGAAGGCGTGCAAACGCCTGGGGAGGAAAACGAGAGCGGGGTGGGAATATGAAAATGAAAAACGGTATTTTGGAAAAGGAGACGTCTCGCGGCAGGTCTGCCGGCTTTATCGCCAAAGCCGCGCTTCTTGGCGCGGTTGCTGGCGCGGGATGCGTCCCGGATATCACAATCCGCAACATCCCATACGACCCGAATGCGCAGGATGCGGGATGCACTTCCAAATCCTCCTGCCTCAACCAGACGCTCACCCTCCGTGAGAGCGGAAGCAGCGCCGGGCCTAACGAGGTTTCCGTGGGGAACGCGACCTTGAGCCTGGTGGAACTGAAGGATTCGGGCAGCACCAAGGCGGCATATCTTCAGCTCGAAGGCTGTGGTTACAAGGCGAACGCGACTTTTAGCCCAGGCGCTTCTTCCGTGCTTACTATCGGGGCGGATTCGTTCCTTGTGCGGCTCGAATCGATGGAATACGACAGTGCCGGCCTAAAATTGAAAGTCGCGGTATCGCCCGTCTGCAATGGCGATGGCGGGCTAGACTCACGAGACGGGACGAACAAACCCGGATGATCCTTCAATGATGGGGAAATGGGACAAAGGGAGGTATCTGAAATGAAAACACTGATTAATAGCGGGGTTTTGGGAAGCAGGAAGGCAGATGAAGCCTCAAGGGGTAGCTGGAGAAAGCTTCTGCTGGCTGGGAGCATGCTCGCAGGGGCGGGATGCGGCAGCGTCGAGATGGACAATTTCGTCCCGATGCCGTCTAAAAAGGACGGCCCCGTGTCGGACACGCGCCGTGACGGCGGTAGCATCCGCGATACTGCGGCGGATGCCCGCCGCGACCTGGCAAATGCGGACTTTAAAAAGCTGTCCGACGGCACCCCGTCTGACGTGCGTTCCGATTCAAGGAACGATTTCCTCGCTGCCGACTATAAGGTCGCAGACATGGTCTCAGCGGACGCGTGCGCTTCTTCAGGCGGCCTGCTTGCATGCTCGAATTCCTCATCGCTCGCCTCAGGATGGCTTGCCCTGGGCGGGACGTTGGACCTGAAGGGGGGGCTCCTGCCGCTGAGCACGTATTACCAGGTGAGATTCGAAGGCGTGGAGACCTTAAGCGGGGTGACGAGCGCCCATCTCTCGATTCTGGATCTGTGCGGCAAGGTGAAGGCATCATTGAAGGTTTCAAGCGGCGCCTCGAAGCAGGTGACCGTTGACGGACAAGTCCTTGATGTCGGAGTGGAAAATATCTCCAGTGGTATCAGCACCAAGGATTGGGGGGCGCCGGGCGGAACCGTGAAACTCACAGTTTCAGTGCCATGCAACCTGGATTCCGGGTTTCCTGATTTGAAAAAAGCCGATTCCAAATCCGTTTCGGATTTCAAAACGAAAGCCGATGGCAAGGCGCAGTCAGACGCCAAAAAAACCGAAGCAGGACAGGCGCTGGACGCCGGCCATGGCTACGACGCAAAGGCGGGGCATGATTCTTCGACGAAGGACCTGGCGCATTCCGACGGAAAAACCTCCGTGGATGGGAAGCCGCTGGCCAAGGAAGCCGGCAGCCCGGATTCCATTGCAACGGATGCCAATTCCGCCTGCGCGCTTTCAGCAGACGCCGCTTTCAACGGGTATATCGTCTATGGGACGCCAAAGACAATCGGCGGCTACAGTTTCGATTACCTTGGCAAGAGCGGGTCGGATGTCTCAATCGGCATCTCCTGCGGTAAAACTGCCGTTGCATCGGCGCAGGTATGCCCGATGGGATTGACGTCTGCGATAACCGTAGCTGCGGACGGGAAAAAGATAACCATTGTCCCGATATCCGCAAACGCGACGGTCGTGCACATGTCGATAACCGTGGGTTCGATATAATCAGGAGGTTATGCCATGAAACTCAGAACCCAACTGCGTGATGAAAAAACCGGTCGGAACAGCCGCGCCACCGGCATGCGCGCCCCATTCCTCGCATTTGCGCTTTTTTCCGGAGGATGTGTTTTCAATCCCCACGGCCTGCCTGCTCTTCCGGACACGGCGGGCAATGATGGAAGGCATGATTCAAGCACCAGTGACGTTATCCGTGATAATCGGATAATAGATTTCAGCCATGCCGAATCCCCGTCAAAAATCGATATGCATAATGATGCGAAGAACGATTCCGCGCACAAGGATAAATCCGTTTCTGATTACGGCAAGCCGGATTCGAAAACGGATATCGCCGCAACGGATGCAAAACCCGCATGCCTCACGGCTTCGGCTGGCTTCTTCAACGGTTACTTGACATCCGGAACCCCGCAGCTGGTTGGGGGCTATAGTTTCGATTATATAGGAAAGAGCGGGTCGGATGCGTTGCTCGACATCTCCTGCGGGGGGGCTGTCACCGTATCGGCCCAGAAATGCCCGATTGGATTAACGACTACGATTAACGTCGCGCAGGACGGCAAGAAGATAACAATAGTCCCTGTCTCTGCGAACGCGACCGTGGTGAACATATCGATTACAGTGGGGGCCATCTAAGGAAAAACGGGTGAAATCTATGACTATGAGGATAAAATCACGCGATTTGGATAATCAAAACAGGAACAGGAAACCTTGGGCGCAGCTTTTTATCGCCGCCAGCCTATCATTGGCCTCAGCATGCGGCAACCCAGACAGCACGTCTCTTCCGCCAATGCCTGATATGGATGCCGGAATCGGAGAGTCTGTTCGGCGCAAGGATGGTGCGAATGATCTGAAAGACCTGAAAGGAAAGGCGGATTCCGCTCGGGATGCGTTGGCTTCAGTGGATATCGGGCGAAGGGACCTGTCCCCGGACATGTCCAAACCGGATTCCAAATCAGCCTGTGCGCTTTCATCCAGCGCCGCTTTCAACGGGTATATCGTCTACGGGACGCCCAAGACTGTCGGCGGCTACAGTTTCGATTATCTTGGCAAAAGCGGGTCTGATGCAATCATCGGCATCTCCTGCGGCGGGGCAGCCACAGCATCAGCGCAGAAGTGCCCCGTGGGATTGACGACCACCATAAATGTGGCTGCGGACGGGAAAAAAATAACACTGGTCCCTGTTTCGGCAAACGCGACCGTGGTTAAGCTGGCGATATCAGTGGATGCAATCTAAACGGCTGTGATGCTGTGGCATTGGAAATTATCTGACGCTTCCAGATCTCCCAACCTGGAGTGGCCGGGCGGGCCGGGGGTTCCCCGGCTCTTCCGGTTTTTATCGCTCCGCGCGCAGTCATTCTCCAAAGAAAATCCAGGGAATTAAAACTAGTGGCTTATGAAAAATGGACTTCCGTTTGGAATCTGCGGGTTCCAAAATCGTCCATAATCCCTGAGAATATGCTCAAACCTGAAGCTAGGAACACATGGATTATGGACTCGTAGTGAAATCCTGCGGATTTCACTTCCCGTCCAAAATTCGTGAGGAACTACTTAAGACTGGAAACTGGGAACAGATGAATTTTGGACTTGTCTTTGACCTGCGGGTCAAAACAGTCCATTTTCCTAGAGAAAACCTGATTATCACTGCCCTTCAAGTGGAAAATGGACTCGGGGGGACTCGCACCCCCGGCCTCTCCCATGCCAAGGGAGCGCTCTGCTGCTGAGCTACGAGCCCAAACTTTCCTACGCCATGGCTTCGGTCAAAGTTTGATCAAACGTCAGCCGGTTTGACTTCGGACAATTATAAGATATAGAAAAATAATGAATAAAAAACATCAGGCTGGCGAGATGAACGTGACGGAATCGCCGCGCAGGAGCACGGTGCCGACGCCCCGCTTCACTTCTCCGTTAACGAGCTGTTCCGCCTTCTCGAGCACGATGTTCATGTGGACATCGTAGGCTACCATGACACCCCTGAATTCTGCGCCGCCCTTCATACCGATGATGACGGTGTTGTTAAGGGAGCTGTTCAGCACGTCGAACGGTCTTCTCTCTGGCATAATTTCACCTCAAAAAATTAAAGTTTTCTAATCATTCATGATAGGATTTATAAGTCAATCGCTGTTCACGATGGTTTCAATCCTTCCGGGGCCCTTGAAAATGATTATGCGGTCGGCCGTATTCCGGAGAGCGGCGCTGAAAGCGACATCTGTGGCTATTATTATCGTCTTCTTTCCCCTTGCCTTCGCCTTCACCAGCACCGGACGGTAGTCCGTGTCCCGCGTCATGAGCGCAATCGTGTCGATATTCGGGTCGAGGACATACTCCATGGCTTCTATGGCCATCGTGACATCCACATCCCCGGTCGTCACCTCGGTCTCGAAACCCTGGTTCACCATCGCCTCAATCAGCTTGTCCGAGGCGTACTGGTCGAGGTAAATCCGTGCAACCCGGATGTTGCCGTACTTGCTTAGCTCCTTCTTTATCTCGAGCATGTCGACGTTGAAAGCCTTGCGCAGGATGTTCGGGCCGTCAACAAGGAGGGCGATGTCCGGCTTGGCCTTCGCTCCTCTTGCGCCTTCTTTTTTCCCGAATATGCCGCTCAAGTCGAACATTTGCTCACAATCTGAACCCGAAGAATTTCATGGCGTTCCGCGCGGTCGCATCTTCGACCATCTTAGCATCCAAGCCCTTGACCTCGGCTATGTAGCCAACGGCTTCACGGACGCTCTCAGGAGTCCTGCCGATGTACGGCGAATCGCTCTCGACAAGCAGTCTATCCAGCGGCACACTATTAATTACTTTCCTCCTCTCCTTGGAGCGCATGTGCGCCATGGATATGAGCCCGCCCATCCCGATTATCCTCAGGGCCTGCTCCTCGGTCCCGGAATAGAAATGCATCAGGAAGCGCATTCCGCCGACCATCCCCAGTATGTCTTCGACGGCATATTTGGGGAGGCCGTTATCATTAGGATTGTCTCGGGAGTGTATCACGAGGGGCAAATCCATCTCGCGTGCAAGCGCGACCATCCTTGCAAAGACGCGTTTCTCGCCATCGACATGCTCCTGCGTCTGCGCCCATTTGTAGTCCAGGCCCACTTCCCCGATGGCATTCGGCCTGCTCGTCCGTATGAACTCCACCCACTCGTCTATCCTGGAAATGCCCTCCTTGATGGTCGTCTGGGGCGCGATTCCCAGGACGAACGGGTACCCGCCGCGCCGCGCCACCTCAACCGTCTTCTGGTTGGAGCCGTGGGAATACCCGACCACGACCGGAAACACGTCCGGCGGCAGGGCGTACCCCTTTTTCATGTCATAAAGGTGGGTGTGCGAATCAACGAATGCCATAATCTTGGTTTAAAAACCTTAACGATTTATAACCTATAGTTCTCATTATCGCCAGGTGTATTGATGGTCGAGAAAGTATACGCGGTAGCCAAGGAACTCAGAGTCGGGAAATACGTCCTCATAGAAGACATCCCGTGCAAGGTCGTCGACATTGAAAGCTCGAAGCCGGGCAAGCACGGGGCGGCGAAAATGAGGGTCACTGCCATGGGCATATTCGAAGGGCAGAAAAAGACGCTGCTCACACCAGGTGACGCAGACGTGGAGTGCCCCATCATAGACCGGAAGAACGTCATGATACTTTCAGTTTCGGGCACGAACGCCCAGGTCATGGACCAGACGAGCAACGAGGTTTATGACATCGAGGTGCCGGCCGACCTGCTGAGCGCTGCGGCGCCGGGCAAGGAAGCCGAGCTGCTTGAAGCGATGGGAAGGAAGAAAATGGAGAGGATAAAATGAACGTCAATCTCATAAATACAACGGAAAATAAGCTCCTCGAAAGAAAGGAGGTCGAGGCGGAAGTGAGCTTCGACGGGGCAACGCCGAAGCGGGCGCAGATAAAGGATGCGGTGTGCCAGAAAATCGCCGCGAACCCGGAACTCGTCGTGCTCCGCAAAGTGGCAAGCTCGTTCGGGCGCAAGGCCGTGAAAGTCACCATCCACGCTTATTCGGCAAAGGAGAAGTTGATGGCCACCGAGCCGATATTCATCAAGGTGAGGGAAGGCCTCATGCCGAAACCGGAGAAGAAAAAGAAGGCCGCTGCAGCGCCTAGGAAGAGGAAAGAGTGATTACCATGGCTGAAGACAAGAAAAAACCTGCAGGCGGCGCGACTGCTGGAAAAAAGAAGGCGCCCCCGAAACCGAAGGGCTACAAGCCGGGGAAATCCTGCCCAAGATGCGGTTCCGGTGTCAGGCTGGCCGAGCACAAGGACAGGCGCTCCTGCGGCAAGTGCGGCTACTTCGAGAAAAAATGAAATCCTTTTTTCTTATTCTCTCGATTTTTTCCATACTCGTTTTCATCTCAGTCCTAGCATGCCAGTTCTCGGACGCCGGCATCTGCCAGCCCCTGGGCGAATATGCCACATACGCGGGCTCGGGCGCGATACATCTGGGTTTGCTCTCGCTTGCCCTGTTTTTCCTCTGGAAAAAAGACTTGAAATCGACATTCTCCGCAATCGGGTTTCCCGGCAGGCTGAAAGACGGCGTTTTCTATGGCGCCATGACGCTCAGCGCGATATTCCTCGTGCTTTTTGCACTCGGAATCATGGCTATCCTGCTCGGCTTCAACGACCAGGAGAAGGTGTCGGATAAGATTGCATCGCTTCCGCTGATTGTCCTGATATTCGCAGTCGTTGGCGCTCCAATCACCGAAGAGCTGTTCTTCAGGGGCTTTCTGACGCAACGCACCGGAATCATCGCGTCGGCCCTGCTTTTTGGGCTGATGCATTTCGCATACGGCTCCATAGTTGAAGTCCTCGGGGCTTGCGTGATAGGGCTTGTGCTCGCGACATCGTTCAAATTGACAAAAAGCGTGACGCCATGCATACTCGCCCACATGGCCTACAACGCCATATCCATCACTTTCATGAGGATGTTTTCATGAAGGTCCTGGGAATCGAATGCACCGCCCACACCCTGTCCATGGGGATAATGGACGGGGGCGCCCGGCTTTCCAACGTGATAGACACCTACTCCGGCGGCAAGGAAGGGTTGATTCCCCGGAAAATGGCGGACCATCACGCCGAGTCGTTCGCGCGCGTGCTGTCGGAGAGCCTAAAGATTGCCGGCCTTAAGATGAAGGACGTCGGCCTGATAGCGTTCTCGCAGGGGCCAGGAATAGGCGCCCCGCTGTCGGTCGGCATCGCAGGCGCCAAATACCTGGCGCTTCGCCATGGCAAAGACCTGGTGGGCGTGAACCACTGCTTCGCCCATGCCAAAATCAGCGAGCATGTTTGCGGCATGGAGAACCCCCTCGTCCTCTACCTCTCAGGAGGCAACAGCCAGATACTGCTCGAGGATGCATCAGGGCATTACCATGTGCTGGGCGAGACGCTGGATGTCGGCATCGGCAACATGTTCGACAATTTCGCCAGGGCGATCAAGATGGAGCAGGCGAACGGCGGTGCGCTTGCGAAGCTCGCGGAAGGGGGGAAATATATCCCGCTGCCATATTCCGTGAAGGGGATGAACCTGGTTTTTTCGGGCCTTCTGACCGCTGCGGAGAAAGCCGCAACCACCCACCCGCACCGCGATGTCGCCTATTCGCTCATGGAGACGGGGTTCGCGATGACCTGCGAAGTCGCAGAGCGCGCCTTGTTCCTCAGCCGAAAGCGCGGCTTGGTCGTGTGCGGCGGCGTAGCCCAGAACCGCAGGCTCCAGGGGATGCTGAAAACGATGTGCGATGAGGATGATGTCCGGTTCGGTGTCGCTCCCGACGAGTTCAACCGCGACAACGGCGCGATGATTGCGTACGCCGGCTCCATCCTGCACCGCAGGTATGGTCCGACGCCGATAAAAAAATGCGTCCCAATCACGAATTACCGCATCGACCGGATGAAGGAAGTCCTGGGTTAAGAAAAGAAGGGAAACCGGATATCAGCTCAAAAACGGCTTGTCCGACATTCCGATTCCTTGCGACCTTGCGAACCCCAGCATCTCCGCATGCGCGTCTATCCCTTCCTGCACCGTGATGGAGGTGCAGAGCTCCACATAGTCCCGCTCCAGCTCGGCAGGGTCCATCACGAACGAATTGTCGTAGCGCTCCGCCTTTGCAGCCAGCTTCCGCACGCTAGAAGCCCTGAGGCGTTCAAGCAATCTGGCGAAGTCCAGCGAGCCCGGAAACGGTACCACAAACCTCGCACCCGCCCTATAGACCGCGCCTTTTGCAAGCTCCACGAGCTCCTTGAAGTGTTCCACAGTGCGCCTCATGCTCTCCGCGGTTTCGTCCAATCCGCCTAGCAGGAGGTTCGGGTATATCTTTATCCCGGCTTCGGAAAGGAGCCTGACAGCTAGCCTGTGGTCGTCAAGCGTCATCTTCCTGTTCATGCGCACCAGCATGCCGGGGTCGCCGGACTCTATCCCAAGTGAGACTTTGGTCACCCCCACCCTGCGCATCAGGTCCGCCACTTCCGGGGAGTCTATCTGGTCAGGCCTGGCGTACGCAAGGAACTCAACCTTTCCGTCCAGCCAATCCGGCCGAAGCGCAGCCAGCTCCTTCAGGTGGGCAATCCTCAGCTTCCCCATTGCCATGAACTCATCGGAGAAGTCAAATATCAGGAGCTTGCCCTGCCTCGGTGAGGCCGGGGCTGGAACTGACTTGGAAGGGATGCCGCCGAGCCGTGCGCCCCATATCTCCTTAACGATGCCCCAGAACTCCTCCCTGGCTATGCGCCTTATTCCTGCCGGCCCGCGGACGCAGTAGCTGCATCTGGGCGACTGCGTGCACCCGCGCTGGGTCTCAAGGAAAACAGCATCGGCATACTCCCCCGCCCATCCTCCCTTCCGGAACACGTCCTCGTAGGCCGCCAGGTTGCCCCAGAGCGACACGTCCGGAAGCGGCTCAGGAAGCGTCCTGCATCCGAGTGTGCCCATTATTATCGGGTCGCGAAGCTCCCCTCTGACAATGCGCGGAAAAACCTCCTCCCCGTGCGCAATCACGACCTGGTCTATTTCAATTACTTCCGTGAGCGCCTGGACTGGCCGATGATTGGCATGCGGCCCGCCGACAACAACGCGCGCGCCTGCGGCTTTTGCAAGCCGGGCGATGTCCGCGGTCCTCGCGCTGTTTAGCGTCGTGCAGGTGATTCCGACGATATCCCCAGATTTTATTTCCGGGAGTTTCTGGTAAGCCTCATCTACAAGCACGACCTCAATGCCGGGCATCGTCCTCTTCAGCCTGGTTGCGAGCTTCGTGATTCCCATCGGCGGGAAGTTCCTATCCAGCGACACAGGCCTCCTGGATTCGGCCGCAGGAAACACCAGGATGGCCCTCCCTTCTGGTTTTGTTATAGTCATATAGTTCACCTGACTATAACTAAATTTTTAACAATAATTAATTTTTACATTAAATAATGCCTCAAAAACAAGATTTTATAAGGCATTTGATATTATTGATTAACAATGGAACCTGACCTCCTCGACAGGAAAATCCTCGCACAGCTCGACATCGATTCCAGGCAGTCCTCAAGGGACATCGCAAGGAGGGTCGGAAGCAACAAGGACACCGTCAACTACCGCATCAGAAGGCTTATCGACGACAAGGTCGTTTCGGGCTTCACAACGCATGTCGACACCGCCCGGTTCGGCTTCTCCAACATCAAGACCTACGTGCGCTTCCAGGACACGGACGAGGAAAAGGAGGCGGAGTTCTTCGCATACCTGTCCTCTCTCCCGGAGGTCGGCTGGGTTGCGCGTTCGAGCGGGCGGTGGGACGCGCTTTTTTGCACCTGGGCGCCATCGTCGTTCGCGTTCTACAAGACGCTATCGAAAATCCTCGACCGCTTCAGCCGGAACATATACGAGAAGGAGATAATCCACAACATCAACTGGTTCTATTACAGCAGGAAATGGCTCCTTCCGGAAAACCCCTCCGTCCATGCGGTCAAATACGGCGAGGAGCCGGGGAAATCCCCAATCAGCGCCTCCGATTACTCAATCCTCCGCGAGCTCGTGCCAAATTCGAGGAAAAGCTTCTCGGACGTCGCGAAAGCCGCGGGGCTCTCCCCCCAGAAGGTATTCAACCGCGTGTCGGCGATGCGAAAGAAGGGGATAATCACGAAGTTCGGGATGGACCTGGATTATGGCACGCTCGGAATAGTGTTCATGAAGACGTTCATCAGCCTGCACAACATAGACAAGAAATCTCTCGAATCCATCTGCCGCTTCTGCGGTCGCGAGCCGCGCGTGTTCGCCCTGACGACCGCCCTCGGCGCCTGGGACCTTGAGCTCGAGATGGAAGTCCGGCGGGTTGAGGATGCGATGGATGTGATGAACCGGCTCAAGCGGGCGTTCCCGGACTTTGTCAAGGGATATGATTCGATTGTTATAACCAAGCAGTCTGGATTGAACTACCTGCCTCCGAGGCCCTGACCTGGTTCAGCCCCCCATCGACTGCTCGAGGCAGTCCGCCATCTGCTCTGCGGGCAGGTTGTTGCATCTGGATGGGTCGCTCATGCCGCTATTGTTCTCCTGCACGACGATTGTTCCGCCTACGTCGGTTGTTCCGCTGCTGTCGGTGCCTACGCCGCCGCTTCCGGTTCCCGTGTCGCTGTCGTTCATATTCTTCGTGAGCGGACAGCCTGCCAGCATCAACCCGATAATGAGCGCGATAAACAATTTTTGCATTCCCAATCCCCCCTATCGTTCGAACTCCTCGAGTTTTTTTCCGAGCGCCTGGGCGTTGCCCCAGTTGATGCCGTACGATTTTTCGCTCTCCTTGAAAATCGAAAGCGGAAGGAAATACCATGGCTCGCGGTTCCGTCTCCATCCGACATAGCAGTTTATGCCGCTGACGTCCTCCCATCTTTTTAGGTTGTCGAACTGCTCCCTGTCTATGTTCAGGTTCTGCTTCTCATGGGCTTTCGCCTCGATGCCGAACTGCATGCCCCTTTTGAAAACGAGGATGTCGGGGCTAAGCGAATTCACGCCGCTTCCGGCCGCCCTAATCACGCAAAACCCTTTCGTAGAGAAATGGTCGATAAGTTCGCGCTCTGCCCGCGAACCTTTCCGATATGATAGCATATACCGGGATTCGGAGCCGTGATTTTAAAGTGTGCTTTCCGCAAGGGCTTCGTTCACCGTGCTGGCGAGCAGCGCCAGTTCGACCGGCTTCCGGAGCACCTGGAACGCCCCGGCATCGAGCAATGCCTGCCTCTCCTCGCGGCTCGCCTCTCCGCTCACGATTATCACCTGCGTTCTGGGGGCAATCGCTTTGATTTCTTGCAGAAGCGCCAGGCCGTTCATCCCTGGCATATGCAAATCGCTTACAATGACTTCCACCGGGCTCTTCATGAAAATGTCCAGCGCTTCGTTTCCGTTGGCGGCGGTGCTGATATTAAAGCCAAGGTATGCGCCCAGGTCCGCCATGGTATCCCTGCAATCCATGTCATCATCAACGTAAAGGATGCGTGCGAGGGCATTTACCGCCCCGATAATATTATCCGCCATGGGCTCCTCTTTCGCGAACGGGGCCCGGAGCGCACTTTCAACTGCCGCTAGTATGACCGATGAATCTATCGGCTTGTCGAGTATCGAGATAACTCCCTGTTCCCTCAGCTTGGCTTTCTGCTCGGGGGTAACGCCACCGGCAACCGTTACCATCCTTACCGAGGGGTCGAGCGTTTTCAGTGCCTTAAGGAGCTCAAGGCCGTTCATTCCCGGCATGTTGAAATCGCTGAGCACAAGGTCGAATCTATCAGCTTTGAACGCTTCAAGCGCTACCTCGCCGCTTTCAGCTATGTGAATATCATATCCAGCCTTGCCGAGTATGCGCGCGTACACCTTGAGTAAAACCGGTTCGTCATCCACTGCAAGAATCCTGATTTTTCTTTCGGTCTTTCCCTGGGCTTTTTGTCCCTTGGAGGATGGTGGTTCGACTGAGTGGGTCATGGTGTTCATAATATACTTATTCTACCATAAAATATATAAATATAACACCAAACCCGGACCCGCATTTCCTCGTTTTTCAGATTTCCGGCGCCTCTGCCATCGCCCTGAGGAGGTGCCTTGCCGCCTCGCTGACGTTCGGCTCCCCGCCCTTCAATGTCCAGCCCCTGCGGATGGCTATCAGCCTTAGGACATCTTCAGAGCATTGTGCGGAACTTAAGTCAACGTCGTATCTTTTTTCCAGCCAGGTTATCTGCACCTTGGATTTGAGCGCCCTTTCGGCGAATTCGAATGCATGCCTCTCCTGTTCGGAGCCGAGCTTGACGGCGCCCTTGCGGACGAGCTCAGCCTTCTTCTCGCTTTTCGGGAACATGCCCCGGTAGTCGCTGACCATGAGCTGGTCGCTTATCCTAATCCACTGGATGTCCTTCGTAGTGCCGGCAACAGGAGACACCTTCGCGGCCTGCCTGTGCGCAAGGAGGTTTATCAGCGAGCTTTTGCCGACATTCGGGTATCCGATGAAGATGGCCTTAAGCGGCCTCGAAACGTTGCGCTGCATTATCGAGCGCACGAGGAGCAGCCTTCCCGGGGTCCCCCCTTCCGTGGCGCTCATCGCTATGCCTTTGTTCTGCAATTTCGGCAGTTTTGCGCCCGGGGCTATCAGGTCGGACTTGTTCGCAACGACTAGCAGCCTTTTCGAGCCTGCCCACCTCTCGGCGATTTCAAGCCGCGTCCCCTCGATATCCCGCGCGTCGAGCACTTCTACTATGACGTCCGCCCCGTGAATCATGTTCTTCAAGAAATGCCAGTGGTCCTTTGGGTGTCTCTGGCCGTATCCGCTTCCCATGCATATATATCCCTGAGGGGGATTAAAAGCGCTTGCAGGGAAATCGTTTGATTCCAACCAGGGTGGCATGCAATGGATGCGGGCTTTCTCGAGCATTTAATCCGGATGTACCAGGGCGTGCAGGATATCGAGTCTTCGGTCGAACCCGGGTGCGATTCCCGCCGCCTCCGCTCATCCATTGAAGAACTCCGCGCGCTTGCCATGGATGCGCCGCCCGGACTTAAAGAAATGCGGCCGTCCATCCCATGGGAACGCCTGCAGGCGTTGCGCCTGAAGGGGAATGATTCCATCGGGTTTGCTTTCCGGGAGCTGGTGCCGATGGTTAAAAACGCCGTGCTTGCCGAATTCGGCCTCGAATCCGGGACGCTCGTCCATAGCGGCAGGACCGGATATTCGTACGCTGCAATCTTCGACTCATTGATGGACGGGAAACCTGTCCGCTGCCTTTTCCTGGACGGCATCCTATCGAGCGCGGAGCATCCTGACGGCTCCCCGGCGCTTTTTTACCCGTCGTTCGTCATCCGCTCGTTCGGCTTATTGAAAAACCCGGAGCGCGCCCTGGTTCTCGGCGTGGCCGGCGGCACGATTATAGAGGTGCTGAAGGGCGCGTTCCCAAACATCCATGTGGACGGGGTGGATATCGACGGGGACGCGATAACGCTTGGCAAACGCTTCTTTTCGCTGAAAGAGGACGCCCGCACGAAACTCCACGAATGCGACGCCCGTGAGTTCATCCAGAAATCTGCGGACAAATACGATATCGCGGTCATGGACGCGTTCGCGGGGATATCCCCCGTCCCCCACCTTGCCACGGTGGAATTCGCGCATGAGATGAAATCCCGCCTCACCCAAGGCGGAATCTGCGCCATAAACATCATCGCGAAGGTCGAGAGGGGCGGGTATCTTCAATATGCATACGACACCTGGCGTTCCGCATTCAGCAATGTCCTGGTGTTTCCGCTGTGCCGGGAGGGCGAACTTTTCAATGTCATCCTGGTTGCGACCGATGCGGACACGCGGGCGTTCGAAGAGCGGAACTACGGCGACATCTATGCGATGGAATTCGACCCAAAAAGGGTCCTGACCGATGCGAATAACCGCATCCGGGAGCTTTCACCCTACTGAATGCGCAAGCCCGCGGGTCGGGCTGCGTAGGGCAATCGCCGGCTTCAGAGCTCCCTGGCGATTTCCCCAAGGAGCTTGATGCTCATCCGGATGTCGTCCTCGTGCGCGACGCCTACCGTGGAGTGGATGTACCTGGTTGCAATCCCCACGGCAATCGAAGGGATTCCGCCCTTGATGTTGTGCACGGATGACGCGTCCGTGGCCCCGCCGTCGAAGACCTCTATCTGCACCTTGACCTTCGCCTTCTTTGCCAGCCGAAGGAGGTTCTGCGCAAGCTTCCTATCCGCAACATTCCCCCGAGCACCCGCTTCCACAAGCGCGATGCACGGCCCCTTCCCTAGGGCTAGCGGCGCGTCATCAGGCTTGAGTTCCGGGTGGTCACCGGCCACCGACGTGTCGACTGCGATGAACGCCCTGGGCTCCAGCCGGTAGCTCGCGGTCATCGCGCCCTTGCCGAAAGTGGACACCTCCTCCTGGGAAGTCCCCATCAGGACGACATTGTCGGGGAGTCCCTTCGAAAGCTCGAGTAAAACGTAGCACCCAATCCGGTTGTCGAGCGCCTTCCCGCACATCATCTTCTTTCCCAGCCTGCAGAACTTCGTAGGGAATGTGGCCACGCACCCTATTTCCGCGCCCATGAGCCGGGCCTCCTTGTCGCTTCCGGCGCCGATGTCTATGAAAAGGCTGCCATGGCCGACAACGCTCTTCCTTTCCTCGTCCTTCATTATGTGCGGCGGCTTCATGCCGATAACGCCATTCACGAGGCCCAACGGAGTCCGCAGGATTATCTGCTGGTTGGCGAGCGTCCGGTCGTCGATTCCCCCTATCTTGATGAACCTCAGGAACCCTTTCTCGTCGATATGCTTGACCATCAGGCCAATCTCGTCCATGTGCGCGGCAAGGATGAGCGGATTCCGTCCAAGCGTCTTATACGCGAGCACGTTGCCGAAATTGTCCACCTCTGTCTTCAGGCCGCGCTTTTTGAACTCGGCAACCATGATGCCCGCCACTTCGCCTTCCTGCGAGCTGACTCCGTCCGCTTCAGAAAGCCGCGCCATCAGTTCGTAATCCATGACTGTCATAAACGCACCGCTCACGATTCTCCGCGCAGGTTAATAATGTTTGACCGCGAATATCCATCATGCTGGAGCATACGTTCATCCATCTCCCGGATTTCGGGCCCCGCCGCGAGCGGAGGCTCTGGGAGAGCGGCATTTCAGCATGGGATGACTTCATTGCCCGCTTCGGCGATTCACAATACCACCGGTCCTTGTGCGGCAGGATAAAGCGCTCGAGCGACGCGCTGAAAGCGCGGGATGCGGCGTTCTTCTCGGAAGCCCTTCCAAAGGGAGAGGCGTGGAGGGCGTTTCCGAGCTTTTCCCGCGTGGCTTATGTCGATATCGAGACGACCGGCCTCGCCCCGGCGACCGATTACATGACCGTCGTCGGATTATTCGACGGGGAGAAAGTCCATAGCTACGTGCACGGCGTCAATCTTGCCGATTTCCGCCGCGATATCGCGGAATACGACACGGTCATAACGTTCAACGGCTCGATGTTCGACCTCCCCTTCATACGGAAAAGCTTCCCCGGAATCCGGCTTCCGCCCCTCCATGTGGATCTCCGCTTCCTCCTCGCTTCGCTCGATGTCCGCGGCGGGCTGAAAAAAATAGAGCAGCATTTCGGCATGGAGCGGGAAGACGATTTGAAAGGGATGAACGGCTATGACGCCGTGCTTCTCTGGCAAAGGTATCTCAAAAGGAAAGAGCCCGCGGTCCTGGACCGGCTTGTCCGCTACAACGCGGCCGACATCACGAACCTGAAAGCGCTGATGGAATGGGCATACCGCGAGAAACGGGCGCGTACCGGATTCGACGAAATCTCCGGAAAAGGCAAGCATGCCTGAATGGCAGCATATT
The DNA here is from genome assembly GCA_020053355.1 of archaeon. Classification (GTDB taxonomy): domain Archaea; phylum Micrarchaeota; class Micrarchaeia; order Anstonellales; family Bilamarchaeaceae; genus Bilamarchaeum. The sequence continues at coordinate 32,476 of JAGVNI010000013.1, read as the reverse complement.
GACGCGAATAAATGTCAATACCTGGTCTTGGGCGATGAATTTTTTCTATCCTCACGATTTGCCTTTTAATCCTTCGTCATCCATTTCCATCCGATGGTTGCGAACCGTGACACTCCCAAGCCCCAGTGCGTTTCAGGCCCGGCCGTTATCGGGCAAGATGGCGCATGCAACCGCAGGCACACCAGCGGGGTCCAGCCGCTCCTTGAAGGGCCGGCTCCAGGCCCCCATAAAAGCGGCGTGATAGCGGCCCCGGCGCAAACAGGCCGCGGGCATGATGATAATGTTTGCAGGGAACTGTCCCTGCGGATTCGTGATTTCGGCGAGCGCGTATCGGAAGACGAGGCGGGCATCCGCAGTCTTCTGTCCCGGCTTGATGCCGTTGCGATAAACAACCTGCGATACCAGCTCTTCGCGCCGTATTACGACCGGCATATGCTCGGGCATGAACTCGCAATCTCGAACCTCCTCGGGCAGCTCGTGTCCCTCCAAAGCGCGGCTTATCCCGACGCGTTGATTGGCGATTCCATCCTGGAAATGACCTGCGGGACAGGTTCTGTCATCGACCATGTATGCCGCCTCCTCCCCCCATCCCGCCTTACGAACCTGCGGATAACCGCAAACGATTGGTCGGAAGACATGAAGGCAATCGCCCGGGAAAAGCTCCGGAATTATCCCTGCCAATTCACTTACGCCTCGGAGGATCTCGGCGAGCTTTCCTTCAAGCGGGGCACATTCAATACCGTCTTCCTCTCCCAGACGCTCCATCTCATCATCGACTCCGACGTCCAGCGCCAGGAACGCGAGAGCAACTACATGTTCATAGATGAGAACAGGCATCTGACCGAGAAATTGAAAGTCCTCCGCAATGCATGGTGGACGCTGAAGGAGCGGGGGGTCATGGTCATCATAGACGAATGGCCTGCGCTCCTTTCCGACCGGGGAGGGCCCCTCGGCCCTGGATTCGCATATCTCTTCAATGACGGCCTGCGGCCTGCCGACCTGAGGATGGTTCAGGACAGCATCATGTCGCAACTGCCGAGCGCGCGTTATATCTGCCAGCTTAAAGTCCCCATCGACCGGCACCACCACATGTACCTCATCGCATATCGGAAGGAGCATTACGAGCAGGGCAGGCTTCCGGAGACGCCCGGCGCGGCATCCCTCCGCGAGGCGGCCTTCCAGGCGGTGATGCATGCATTCTCATCCATGGACGAGCATCTTCGCATCGGGATGAATCCCAGGGGCGGCGAGCGTCCGTATGTCGATTTCCTGCCCATCGCAACCCCGGTTGTCGCCTCAACTCTCGCGGACATCCCGACCGCGGCCGCATCCTGCGATTGCGTCGTGCTGCGCCAATGCATGCATAACCAGGGAAAGACGGAGAGGTTCAACATGATAAGCGCCAGCATGAACGCGCTTTCTGTCGGAGGGGCGCTGGTGTTCATAGACGAATGGCTTCCACCCGTTGGGAGCCCGCATCCCCTGCGCCAGACCGACATCGGCTCTGTCTACATGGGCCCGTTCTTCCGGAACCTGGTTTCCGCTGGAGCCGTCCGCGTCCCTATCTACGAAGGGTTCGAAAACAGCATGTACGGCTACCAGTTCCGCAAAGTGATTTGATTGGAAAAATGGGCCAAGCTAGGGAATCAAAAGATGAGAAAAGAAGAGAGTTGCGAAGATAAATGAAAAAAAGTGATAAAGAAAGAACTTATCTCAGCGAGGCCCTTAACCCGAGCCGCCTGCGCCGCCGTTTCCGTCAGCACCGCCGTTGCCGTCGATGCCGGCATCCGCGCTTTCGCACAGCGGAGTGACGCTGACCTCGATTTTCAGCCCTGCGCCGTCGTATTCCATCGACTCGACGATGACATCCGCGGATTCGCCGCTGTTAAGTGTCAGGGTGACCACCTCGCCGCTCGTCAGCGAGTCTGCGGGCTTTTCGCCTTCGCATCCCTCCAGTTCAAGGGTTGCCGCCTTTGTCGGGCCGGAATCGACGAGTGCGGTGAATCTCAACACCGCGCCGCCGACCTGCAGTTCGTTGGTTCCGGCTGTGTTCCCGGGCTCCCTGAGCACGCCGGACTTGGGTTCGCATGTCGCTATGCATGCCTCGCCAGTTCCTGCATCCTCCGCGTACGGGTCGTAAGGAGTTACAGTTATATTCACATCTGGAGTGCAGGCTGCCGCTGCGGCGCCTGCTATGGCACCTACAAGCACCGCCTTAGCGGCAAATGGCGCCTTTCTTTTCGCTTCCCCCTTATTTTCAGCCCTTTCGGTAATTTTATCGCGTTTAAGTTCCAATCTCCCACCCTCACCTTAATAGTTTATGAAAATATATATCTGTGAGATGGTTTTTTAATGGTTGTTATTGGCTTAAAGTGTTTTTCAATCGCATAAGCGGCTGGTTTTAAGAAATATGCACTGTCAAATCCCTGTTATGAGAAGCGTTCTATTACTGCTTATGGTAGCCGGGATGTTGGCTGTCGGGTGCGCTGGCGGGCCGGGAAGCGGGAACCAGACCGGTTCCAACCTGACGAACCAGACCAATGGCACGTTGCCGGTCCAGACCTGCGACGGGCCTGTCTGCGGTGCGGATAACTTTACGTACGCGACTGACTGCGAGGCCGAGCTTGCGGGCATCTCCGTCCAATATCAGGGCGCATGCGTTGTGCCGGCTGAAGCGAACTGCACCGACAGCGACGGAGGCCTGGACTCGGCAGTCTTGGGCACTGTGTCAAAAGGCAACGAGAGCCAAGCCGACTATTGCATCGATTCGGAGCAGCTTCTGGAGTACGCCTGCCTGGACAACGCCATGCAGATGGCGACAATCCAGTGCGGCCAGAACAAATCCTGTGAAAACGGGCGGTGCGTTCCCAAGCCTTCGCAGAATACGACGCAGAACACGACTCCTCCGGTGCAGGCCGGATGCAGCGGGCCAACCCAAAACGACGTCTATCGCCGCGAATCGGTCATGTATAACGGCACAGGATATAACGACTCATGCGTCGATTACAGCGTGGTCAAGGAATACTACTGCAAAGGAGACAAGCTCGAGTCGATAAACAACCAGTGCCCGTCCGGTTACGGATGCACCGACGGCCAATGCAACTGGCTTCAGATGTCGTGCACTGATACGGATTCAGGAAACGACACGTCAAAGCGCGGCAAGGTCACTCTCCTCAAGGGATACCTCACAATCGGCGAATACACTGACAAATGCGCCGATGAGGGCGAGGTGAGGGAATACGTTTGCCAGGAAAACGGCTCGGCCGTCTTCAGCGATGAGCTCTGCCCGAGCGGAACCTGGTGCTTCAGCGACCGTTGCATACCCGGCGATTGCAGCGAAACCGATGGTGGAAGCAACATCTACAAGCGCGGCGTGACGAGCGACGCGTCAGGCGATTTCGAAGATGATTGCCTGAGCGATTACCAGGTCCGGGAGTATTACTGCTACGGCAATACCGCCACCTACGACGACATCGACTGCGGGGACGACTATATCTGCAACGGCGACTCCGCCAGATGCGTCGAGGGAAGCGTCGACTGATTTTTGTGTTTTTTCCACCTTATTTTCATAATCACATGTGATTTTTCCACGACGGGGCGCAGAAACGCCCCTCTTTTTTTCACGTTTTTTTACGTCGGACGATACAAACGGTTATAAAGTCTTTTTTCCTTTTCCTATCTCCCATGTAAAACGGAGCTTATCTTCAAGCCCGTGCAGTTTGCGGGTCCCATGCCCGCGCAAGAATCAGAGCAATCGAAAAATAGTTAGTCGGTGACCAAGATGTACGGCTGGATACTGAAAACGGAGTGGGATATCGGACGCGTTATAAAATGGTACTCGCGCAGGCGCGGCAGGACGAGCTGGCGCGAAATCTGATGATCATCTTGTCAGATCCTTTTTCTCTTTTTTTCTTTCATTTCCCATTATCCTTATCCTCCCTTCGTTACCGTCCACCTCGACCATCATGCCCTCTTTGATTATGGAGAAAACGTCCAGTCCGGGCCGGTCGACCATCGGTATCCCTGATATTATCGCGCCCACCGCGATTATCGGCTCGGCGCTTATGTTGATGATGGCCGCCGGCGCCTTTCCGTTTTTTGCCAGCTGCAGCATGACGTAAGAACCGACCGTGCTGCCCTTGCCGTGCGGAAACACGAGCACGCGGCCCGCGACATTCTTCCCGACGAGAGGGTGGTTCTTCTCAATCACTTCGCCGCTTTTCGGGTCCACGCCCCCCAGGAATCCTACCGGCTCGGGGCTCAGCAATGCCGGGCCGGATGCCTTCCCCCGCGAAATCCGCCTCGCTCCAAACACCATGTCCACTTCGGGCGCCATAATCATCACCTGTAAAGGATGTCCTCCAAATCCCCGAACGCGACCTTCTGCTTGCACAGGTTCGGGAGGTATGCGGCGGCTTTCCCGGAATCCGTGCCGGTTACGACATAGCCCATCTCTTCGAGTGGGCAGACCACCATGCATGTATCCGCGACAATGCGCCCGCCTGCCGCCTCAATCGGCCTGTTGTAGCCAAGCCGGTTCGCCTCCTCTTTGAGCTTGCGTGATGTGCACACCCAGAACTCGCACGTGGGTTTTCTGGCCCCGACCAGCCCGGCGACATCTTTTATCTCATCGAGCGAGGCATGGGGGCAGCCAATCGTGACGAGGTTCGGTTTCAGGCCCGAGTCCGCGGACTTTTTCTCGGCGAGTATGTCCTTTTCAGTAATCACGATTATCTCCGGCTTACCGGCCAGGGCGTATTCCGGGGTGATGCCTTCGATGAAGAATATCGGTACCGACCCTGTCGCCGCCATTGATGCTCCCAGCACCTTGAGCGCCGGCTCCCCGGCTGCCTTTATCCCGTGGAACGCCGGATACCTGCTCTTCGCAAGCTTGCCCACGGCCATGCCCAGCGCCCCGAAATCAGCAATCGACTTGAGGTTGCATTTGACGTCCACAACCACATTCGCGACGCGGTTCTTTTCGATATGGAGGCCGTAATACGGCGTCACACCGCAGATTGCGGCAGCCAGGGCGGACGGCCCGCCCTCCCGGTTAGTGCGTGCGCCCAGCACCGAATTGGCGAATGCGACCGCGCTCGACTCGGCCCAGGCGATGTGCTCGCCTTTCTTCGGCCTTATCCCGATGAAATACGGCGCGCAGGTGCAGGTCTTCGAAATCCCCATCGTCGCGTACGCGTCAAGGATCTCAATCTGCTTTTTCGCGAAGTCCTCAGGAATCCGCATCTCCTTCCATTGCGCAGAATCCATGCCGGCTGGGTTGAGGAACGTGGGCACGCGCGTCTTTGCGCCTTTGCCTGCAAGGCTTTTCAGGTAATCGAGCCCGGCATCGCCTATTGTCTTATACGAGACGCCCGAGACCTGGACGCTGGTAACCGGCACCATCCTTTCCGCGCCGTATATTTTCCCAAGCGCCACCAGTATATCCATGGATTCGCGTGCGGCCTCTCCGGCTTCGCCGTCGAACATCCGTTGCTCTTCTCCCGTGAGTTTCATCATTTTGCCTGCACCGGATTAAAGGTAATCCCCGGGCTTTACCTTCTTCCACTCCGCCTTGTCGAAGTTCTTTCCATGGGCGATTAGGGGTTTCGTGGCATCGATGCCCATCTTGGTTGTGTCGTAGGTGTGCGGGTCCGCGCTCGGATCCAGCGACGAGCCTTTTTGCTTCGTCTTTATGACCGTGTCCTTGTCCGCCTGCACGCGCGTCGCCACGGCCCATTCCACATCAGCAGGATTGTCCACGTCAATGTCGTCATCCACGATGATTACATGCTTGAGGGATTTGTGCCCGGCAAACGCCGCTTCTATGGCCTTCTTGCCGTCCTCCTCGCTCTTCTTCTTGATGGAGACAACTGCATGGAGCCATGAGCATCCGCCCGGGGTAAGGTTGACGCGCCGGCATTCGCAGACCTTGTTCACCTCGTTGAAAATCGTAGGTTCCCTGGGCATGCCCATCAGGACCTTGTGTTCAAGGCCTCCTGGAAGGAGGACGTGCCAGATGGCATTATTCCGGTGGTGCATCTTCGTGAACTTCATGACCTGCTGCTTCCTTACGATGTCGTATGTCTCGGTGAGGTCGACAAAAGGCCCCTCGTCATGCGTCTCTTTCGTGAGCCTTGCTTCAAATGCGAATTCGCAGTCTGCGGGAATCTCGATGCCGTTTCCAAGTTTAACGGTCCGGAGCGGCTGGATGGCATTCGCTATCTCCAATTCATCCTGCCCGAGGCGGATTGAGGTCGCAGCCGCAAGGAGGACATTAATCGGCGCGCCGACGATTACGGCAACATCGAGCTCCCCTCCCGCCCGCTTGACATACTCCTGGAGGTGCCTCGGCAGGATGCGCACAACCACCATATCCCTGCCAATCACCATCATCCGATGAAACGAGATGTTCCGCCCAAGCTCGGGGTCTTGAGCCACTATAATCGCTGATGAGATATACGGCCCGCCGTCCTTTTCCGCGTGAAGCGGAATCGGGAGGCAGCCGAGGTCGACGGAAGGAAGCGAGTTCTCAAGCACCGGCGCATCAGACGAGTTCCGCATCGTTTCGGGTTTCGTAGGGTTGTTTATCGCCTTTACCAGCAGCGGGACCAGCTCCTCCTTGGTGATGCCCAGATAATCGCAGACCAGCTCGCGGGTGGAGAATACGTTCCCCACGGCCGGGTATGCGGAATCCCGGACATTAGGAACGAGCACCGGCGTCCCGTCGAGGGCGTGCATGAGCCCGGCAAGCTCAAGGTGCTTTCCCACCGGCTTCTTTGCGGCCCAGGCTTTTTTCTCCGAGACCAACTTGTCTACGAACTCGCGGAATGTCCTGGTTTCTTTGTTCATGCCTTCCACCTCTCCCCAATCCTATGCGCAACACCCAACTGGTCCAGAACCCTCGCCACTATGAAATCGACGAGGTCCCCGACATTCTTCGGCTTCCCGTAAAATCCGGGCGATGCCGGAAGTACGACCGCCCCCGCAAGCGTAACCGTTTCCATGTTTCTTATGGTAACCAGGGAATACGGCGTTTCGCGCACGACCAATATGAGCTTCTTCCTCTCTTTCAGGCATACCTCTGCGGCGCGGTTGATGAGGTTGCTGCCTACGCCGTTGGAAATCTCGCCAAGGCTTTTCAGGGAGCAGGGGACAACCACCATGGCGTCGGGCGGGTTCGAGCCTGAGGCGAAAGGGCAGGAGAAGTCGAATTCCCCGAAATCAGCCTTGGGCAGTGTGCCGCGTTCGGCCTTAGCCACCTCCCTTGCACCTGAGCTCACCACTACGCCCGTCTCGACGCCTTTCATCCCCTTCAGGACTGAAACGAGCCTCCTTGCGTATTCGAGCCCTGACGCTCCGGTTATGGCGACGAGAATCCGCATGGTATTCTGTATCCTCCGAACGTTTTTATTCGCTTCCGGTCCAAGGAGAACCATGAAGATTCTCAAAATCGGCGGCAGCGTCATCACCGACAAGTCCGGCTACCGCAAGGCTATCCCTGAGCGGATTGAAAAAATCGCCAAAGCCGTCGCTAGCATCTGGAAAAAGGGCGCGCGCGACCTGGTCCTCGTGCATGGCGCAGGCTCCTTCGGGCATGCGCTCGTGATTAAGCACGGCCTGAAGGATGGGGTGAAAAACACCGCCCAGAAGCTGGGCTATGCTGATGCGCATGCAGCCTGCTGCGAGCTTTCCTCCATGGTGGTTTGCGCTCTCATAGCAAACGGCGCGCCAGCGGTGTCAATCCCCCCGGCCATCGTCATTTCCCTCAAAGACAAGCGCATCTACCGCTTCGACACGAAAATCGTAAACGATTATCTCCAAAGCGGCTACCTGCCGGTCCTGTTCGGTGACATGGCGCCGGATTCGGTCCTTGGCGGATACCCCTGCTCGGGCGACCAGATTGTGGCGTATCTTGGCAAAGGCGCTGATTTCGTCCTTCTCGCCACGAATGTCGATGGGGTGCTCGATGACGCTGGAAAAGTCATCCCGCTAATATGCCGCGAAAATTTTCCTGAAATCTCGAAACACCTGAAAGAGACTCCGAATGATGTCACTGGCGGCATGAGGGGCAAGATAGGTGAGCTGATGGCGCTTGATACCCTGTCCTACATAGTGAATGCAGGGCACCCGGAACGCATCGACGCCATTTTTTCAGGCAAACCTGCATTATGCACCAAGGTCGTCCCGAACGGGGAAAAATCCTCGGGGCGTACGTTCATGCCCGGCGCTTCAATGCGAATACTGCGCCAATCAAGGCCGGCAGAATGAATGCGGAACCGCACCCCTTGCCGGAACTTGCCTCTGCGCAGGAGCAGCCCGGGTATGGTGTCTGGATAACGCCCGCACCACACCCGCTCTCGCAAGTGCCGTTAATCAGCCCGCCCCACCAGATGTCCCTCCCGGAAAGGTCGAGCGGCTTCTTTTCAGAATCATCAAGGCTATCCGGGGAGAATGTAATCTGCTCACCCGTGCGTATTACCGCTGAGTCGCCGTCTTTGTTCCGAACAGTCACCTTCCCTTCTATCACCTTTACTGTCTGGGTGTCATTATCGCTTTCGAAGATGGCCTCGGATTCAATCTCATATTCCGCCTCGAAGGGGCTATAGACCTGCTCGCCTTCCGGAAGCATGTTGCCCGTGCCTGTGATTGTAGATGCATGCTCACCGTACGGGTTCATCCGTATCTGGCGGATTATCGATTTGGCCACACGCCACGATGTGGCGACAAATGACATCTCCCCGTCATCCGCGATTTCCAGCGCCTCGTTCTCCTTTCTTACCGTGACTTCTCCTTCGCCAAAGAAAACCCGCACGTTGTTGCCTGGAAAAACGACCATGACCTTCCCGTCTTCAGGAATATACAGCGTGTCGTCCTCATTGATGGCCGCGAGCGATTCCGCCGGAAGCATGGTCGTTGTCCCCGCCTTCTTCACCCGTACGTCACCTTCGAACTTGGCAACGTAGCCGATCATTCCCTCGACCATGGGCAACTGCTTGGCAGCGCATTCCGGGTCGATAAGGCATTCATCGCTCAGTTTTGCGAGGATGCCGGCCGTGTATGGGCAATAACATTTGCATGATTGGCCTTGCGGGCACTCGCATGCGACATTGCCGACACCGGGGGTATACTTGCCGGTGCAGTTTGTCGAGCAGGGTATCCCGTCCTTGCCGCCGCATAGGAAGCAGTCACCCGCACCGGCAGGACAGCTTCCTGCGAATGCATTACCCGAAACCAAAACGCAGAACATGAGGCACAGGACCGGAAACACGAATCGCATAACATCCCCGCTGATACGAACTGCGTCGCGGTTTTTAAATCTCGCCAATACGGTTCTATCATGGGGTTGACTCGCAACGATGCTGCGGCTAGAAGAATCGGCTGGATTATCCGGCGGATGCACGCGGAGGCATCGCGTAGGGGTGCGGCGGTCTACCGCGCGGAAAATGCGACAAAGGAAACCCCCTTCAAAATCCTCGTTTTCACCATGCTTTCGGCCCGGACGAAGGACGAAACCACCTTGAAGGCGCTCGTGCGCCTTTTCCAGGAAGCGAAAACCCCGGAAGGCGTGCTGGCTCTGGGGAATAAGAAGCTGGAAAAAATCCTCTTTGGCATCGGGTTTTACCGGGTGAAAACCCGGAACCTGCTAAAAGCCTGCCAATCCCTGAAAGGCCGCGGCGTGCCGGATGACCTGGAGGGCCTGCTGGAACTTCCGGGCGTGGGGCGAAAGACCGCCAATATCGTCCTCGCCCGCGCTTTCGGGAAAACGGCCCTGGGGGTCGACGTGCACGTCCACCGCATCAGCAACCGCACGGGCCTCGTCAAGACGAAAAAACCCGAAGAGACGGAACGCATCCTCACCGCTATTATCCCCGCACGCCATCTCCGCACGCTCAACCGCGATTTCGTCGCGTTCGGGCAGACCGTATGCCTGCCAAGGAGGCCGATGTGCGGCATCTGTCCTATTCGGAATCTATGCTGGCGGGTCGGGGTTGTTGATGAAAAGAAGGGCAATCCGGGAAAAAAATCGGGAAACCGGAAAAAATAGGAACATGGAAATAAAAAAATTACTTCTTGTCGATGACTGTCGTGAAGGATTTGAAGCCCGCCTTGTTCAGCGAATCGGCAATATTCGCCGCATGGGCAGCATCCCGCGCGAGCGCGATGCACGAGCCGCCTCCGCCGCCGCCTGTGAGTTTGGCTCCGAGGGCGCCCGCTTTCATGGCGAGTTTTGCGACGGCGTCATTGCGCTCGTCGGAAACGCCCAGCTCGGACAGCAGGCTCTGGTTGGCGTTCATGAGGTTGCCGATTTCATCAAGCTTGCCCTTGCTGATGAATTTCGCCCCTTCGTTCGCTATCTTGAAATATTCGTCCATGAGCTGCTGGAATTCCCCTTCGTCAGCCTCCTTGAATTTCTTGACCGCCTCGATCATCTTCGGCGTGGACCCGATTTTCCCGGTCATCGACACCACGAAATGGAGCGGATGCTCCAGTTCAAGCGGAACGAACTTGCTCTCGAGGGCCGTCTTGCCCTTCGTGAACTCTATCACGCCCCTGTGCGTTGCGATGTAATTGTCCACCCCGCTCGGGTTCCCGTGGAACGCCTTCTCTCCTTCATATGCGAACCGGTTGACCTGCTCCGGTGTCAGGTGCAGCCCTTTCTCGTCGGCAAGCGCCCTGGCAAGCCCGACGCAGAAAGCCGCAGACGAGCCAAGGCCTCCTTCGGTCGGGAGGTCTCCCGTCAGGTGGACCTCATACGTTTCCTTGATTCCCATGGCCGCAAGGACGTTCGATATCCCTGCGAGGCTGAGTTCCTGCACGACCCGCTGGGCGGTGACGATGCTGTTCCCCTTCGCTCTTTTCACTTCGACATTCGCGGTGTTCGTGATGCCCGCCGCGATTGCCGGCGCTCCGTGTACGACGAAATGTTCTCCGAAAATAATAATTTTTCCATGTCCCGTTCCTTTTCCCATTTATTTCACCCCTTCAGCCTTTCGGCTTTCTTCCTTTCACTTTCGGCGGTTTGATGTCCGGATGCGCATCGCTCAGCATCTCCGGGCTCGCATACGGCTTGTACCCGAGCGTCTCAAGCGTCTTGCAGACGACATACGCGTCGCCGGGATTGTCCCCCAGCTTCGGTTCTATTTCCTTCAACGCTAGGGAGACATTGCCGTACGAGCGCCGTTTGCCGCCTGCTGCCGATGCGACGAGGGCGTCATCCTTCGCAACCCCTGCAAAATCGAACGCCTTGTTGACCATGGTATGGTTGATGCCGGAGAGTATCCCGGACACCTCATAATCCTGCACTTTCTCAAGCCCCAGTTTCTTTATGGCGATCCAGGTGCCGAACTTCCCAACAAAGCCGATGAAATCCCCTATCTCCTCCTTCCCGGGCTTGGCCGAGGGCGCCGCTGCGACCTTGAACGGCACTCCGGCGGATGTGAGCAGCCTGCCAAAGAAATACGATTCCGCTGCCCGAAGGAGCTTGGGGTCGGGAACCGCCTTCTGCAGCGCGTCCTTCACGCCGCCCGGGCCCATGAGTTCGAGGAACCCATACGCCGCCGGCAGGCCTTTTCCGGATAGCTTCACGAAATCATCGATTTTCTTCGTGTCGATTCCCGAGAAACGGAACGCTTGCGGCTCGATGTTCGAGCTGATGTATGCGAGCGCTGCGGCAGCATCCTCAGGTTTCCTGCCAGTTAGGTCGAACCTGATGCCGAGCGAGAAATCCTTGTATGCCCCGGTGAAAATGATTTCGTCATTCCCGTCCATGTGTCTCCCTTTTCCCCTTTTACATGCGACATGCTTATTAATGTTGAATCGCCCAGGCCACCAGGTTTTTTCAGCAAGGCCGATTTGCGTTTATCCGGTGGGGGCAATCACTTATATAAACCCATTCGTCATTAAGATTTCCTAATCTATTCGCCCCTGTAGCGCAGGAAACTTTTTGGGAAAAGTTTCATCAAAAACCCTCTCAAAAGGTTCGCGTAACGGCAGCGCGCGTCCTTGGTAAGGACGAGGTCGCGAGTTCAAATCTCGCCGGGGGCTCTCATCTTCATTCGAGCCCCCTCCTTGCCTGCGGGCAAGTCTCTCGGGGACTTCGTCCCCTCGATCGCCGGGGGCTTTTTTGTTCACTTCGCTCGCTAACGCTCGCGGTGAACCCGCGTCCGTTGTCCCAAACCTTTTCCCTGCGGGCAAATCCCTCCAAACGCTTCGCGTTTGAAGGTCGCTCGGGGTTTTTTTCTCCAGTTCAAGTCCGCATCAAAGGCAGGCGAATCCTTCCGACCAGCCTGGCTCACGCCCGGCGTTTATTATCGAGCGCAGGGAAAACCCGAAATACCCGGATTCCGGGCAAATCAGCTGTCGATTTCGAGCGTCCCGTCCGCGATTGCTTCATTTATGGCCTTGCGGACCATGACCGCCATCCTGAAATACTCTCTCCTGTTGCCTGAGAGAGCCGAAAGAGCCGATACATTATCCGTGCTCACGAGGCTATATGCTTCGGCTATGCTGTTTGCCGCGACATCGCAGACATCCACAGCCACCGCCGGGACGACCTGGAGGAGAGAAGCCACTTCATGCTGGTCTCCTGGGCTGAGCACCGCCTTATCACCATACGATTCGCGGATTGCCCGATGAACCGGGTGGTCCAGCAAATCGAGGGACGCCATAAGCTCTTCCATGTCCGCACCCTTGAGGAATGCGGCGTACGGCGGCGCCAGCTTTTTCAGGGCGTCAAAGCCCTTTACGTATTCGGACGGCACCAGCTCGCGCATCCGCGCGGGGCAGGTGGCAAGGTAATCGAGCGTGCATGCTATCCCGATGAGTTCTTCGCTGATGCCCTCCATGTATTTCCTGCCGGCCCTTCCCTGCGAGCGCCATTCGAGCACGGTTGTCGGATAGGGCTGGCCGTACTGCCGATGAAGCATGTCTATCTTCTCATCTATCATGTCTAGGAGGTCTTCGCCTGTTGCCTCGCTCTCGAAAGTGACCGTGGTCTCCATTCCCTTGGCAATGTAAGTGAAAACCCACAACCCAATCGACTCTCCGTCGAAATGAACACTCCTGCCATCAAGTTCCTTCGAATCGATGCCCAGGGGCGTTGGCGGGGGCCGGCTGGAGCGCAATGCAGCGAGGCTCTTCTGCCTCCTTTCCACGTCCGTAACTCCGATTGGAAAGAACGCGAGCATGCTCCTGACCTTGGCAAGGGGATCTTCCAAATCCAGGATGCTGTCTTTCATCGGGACCCTGTTCTCCTCCCCCCTGCATTCAACGGTGAATATGGTGCCGTCTCCCCTTCTTTGCTCCAGGACTATCCTGGCGTCGAGCCCGAGTTCGGCCAGCGCCGTCTCCAGAGCCTCTTTGATAGTGGTTGGTCTTCCGGCCGGAGCCTTGCACACTGCGGTTTGGGCTGGCGAATCCGTTTGTGCAGCATTCCTCGCATCGGCAATCGCCTGTGCCTGGCTGACCAGGGCTTCCCTGAAATTCGCGATATTGATTCTTGCCGTGACTATGTCCAGGATCGTCTCGAAAATCTGCCTGCTGGCCATAATCTGCAGGGATTCTTTGCTCCCTGGGGTGAATATGACCGGCAATGGGGGCGCCTCCCGTATCGTTGCGTCTTTTTGGGCCTCGATGAGCCCGTCTATAAGGGCTGAGCGGCCCGCGAACGTTTTTTTGGCCGCCGGCTCCTCTCGGGGCATAGGTCCGGCTAGCTTTTTCTCTGGTGCCTGCATTACATCACTATTGGGGGATAACTTTCAGTGATGTAAAATGTGTATTTTGTTATATATAAATGTTTGGTTATGCCAATCAGCCCCCGGATATGGAGTGGAAATTGCCCTCACCATCCCTGGTGAACCTATGGGACATATTGACTTTGCAGACGAACTGACCGTTCTCACCCTTCGTCAGGGGAGACCAAAGGCCCTTGTATACATGGCAATGCGGACAAGCCGGCATGGGACGCACCTCTATTCCTGATTTTCGCTCTTTTTTCCGTTCTGCTATATTATTCTGGTCGACTCTGGAATAGTCCTGCTAGGTTTATAAACATTATCCGATTCACGCCCGTTCGGGTCCCATTGGTGCACGGGCAATTGGCCGCCGCTAGCAGTCGAAACCGGGGGCGAAGATATATAATCTGCGCGAGCTATCATCTAATCAAGTGATACTCATGGAGAAAGGCCACGTCGAATTGGGCGAGATTCTATTCGTTGCATTGCTGGTTATGGGCCTTGCGGCCGCGGTCATATTGCTTGTTGGGGGGAATGGAGCACCGGCTTCCCAAACAACCGAGCCCGGTAATACAACCCAGAACGCCACCCCAGAGGCGCCTCCGGCACAGGCAGAGTCCGCCGCGAACGCCACTTCCAACCAGACGCAGCCTCCTGTAATTGAGGCTCAGCAGCCTAATGTGACAAACAAGTCCATGGACCAGCTTTTCCAGGATGGGCTCGAGCGCGCCGACACCTGGTTCTATTCAAGTGCAGGCTCGGGGAATTACGACACAAAAACCTACGGGTGGGCAATGGGCCTGGCGAATGGCACGCCCGATTCAATTCCCATCAAAGAGAACGACCTGCGGGCCGCCGATGTCCGGTTCGATAGACGCTATGTCGACTCCCTGCGCGGTTTCACCTTCAGGATGTACTCCAGCCCGGGCTTTGCCGCGCCGACCAAACTGTACGGAATCGCCATTTTCACATCGAATTCCACGCCGCTTGATGCCGCGAACAAGACGTTCGATGTGCAATACGACCCGTATCCCGGGGGGCCCCAGATAATGGAGGGGTGCCGGGTGATTAATTCTTCCGCTTGGGCAACGTCCGGCGGCTCTCCGCTGACCATTTATGATATCACATGCAAGATAATGTACGGTGTATACCCATGATTTCAAACAAACTCCTGATGGTATTGGTAATCGCCGGGCTTTTAGTCGCCGGCTGCACTTCAACGTCAACCCCGCCCCAAGGCAACCAAACCGGGCCGGGCCAGGTCACGCCCCCGCAGAACCAGAGCGGAAACGCCAGCGGCAACCCCGGGGGCGTTCCGGCGAACGCGACAAACCCGTCCTGCGACAGCTATTGCAGGGGGCTTCCGCATATCCAGTGCGTAGGCTCATGGAACATCTCCGGCACTTACCCTGGCTGCGTCTGCGGTTTCGACTGCGAGGCAACCGGCCAGAATGCCAGCGGCCAGAATCCGGACGAGCCCATCGCCACTCCGACTAACCTTACGCCAAAAGAGATGGTCCAGAACGGAATGGCAAGGCAGAAGAGCGATTTCTATCTCAGCAACACCGGAGTATATACTGAAAAATCGTACACATGGCTCCGCGAAGGCAGCGATGGGGGTGGCTTCCTCGGGGGCACCGCCCCGCCGACCGACGTCCTGTTCGATGGCACCACGATAACCAGCATCAAGGCATCCGGCTTCACGGTGTTCGATAATGAGGCTGGCGGAAGCGACAAGGCATACGGCCTTGCAATCTTCAATGAAACGCACACGGCGCTTGATGGTTACACCGGCAGCGACACATTCGACATCACCTACTTCCCGTCCATGATTGACAAGGACCTCAAGGACTGCTATGTATACACGAAAGACTTCAATGTCGATGCGCACGGCGGATGGCTCCTGACGTACTATTTCAAGTGCGCCAGGGCGGTTGCCAAGTGAACCGGGCCGGCATAGCCTGCCCTCCGTTCCTTTTTTTCATTTTTACAATGAGCGCCAGAACGGTCCATGGCAGGCAAGCGCGCAAAGATGGGGGCCAGTAAAATAGTAATCAGTTAGAACCAGTAAATAAAAGACGGGAATGAAGATAATCAAAAGAGAAAGGCAAGGCTTGCATTGAAGCCGGATTCAGAGCGATCTCAGGAAGCCGTCCGAGCCCATCTTGAACTTGTGCGCCGGGTTCGCCGTGCACCTGAACTCGTCCTCCGCTTTCGCGAGCGTCGAACTCATCCCAAAGCTCATGCTGCATTCGGGGCAGCCCTTCATAAATTCATTCGTCATGGGAATCTACTCCACCGATTATCCATCGGCATATTAATACTGGTCGTCATGGCTAACGGGGAGAAAATATATAAATGTTTGTCTCCCGTTCCGCCATAAAACCTGCCCGACCCGGGATTGATCGGCCAGGCCTGCACATGGCCCGGTTTTTCCCCTTATTTCTCCATTTTCCATTCTTTCCTCCACTTCCAGCCCTTTACTCCATCTCGATCGAGGACTAACAAATATAAAGACTCTGAAAGATACATCTCCTATGAAATCAATTGCCTTTTTCGCCGTACTGCTGATTGCGGGTTTGTCTTTTTCCCTCACCACAATATCCGATTGCGCTGTTTTGAACACCGCCGGCGAAACCTATGTCCTGAACCAGAGCGCCAGCGGAGCCCCGTACCCCTATTATAGTGGCTCATACACCACGTGCATCCAGATAAACGCATCGAGCATCACCCTCGATTGCGGGGGAAACAGCATCACCACTACTGGAAACGCGGCTGTGGAAATCGAGGGTCTGGGAACGAACGTGATTGTACAGAACTGCGTCTTGAACGGCGGAACGGGCGTCGAGTACATGGGCCTGAATTCCGGCCGGATTATCTACAACCGGATAAACCCGGATTATGCAGGCATTAGCGGAGTGCTCGCTTTCAGCGGCGCATCTGGCAATGATATCCTCTATAACAACATCACCGGAGGCACCTACGGTATTTGGCAGCCGGGCGACTCCTCGTTAATCGGGAACAACCGGCTAATCAATCAGGACTCGATTGGCATCGATGACAGCGGCACCGGCAACATGATAACCAATAACTATGTTTCCGGGAGCAGCGGGTATGGCATTATGGCCGCAGGCCATGACATGTACGTAAGTTCAAATACGGTCACCAACTGCGCCCAAGTCGGAATCTTTTCCGGAGCATGGACCTCTACCATCTCAAATAACTACGTCTCCGGCAGCGGCATTAACGGCATCCAGCTGGGGGATGGGTATTATGCGACCTATTCTACCAACGTGACAGGCAACCACGTCTATTCGAATACCGGCGATGGCATACACAACGAAGGCGGCACCGGGAACCGGATCAGCAGCAATGAGGTTTACCTAAACTCGCGCGGCATCGTGGTTTTGAACGGATACTACAGCGAAGGCGGATGGGAATATACAATCAATGATGTCGTCTCAAACAACAATGTCTATTCCAACACGGGCGATGGCATTTACATGGTCAACCTTTCCCGCAACAACTTCACTTCCAATACCGCTACCTCCAATGGCGGAAGCGGCATGGCGGTCGAGAACTCCAGCAGGATCCTGATAGACCCCTCTTACTTCTGCAGCAACACCGGCGATGGGCTTACTATATCCGATTCCACCAACCTCACGGTTTCAGACTCGGTCTTCTGCAGCAATACCGGGGACGGAATTAATGCCGGGAACGTTAATGCATCCATATTCTACAACAACGACGCTTATGACAATGGCGGGGACGGCATGGAATTTTCACAGAGCACCAACGACACATTCACCGACAACCTCGCTTACGAGAATGGCCAAAGCGGCTTCTCGGCGACTTCCGGCTCCTACTCCCGTTTCACGAACAACATTGCGCGCAACAACCTGGGCGACGGATTCGCACTGGCATACTCGGACTACGTGAATATGACCGGCAACTCGGCCCATGACAACGGCGTTTGGGGCTACTACCTTGTCGCCACGAACTACGTTGTAATGAGCAGCAACTCGGCATATCTCAACGACGCGAGCGGCTTTGTCCTTTTCAATGACGGGAGGAGCAACAACCTGACTGACAACTCCGCGTTCGAAAACGGCATGAACGGGTTCGAGGTGTATTCCAGCAGCAACAACATCCTCACCCGCAACACTGCATACCAGAACAACTGGTCCGGAATCATCGTCTACGAATACAAGTCAACGGTTCCGACGCAGAACAACACCCTCGTCAATAACTCGCTTTACATAAACGACTTCGGCGTCACGCTCGGCGCGGGGAGCCAGAACACCGTATCGCAGGGCGATAACCCGTATAACAACCTCATCGCCGAGATGCGCATCATCGACACCCTTAACGCGACAATACTGAATGGCGATTACAGCGGCAATGCATACGACGTTGCGGTCGAAGGCCAGTCCGGCGGCTCGTTCCGCATGACCTATGCCATGTTCGGCGAACCGGGGGGAAGCGTAGTCAACATGACGAACCTCTCAATCGTCGACACCTTCGGCTCCTCCGACAACTACACCATCAACTGGACATCCCGCTCCGACAGCCCGACGCACAACTGGCACATTTTCGGAAACCGCTTCGTGAACATCACAGACCGCTCCGGCACCTCATCAATCGACCGTGTGGAATGGGACTGGACCGCGGCGGAAGCATCAGGCTACAACGAGAGCAACCTCGGCCTCTGGAAATACAACTCCAGCGGCTGGACGCTTATGAACGCAAGCCCGAATACCGCTTCGCACCACCTTAGCCTGAGTGCGATGGCCCCTAACAGCGACTATGCGATTTACGAATTCATCGAGAACTGCCCGATAATCAACGTATCCGGCACGACGTTCGTCCAGTCCAGGAACTACACTGGTTCCATGAACCCGGTCTACCTTCCGATAGCCGGCTCCCCGCAGTACGCCTGCGTGGTCATCAACGCATCGAACGTTGTCTATGATTGCAACGGGCACAGCATAACCGGTAACCTCACATCAGGAGCAACTGCCGGCATATACTCCGGGGCCGGCGCCATGTACTCGCCGCGCATATCAAACATAACGATTCGGAACTGCCCGATGGTAAAAGCATACAGCACGGGCATGTTCATCTACAACACCTCGGACAGCCTCATCACGAACACTACGGTGAAGAACAACAGCCTCACCAGCTCGATCGGTTATATGCTCTATTACAGCCCGAACGTGAACCTCACGAACACCTTGGCCGAGAACCACACCTACAACTATTATATCAACCTCAATTCCAACAACGTCCGCATAACGAACAGTACGGCAAGGACGAGCTCGACCTGGGGCTATTACTTCTCCTCCAGCGTCGCTAATGGCTCGATAACGGACAGCGTCGCAATCAACAACAACGGCTCGGGCATAGTGATGGACGGGAGCGGCTACCCGGTGGTCGCACGCAACAACGTGTCCAACAGCGCCAGCTACAACGCCGATGCTGGCATCATAATCAGCGCCAACAACGCGCTAGTGGAAGACAATATCGCGAGCGGGGCCACATCGACCCCGTTGGTGACATGGGGCTACGGCTTCATAATCGAGGGCAACAATGTCACATTCAGGCGAAACCTCGCATATGGGAACAAGGTGGGCATAGAAGCCTTCGGCTCCGGCTGCAATGTCACTAACAACACGGCCCGGAACAACCTCCAGGACGGGTTCGACATCTACAGCGAAGATGACGTCTATTCAGCCAATGACGCCTACCAGAACGGCGCACACGGGTTCGCGCTGAATTATACCTACACCGCCACGCTGATAAGCAACCGCGCGTTCAACAACGCCGGAAACGGATTCAGCATGGACGAAGGCTCGGAGGAGAACAGCCTTAGCGGCAACACCGCATACCTCAATGCCCACGGCTTCTTCATGAACGACTGCACCCTGAACAACCTTAGCGGCAACACCGCCTACAGCAACACCGGCCATGGCATCTACCTCAATGCAAGCACCTACAACCGGCTAATCGGCAACAACGTCTATTCGAACGACTACGGCCTCAGCATGTGGAGCTCAAGCAACTATAACGTAGTGGAAAACAACACCGCAACCACGAACACCCAGGCTGGATTGTACATCGTGACCTCCGCCTACAACAACCTGACCAACAACACCGCGAGCTCGAATTCGAACGGCGTGTACGCGCTCTCGTCGCTGTATAATACGATGCGGGGCAACACGGCGAGCGGCAACAGCGGCTCCGGATTCCATTTCGGCACCTTTGCCGGGAATTCCCAATTTGTAAACAACACCGCTTCAGGAAACACGATGCGGGGGATTTACCTGGCATCGTCTAGCAACTCGAACCTGAACGGCAATACTGCCTTCAACAACGGCCAAGTCGGAGTCTATCTGCTGGATTCTTCGAACGTAAGCCTCTCCAGCGACCACCTCTATGGCAACGGCCAGGACTTCAAGGTCAACGGCACGGGCGTAAGCATTAACCTGTCCGGTGTCGTATTCGACAACCCGGCGGGCGACTACACGAACTATACCAACATCTCCATCAATGACACCGTTGCCTCCAGCTATTCGATAGACTGGGCCAACAACGCCACATCACTGCCGCTGCCAGCCACCTATTCGAGCTTTGCGCAAAAGTTCGTCAATATCACGCCTCTTTCCGGGGCGGTCTCAATAGACCGCATCGTCTGGCACTGGCTGGAATCAGAACTGGGCTCATATCAGGAGTCCAATTTCTATCTATTCAAGAACAATGGCACTTGGACGCTAACCGGCGCAACCCTTGATACCGGCGCAAACACGCTTTCCCTGAACGACCTCAACACATTCAGCATCTTCGCCATCCTGCAGGGGACGGTTACAAACGGCGATGAAGTGCCCGTGACCGGGGGGGAGGGCTACGATGTCCGGATCATCCCGGCATGCCAGGGCTTCATAGTGGAAGTCAAAGACGGGGGAAGCCCTGTAAATGATGCCTTTGTGACAGGCACTGACACGACGAATAGCCAGGAATTCGCGCCCCGCTACACGAATGCGAGCGGGCAGGCGTACATATCCGGCTGTGACATCGATGTGTTCGTCAAAGCCGTGAAATCGGGCCGGAGCGGCACCGATTCGGGGACGGCCGACTGCGGCATCTGCCCCGAGTGCGCGACTGATGACGACTGCGCTGACAGCGAGCAGTGCACCGGTTTCCTGTGCGTGCCAATCGACTGCCCGGACGGCCGGGTAGTCAACCACGCCTGCGAGCGCTTTGAATGCACAAAAGACGCGGACTGCCAGGCGGGCCAGGTGTGCGAGGACCACCACTGCATCGTCCCTTACGAGTGCAGGTCTGACGCCGACTGCGCGGCAACCAAGTACTGCGATATCCAGGTCGGCGCTGCAGGCGGCGACTGCTTGAACGTCACCGTCTCGCCGTGCGGCGAGGTCATTGACCACAAGTTCGTCGCATATGGCTATGCATGCGGCACCGAGCCCGGATGCCCCTCGTGCAGCCAGGGTTTCGCCTGCATGAACCACACGTGCATCCAGAACGACGTGACCTGTCCATCGACAGGAATCGTGGGCGACCGGAAGACCTGCGAAGCAAAGGAGAACAACCTGCCCTGCGTCAACTGCGATTATATTGTGACGGACCCGGCAGGAAAGAACATGACCGGCAAGACGGATGAGAATGGCAACTTCATACTGCCGCTTAACCTCAAGGGCACATACAAGGTCACCCTCCTAAACAACGGGCAGCCTGTGCGCATCGTCGAGGTGAAGGCCCTGCCCGTCTCGCAGCCCGGAGGGGAAAACCCGCCGACAGCTGCCGGCCTTGATGCCGCCACCTCGGTGCTGTTCCTGGTTATCCTGCTGGCTCTCGGCTTTGCAGTATTCCTCTACTGGAGGCGCATGAAGGGCGAGAAGACGACGCCCCCGGCGAAGCCGGCCAAGAAGTAGTTTTCCTTTTTTTCCCTTCTTTTCATTATTTTTTCCAAGCCCCAGCCATATCCCTGCCCGCCAACCATCAGGGGCTCCAAAACACTATGCAAATAAACCATTCCGCCCCTAGTGGTATCATGCTTGATGCGCTCAGAAAAAAGGACGTTCTGGGCATACCCGCCTTATTCTTCCTGGCCCTCACAATCGTCTACATCCTAACCCGCCTGCCGCTCCTTGGCTACCTCCCCTTCATCCAGGACGAGGCAATCTATACGATAATGATTGGCGAGCAGCATGACCACCCAACAATCATACCCACCCTGTTCGGGTATCCTATCAGCTGGAAAATGGCGCCTTTCTTCTGGCTCTATTCGTTCCTGAGCGGCTTCACGCAAGGGTTCGGGCCTGAAGCTGGCTTTCGCTTTCCTTCCGTGGTTTTCGGCTTTGTCTGCCTGGTCCCGCTCTATCTCATCATGAGGCATTTTTCCGATGATAATCGCGCTTTCCTATCCTGCATCCTGTACCTGGTTTCTTTCGTCTCAATCTATCCCAACACGTCCCTCCTTATCGATTCCCCGGCATTCCTCCTGATCCTCCTATCCCTCTACTTCTACGTAGTGAAAGGAAATCCGCTTGCAGGCGGGGCATTCGCCGCCATCGCATTCACATTCAAGCTGGTAACGGCTTTCATTTCCCCGGTCCTGGCCCTGGGTTATTTCATCCTCATCGGCAAGAAGGAAATGGCAGCGGATAAGCTGTTCATCGCGTCGCTCGCCCTTCCTCTGCTGGCAGCCCTTTTGAACTATGCCCTGCTTTCACCTTTCGGCGGAGGGAACCAGGTGTATTTCGAAGAGCTCCTCCCCCGCCTTCTTACCTCCGGGGTCCAGATGGATCTTCTCACGCGCCTGTCGATGTCCCTCAACACCCTGGCATACAGCATGGGCCCGGTGTTCCTGCTGTCCATTCTCGGTTTCGTGAAAAACTGGCGCAAGCACCGGTTCATGTCCTTATGGTTCGCCCTCACAATCCTCCCATTCCTCGCAGCCACGCAATACCCCTGGTATTACCTACCCGTCCTGCCAGCTGTAGCCTTTTTTGCCGCGCTCGCCGTTTATGACGGGAAGAATGCGTTGAATCAGAATCTGCCCGGTCTTTTCATAGCGGCCGCAATCTGCGCAATCTCGCTGATGCTCGTTTGGGGGGCATACCTCGCGCTGCACAACCTCCACAACACGGAAAAAATCGCTGGCGAAATGTTGGCTGGCAAGGAAAACGTCCTGATAATCGGCCATTTCAAGCCAGGCATACTCGCATACAAGGAACTGGGGGAGAGGCGCACGCTCGGCCGCCCCCTCGACTACGGCTTCATCCTCGGGCCTCCGTCGTTTGGCGGAGACGACGCTGCGGCTTTCGTGCGGGAATACGACACCGGTTCAGTCCCTGCGATTAACGGCTCGTTCAGCGGCATGTATACCTCCCCATCGATTTTCAGGAAGGACACGGATATCTCTTCTTTCGATTACCTGGTGCTCTCCGGCGACCTTGGATTCAGATTGAGCGCGCCGGAAATCCCCCTGCAGGGCGGGGATATCCTGATTTACAAGAAACCCGGCGCACCATAGCTGGCGCTCCCAATCCTTCCATTAACTGCACCACGCTTGCAGAAATATTTATAAAGGCAGAATGTTTCATCAAGTCTATGCGGCTATCTATAGTAGTATTAATGGCACTGTTCCTTTTGTCCCCGGCATTCGCAGCCGTGAATATCTCAAGCTGCGGCGCGGGGAGCGTCATAACGGCTTCCGACATCTATACGGTAAACGCATCGCTTAGCGGAGCCCCCAACGCCGCAAGCACGGGGAACGCCTGTATCGTAATAGCCACGGACGATGTCGTTGTGGACTGCCAGGGCAACTCGATTTCGCACGACGATTCGGCCAACACGGAAGCAATCATTGTCAATGTCACCGCAAGCGCACTAAGCAATGTAACGATAAGGAACTGCCTCATCAGCGACTTCGATTCCGGTGTTTTCGTTGAAGACCCTGCTGGAGGCAGGAATGCGGTCACACTCACGAACAACACGATTTCAAGCAACGCCTATGGTGTCCGCATACCCGGCGTTTGGGCAGATGTCGTCATGGTAGGAAACCTCGTAGCCAACAACACGAATACCGGTTACTTCATGGATGACTATTTCGGCGGAACCATAGACATGACCCGGGACAGGTTCCTTGGCAACACGGCGGACATCAACTATACTACGGGCATGAGCGGCTTCACCATGGATATCGCCGACGTCATATTCGGCAATGCGGACGGGGCATACGGAGCAAACACGACCGTTTCGCACTCTTCCGATTCAATAAGCTGGGGCATGATTGACTGGGTTCCCTCTCCGGCAGCCCCGAGTGCGAACCACGTATCGTTCCTTAACAAGTCCGTAAACATCACACCCGACTACGTCGATCACGATCACGACGAGCTATTCACTGTTACAATGAAATGGACCAATGCCGAGGCTATCTCCGCCATCCAGGAATCCGCAATCCAATTGTGGCTGACGAATGACTCCGGCAACCATCTCCTGAACTCCAGCCCGGACATATCGAACAACGAGATATCCGCTTCCATATATCTGAACGATTCAGCGGATTCATCCGTGTTCTCGTTATACCGGAACAATGGGTGTCCAATCATAACATCATCCGGCTCCTATGTGCTTGACCGCGAACTCAGCGGCGCGCCGAATGGCGGCAGCAACGGCCGCGACGCCTGCGTCCTTATCGATACCGACGACGTGGTTTTCGACTGCGACGGCCACAACATCACCCATGACGATTCCGGGAACAACGCAGGAATCATGGTCAACGGGACGACTAGCAACCGGAACAACATCACAATCAAGAACTGCAACATCCGCGACTACGACGCGGGCATACTCGTCGACAGCATCAGCTCGAACAGGCAGCAAGTCAACCTCACCAACAACACGCTTGTCAGCAACAACTACGGCGTCAGCGTCCCGCTGGGCTATGCTTATGTCTATATGCAGGAAAACCTGGTCGCGAACAGCACGACCGACGGCTTCCTGGACGCATCATATTTCGGGGACATCATCAACATGTCCCGCGACCGCTTCTACGGTAACGGCAATGACGTCGATTACCCAACCGGGGGCAGCAACCTGTTTATAAATATCTTTGACGTCATTTTCGGAGATGCGGACGGAAACTACGGAGCAAATGCGTCCGTCATACACAATACCACTTCTATGACCCATGGCATAATCGACTGGGTCCCGTCCCCGGTCGCACCGAGCGCGGGCCTCGTCTCATTCCTGAACAAGTCCGTGAACATCACGCCAAACCAGCTCGCATTCTCCGGGCCGTTCGATGTAATCATGAAATGGACGAACGCAGAGGGCGGCTCTGCCCTCCATGAAGCTGGAATCCAGATGTGGCTAATCAACGACTCCGGTTCTTTCCTGCTCAACAGCAGCCCGGACACTCCGAACAACCAGATATCCACTTCCGTCAACCTGGACGATACGGTGGACTCATCAGTTTTCGCCCTTTTCCTTAACGACCTGTCCAACATAACCAGCTGCCCGAACATCACAATGAGCGGGGCATATTCACTTGGCAGCAACCTCGTCGGCGCTCCGAACAGCGCATCGCCTCTTGGCGGATTCGCATGCGTCAAGATAGCCGCATCCGATGTCATCCTTGACTGCAACGGGTATAGCATCACCGGCAGCGGCTCGTCCAACACGTATGGCGTGCTGCTGAACGGCTCGCTCACGAACGTCACGGTCAAGAACTGCCCTGGCATATCCGGTTACTCCAGCGGCATATACGTTTACCAGTCCAGCGGCAACCTGTTCTATAACAATACCGTCTTCAACAACACCTACGGAATACAGCTTGAGACCAGCTCCGGAAACAACCTGACCAACAACACTGCCCGCAACACAACTCGCGGGTTTTACCTGCGCAGCAGCGCGAACAACCTGCTGGCGGACAACGTGGCCTACAACAGCACGGATTCCGGCTTCTTCCTCATTTTCCTGGCATCCAACAACAACTTGATTGCCAACAATACCGCTTACAACAATCCTGCGGGCTTCCATCTTGGAGAAGGGCCCAACAACAACACCCTGCTGAACAACACGGCGTTCAACAATAGCGCCGGTTTCTATCTTTTTAATGTCGCAATGAATAACTCGCTCATCAACAACACGGCCCATGACAATGACGACGGCATATACCTGAATTCGAACTGCAGCCGGAACAACCTCACCGGCAACTGGGCATACGACAACTCCGGCGACGGCATCCGTTTGGACGACAGCGCCTATTGCGTCCTTAGCGGCAACAACGCCTCCAGCAACGGGCTTGACGGCGTCTCATTCAGCGATAGCGCCAACAACACCCTGACCGGCAACACCGCCTGCGACAATGGCAATGACGGGTTCGCCCTCTATCTTACAGGCAGCACCAACAATACCTTCAGGAACAACTACGCCTGCAACAACGCCGAATACGGCATCAACCTGCTCACATCCAACAACAATGCCGTCATCAACAACACAGCATTCAACAACCAGCTCTACGGTTTCGGGATTTCAGACAACAACCTGGTTGCCAACAACACGGCCGATGGCAATGCCGATACCGGTTTCGACATTTACGGGACTGGCAACGGCATCAGCAACAATACCGGCCGGGGGACCTTCAGTTCCTACGGGGCATTCTACCTCTCGGGAACCGGCAACACATTGACCGGCAACACGGCGCACAACAGCACCTACGGCGTCCACATATCCAATCCGGGAGCAGGCAACAACCTGTTCACCAGTGACCACTACTATAACAACGAATACGATTTCTATGTCGAGGAGAGCTTTGGCATCTCCTCGTTCACAATTAACCTGTCCAACGTGATTTTCGACAGGCCGGCTGGTGACTACCAAAACTTCACCAACCTCTCCCTGAATGATTCGGTCCCGGTATTCTCAGCCTACCACCTCAACTGGAGCGCAGGAAGCGCCCCGCCATCCGGCTGGTTCAGCTTCGCCGGCAAATACATCAGGATAACGAACGAGACCTCGGGCGTCTCCCTCGACAGCGTCGTCTGGCATTGGACACCTGCCGAACTCGTCCCGCCTTACAATGAAAGCAGGTTCGAACTGCGCGAGAACGCCTCGGGAACCTGGATAAACATGACAGGCACGCTCAATACCGGCTCGCATACCTTCTCGCTGAGTGGCCTCAACCCCGCAAGCGTGTACGGGCTGCTCCAGAACAACGTTTCTGAAAACTGCCCCATCATAAACACCTCGGACACGACATTCGTCCAGTCCGCGAACTACGTGGGCTCGCCGAACAACGCCTCGCCGCTATCCAACTTCACGTGCGTGAAAATCGCGGCATCGAACGTGATTTTCGACTGCAACGGCTACAACATTACAGGCAACAGCTCTGCCGGCCAGACAATCGGCATCGAAATCAACGGCTCATACAACAACATCACGGTGCGGAACTGCCCGAGAATCGCCAACTACACCTACGCACTCTATTCCCTTTCCGCCACGAATGTCCTCGTTACTAACAACACCGCCGTGAACGACAGCTACGGATTCTACATGAACGGCGGCTCCAACATTAATGTCACCGGCAACCATGTCATCAACATGACGCAGGCCGGCTTCGATGTCATCGACGGCTCAGCCCCGCGCGTCTTTGCAGACAATACTGCGGACAACGTGCTAGAGGGCTATCGGACCGGCAGCGCGCCGGGCGTCATCTTCCGGAACAACAGCGCATATAACGCCACCGGCTTCGGGTTCATCATCATCGCGAACGACAACAACCTGACCGGAAACCGCGTAATACTCAGCCCGTACGCCTATGACATCTCCTCATCCAGCGGCGCGATTCTCGTGAACAATGCCGCAAACAACAGCGGCGTCTGCTTCGCACTGTACGCTTCAAACACCGCCACGTTCACCACCAACACCGCCACCAACTGCACATCGGTCGCTTTCGACATCTTCAACTCGAACCGCAGCAGCTTCGCCGGCAACAATGCCACCTCGCCCGGTTCGTATGCGTTCCAGCTCAGCAACGTCAACCTGACTAACTTCACCGGCAACCGCGCAGTCGGCTACTCGGTATATGGCATCTCGACTGTGGGGTCGAACCTCAACCGGTTCGTAGGCAACTATGTGACTGGCAGCACGCAGGGCGTCCACCTTGACTCGTCGTCGAATGGCAACCTCATCGACACCAACAACGTGGTCTCGAATGCGGTCCACGGCATCACGGTGCTAAGCAGCCAGCAAAACAACATCACGAACAATAACGCAAGCTCCAGCAGCAATTACGGCATATACCTTGTCGCGGCGGCGAACAACCGCATCGTCGGGAACAACGTGACTTCGAACAACCAGGGCATCCGGCTGGAAACGTCCTCAGACAGCAACCTGGTGGACCAGAACACCGTGCAATCGAACCTCAACTTCGGCATCCTTGTGCTTAACAGCCAGCAGGTCAACGTCACCCGCAATAACGCGAGCCTCAACAACTACGGCATCTACGTCTCGGCATCCAACAACCGGGTATTGGGCAACAACGCCAGCACGAACGCACAGACCGGTATCTACGTCACCGGCAGCGGCTCTAGCTATAACCTGGTAGCCGATAACCTGGCGAACGGCAACACCAATTACGGCATCCACGTGTCCTCAGGCGGAAACAACTACAACAACCTGACGAACAACACCGCGAACCTGAACGGGTACGGCATCCGCGTGGAGGCATCGCAGTACTGCATGCTCCGGAACAACCGGGCCGGCAACAACACCAACTACGGCTTATACATCGGCACGGCGGCGCACAACACCCTTGCGGACAACAATACCGCTGGTGACAATGGCGATTACGGTTTCTACCTTGTCACTTCGAACAACTGCAACCTGACGAACAACCTGGCATTCGGCAACGGCGACGGCCTTGATGCCGAATCATCATCAGGCCTGAACATCTCGGGGAATGTCTTCAACGACAATGACGGCTTCGGCATGCGCGTCTGGAGCGTCACTGGAAGCACCGTAAACAATAATGCGGCCTTCGACAACCCGCTCTCAGGCATCGTCCTGCGCGAATCATCCGGAATCACTGCAACTGGCAACAACGCTTACGACAACGGCGAGGCGGGCATGTACCTCCGTCTCAGCGATTCCAACTCAATCCTGCAAAACAATGCTTCATCCAACGACCTTGGGGGAATCTACCTCAACGAGAGCGATGGCAACACACTCACGGACAATCTGGCGGATTCCAACATTTTCGTGGATATGGGGCTTGAGAACAGCACGCAGAACGCGATTACCCGCTGCAACGTTTCAAACAGCCTCTACGGTTTCATCTTCCTGGGCAGCCCGTCAAACAACCTCACCGACTCAATCGCATACACATTCAGCGACTTGGGAGACGGCGGAGGGGACCCGTTCCTGACCACCGGAGGGCGCGCGGTCTATATGGCCAACTCGTCCGACAGCAACTTCATTGCGAACAATCAGATGTACCAGGCGTCCATGATTGTCGTGGACGTCGATGCGAGCGATGGAAACCTGCTGCGCAACAACACCCTGCAGAGCGCGTTCATATGCGCTGCACTGCATAATGGCGCGGACGCATCCGTCCTCGAATTCAACCGGGTCGGCGGATGCTTGTTAGGCTCGTTCATGAACGCGTCGTCCGGCACGGCCATGTCGCAGAACAACTTCACCGGCAACCTGCTCGGCGTGGGCCTGTTCGCATCGAACCAGTCCGACATGTCCATGAACCGCATCGGCGACAACAACTTTGGCCTGATACATGTGGATTCGGAAGGGACGCTCATGGCGGATGACCACTTCTACAACAATAGCGGAGGGGACCTCACGGTGAGTATGTCCATCACGTCCCCTAACGCCGCAATCAACCTCTCAAGCGTGGTCTTCGACAGCCCCGGTGGCATCTTCGAGAACTACACTGCACTCTCCATTGACGACACCCTCGGTCTTGAGGAATATACCGTGAGCTGGACGAACAACGCCAGTTCGCTTCCGCTTCCGGCCGACACGTTCAGCTTCGCGCAGAAGTACGTCACAATCAACGACACCACCGGCAACGCGAGCATCGACCGCCTGGTTTGGCACTGGCTCGAGTCTGAACTTGGATCGGAATACGATGACATGCAGTTCGGGGTCTGGGAATACTCCGGTACCTGGACCATGTCCGGCGCGTCGCTCAACTCGGGGGCAAACACCATTACGCTGAGCAATGCCAACACTTTCAGCGACTTCGCAATCCTGGAGAGCATCCCGACCGGTGATGAGGATCCCCCGAGCGAGCAGACCGAGGAGGGATACGATGTCCGGATCATCCCCGCCTGCCAGGGCTTCATCGTCGAAGTCAAAGACGGCGGGAGTCCGGTTTCGAACGCGTTCGTCAAGATAATGGACCAGACCACCGACACCGAAATGTCGCCGAGATACACCAACTCGAGCGGCCAGGTATTCGTGCCTGACTGCGACATCGACGTAAGCGTCAAAGCCAGCAAGGGCGGCCGCTCAGGCGCCGAATCAGGCATGGCCGAATGCGGCTTCTGCCCCGAGTGCGCTATGGATGACGACTGTTCGCTTTCCGAATCCTGCATAGACCAGCTGTGCATCCCGATTGACTGTCCAGACGGCATGGTGGTCGACCACGCCTGTGAGCGCTTTGAATGCGTAAAAGACAGCGATTGCAAGGCGAACCAGTCCTGCATCAGCCACCACTGCAAAACGGTCTACGAATGCGATTACGGCCTCGCAAACACCACCGAAGACGATAACGCGGACTGCGACGACAACGAATACTGCGACGTGCCTGTAGGCCAGCCAGGCGGCTCCTGCAAGCCCATAACCGGCTGCGGTGAGATTTCAGGCCACAGCATAACGCAATGGGAATGCGGGGATGCGGCCGGATGCCCTGCATGCGCGCAAGGCGAACTATGCATAAGCCACGAATGCGTGCAGAACGACCTCACATGCCCTGCAAGCGGCATCGTAGGCGACAACAAGACCTGCCAGGCAAAGGAAAACGGGCAGCCGTGCATCAACTGCGATTACGAAGTGACATTGCCTGACGGCAAGAAGCTGACCGGCAAGACCGACCAGTCCGGAAACCTGGGCCTGCCGCTGAAACTGGCTGGCACCTACAAGGTTACCCTGTTCAATGATGGCCAGGCGGTCAAGGTCCTCTCGGTAAAGGCGCTGCCCAAATCAACGCCCAGCGAAGAGAAGCCGCCAGCTACGGGCGGAATGGACCTGCTTATGGTTGGGCTGTTCCTCATCATCCTCGCGGCCTTCGCGTTCGGCATATTCCTATACTGGAGGCGCAGGAAGGGCCAGGGCCAGAAGAAGTACGGCAAGAAGTAATTTTTTATTATTTCCCCATTTTTCCCCCGCAACTTACGGGGCCATACCCCCAGCGGCTGGCATGGCGGGTGCTGGTGTAAATCGGCCTTCCCGCTCAGGCGGGGAAAAGGAATAAGAAAATAATCGCCCCAACCGCGATTTGAACGCGGACAGCAACCTTCGCAGGGTTGCGTCCTATCCAGGTTAGACTATTGGGGCTTCAAATATCCGGAAGATTAATTTCACTGGTAAAATTCTCCTGATGGACACATTTAAATAGGTATACCTTTTAAATTATTCTCTGCATTTTCTCGGTGGTGTTTGGCCTTTCCCGAGGACAGGCTGACTCATCACTTTCTGAAATACTAGGTGGTATGTTGAAACGATGCATAACCTGTGGAAAGAATACGAAGGATTTCGCGGATTTCCCCTGCCCCGAGTGCGACGAGAGAATCGTCCGCTGCCATTACTGCAGGGAGAACCGGAACAAGTACGTGAGCCAATGCGGATTCACAGGGCCTTAGGTGCGTAAATGGAAGAATTCAACGTAGCTGCCAAATTAAAGATTTATGTGGACGACCCATCCGCGATGGAAGGGGTCAAGAAGAACGTCGAAACGCTCGCGAAGGTCCAGCGCTTCTGGGAAGAGGACGTCGGCTTCGGGATAAAGGTCCTGAAAGCTAGCATCCTCATGAAAGACTCGGAGGGCGGGATGGAGGCTCTCGAATCAGGCATCAGGAAAATCAAGGGAGTCAGCGAGATTGAAGTCGAGGAAGTCAGCAGGGTGTGATTATGGTCAAAAAACCTGAAAAGAAACCCGCAGTCGCGAAAAAGCCCGTGAAGGAGGAGAAAGAGACCTTCAGGGGCATTATCCGCATCGCGGGAAAGGATGTCAAGGGAGAAGTCCGCCTCAAAAGGGCGTTATTTGCCGTTCGCGGCATAAGCCACACGCTGGCTATCGCGGCCGCGGAAATCCTCAATAAGGAGCTTTCGCTCGACCCCGATGGGCGCGTCGGCGACCTGACCGAAGCCCAGATAGAGAAAATGGACCAGGTGCTTCATAACCTGCACGAGCATGGCATTCCTAAATTCCTGCTGAACCGGCGCTCGGACTACGCTTCCGGCGTTGACAAGCACGTCATTATGAACGACCTCCTTTTCGAGGGCACACAAGACCTCGACCGGGAGAAGAAATCATACAGCTGGAAAGGTTACCGGCACACGTACGGACAGAAAGTTCGCGGCCAAAGGACCAGGAACACTGGCAGGACCGGAATGGCAGTCGGTGTGCTGAGGAAGGCGATAATTGCGGCCCAGGGCGGAGCTGCGGCGGGTGCCAAACCCGGCGCGCCAGCAGCCGGGGC
>JAGVNI010000019.1 GCA_020053355.1 archaeon | reverse complement strand
TTGGGAATAAGGGCATGCATACAAGACAAAACGCCCCGGGCATTCGAGCCGCCTAAGGGGACTTGCGGTGCGGGGACCCCTGGCCCCCCTCTAGCCCATATATACTGCGCTGCCGCCCTTTTTAACTCCTGCGGGCATGCCTAGCGTATGGTGTCATCCAGCTCGACTGCGCTTCCGTTGAGATAGATGTTCCGGATTTCCATCGTCCCCCCATAGAGATACCTGTATGCCGTTGCCGCCTTGTCGACGCACGGATACTCGTTCGTGATGAACGTGTTCACCATCTGTTCGAAGCCGAGTTTTTCGAACATGCGGAACAGGGTAGCCGCAGCGAAAGAACAGAATGGGGCCCCATTGGGATTCGTAATGGTGACGATGGATGCCGCAAATTCCAATTCCTGGCTGAAAGTGTCTATGACGTCAACCGGCACGCATAGCGCCCTCCTCCCATTAGGTCTTTCTTCAATCTCGTCTTCGTGGAATATGCGCCCCCGATGCAGGGCCCTGGATGCGAGATTCTGCGCATAGCTCTCGAAAATCACCGCGAGCTTCTCCGAGCCATCTTTAAGACCCTGGCGTATCCGGCGGAAAACTTCAACATCTTCCCGACCAGATACGTAATCCCTTGTAAACATGTATGCCGGTTCCTGCGTAAGGCCATGAACTCCAAGAAGGGTTGCTATCTCCCCTGGCAGGACATACCCGGCTTTGAAATCTATCCTTTCCTCGCTGCTCTGGAAAATGCCGGATACGATGTCATTTGGCACAATGATAACCGCCGGCGGAGTAATTCCGGATTCCAGGCACTTGCCATATACCCTGGCGGCAAGCTCTATCGTGAGCAGCATCTCCTCGCCCAACAGCCTGGGGTTCCCGCTCAATGCCCCCTGGCTTTCCTTGACCGAATAATTGCCGGTCAACATAGCCGTTTTTCTGAAGGCGCAGCTTTTCGCTATCCCTTCGACTAGGGACTTCTCATCCGTGAATCCATTTGGCCGGAATCTGGCTGAGCGGATTTTTGTTAACATCATGACATCATCTAACACATTACTTATATTTAATATCTTATACCTATTTTTTCACAAAAAACGCATATTTATATATATTATTGCATTTATTGAGTAATTTATTATGCTACTTGACGCAAGCGACCGGAAAATCCTCCATGCGCTCCACATGGATGCACGCGTCCCTGAAACAATCCTTGCAAAACGGCTGAGGCTCTCCCGCGACGTCGTCCATTACCGGATTAAACAGCTCTCTGCGCGCGGCCTCATTCCGGTCTATCGCACCTGGATTGATCTTGGAAAACTGGGCTATCACAATTACAAGCTCTATCTTAAGATGTCGGGCGACCAGAAGCGCAGGTCGGAATTCTTCGAGCATATACGCTCCCGTAACGACGTTTTCTGGCTTGGTGTGGCGGACGGCGCATGGGATGTCGGAGTGACCTTCTTCGCGAAAAACAAGGAGGAGTTCTTCGATAAGAAGAACGAGCTTTTCTCCCGCTTTAGCGACATCATCATGGAGAAGAAGACCGGCCTTCTGGTGGACATCTGGGTGTACCCGTTCAAATTCCTCGTCGGCGAAGAAGGCGAGCCGCGCACGCTTTTCGGCAATATTGAGGAAAATGAGCTGGATGAAATCGACCGGAAGGTCCTGGCGGCGCTCATGCACAACGGAAGGGCGAAGAGCGTCGAACTCGCCAATTCTGCAGGCGTCACCGTTGATATCCTCCGCAACAGGGTGAAACGTCTGGAAGAAACGGGCATCATCGGCTGGTACGCTGCGGCCATCGACCACACCAAGCTCGGGATGGAGTTCTACAAGACGTTCCTGTATTTCGACAACCTGGGGGCCCAAGAGGAGAAGAAACTGCTGGAATTCTGCAAATCACAGCCCAACATCGTGCACATCGTAAGGCTTATCGGCCCCTGGGAGATAGAGCTGGAGATTATGGTGGAGAACTATGCGGCGTACAACAAGATAATGCATGAATTGCGCGCGCTGTTCCCGCACGAGCTCCGAAACATAGAATCTGCGGTCATGAGCGAGGATTACGTGTTTCCCGCCAAGAAGACCATATTCGGCTAAATATATACGATTTTCCATAAAAGACAACTTTATAAACACTTTTAGCCATATTATTACCTATGGCAAGGCCCCTCATCGCGACGATAGAATACAACCACGACTGCATCTGCTCAGACATACCTGAGCGCTACCCGGACACCTCGATAAGATACCTTGCCGAACTGGGGGAGCGGGGCAAGGCAATCAGCCACTTCTTCAACATCAGCGGCCCCCAAATGCCCCGCTTCATCACGTCCCTCCGCGCGCACCCGACCACATACGATATCCGGATTGTCCGGAAGGGCAAGGAGTCGTCAGAAATAATTTCGACCACCAAGAAAGACGCATCGACCAAGTTCGCGCTAAAGAAATCCGGATGCGCATTCATATCCAATCCAGTGTATTGCGGGGGCATCGAGAAGGCGCACCTCTTCGCCCCGTCATTCGACTCCCTGAAATCCTTCCTGGATTCGCTGAAGAACAGCTATAACGTCAAGGTAGCTTCAAAGCATTTCCTGAAAGAGGACGAGCGCGTGCGCCCGGACAGCCTAATCAAAAGCGGATTCATGGAGTTCGTATCCGCAGCTGACCTCCTCACAAAAAGGCAGGCAGAAGCCCTGCGCCTGGCCGGCAGCCTCGATTATTACGACATCCCAAAGCGCACGTCGCTTGAAAGAATCGGCCAGCAGATGGGCATCAGCGAGGCCGCGGCAGGCGAGCTGCTCCGGAAAGCCGAGCGCAAGCTCATGCCGACCATCGCGAGAATAATAGAAATCCAGAACTGACGCCGGTTTGCCCAATCGCCATCCATCCTTCTTCCAGCGCCAGCCACGTCGGAAAATGACGCAAACCACTTGTGCACGCAAGGATTAGCGTAATATCGGACTTTTTACACTAATTCCTTCATGCAACCACAACAAAAGATACTGGTTTTCCCTAAGGTCGATGTGATGTTTCCCGGCCGTTTTCCCACCGGCCACGTCAATGATGTGAAAGGATGGAACTTCCCCCAATCCGTGCTTACGGAAGCGGCGCGGGATGGGCGGATGCTTTCGATGGACCTGGACATGACTGGCAGCGCAAGCTGCAGCCTGAGATGCGCCCACTGCTTCAACCCCACAGCCAAGCTCCTGAAAAACCGGCACATGCTGATGACCGATTCGCAGGTACTGCGCGTTGTGGAGGATGGCAAATCCCTCGGCCTGCGCTCGATTAAGATTATCGGCCCGGGCGAGCCGCTTGAAGACCGGACATTGCTGCATTTCCTCGATTTCCTGGCGAAAAGGGACATCACGCCGCTAATATTCACCAAAGCGACCGCCCTCGGGGATGAGCGCATCTCGAAATCTGTGCACGGTTTGACCCCTGGGGAACTTGCGATTAGGCTGAGGGACGATTTTGGCGCCACTATCCTCTTCGGTGCGAATTCATTCCACCCCGCGACGCAGGCCATGATTGTGGGGCGGAGCACTTATCCGGATGTCCGCAACCGCGCCATGGAACTGCTTGCTTCCATCGGCTTCAACGAATTCGTTCCTGGGGAGCCGACCCGGCTCTCGCTTATCGTGAACCCCATCCTGCGAAGCAACTACGACGAGATTTTCGACCTCCACGTATGGGCCAGACGGAGGCACATGTACATCATCTCCTCGCCTACGATGGTTTCAGGCTCCTGCAGGGAAGCCTCGGTCTTCAACTCCATCAACCCGAGCGAAGCGGAGCTGGTGCGTTTGTATGTGAAGATAAACGCCTGGGCAATCCAAAACGGCATATACACGCTCGGGGATGTCGAGCGCGACGGGGTGAGCCCGTACGTAGGCGTACGCCCCTGCCAGCAGGTCGGGCATGGCATGTTCGTTCGGCGGGACGGGTTGGCCTTAAGGTGTCCCGGTGACGATGTGAGCATTCAGGGCGACCTCAAGAACCAGAGCCTTGCCGAAATATGGGCGCAAAGCGAGAACCTGAATCGGTTCGGCGGCATGATGAACATCCCATGCCCCCCTAAAACCGGAAAAACAATCCCCCTGGGATTCTTCGAAAAGGTGCTTACGGGGTTGAAGGAGGCATTGGGTGCGCCTCCAGCAGACGCGGCAGGAACCCTATAGCGAATCCCGCACGAGGTCAAAGAGGTCTTGGTGCAATTTCGAATTCGCAGCAATTATACTTGCCGAACGGAGCGAGAACGGGTTCCCCTCCTTGTCCGTGACCTTCGCCCCGGCCTCCTGCATCGCAAGATAGCCTGCGGCATGGGCGCTTTCAAGCATCGGGGCTACCAGCCCGTCTATCCTTCCCGTTGCCAGCCAGAGGAATTCCGCTGCGGGTGAGCCGAGATTCCTCCAGACGACCGCGTTTCTGGCAAGGGCCTCTATGGCGCCCATGCTTAGGGGCGCCATCTGCTCGTCGTAGACGTTGCATTCGCAGCAGACAACCGCCCTGGAGAGGTCGGCCTTTCCTGCGGATTCGGTCTTCCTTCCATTCAGCCTCGCGCCCTTCTCCCTCTCTGCCGTAAGCAGCTCGTCGGTCTCAGGGAGGTACACGGCTCCGAAAACAGGCTCCCCCCGTTCGATATATGCGGCCATTGCGCCATATGGCCCTATGCCACGGAAGTAATTCATATGGGCATCCAGGGGGCATATCGTCACGGAGCAGCCATTCTCCCTGCCCTCACCCCAGACGCTCATTTGCGGCAGCGCGGCTCTCAGTTCCCTTAGCATGATGTCGCGGGCTCGTTTTTCCAATTCGTACGCCGTCTTTTTCGAGCCGGATGAATCCCTGAGGAACGTGCCGGATGCCTGCGCCGCCTTCACGATGGCAGTCTTCACCTTTTCGTCCATATTATCACGCTTAAATACACCTAATGAAGAGCAGAACGATTAATAAAAGCAGCGAAAGAGGCACTGGTCACCTAATCTTTTAATCCTTCATAGCCACAGGTAAAATATGAACAAGTTCCTGCTTGTCTGTTTAGCGGTTTTCATCATGTTTGGCTGCCTCCGCACATATTCTGCGGAAGTCACTAAGGAAATTGCCGGATGCAAGGAACAGCCGGAATTGATGGCCCTCAATTATTCCAACGGCTCCACCTATGGATATGCATTCCCCCGGGCTGATTGCCTAAGGGGCATCGCCGAACTTCGAAACGATTCCTCAATCTGTGAAGAGATCAATTTTACGCTCAGAACCGGCGATGTGAGGAACGACTGCTATAACTATGTCGCAATGGCCAACCACGACCCTTCGCGCTGCCGCCAGGGCGGAAGGTCGTATGGCGGATGTGTCGCATATGCTTCGGGCTATAACGAGACATACTGCGAAAACCTGTCCGTCAGCGAAGCCAGCGATGGCTGTTTCTTCGAAATCGGCTCCTGCAGCCCCGGGAGGGTCGGCAAGTGCGATTTGTGCTCCCGCATCGTCAATGAGTCTTACCGCAGCTGGTGCGACAGATACTGCGAGGACTTCTGCTAGCCTCAGACCGCGTATCTTACCCTTTTTTCCACGTCTTTTACGCGCGCAAGGACCGCCTTTTCCTTCTCATACTCCCGGTATCCTTCGATGAACGCGTCCTTCAGCTCTTTTTTGTCAAGGGCCCTAAGCATCGTGAAGACGTCCACCGCCTTGTCCTCGATGTCATTCGACACGAACCCGAGGCCGAAGTCTATCACCGACATGCCGGACGCCCCTTTCCCCGCGATGAGATTTGCAGGCGTATAATCGCCGTGGATGATGTCCGCCGCATGAAGGCGGGCGAGGAGCCGGCCCGCTTCCCGGCACTCCAACAAATCCATCCCTGGCCTATCCCCATCCACGAACTCCATGGTTATCGAATACTCGTCCAGTTCAAGGACCGTGGGACAGGGCACGCCTGCGAGTTTCGCCTTGTGCAGAAGCCTTGCCTCCCCCCGCGTCCGCTCGGCCCGGAGCTGGCAATCCAGCTCTTTAACTCGATATGGCTTCATCATCCTGGCCTTGACCACGCAATCCCTGCCAAGAAGGCGTTTTTTCGTCAGGATGGCTTCGGCACCGCGCATGATATCAACCGAAAAGGAGCTTGGAAAGGATTCCAAACAGGAGCAGCATGAAGCCCCAGCTAATCACAATCATGGGGTTTATTGCCCATGCTCCGAGAACCAGCAGGGCGATGACCGCGCCAATCCATATCAGCTTGTTCCAGGCAAAGACCTTGCTGCCGTCAAGGGGGAAAGCGGGTATCATGTTGAAAAGCGCCAGCATGATGTTCATCGCCGCGCCGAACTTCCACACGTGCAGGGTGCCGGCACTGATTCCGTAAGGCGAGAAATCCACCCCTGGCATCAGGAGGAAGCTGAAGAACTGCCCTATCGGCGCCAATTCCTGGAGTGCCAGGAAGAAGAACGCGATAGCGACATTCAGGGCCGGCCCGGCAATCGATATGATGCCGTTCTCCCTCCTGCTTATCCTGTCCGAATAGATGTACACCGCGCCCGGCGCTGCAAAGAGTATCCCGAAGAAAGACGTCGCCAGCATGAAGACGAGGCCCTGCGTCCACATCCGGAACCGTGCCTGCGCCCCGTAATATATCGCGACCAGCTTGTGGGCCATCTCGTGCAGTATGAACCCGCTTCCGACAGTGACTACGAGCGGGGCGAGGAAGAAGAGGAACTCCCTGGGGTAGCCGAGCATGCCGTCCATGCCTGCGAAAACGATGGCCATGGCGAACGAGATGGCAAGGACACTGATGACTATCTGCACCGCCTCGTCCTTCTCGATGTATATCCCGTACACTCATTCCACCAGTTTCTCTTCGTAAAGCACCCTGATTTTCGGCGGGCTGATAAGCCCCGTATAGCTTTCAATCACGCCAAGGACCTCGTTGCCATTTGGAAGGACTATCTTTATCTGCTGATTCCTCTTCCCGTTTGCTGCAGCTGTCCCCGGCCTCCCAATCAGGCTCGGGATGTTCGAGTCGTTCACTACGGCAACCGAATCGCCGGCCCGTATCCCCCGGAACTCAGGGTAGTACGCCGTCACCGCGATGGAAATCACCGTCCCGAGCGCCATTATCTTGAGCGCGCCGATTAGGGAAACGTCAGGGACCAGGGCGAACGCCAGGAGCGATATGCAGAGCGCCGCGATGATTAATTTGAAGAAAAGGAATACCCGCATCGGTTCACCTGTACATCGTAGCGGCGGCAGTCTTGAACTTCTGCACGCTCTCCACGTCCTCCTTCTTCACGCTTGGCACGATGGATTTGAACGAAAGTTCGAAATGCCTCGCAGAGACCTTCTTCGCGCCATCCCGTATCGCGCCCATGCCCGCCTCGCGGACCAGGTTGTCGATGTCGGCGCCGGTGTATCCTTCGGTCAGTTTCGCAAGGTCCTTGAGGCCAACCTCCTTGTCAAGTGGCATCTTTGCTGTCGTTATCCTGAAAATCTCCAGCCTCGCCTTCTCGTCCGGCGGCGATATTTCGACGAGCCGGTCAAAGCGCCCGGCGCGCATGAGGGCCGGGTCCAGCATGTCCGGCCGGTTCGTTGCGGCTATCACAACCACGTTCTTCAGGCTGCGGAGGCCGTCCATTTCGGTCAGGAGCGTGTCCACGATGCGTTCCATCACCATGGTGCCTGATTCGGCCCGGCCGCTGCGCCTCATCGCGATGCCGTCTATCTCGTCTATGAAAAGCACGCACGGCGCCGCCATGCGCGCTTTCTTGAATATCTCCCTGACCATCTTCTCGGATTCGCCGACGTACTTGGTAAGCACCTGCGCCCCGCTGATTGATATGAAATTCGCCTCGGTCTCGTTTGCGACGGCTTTGGCAAGAAGCGTCTTCCCGGTCCCGGGCGGGCCGTAGAGCAGGATGCCCTTGATCGTCCGTATGCCCATTTTCTCGAATACCTCGGGCTTCTTGAGCGGAAGCTCGACAGCCTCCTGGATTTCCCGCTTCACTTCATCGAGGCCGCCGATATCGTCCCACCTGACGTTCGGCTTCTCGACATAGACTTCGCGTAGGGCCGAAGGCTGGATTTCATGCATGGCATTGAAGAAATCCTCCTTGGTGACGATAATCTTGTCAAGGACTTCAGGCGAGAGGGTCTCCTCCTCTATATTGATTATCGGAAGCACCCGCCGGAGCGCCTTTATTGCGGCCTCTTTGGAAAGCAGGCTCAAATCCGCCCCGGTATAACCGTGCGTGACGCCTGCGATTTCAGGAATGTCCACGTCCTTCCCGAGCGGCATGTTCCGGACATGGATGTTGAGGATTTCGCGCCGGTCGTTCTTATCCGGAACGCCTATCTCTATCTCACGGTCGAAACGCCCGGGCCGCCGAAGAGCCTGGTCAATCGAGTCCGGCCGGTTCGTCGCGCCGATGACTATGACCTCGCCCCTTGCCTTCAGCCCGTCCATGGTTGTCAGCAGCTGCGACACCATCCGTTTCTCCACCTCGCCCGTGACCTCCTCCCTCTTCGGGGCGATGGCGTCTATCTCGTCGATGAATATGATGGACGGGGAGTTCTCCTGCGCTTCGGCAAAGAGCTTCCGGAGCCTCTCTTCGCTCTCTCCCACGTACTTGCTGATGATTTCCGGGCCGCCCACATAGAAGAAGTTGGCGTCGGATTCGTTCGCGACGGCTTTGGCGAGCAGCGTCTTCCCTGTCCCCGGGGCGCCGTAAAGAAGTATGCCTTTCGGCGGGTCTATCCCCAGGCGCTCGAAAATCTCAGGATGGCGCAGCGGAAGCTCTATCATCTCCCTGACCTTCTGGATGGTGTCTTTGAGGCCGCCGACATCGTCGTATGTGATGTTCGGGACGTTCTTGATTTCCTTGATTGGTTCTTTGTTGATCTTGACCTCGGTCTCCTCCGAAATAAGCACCGGGCCCTGCGGGAATACCTGCACGACGATAAGCGGGATGGATGTCCCGAAGATTCCGACCGGGAGGAGGTTGCCTTTAAGCAAGGCCTTGCCGATGAGCCTCTTTTTCACATACTGGTCGAGGCCCAGGGAATACCTCCCCTTCTCCTGCGGGCTAAGCAACGGTGCTAGCACGACCTTCTTCGCGGCTTTTGCATGGACGAGCTCGACGCGCACCTTCTCGCCGAGGCCGACACCGACGTTCTGGCGCAGGATGCCGTCCATCCTTATCATGTCGAGGCCCTCATCATCCGGGTGCGCCTGCCATACTATCGCGAGGGCCGCCTTCTTGCCAATCAGTTTGATTATGTCGCCGGTCGAGACGCCAAGCTCGCTTTTGGCTTTGGAGTCCACACGCGCGATGCCGCGGCCTATGTCGTTCTGGAAGGCTTCAGCGACTTTCAGCATGACTGGAGGCATAATCTCACCGAACGAATATCTCCCCGTTCTTCTCTTCTATCCTGATTGCTATCATTGTATTTAATAGTGACTCTTTTTTAAGGCCCACGACGGTGGAAAGCGAGATGTCGTCCGCGGCCGCAACACCCAGGAAACGCATCGCATTATCGCGCGAAAGCTTTGCATCCT
The DNA here is from genome assembly GCA_020053355.1 of archaeon. Lineage (GTDB taxonomy): Archaea > Micrarchaeota > Micrarchaeia > Anstonellales > Bilamarchaeaceae > Bilamarchaeum. Next base: position 63,163 of record JAGVNI010000019.1, on the reverse strand, counting down.
TCCCCCCCACCCGCACCATGAGCGTTTCGCCATCGCAATCGACCGATGTCACTTCCCCAAGGAGCATCTCCCTGCTCCTTCGCATCATCATGCGGCTTTCCGCGCCTATTTCCACGTTGCCGTTCCTGACACCCGCGTTCTCGATGATTATCTCATCTTCGGGACGGATGCTCCCGGAGCGGCCCATCCCTTCGTAGATGATGCACCGGCGCTCGTTTTTCCCGTTCGAGATGACGAAGGCATACCCCTGTACCGTCTTAGTCCCACGCACGAATCCGTCATAACCTTCGACACGGGAAACGATGCCGCGAAGGTGGACCGACTCCCCCTCGGCGAGTTCGCCTAAGTCGGAGAAAGCTGCCTTGTTCACGACCTCGAGGCTTCCGCTGTAGCCCAGGTGCAGCTCCCCATTCTTCTCATAAGCCCCACGGACCGTCAGTCCGTCCCGCGCCCTAAGTTTCGACGCCAGTTCCACATCCTCGTTCCAGAGCACCAGCGGTTTCGCGCCGGTTTCATCCTGCACTTCCACCACGCGCGACTTCTTCCCGGAGGAATACGTCGCCACGGGCCAGACTTTTTTCACGTTGGCCTGGAACGCGATGCGCTTCTCGCCCTTGGGGATTTCGGCGAGCCTATACGCCTTCTCTTCAGTTTTCAGGAGGCCCATGTCCTTTGCAATCAGCCTGATGGCGACTTCGCGCGTGAGGAAGCCGTGAAAGGATTCGATTTTTTTCCCGACCTGGCGCTCGAAATCGTCCTTTGACAGTGATTTGAGAAGCTCCGCTTCCAGGTCCATTAACCTCAATCGCAGAGAAACGATAAAAAAGAATGGGAAAAAATCAGAATGTCAGGCCCAATGACAATGCGCCGAACATCGTGTTCGGGACGGTTTTTTCGCTCCCCGAGCAGAACATATACCCGGCCTGGGCCGACAAGTCCGCTGAAACGCCCGCCATCCGCTGCAGGGAATACGTGGCGCTTCCATATGCCGCAAACATGTGGCTCTCCGGCGAATACGCGTATTTCAGGCCCGGGGCGGCGATGAGTTGCTTCATGTTTTCCGGATGCTTGCCAGCCTGGTAAATCACTTCAAACGGGCGGATATCCGCTCCTGCCCCGGCTTGGCCATGCATCAGCGACAAATTCGGAGATAGCGTGCTTCTCAGCATGATTGGCGACCCGCGCAACATCGCCGCGCTCAGGCTGGCAAATACGAATGCGTTTCTCGGGTCGGATACGATTCCTGCCCCGAGCCTGCGGATGCTGAACCTTGCCGAGGAAGGCAGCGCCAGCTCGATTCCGCCCTGTCCAAGCCCCCAGCCCTTATACAGCGCAGACGCGTCATCCCCGTTCATTCCCCTGCTTCCTGTAAGGACCGCCTCATATGCCCGATACGCGGCGCTTCCATACGCCGTCAGCTCGGGCGCCGTCCCCTCGTCCCCGAATTTTGTCCTCAGGATTGCGCCGGCGCCGATAGAATGCCCGGAATAATCATACATTGGAGTTCTGATTGGCGCAGGGCCGGAATATGAGCCGAAGCCATAGAACGTTTCATAGGAAGCGCCGATACTTATCGAGCTCCTGCTTTTCTGGCCGAGGGCGAGGCCCATCCAGGCCTCGGATTTCAGCGGCCTTGCGGCCGTAGCGTTGAATATGAACTTGCCCGGGCCGGCTTCGACCGACCGCGAGCTTTGGTATCCTAGCACATGGACTGGCATCAGCTCGAATATCGGCTCCGCGGCCACCCTCGTCTGCGCCGCTGCATCCCGTTCTGCGCCCGCGAGGACGCCAAGGCCAATCGCTCCTGCGACCGCGAACTTCCTTGCAGCCGATTCCACTTTCGACACCCGTTCCTTGTAAGCCAGATTCATGGTATCCCTCTGCCCTGCACGGCAATGCCGCGAGTAGGGCTAGAATATACACAAATTAACACAATTAGTATATAACCGATATCTTCCCCTTAGGGGGGAGTAACTAACCTATTCCCGGCTTGGGTAGACGGCCAAAACCGGGAACGTCGGGCCGAATTCCACGACTGCATATTCCGGCAGGGTTGTCTCCTTGCAGTAGTCGGGCAGCCTCCGAATAGCCGCATCATCCAGTTTCGGGATGAACGTCTTCCCCTCCAGATAGAACAGGTGACCGTCGCGCGAAGCTGGCATCCGGCCCATCATCCAGCCGGATTCCTCAGGAGCGCCTTGGAAATGCCAGACTGGCAGAACCGCCGCAACCGTCCCACCGCCCCTGCCTGGATACTCCAATATCGCGCCGATGAACCTGGGCTGGCCGGCATCCTTATATTTCGGGTTAAGAAGCAGGAAACCAGGCCCGTTGTTCAGGCCATTTTCCGTTGCCTGGAAAATGAACCAGCAGTATGTCAGGCCGCTTTCGCCGAATTTCCCCTCATGCGTCGCGAGGTCCCTCACCACTCCGTTGCGGACGATGCGCATGTCCACCCGTATCAGGGCATTCAATTCGCCGCCGATGTTGACCTGCTCCGGCTGGATTCCATCCTCGACAGAATAAAGCGCGATGCTCCCCCGCGGCGGCTCGTACAGCCGTTCCTGAGTGTGCGCGCATCCGATGGCCGCAGAGATGGCCAGGGCTGCGATGCTTTCTGCAAGCGGCATAACAAAACGGCTGTCTTTCTTTCCGGACCTGCCCAACTTATCATCCGGCTTATTCCGAAGTCTCATTTCATCCCTGGGACGTATTTGCATGCAAATCCTTATAAATATCAATATTAACCATAAAATATAACTTATCTTTGGACAAGGAAATCATGGCCCCCAATGCTGTGGCAGGTAGGTAAGATACGTTTGCAGCCTCCTCCATGCCAATAAGGACGAGGTCATATCCCGGCTCTTGTCGCAGACCTCGACCGCCAGGTCGTATCTGCCATCCCGAGTCAGGTCCAGCATCGTCCTCGCAGATTGCACATCCAGATACAGGGCATTCAGAACGCTAACGCGTCCCATGGATTCGACAAAGAGCCCGGCGTTGACGGCTGGATCGTTATACAGCACGCGCATCGCATCGACCAACCGGACGTATTCCTGGATTGTTTTTCCGTCCGAGCCAATCTCTTCCGGCCCTTCCTTAGAATCGCCAACGGTTCTGGCCTGGATGGCGGTCTGGACGGGCACCGGCGCCTGTAGGTTCTGCATGGAAGCAGAGCCGCATCCTGCGGCGAGAATCACCGAGCCGGCTGCTAAAGATTCCTTCAGCCTGCTCCAGGCCCTGGGGCCGGCTTTGCGCCTGCTGGTTCCATCGCACTCTTCTGTCCCCACTTGGTGCATTTCCAACCGTTTAACCATGACTTCCCGACCTTTTTTTTGACAATAATAAACGAAAAAAATCACTCGCGCGGAGCCATCTGCGAAGAACTGTTTGAAATCGGGCCTGTCGCGGCGGCCATCTTCTGGGTGACAATCAATACGGCTGTGGTAGCCGCATACTCCACCACGCTGACCATGGGCGATGCCCTCGCCATGCAGCATTCATCCAGATTCTGCTGCAAGCGGGAATCCCTGACCGGCTCGAGCGAGCCATTCTGGAGCGCATAGAGCACATTCTCCGGCCTTACCCTTCCGTCGCGCTCAACAACCGGGGAAAATTCCGAGTCCGATGCGGGTGCGGTAGCGTTTCCGTAAACCCTGACCACGAAATCCCCCCTCGTGCCGTCGGTGAGCGTCGCATCCCTCACGACTGCGCCTACATACCTCGGCTGGCTCGTCTCCCGGTACCTGGGATTCAGCAAGAGCTGGTTTCCGGTTCCTGCGTCCTGATACATGAACCAGTTGTACGTCATGTTGTCGCCGGTCACGTTGGCGGTATACGTCAAAATAGACGTTCCCCCATCTATTCTCCGCTGCATGCCTATCTCGGTCTGCCCTGCGGATGTCCTCCCGCTCTGGAGGGTTGTCGAGGATACGACTGCCGTTGGCTGCACTGCTTCCGGCACTGGCGGCGTGGTCGGCTGGTTCTGAGATGCTGCTGGAGCGCATCCTGCCACAAGAACGAACGCGCCGATAGCGAGCTTATCCTTCAGCCTCTCCCAGATGCGCGAAGCGGCATCGCGCCTGCTTCCTTTCATTCCCCCACCCGTTTCCATTCTGTGTATTTCCAAATTCCTGGCCATCGATTCTCCCTCCTGAACTTAATCCATTTTAATCAATTTATTATGACATATATATAATAGTTTGTTGTGGAATTCCCGCAACATACTCTCAATCAAAACCTGGCTTCTCCATTTGCCAATTTTTCGCACTTCTTCATAATTCTTTAATCCCCCCCAGCAAAAGGAAAACCATGCACAAGATGTCGAATCTCGAATACTCATTCATCGTCCGCGAGCTCTCGATTGTCCTGAACGGCAAGCATTTCGGCCGCATCCGGAAAATCGGCGGGGGCACCTACCGGATGAAAATCGCAGGCTATGAAATCCTCTGCGAGCTCGGCGTCAGAATCCACTCCACCAAATACATCGAGCCTGCAGAATCCGACAAGTTCACGGAAAAGGTGGAAAAAGAGCTGGACAACGCCCGCTTGAGCGAAATCCGGCAAATCAACAACGACCGCATCGTCTCCTTCGTCTTCGACAAGGGCGAATTAATTTTCGAGATGTTCGGGGAGGGCAATGCCATCCTGGTGAAAGGCGGCAATGCCGTCTGCGCGCATAAATACGAGTCATGGTCCGACCGCGAGATAAAAGCCGGAGCCCCGTACAAGCCGCCCAAGACCGCCCCGATGGATGCGCTCGAAGTCACGGACAAATACATCATCGTCTCACTGATGAAGCTCCCCCTCGGCAAGGACTATGCCCTGGAGGCGCTCTCAAGGCTGAAAATCGACGAAAAGACGCCTGGCAATTCGCTAAGCGGCAACCAAATCATGAAGTTGGAGCAGGAAATCGCCAGACTTCAGGCGGAGGCCAAGCCAGTCGCATTCTTCGAGAACGGGAAGATGCTCGATTTCGCCCTCGCAAGGATTTCCAAATACTCGAAACTCGAAACTGCGGAACCCGGAACGCTCAGCGAGGCCGCTGACGAATACTATGCTCATCTGGAAAAGACGAATCCGAAACTAGATAAGTTGAAAGAGCGCCTTGAGAAGCAGGCCGAGCGCCTCTCCGAACTCCAGGGGGAGGAGAAGGCGGACAAGGAGAAAGGGGATTTCATCTACGCCAATTTCCAGAAGGCGGAAGAAATAATCGCGCTCGCTAAATCCGATAAGGCGCAGGAGCTTGAAAAAAAGTACAGTGGAAAAATGGATAAAAAGGAAAAGTCGGTCGAAGCCGACCTATGATTTTTTTTAAATTGCCGAGTCGTTCGTTATCAGGTGCGGCTGGAGAATCAATGCCGCTCTTTTCGGCTTGTCCACGACGATGGAAAGCACGGTGTTCGCGCCGTCCTTGGAAAGCACGTGGACATTCTGGACGTTGACCCCTTCTTTTGCGAGCAGCGCCGTCGTCTTGTTCAACTCGCCGGGCTTGTCGGGGAGCTTTATCACGACCGCGTTCTGGTCCTCGCATTTGTATCCCGCCGCTTCTACGACCTGTTTGCCCTTGGCCGGGTCGGACAATGCCAGCGAGATTATCGCCTTTCCGCCTACGACGTCGACATTGATGGCGTCGATATTCACCTTGCTTTTTGCCAGGATGTACGAAATGTCGGCAAGAAGCCCCACTTTATCGTCAGCAACTATCGTGATTGATTTCACATCCCCACCTCTAAGGTCATAATCTGTAAATCTGGATATATGGCGTCCGCTTTATATACATAACGTCCTTTTTCCCAATCAATCCCATCTTTATCGCCACGGCGACCGCTTCCTTTCCCACAATGTTGGCAGAATCGAAGCTTTTCAGCGCTTCTTCGACCTCCCGCGGCCCTACTTTGCTCTCGTCATAGAATCTGCGGAATTTGTCGAGGTCCATGCAGATGTCCTTGTCTTCTAGCACCTTGCCCAGAAGGTCTTCGTCGCACACTGCGACAATCTTCCCCTGGGGGTTCTTGTGTATCTTCAGGTACATGGGTCCCACGAAACCCTTCCTGCGGTAAAATTTATATGCCCGCGTAACCCTATCCATTTCATGAAGCCCATAAGGCTTGTTTTGCTCGCGACACTCATCCTGTTCGCAGGATGCATCGGCCAGGAGGCCCATCCGGTGGCCCAGAACCAGACCCTGCCGCAGGAAAATGCAGGGCCCGGGGAAACCGCCCCGGCAATCCCGGCAGTATCCGGCAACCTGACGGTTTCTCCACCCGAAAACGTAACCGCAGGGGGGAACGTCACGCCTCCGTCAGAAAACCCCCAAGATAACAATACCGTAACGCCCCAAAACCCGGAACCCCAACCCATGATTGCTCCGGCGGGCCTCTCATTCGGAAACGGCAGCTATATCATTGCGCTCGATGACGCCTCGGTAATCCCGGCATCATCCGAACCGTGCGGCATCTTCAGCCTGTGGTCCAGCAACGGCTCGTTGATTGAGAAGATGTTCATCTGCCCCGGCGAATCGGAGATATGGAGGAGCCCGGACGATTCGAGCTACCGTATCTTTGTCGTGCAGGTCGCGGCCCCGTATTCCGGAAGCGGGGCATGGGCAAAAGTCATCGTTTTCGGGTAGGTAATCCTATGGCCTCGTCCTCTAGCCCATATTTGCAATGCATCGTCTTTGCGGCATGCATCCTTCTCATCGGCTGCATATCCCCGGCTCCACTGCCGAACCAAACCGGAAACCTGACCGGAAACCAAACCAGCAACCAGACTAATATCAGCGCAATCAATTCCTTCGAAGCATGCGCGGCGGCAGGCTATCCAATCATGGAATCATACCCGCGCCAGTGCAGGACGCCGGACGGCCGCACGTTCGTTTCCAATGAGGATTTGGCGGCAATCAACCAGAGCGGCAGGGAGAACCTAACGAGCGGCGATGGCGCGGAAAGCCGGATGCGCCTAAGATGCTGCGAAGAATGCATCGCCGCCTATAGCCAGAGCCCTATAGCCGTCGGGCCGCACGGCGCAAAGTGCGGGCATTTCATGACCGGGAAGCCAATCAGCTCGGAATGCGGCGGATATTTCGATTCCTTCCCATCCACCGTATCAGGATGCGGATGAACCCGGGCTTCCGCCCCCGCACCCATCACTCTACAAAAACCTCGACGCCGCTCTTCTTTTCCTCCACCTTTATCATGATTATGGCGAGCGCGGCCGAGACGAACAGGATTGCCGAGGCGAGTATGAACACCGTATGGTAGCCGAGAATCTGGGCCTTCAGAATCATCAGGGCGGCAACCTGCTGGAGGATTGCCGGGTCGTGCGTGTTGATGATGCTGTTTTCTGAAATCAGGAGCAGGCTGCTTTCCGTGGCATTCTTCAGTATCGTCGTGAATATCGCTATCCCGAACGCGCCTGCGATATTGCGCACAAGCGCCAGCACGGACGACGCGACGCCGATTTCATTCTCAGGGACGGCGGATGCTATGATGTTCGTCCGTTGCGCCATTGCAAAACCCATCCCCGAAGCCATTACGAAGACCGGAATGATTACGTCTATGGGGCCGGAACGCGGGTCGAGCCCGAGGAAGAGGAGCATGCCGATAGCCGCGATGAACGTGCTTATGGCTATCACTATGCCTGGCTTCACTCTCCCGACCAATTTCGATCCGAGAGGCGCGGCAATCATCATCCCCGCCGCCATCGGCATGAACATGAGGCCGGTCTGCGTCGCGTCGTAGCCAAGGAAGGTCTGGACGAATACCGGGATGAGGAACACCCCGCCCATCATTCCCATGAACACCGTGAAGTTGTTCGTCAGCGCCCCGACGAACGCGCCCACCCTGAAGAACTTGAAATCCACTATGGGCTCCGGATGAACCGAATCAATGCGGTAGAACAGGTATCCGAATCCAAGAATCGACGAATAGCACACAATGGCCTCAACCGACGTCCATCCCCAGTCCAGCCCCTTGTCAAGGACCAGGACCAGGGCGGACAAGGTGATGCCGAGCGTCAGCGCCCCCCATATGTCGAATTTCACAGACTTCTTCTCCGAGACCGATTCCCGGACGAAGATATACGCCATCGCAAGGCCGAGGATGCCGACCGGGAGGTTGATTAGGAAGACCGAGCGCCATCCGAAAGTGTCTATCAGGGGCCCCCCGAGGAGCGGCCCGAATACCGCGGAAGCGGCGAAAGCCGAGGACCAGATGCCGAGAGCCTCCGCCCTTTCCCTGGCTCCGCGGAATGTGACTGCGATAATCGCCATCGCAGTCGGATAATCGGCAGAGCCTGCGATGGCCTGTATGACCCGGAAAACTATCATCGAATTCAAGTCCCAGGCCAGGCCGGCAAGCACCGAGCCTACGATGAAGAGGGAGAACCCCCAGATGTACACCTTCTTCCTTCCGATTGTGTCGCCGAGCTTGCCCCAGACCGGGACGAAGACCGCGTTCGCGAGGATGTATGCGGTCGCTATCCAGCCGGCATCGGAAACCGTTATCGAGAAATCCTCCATGATTTTAGGGAGCGCGAGGTTGACTATCGTCTGGTCGAGCCTGCCTAGGAACGTGCCGATTATGACTGTGAGCAGTATCCACCACTTGAGGCTGTCCCCGGTGTCAGACATTCGAAATCAGCGTCCTTTTTATCCGATGCCGGGCATTTCACTTCACAATCCACATCTTGGCGGACATCCCGTTCTTCAATTCGGGGTATGCCAGCGGGTCGAACAGCGCGCGCACCTCGAATTCCCGGGGCTCCCTCTTGTCGGAGATGCTGAAAACGATGTCGGAGGAGCGGGCGCTCATCGCGACCGAATCCACGAACCCCCCGTATTGCTTCGTCCCGAACGCATCCACTGTGAAAATCACGCGCTGGCCCGGGCGGATGTCCGCCAGGCCCTTGTCCTCCTGCACGCGCCCGACAACCCTGAACTCCCCCGGCTCAATCATTTTCACGATGGTGTCGCTGGGGCCGGTAATCTGCCCCGGGTTGTCCTTGGTCCAGATGATTACCCCCCGGGTCTCCGCGTAGATTGTCGTATTCCCGACCAGGGCGAGGCGCTGGCCCTCGGAAACGCTGTCACCTTCCTCGACGTATATCTTTTCTATCTGCCCGGATGCCGGGGACCCGATGGATATGATTGGCGCGCTAATCTCGGCCTTTTCGATGAAAATCTTGTTGTTCATGTCCTGGATGTACAGGTATCCGCCGATAACTGCGGCGATTACGACCAGGAGCGCGAACTCGGTGATTAGCGGGTGCTTCTTTATCCTCGACACCAGGGGGTTCTCCCCGATTCCCTTGTGGGCGCCCTGCGGCGCTTCCCTTGTCTGCACGGAATGGTCGCTCATCTCAATCACTTCCCAGTTTCGCGATTATCCTGTTCACTCTCTCCAGGGATTCGCATAAATCGTCCAGGTCTTTTTCGCTTAAGGGAGACAGGTTCGCCCGAATCGCCGCCCTGGCCGCCTTTTTGCGCTCCTCCATGACCGTCTTCCCCTTTTCCGTGATGCCCAGCCTTATAATCCGCTTGTCCGCCCGATCATGCTGGCGGCTGACTAACCCCTCATCAATCAGCCTGTCGGCGAGCGCCGTGACATTGGGTTTGGAGCACTCGAGCTTCCTGCTGAGGCCGGACATGGGCAGGGCTCCTTCCTTCAATAATGCCAGCACCATGTACTGCGGGTCAAGCGGCGGGGGTTTAAGTCCGGCGGTCTCGCTCCTGTTCCTCATTATGTGGAAAACCCGCATGAACCTGCCCACGTTCTGCGAAATCCTCTCGACCTGTGCGTCATCCATATCTTTGCCTCAAACAGCAAGGTGGCTAACCTTTTATGTAATTAGTTAATGCCATGAACTATTTATAAAACGATTGATGGCCCAGCCTGCGCACTTCCCAAACGGAATCCGGGCGCGATTCCAGCCGCCAGCTTACGGGGCCTGTTTTGTTTGCATTAAGTCGTAAATGCTCACATACGCCTGCCACTCGGCACGCTCCTCTTCGGTGCCTGGCACCACGGTATCCACGTCATATGAGACGTATAAGCGGTTATCATGCAGAACCACCCACGGCCTGCCGGCTTTTTTGTTGTCGGAGCGGGTGAAATTCGTGACAGCCACATCTTCCAGGAGGTTCCAGTCCTTATCAAACGCGGCAAGGTGGGCATTCGGGTAGACCGGGAAAAAACCGCTCTCGTTCCTTATGCTGGTATTCAGATAAGCGACATAAAAGTTCCGGCCGTCAAAAACCACCCCCTGGGACCAATGTGCCTGCTTTATCAGCTCTTTCATCCCGAGGTACTTCCAATCCCTGTCGTATTTCAAAACCACCAGGTCGCCCGGATAGGAGTCCGCCGATATGATGTAGTATATGCCGTCCACGTATGTCATGGACGCGCCGCTGATATGCGGGGAGTCGGTTAGATATTTTTTATCCATGGGCGTAAGGTCGGCCGAGAAGAAATTGTGGTGGCTCCCATCCCCCTGCTGCCACATCCCGTCGGGGTTGTATTGGTTGCTGACATCGAGCTGTCCGTTGACAAAAGCGACTGACGGGTCGGTATTGGCCTCATGCGGATCGTCAAGCGATACGTTTATATCAGCCAAAATCGTCCAGTCGATAGCGCTGAATTTGGTCAGCCGCCAGCCGTAGGGATATCCGGGCCCTTGGGGGACGGTGGCCAGGTAATAGTCGTTGCCGTCCATCACGGAGCCGGAATCCCCCGCTTCGCATTGGAAATCATTATATCGGATTAAATCCCCGGATTTTCCCGTCTCCTGCATTCCTGCCGTGTACTCCTTGTACACATACCCCGACCCATTGCACGCCCCTTTCTCCACCGAGCGTTTCGTCCCGAATGTCACAACGAAGCGGTCTGTCGCAGGGACATAACCGATTCTCGGGAAGCTGCCGGTCAGGTATTCCCCATCCGGCGTCACCTGCACGGTCCGGTTGAACGTGAAAAGGGGCGGCTTCCCATCGAGAGGCGGGGTTACATTATTTCCAGTTGCCTGGGTTCCCTCCCTGCCTGTTCCGAGGAAATAGAACGCGATAATGAGAATCAGGACGAGCATTGTTATGCCAATTAGCTGTTTGGAAAATCCCCCTTCCTTCCGGAGCCCTTCTGTCTCAGTGATGCCAACACCCCAAAATACCTTAGGCTGTTTTGGCTTTAATACTGCGGTTTTCCCAAGCCAAGCCCGGATTAGGCATGCAACCCCCGCAGTTTCCGGTGAATGAGCGATGTGCGCCGTGCCGTTCCCATCCAATACAGTGCCTATGCCGGCGGCATCAGCCATCCTTAACCTTGCGCATCGCCTGCATCGGGCATGAGCGCACGCAGAGGCCGCACCCGATGCATTTTGCCGAATCAATCTTCGGGAGGCCGAATCCGTCCTGGCTGATTGCCCCCTTCGGGCAGCGGGGAATCATGGGGCACCGGTGGTTCTGCGGGCATCTTGAAGGGTCAACCGTAATCATAAATGCCATTGCCGCAACCGGGCTTTTATTCCATTCCGAGTAGGGCAATGTAATGCATCATCTGCACAACCCGCGCCGCATCCCCGGATTCTGCTATAAGCGCGGGTCGTGGATGAAGCGGAATTTATAGATGTCATCCACTTTCATCATTTCAAAATCCCTGATATTCTTCGAGAACATCTCATGGAGCCTGTTGATCTCCGAATCGAACTCCAAATCATCACAGACTTCGAATAACAGCATGACCTCGAATCTCCCAATTGACCTGACATACAGGATTATCCGCGGATTGCTCCTGCAATAGCCGTAAAGGGAATCCCACGTCTCCTTCGTCATATCCATGAGCGATATCGGCACCTCATACCATCGGAGGCCGACTGCCCTGAGGTCATACATCCATTGATGCCCTTGTATAAGGCCTTCCTCCTCCATCCGCCTGATCCTGCCTTTGATCGTATCCGGCGATGAGCCCGTCTCCCTGGCGATGCGGACCAGGGAGGCCCTGGCATCGTCGCAGAGAACCTTCAGTATTTCCTTGTCCAGGCCGTCCAGGGCGACCCTTTTATCTCCTGTGATGAGGCAGGATCCTATGGGGTCTCGGTCCTGCTTTCCGATGAGCACGCAACTCTCAAAGCTGCGATACTCCGTGATGACCTGTATGGAGTATACCTTAATCGCTCCCTCGTATTTCTGGAGGATTCCATCCCATACCCTCTGGAATTCTATTGGGCTCCTGGCATTGAACGTGACGACGAAGTTGATTTTCCCGGTTCCTCCCGAAGCATATCTGACCGAAGGGCAGTTTATGAGTTCCTCGATTATTTTCCTTTCGTGGCGCCTGTTATTCCACTGGAAATAAACCCCGTAGTTCTGGTATCCTAATTTCCCGACATCAACCGTGAGAAGCGTTTCCCTCAGGATTTTCAGCCTGACCAGGCGGTTCACCCGGTAATGCACCATCTGCTTGGAGATTCCCGCCTTCTTCGCCAGGGTGCTGAAACTCTGCCGGCAGTTGTTGGAAAGCTCATAGGGCAGAATCCTGTCTTTTTTATCTATTTTCACCATTTTTTATTATTATACGTTTTTTCTATATATTATTATGCCTTTGTCAAAAAATAGATATAGAAATTATAAATATCTGCTTTTTGCCAAAACAGACTATAGTTCCAGTTGAGGTTGGTTTTATGGAAAAAAGGATTATGGCGGAATTGTCGTTTACGGGTTGCTCATACCCAAGAGTGGCTCAGATTTACCGGATGCTCGATACTATCGGGCTCGATGTGGCAATCCTTCCAAACCTTCCAAATATCGATTGCGGGAACCGCGGGGTCTTGATAATACCCAAGGGTGATTTGAAAAAAGCCCGGGATGCGTTCGAACGCTTCAATATCCATGCAAAAGAAAAGGAGGTTCTCGTCCTTCATGTGGAAAACGAAGTCGGCACTATCGCAGGCATCTCAAGAAAAATCGGCGACTGCGGCATTTCCATCAATTATGCATACCTTGGCCGCCTTTCATCATCTGAGGCATTCCTTGTCCTGGGGTGCAGCGACAATAAAATGGCCCTCAAGGCTCTCGACGGCAAGCCTCCCGCCGCCCCATCCCGCAATAAAATGCCAACCCCCCACCCAACACCAGATGATTAAGGACGCTGGCGGGCGCGCACGCATGGAGCCTTGAAGCGGGAGGAAGAAAAAGCAGGGATGCTTGAACTTGCGTTCAAGGTCCCTGCAATCCCTTCGGAATTGCAGGAGGAAGGATTTGAACCTTCGAAGGCGCTAGGCCAACAGATTTCCCAATTCCCGATTGAAAGGGGAACTAGTCAAACCGATCTTGAGTCTGTCACGTTTGACCGCTTCGCTACTCCTGCAGAAAATTTCCTCCGGAACTACTCCGGGTAAATTTTCTATCAAACTTCCTGAGAAAATCTCCGGAACGAATGAACAGAATACTTGAATATGAATGAAATAAAAAACTAATATTCGACAACGACCTTGCCCTTCTTTATCTTGCAGACGCAGGGAAGTCGCTCCGTCGGGTCGCCGCCGAATGTGGCAAGGCCTGCCTGTTCGATGTCGTTCGGGGCTTCCAGATTCTCCATTCCGGACACTACCTTGACCTTGCACGAGCCGCAGCTTCCGGCCTTGCATGCGAAGAGAATCGAGCATTTGCCATCCAGTTCGGCAAGGAGCGAGCCGTCGGCAACCTTGACCGTCTTTGAGTCGTTCTTGATTTCCACTTCTGCCATACTTATCACGTGGGGGAGAGTTCTGCGAAAAGATTTTTTATAGGATGCCCCGGCATCATTTCCGTGCGAACACCAAGTATGCCGTGTGCATCAGCCCGAAATGCGCCGGACGGAACCCGAATTCGCGCACCTCGAACTCGCGCATTATGCATTCGGTCGTGAAGACCTCGGCAAACTGCTTCTGGCATTCCAGGTGCAGCGCTTTCGCCTGCTCTGACTGCAGGCAGTGCGCAGCCATGTATCCGTTCTTCCTGAGGGCCGCATAAGCCATCGGCGCGGCTTTTTCGGCTTCGGCGATGTCGCAGAAGACAAGGTCCCAGCTTTCGTCCTTCTCTTCTATGCCGTGCAGGACGTCGTGGAGCCTGAATGTCACATTCGTAAGGCCGGCCCGCAATACGTTCGCCTCTGCGATTTCGAGGAACTCCTTCCTCTTCTCATAGGAAACGACCTCTTTCGCGATATTGGCCATCTGGACCGTCATGAACCCGCTTCCTGAGCCGAGTTCAATGACGCGCGAGTCCTTCCCCAGCCCTGTATAAGCTATCACCTGGCCGGCATCCTTTGGAAGGGTGACCGCAGGCCCCCCGCGCTTCAGCTTCCTCAATAATGGCGGGAAATGAAAATCAGGCTTGAACATATGATAACCTCCAATGCCATGATTGGTGCTAAGATATTTAATTGGCTTTCAGCCAATCCCAACTCATGACGAAAGCGCGCGCGCTGAAGAAGCGTTACATCCTTTTCGAGCTCCGCGGCCCCCAGATGGACGAAGAGCCCCTGAAAAGGGCGCTTTATTCCGAGGCATTGAAATTCTTCGGCGAGCTGGGGCTATCATATGCAGCCCTGAAGCTGGTCAGTTTTGAAAAAACCCGGATGAGGGGCATCCTGCGCTGCGAGCGCGACTACCTTGATAAAGTCCTGGGTTTCCTGGCCCTCTTATGCTCCCTGGACGGGGCGGAGTCCCGCATCGTTTCCCTCAAATCAAGCGGCAGCCTGAAAAGCCTTGTCGAGGTTTCGACCCAGCCAAGGTAATCCCGGTTCCCCCGGTCCACGGTGACATACACGATTTCCGGGACGCGATGCGGGTGCGTCTCCTTTATCCTCCTTTCAACGGCCGAATACGCGCTCTTGCCTGTCTTGATTAAGAGGAGGCGTTCGGAGCGCTTCTCTATCTTTCCCTTCCACCTGTAGACCGAACACTCTATGGGGATGATGCTGACGCATGCGGCGAGCCTGCGTTCCACCAGGTCCGCCGCGGCCTTTTGCGCGCTTGACTTGTCCGGATAAGTCGAAAGGACGATTATCATCAGGATGCCCTGCTCATCTCTTCCTTCTTGAGGGTTTCGGCGCTTCTGCTACCGTCGTCAATGCGACCTTCGCGGTTCCCTTGAATATCGCGAAGAGGACGAGCAGGTAGCCCAAGGCGCGTATTACCACCATCGGGTCATAGAGCGATTCTGCCGCGCCCGCCAAAGTCACGACATGCGACAGCCCGAAAAGCGAGAATGCCAGCGCAAGGTAGAGCCATGCGGCCCCATTGTCTTTTTTATAGGCGAGATATCCTGCCAAAATTATCAGTACGCACAAGAACAGGTTCACAGACGTTATGAGGTCGAAATCCATACTGCATCCCCGATTCCTATCTCATGCGCGCTTATAAACCATCCCCCCGCCTTTCCTTCGGAATCCTGCCGACCCGGGTTGCGCGCTGATATGCCAGCAAGTTTTATATGGCCGAACGGTATCATTCATCCTCTTTGGGGCAAGGGCATCCTATGAAGCAAGTAGCACGCGGGATGGGAGTCCCGACAATCGCTGTGGTCATCCTGACTTTCGACAAGCCTGACCGGCTTAGGGCCAGCCTCAAGGCCATTTCCGGCGGGACCGACTTCCCTGATAAAGTGATAATCGTGAACACCGGCAAGATGCAACTTGCATGGGCGCAAGAAGAATTCCCCTCCCTCGGGATTGAGTTGTTACGCTTCGAGAACATCGGCCCGGCGGGGGGATTCAAGGAAGGCGCGAAACATGCGTTCGCCGCCGGTTACGATTACATCATCCAGGCGGATGACGACGCGATTCCGTCATCCGGAAGCATCGGCTTTTTCAGGAGCAATGCCCGCAAGGGCAGGCTAGTCGTGGCCGGCTATTACACAAGCGGCGCCAAAGTCGTGCACTCCAACCATTATTTCATGATACACCGGTGCATCTTCGAAAAGGCCGGCTTCTATTTCGCCCCGTTCTTCTTCATGAACGAGGACATCGAATTCCCGTCCAGGCTGGCGCGTCTTGCCGAACTCTACAACGACCCCGGGATAGTCATTCACCATCCGTTCTATCCGGAAATAGAAACCCGGAGGCATTACTATTATCTCCGGAACTCCCTTGTCCATACCTCGGCTACGGGAAACCTCGGTTCATTCCTGCTCATCCAGGGCTTTCTTCTCTCCAAGAGCATCTTCTTCCTCAGCTTGCTCCATTCGGCGGATTTCATTTCGGCATTTTTCAACGCTTACCTGGATTTCCTGGCAGGCCGCCTGGGAAAATCAGACGGGATTCGAAAAAGCTTCGAAATCCCCAAGGCCGGGAATCCGCCCCACGATTCGGGCGCCATCCTCATTTTGGGGGATATGGACAAGGAGAAGGTTGCCTCCGGCCCGCTTCCCCGGGAGGTCGTGCGCGCCGAAGTTTTCTCCGGACAGATACGCTACGCATCGCCGGGGCGGCTCATGACGGAAATGCTCCGGATGATATGGCGGCTGCGCGGAAAGGATTTGCTAATCGTCCACCCGCTTCTCGCGGCCTTTCCCCCCTTCTCCCTGCTGGCAAAATCGGTATGTGTCCATGATGAAAAGGAAAACTGCTTCCGGCTCCTCTTCCGGAACACCGTGTTGATGCAACTCCTGGTTCTTCTCATCATTCCGGCAGTTGCCCTTGCTACGATTCCCGGTATCCTGTTTTTCTGGATAAAAGGCGGGGCATACAAGAAGATGTTCGAAACCAGCAAAGCCGAGGACCTGGAATTCTGCAGGCGCAATGCTAAGGTTTCTTGAACACTATCTCGATTACGTCCCTGTGGTGGAGGGCGTGCTCCTTCCCGACTGCCTGGCGTGTTTTTACGTCGATGGCCTTGATGAACCCCCGCCCGATGTCCGAATGAAGCTTGAAGGCGAAATCCAGCGCGGTCGTCTTAGGCGGCAGCAGGAAGCAGTCCGGAAGGACGCGCCCCTCCGAATCCTCCAGTTTCCCGACCCCTCCGGGGAAAATCGCGATGTAATGCAAAAAGTCGAACACAGCCGCATTCAGGCATTTCTGGATGCCGGTCCCCTCGTATTTGTCGCAGACCGCCTTCATGATGTCCATGGCTTTGCGCTGCTCCGGGTTCAGGTCGGCCTTGACCTTGAATTCCTTGTCGCCGGGGATGTATTCTATGAAGCTGGCCTTTGCGGCTCCCTTGAGCGTTATCTCGGCTTCCGCCGAGCATGCAATCACCAAATACTCCGGGAACGTTTTCCGAATTTTCTGGTAGTTGTCCCATCCGCTCGAGAGGTCGCACTTGTTCGCGGCTATGATTATCGGCTTTCCTATCTGGCGGATTTTCTTGCAGAATCCGAGGCGCTCGTCAGCGCTCCAATCGAGGAGGCTTTTTTCGTCGAGTTTCAGCTCCTTGAGGACGCGTCCGATTATGTCTTTCGTCATGCCGAGGCCGCTGAACTGGTCTGCCAGGAAATCCTCGTTCTTCTTTTTATTGAGCTTGGCCTCACGCACGAGCTTCTCCCAGTTCTTGTCGAGTATGCCCTTTATCCAGTAGTCCAGCTCCTGCTCGAGGAACCGGACGTCGTTGCATGGGTCGTAGCTGCCGATCGGCACCTTCTCGCCCATCTCGTTTGTCGAGCCGCTCGCATCGACGATATGGACCAGCACGTCCGCCTGCCGCAAATCATCGAGGAACTTGTTGCCCAGGCCCTTGCCTTCGTGGGCTCCGGGGACCAGGCCGGCGACATCCAGAAGCTCGACCGGCACGAACCGCCTTCCGTTCGCGCAGAAGCCGCTTCTCGGGTTGCACTGCTTCCCGAACTCCTTGTCCACGCATTCCACTTCCACGTACGCCACCGCCCGGTTCGGCTTGATTGTCGTGAATGGGCGGGGCGAGCGCTCGACCGGCACTGACGTCGCGGCCATGAAGAACGTGCTTTTCCCTGTAGATGGTTTTCCAACTATGCCAATGAGCATTTGTCTCTCCCTCTACGCATTTTCAGCAACGGTTTTAACAACCTTCCCGGTTCCTATGGTTTTTTCGTGCCCTTCGCCACAAGCTGCGCCCTGAACGCCTGGATGGCATTGTAGTCCGGGCCCTGCGGGATGCCTTGAAGGGCGGCATCGCATGCGGCGATTGCCCCCTGGCGGTTCCCCAAGCCGTATTCGAGGTTGATTAAATTACGGTAACCGACGGGGTCGGCAGGCCTCATCCTTATCTGCGCGGAAAACTCGGCCCGCGCCTCTGCAGGCCTGCCCTGACTTTTGAAGCAGAGGCCCAGTCCGCCGTGTGTCCTGTATATCCTCGCTTCATTCGCGTTCGCAATAGACGGCACAAGCCCGATGATTGCGAGGGCGTCGGAATACCCTTTCACAACCGGCGCGCCCCTCGCTCCGCCGGTGAACGCATTGTCCGCCCCATTGAAATATGCGAGAAACAAATTCTGGGCGACGGTATCCCGCTGCCTGGTGATAATCGGCGTGCTCGAGCCGATTGCGGCGATGCGTTCCAAATCCCTTCTCGCAGATGCCGTCCCGGCCGACGTGCCAAGAAGGGAGTTGCGGACAGCGCGCTGGAGCAGCTCCACCGACGCGATGTCGGCCGCGCCCGTGAAGTCGTTCCTATCCTGTATCGTGACCGGGGTTGTCGCCGCGCTGGGACCTTGGCCGCTCAGATGGAAATACGGGCCAAGGATGCCGATTAGCGTGGCGTCGTTGAAATCCCTAACCGGGACTATCCGGGGCATCACGGGGTCCACTATGTACTTGCTTCCGCCCATCTCAAGGAGCAGCGGTGCGTGTTCAACCCGTGCCCCCCCGGACACCAGTGTCATCGTTGAGAGCCTGAATCCGCTAACATCAATGCCCAGCTGCCTTGCGGCTGCATAAAATAGGGTGGACATCTCGTCGCAGTCCCCGCCCCGCGCCCGTAATGTGTCAGATGGGCTCCTCGGTTCCCTTCCGGTGCCATCCTGCCATCTCAGCCCTAGCGTTCCGCCGTGCCTAAGCACGTCGAAAAGGCTTTGGACGGCCGCGAGCTGCTGGGCCGGCGAGGCATTATTCGGCGGCCTCTGGACATGGCTCGTAATCTGCGCCATCAGGGCGGGGTCGATTCCCAAGTAACCGTTGATTGCCACCTGCTGTGGCGTCTGCTGCCCCATAAGAGGCATCTGCTGGAACGGATTCGGTCCCTGCTGCGGATGTACCTGGGTTTGTGCCATAGAATCACTTCCTCATTATGACTACGCTCTCCCTCGTTTTCACTTTCTGCGGCCGGACATCCGCGATGCGCTCGGCCCCGACCACTATTTCCGTTTCGGCGAATCCAATCCGTTCAGCCATCTGCGCGAAAACCTCGTCCACAATCACGTGCGTCTCGTGGATGACCGAGTTGGACACGTTCACATACGCGGCCCCGCCGGGGGAAAGCACGCGGAACATCTCCGTGATGCAGGATTCCATGTCCTTGAAATACGTCCCGACAATCGGAATCCGCAGGCCAGCATCGCCGACTTCAGGCGGCATCTCCCCGACGTCCATCCTCCGTCCTATGAAGGAGCGGATGGCGCGCATCCGGACCTCCTCGGCTTCAGCCTTGCTCATCGCCAGCAGGCTGAGTTCAAGCCCGTAAATCTTGGAATAGTCGATGTTGTTCAGGTAAGGGGGGGATGTCATGACCAAATCCACCTCCCCGCCGCCTATGTCCAGCGCCCTCGCATCGCCTAGGAAAACCCTCGGCACATGGCCCTGCGGCCGGCCAACAAGTTCCCGCGCCATGCGTTTCACCTTCCTCTTGAATATCTCCCGGGCAGGAAGCGCGCGTTTGCTCTTGTCGATTTTCAGCACCCCGCCGTCTTTCAGGATGATGCTTGATTGGGGCAGTATGGAGAGCAGCGCAAGCAGCAGCAGGTTTCGCGCCCTCCCCTCCTCGTTCTCAATCGCCTCCCTAAGCGCAAGTATCTCGGTATGGTTCCTTTTCGGGAATGCCGCCTTGGTGGAAAACAGCTCGAAGGGCCAGTCCAGCCTCTCGGCCGAGCGGTAATCCAGCTTTTTTTGTAAAAACGCGAGGGCGGATTCGATGTCCGCATTGTCATAATCGTCCGTCTTTGCCCGCGAGACGAACGCAGCGAGCGTCGATGCGTCCACTCCCGCCGAAGCGATGCCCAACTCCTTGGCTGTGAGCAGGGTCGTCCCCACGCCGCAGAACGGGTCCAGGACCGCCTCCGGCCTCCTTCCTGCCGTCTCCTGCTCGGTCTTGAGGGCCCATTCCACCAATTCAGGCGCATAACCCTCCTTGTACCAGAACCATCCGTGGACCGGCTTCTCTTTTGAAAGCTCGAATGTCATGTACCTGCCGAGTTCAGGATTTTGAGTGATTTTCATGCCCTGGCCCCTGGCTTTCCAGCCCCATTCCTTCTCTTTCCTATTTCCGCGCCCTCTTTGGAGAGAGCATCCGCCTCGCTGTTGTGCTCGCGTGGGATGTGCTCGAAATGGACTTTTATCCCCTTGCAAAGGTGCACGACCCGTTCATGCAGCGGCCGGAGGTCCGGGTCCTTCACCTTGTACTCGCCATTCAGCTGCCGGACGATGAGTTGGCTGTCGCTTTTCACGTGCGCCTCCATCTCGCCCATGCTGTGCACGGTCTCGAGCGCCTTGATGACCGCGGTGTATTCGGCCACGTTGTTGGTGCCCACCCCGATGAACTCGCTGAGCTCCTCCACGATTATCCCGTCACGGTAAATGACGATGCCGATTCCCATCGGGCCGGGATTGCCAAGCGAAGCTCCGTCGGTGAAAATGGTGAGCATGGTTTAACCTTCGGACGCAATGATTTAAATCTGCGCCAGCCTAAGAATCGCATGGCGCATTCATTCCATCCGCACCCCGTCGTGGCTGTGACGAAGGTCATAATCATGACCCTCCTATTGAGCGCCCTTGTATTCGTCATGAGGGACATACTCGAACGCATCCTGTACCCCCTCATTATCTCCGTGTGGCTAGTGGGGCTCGTCTTCGTGCTTATCGCCTTCCTTGCCTCGCGGTTCCAGACGCTCACCCTTGATGAGAACAGCATGCTGTTCCAATCCGGCATCCTGGCGACCCGCAGGATAATGCTTCCGTATGCCAAGATAACCGAGACCAGCTATGTACAGGGGCTGGTGCAGAGGGCATTCGGGGTGGGAACCCTGAACATCGATACGGCCGGAGGCATGAACATGGCCATCCACATGCCGGATGTCAAGCATGACGACCTGAAGAAGATACTGGGCGAAATCCGGGCCAAAGGAGGCAACGGAGACGGGACATAACGGCGGGGTTTTTTGAATGGAAGGCATTGAATTCGCGAACGACTACCTAATCATCCGGCAGAAGCCGCTCATACTCAAGCTGCGCAGCCTTGGGGCGGGCGTGGAGGATGCCGAGGAGACCCGGATAACCTATCTGGAAGCCGCTTACTTTGCAGGGCGCGGAGTGCTGCCGCTGGAAAAGGAGGAACTCCTGTCCCGGGCGCTTGATAAGGACAAACTGGCGCGGGAAAAATTCCATGTGATGAAATACCTCCGGGAACGCGGCTATATCGTCCGGCCGAGCCTGGATGGCACGGATTACCTGCGCCTGCACCGCAAGGGATTCCGGCCCGGGGAGGACAAGACGTATTATCTTATCGAGGTCGTCCCCAAGGACTGGAAAATCAGCCCCGAAAGCCTCATGCCGTCACTGGAGGCCGCCGGGCGCCTTCGCAAGGAGCTTGCAATCGCCGTAGTGGATTTTGCGCAGGAGAAGCCCCTTTTCATCAAGTTCGGAAGGATGAATTTCGATTGACCTCCCCCGGATACATAAAATAATAAATCCGACCATCCAACTCATTATTGTAACTTGGTGTTTAATCATGGATAGGTCATTCATCATCTCAGGCGTGGCACGGGAAGGGGAAAGCGTCCGGCCAATCGCAGGCGTGCTGTTTTCGAACAGCCCGCCGGAAATGCAGACGCTTTGCCGCGCAGGTTTTGCCGACGTCCAGTCTGTCGACGAGGTGAAGCCCCTTTCCAGCCAGCCCACCGAGCCGACGCTCTATCTATACGCCCGCTCCCCCGCATCCGTTTCCGTCGAGGTCGTCCGCCTGGACTGGGGGAATTGCGAAGTCAGCCGCGCAAGGGTGGGCGGCGAGCCGAGCTTCCTCGTGCCACCCGTCTCAGGGCCCGCCGCGGACCGGCTTCTTTATTCCCCCAGAGCTTATGTGATATCCGCCAATGTCAAGGATTCCGGCCGCTCAAAGCCGGTCGTCGCCGTCCTGTTCATCAAGCCTGTTCCCGGGGAGAAAGTCCCCGCTCCTGATAAAAAGACCCTGAATCGCATGGGCCTCGTGGATTTGCAGACTGTCGAGCGGGTGGAGACGGCGGCCGCGGTTCCTCATTCCCTGGTTTACATTTTCGAACGGTCCCCGTCGGCAAAGGGCGTACGCGTTGCGAAAATCGGTCAGGATGGGACAGCCGGGCCTGCGGAGGAAAAACAGGGCGAACCCCACTCGATAATCCCGGCCATAATAGGGTCGGCAGCGGACCGGTTCGTGAATCCAAGGAACGCGCCCTCGGCAAGCGACCTCGCGAAGTTCGGCGGGCGGCAGAGCGATGCGCCCCCTTCGTCGAAGCAGCGTTTCCGGCGCACCTGATTTTACCTGATTAGGAATGCTCTGTGCTTGGATTAGCCTGTGGCGTGGATTATGCCGCACCCTCCTGAATCCTAGCGGCTTCGCCTTGGCTCGGCCCGCGCAGGAGCCGCAAGGGAGTTCAGGTCAATCGACAGGTAAAGCATCTGGCTAGTCGGCGTGACCTCGGTCGTGATGCGCAGCTTCGTGCCTCCCAAGTTGAATTCGTAGCCATTCGGTATCTGCCTGGGTGGGCTCAGGGTGTTTTGATTCTCCATCCGAGGTATCGATAAACTAAATTGAGTCGGGGTCTGCCCGGCCTCTTCCTGCGGTTTCATTCGTTGTGCTGCCATAATAATACCGACGTGATTACGTCAATTATCTCTTAAATATCTATCGATAATCCCGCGAATGCTCCCCCCCGTTCCCGCACCATCCGCATCCCGTTTGGCCTACATTTAAAAAAATTGCCTCCTACGAATACGCCATGGAAACGCGCTCCTTATTCCTGGTTCTTGGATTCGCCGCATTGTTCCTTTTCGGCTGCATATCTATTGACTACACGCAGAAACTCGACCGGGACGGCAACTCGGTGATGACCCAAACGATTGACATGAGCGCGCTGCTTTCGGCGGGAAGCCAGTATGCAAGCGCTTCCGACCAGCTATCCACCATATGCGTCAACATCACCAAAGGTGAGACTGACGTGAACTGCACTTACAGCGACGGCGTGATAAACGTAACCAAGGCCGTGAAACCCGGCGATGGCCAATACCTGTTCAGCAAGGCCTCAGAGTTCCCATACACCGTCTATACCCTGGAATTGCGGAAGCTCCCGGAGATAATCAAATCCGCTGATTTGTCCACAAACGGGGGGAGCGGCACCCAGACCGATTCGGACTTCAAGGACCCTTCGGCGAAGCTCGGAGCGGCGACGCTAAGGACGGCGGGCGCTTCGATGACTTACACCGTGGAAATGCCAGGGGAACTCACCAGCGCGGA
Organism: archaeon; assembly: GCA_020053355.1. Lineage (GTDB taxonomy): Archaea > Micrarchaeota > Micrarchaeia > Anstonellales > Bilamarchaeaceae > Bilamarchaeum. Next base: position 39,523 of record JAGVNI010000019.1, on the reverse strand, counting down.
TAACGGTGAAGTGGTTATCGACCCATCCGGGAAAAAGACGGCCAGATACAACGTTCTCGACCTGATGGAGGACGGCAACTACATCAAGGTGAAATCCAAGGAGCTTGACATGCCGCTCCTTGCCCTAATCGGCGGGGGCGTGGTGCTTCTTGTCGGCGGCATCGCCGTCGCAGCCGTGCTCATGAAGGCCATGAAGAAATGACTTTTTTTGCAAGCGTTTATAATCCAAAAGCGCGATATGGGCTCATATGAGCGAACCCCTGGGGACTGTGATTGCCGCAGATGAATCGCCGTCCACCTCAGAATTCTCCTTTGTCGTTAAGGGCAAAGGCGTCCTGAAGGGGCAATACGTCCAGCTCCGTCACGGGGAAGGCCTGCTTTTCGGGTTCGTCTCAGAAGTCTTCAAGGCCAACAGGTATTATGAGCGCGCGGAAAGCGTCGCTGATTTCGAGCGGGGCCCCGGGATATCGAACCAGTTCCCAACCGATTCCTGGGAATATGTCATCGCGCTCGTCAAGGTGCTTGGCGTGTTCGACGGGGGGAGGTTCCAGCGCGCGTTCATGCCCCCATCCCCGGGCGCCGCGGTCTATGGTGCTGAGCCGGACGTGCTCCGCTCATTCCTCGGCTTTGAAGAGAACGGCCTCTTTCTCGGCTCAATCGAGCATCATGATGTGCCCGCGCGCATATCCATGACGCGCCTCCTGCAGAAGCATCTTGCTATCCTTGCAATGAGCGGGGCCGGGAAATCCCACCTTGCGAGCGTGCTTCTCGAGGAGCTTCTCTCCCGCGAGCAGAAAGACGGCCGGGTCGCAGTGGTTGTCGTCGACATCCATGGCGAGTACGGGGGGTTCGCGCATGACCCCGTCTTCGGCAAGAAGACCACCGTGATAGAAGGCGGCGATATCGCGATTCCTCTCAAGAAGGTTAACCCCGAAACCATGATGGAGTGGCTCCCGCACCTCTCCGCACCGCAACGCGACGTGCTCCGGCTCGCATTAAGCGGGCTTCGGGAATCGAAGAAAGACGCCGATGGCTATTCGTTCAAGGAGCTGATTGCGGCCATAGATTCCGCAGACGTATCCAAAGACGAGGTGAAGCGCGCCCTGAAGCGCAGCCTCTCAGAGCTGAAGCGCCACCGTTTCCTCTCGCGCAAAACCGAAAACCCGAAACTGCTCACCCAGGTCCGGCCCGGGCACCTCCTCATACTGGATTTCAGCCCGATAGACTCGCTCCGGAAGAAGCAGATTCTCGTCTCCCTGGTGGCGAGGCGGCTTTTCCTGCTTCGGAAGAAGGGCAAAATCCCGCCGTTCATGCTGCTTATCGAGGAAGCGCACAATTTCGCGAGGGAAAAGGCCGAGGAAAGCGAAGCCGTGAGCAGGGCGATAATAGAGACGATTGCGCGGGAAGGCCGCAAATTCGGTGCATCATTATGCCTCATCAGCCAGCGCCCGGTCAACCTCAGCACAACTGCTCTCTCCCAGTGTAACACCCACATCATCCTGCGCGTGACGAATCCGAATGACCTGGACCATATCCAGATGAGTTCAGAAGGCATCGATGCCCGCGTGGCAAAGAGCATCACCGGCCTCAAAGTCGGCGAAGCGATTCTTGTCGGCGAGGCGGTCAACTACCCCGTATTCATAAGCGTCCGCGACCGCAAATCCGAAAAGCGCGAAAAAGGCGCCCCGCTCCACCGGCAGGCCATCGAATTCGAGGAGAACGCCGAGAAGAAGGCGAAGAACGTCGAAGCGTTCCTCTGATGGCGAGCCGGACGGATAGGCGCGCTTTCGGGCAAGTTTTTAATCCTTAAGACAGATATTGGCGCATGCTGAGCAGGACCACCATATTTGCGCTGATGCTTATCGTCTCATTCTCGTTCGCCATCAACCTCGTTTCGCCCGCCGTGCGGAACGTCGAAAGTGGCGACACAATCGACCTGGGCACGATTGGCCCGGGGCAGACGGTCTTGCTCCTTATCGACCCGGAGGTCACGACCGGCGGAATCCACGGTGAAGGCGGCTTCTATGACGAGGCCAAGGTCGGGGACCTTCCTAGGGGCTGGACGAGCCAGGACAGCAAGCTCTACCAGAACCCCCTGATGGTGACGATAACGGCCGACCCGGATGCGCCGGAAGGCAACTATACGACGAGGATAACGGTCATCGATGAGAACAACGGCGAGGAGCTTGGGAACATCACCTTCATGGTGAAAGTGCGCATAACCTGGGATGTGATTGATTTCGACGTGTCGCCCAATTACCGGAGCGTCGGCCCGGGCCAGCCCGCCCGGTTCGCGATAACGATAACGAACAAGGGCTCGACCAGCGACGTCTTCCAGGTCAGCGCCACCGGAGCGAAGAGGTGGGAGTTCACGAAACCGGTCTTCGTGCCTGCCCAGAGCTCGAAGACGTTCAATTACGAGATAGTCGCGACCGAGGAAGAGACTTACAAGACCACCGTCAACGCAGTGTCCCTGGCCAGCAAGAACATCGCAGAATCCGAGAACGTGACGCTGTTCGTCCGCTCCGACCTGCTTGGCGACTACAAGGCGGCCAATAACGGCGCGGTCGTGTTCCCGATATTCGAAGCGCCGATTTACGCATTGGCGGGGTTGCTTTCCAACTTCTTCAATTAAAATAAAAACACCGCTCTGCATCATTACATGCGATGACAAGGCGGGAGGCCATAGATTCAATCGTCAGGCGAATCCTTGCCGGAGAAGCGGCCGTGCACAGCCTGGACTGGGTTAAGCGGCAGGAATGCAGGCGCAATGGCATAGCGAACATGATAAAGAACCCGGAAATCCTCGCCCGCATTCCAAGTGAACGCCTCACCCCGGAACTGAAGGCCCTGCTCATGAAGCGCCCCGCGCGTACCATCTCGGGCGTGACCCCGGTGGCTGTCATGATAAAACCCCAGGGTTCCTGCAGCCATGGTTGCATATACTGCCCATCCTCGGGCCTCGCCGCGAAAAGCTACAGCGGGTTCGAGCCTGCCGCGCTGCGGAGCAGGCAGTGCGGCTTCGACCCATACCTCCAGTCATCTGGCCGCGTCGCCCAGTTCGAGGGCGGCGGCCACCCTGCGGACAAATGCGAAGTAATCATCATGGGTGGCACATTCCTCGAGATGGACGCGGCATACAAGCGCTCCTTCGTCAAAGGCGTCTATGAAGGGCTGAACGGCTTCCGGTCAGAAACGCTCGATGCCGCAATCCACGCCAACGGGATAGCGAAAACGCACCGGGCCGTCGGGCTGACGATAGAGACCCGCCCGGATGCCTGCGCGCAATACATCGGCGAGATGCTCTCCTATGGCGCCACGCGCGTCGAACTCGGCGTCCAGCATGCGGACGATAGGATATACCTGCTCATCCAAAGGGGCCATACCGTCAGGCACGTCACGGACTCGACCCGCGCCCTCAAGGATGCCGCCTTCAAGGTCCTCTACCATATCATGCCCGGCCTTCCTGGCGCAGGCAGGGAAAAGGACATCTCCTTTATGAAAAAGCTATTTTCCGACGAACGCTTCCAGCCGGACATGCTGAAAATCTACCCCACCCTGGTGCTGGAAGGGACGCCATTGGCGGCGCTTGCGGACACGGGAGAGTACGTGCCATACTCATCCGAAGAAGCCGCGGACGTGATATCCGAGTTCTACCGCCACATCCCAAGATATGTCCGCGTTATGAGGATTCAGCGCGACATTCCCGCCCGGCTAATCGCTAGCGGCGTGAAAAAAAGCAACCTCCGCGAACTTGTGGAGCTGGAAATCAAGGAAAAAGGGATTGTGCCGCGCGAAATACGGTGCCGGGAAATCGGGCTCCAGGGCGGCCGCCGTCCAACGCTTGCCGATTTCGCCATTGGTCGGACGGATTACCGCGCAAGCGGGGGGTCCGAATCATTCCTCTCATACGAAAACGAAGACGGCTTGGTGGCAGGCTTCATCCGGCTGCGGTTCCCCTCCAGGGCGGGCGCCGGGTGCGAATGCAGCCGAATTGGCCCTGATGCAGCATTCATCCGCGAGTTGCACGTCTATGGCAGCGAAGCGCCACTTTCCGGGCGCGGGTTGGTCCAGCATCGCGGCCTTGGTTCAAAACTGCTTTCGGCCGCCGAAGACGCGGCAAGGGATGCGGGAAAAGGCAGCCTGCATATAATAAGCGGTGTCGGGGTGCGCGAGTATTACCGCAGGCACGGTTATCATCTGGAGGGTCATTACATGGTGAAAAAGCTGTGAGCGTTCCCAATCATCTATAGATTCGCCGTAAGGCTCTCCTCTTCGTTGAATTCCTTCAGCACCTCGTCCTGTTCCTTGAGGAGGTCTAGGTATTCTTTCTGGAGGGTGGCGAAAACACCTTCTTCCTCGTCGCTGAACACCTTTATCTGGCGCTCGGCGTTTTTCAGCTGTATGCGGGCATTCAGATGCTGCATCTTCTTCAGGTTCGCTTCCAGCCGGTCCTTGGCCGCCTCGCTCACCCAGACGCTTCGGTTTGGCATCTCGATTTTTATCTCCCTATCGCCTGCCCCGGCCGAATCAGGCGCCAAAACGCTGCCCGATAACGCGCATGCCATGCCGCAGCGGCGTAGGAACCTGGCGAGTTTTATCCTTGCCGGATCATCCAGCGAGGCGACGCTGAGCGGGGCCGTGAACGAGCCGGATGCGATGGCGCGGATAACCGCCTCCCTTTCCTCAGCGGCCATCCTCGCTATGATAACCAGGAGCTTTGCTATCTCGGAGCGGTTCTCGTAGTTCTTTTTCACTATCATCCCGCGTTCTTTGAGCGTCTGGTACGCCTTCCCGTCCTTGACTTTGATGCCCGCACGTATGGCGTCCGGCGGGAACTCCTCAAGGGCGCTTGCCAGTTCGTCGAGCATGTCCTGATTCGGGAAAACAAGCCTTATCCCTGCGGCTTTCGCCCGGTCAGCCAGTTCCTCTGCATTCGATGCCACCCTTCTCAGTTCGCCCTCAGGGCTGGCGCCAAGCACTTTTGCCTGGAACTGGAGCTCCGCCTTTTTTTTGTTTAGCTCTATCAGCCTTGCCAAATCCCGCGCTGTCAGCACCATGTGTTCGCCTTGTCAGTAATAATAGCAGAACAAGGAATAAAAAGACAGACACCGCCGCGGCCGCGGCAAACATCAGCGTATTGTCCTCCACCCGCACCTGCACGGCCGGCTCTTCGGAAGGGGTTTCCGGCGCGTTTGCAGGAAGCGGTTCCATCCCGTCAATCATCTGCTTAGTGGCCTCGTCCAGGCCTTTGGCAAACCGTGCCGTGCGATAGGCGCCGCCGCTCTCGTTCTGGGCATACAGGAACGCGGCATGCGACTGGTAAATCCTCCCCCAAAGGGATGCTCTCGGCTCTTCTATCAGCATGCTGATGTTGCCATCGCCCGGCTTCTCCCCTGCCGCCTCCTCGTTCTCGATGACATACACCGCATCGAATATCGCGGCACCGTAGCGGCCGGCGTCAAAGTTGGATTGCGCGATGTTGAGCCTCTTCACGTATTCCGCGTCGATGGGGTTGAGGGCGCGGGCCTCGCTTATCCGCTCGCCCGCGATGCTTTTCCAGGCGCTCTCGTTTATCCTGGTGCCGTCCTGCGGGGCTGCGGAAACCAGCTCCTTAGCCACGATGCACCAGGCCTGCGCGTACATCAGTTCGTTGTATTTTGCGTATTTCTCATCGGTCAGCATGCGGTCGTCCGTCTCCGTGCTTTCCATCCTTTCATATGCCCAGCCCTGCCGCTCGTCCGCTCCGGCCACCCACTCGAAATTCCTGTCGGTGAGGTTCGGCCTCTGGATGCCGGTCAGGCAGATGCCTGCGTCTCCTTTCTTGCGGGGAAGGTCCGGGTCGCCGGAGATTATGGCATTGATGGTGGACAGGTCGATATAATTGAGGAACGCCTCGTTCGCGGCGGTGAAGAAGTATCCTTTCGCTATTATGCCATCCTGCCTTTCCACTTCGGATTTGAAGAAGTCGCGTATGGCCTCGCTTTGGTTGTCAGAGCCTTCAACAGATGCGGCGAGCCCGCCCTCGAGGCCGACCATCCTGTCCGCTACCGGTTTGAACGCTTCCATGCCCGAGGAATCGTACGGCGGGACATCGGGCACGTCCCTGGCCGGCACCTCCAGGCTTTCCTGGCCGATGCTCCGGTTATCCACCATGAATCCGATCACTTCCTCCACGCGCTGCGCCTGAAGCATCCTGATTCCGTACTGCTCCTCCATTTTGTGCAGCATCATCATCTCGTATATGCTCTCGACAGGCGTTATGAAGTACCTGGCCCCCTTCGTCGCGGCGCCCTTGGCTTTCTCGTAGAGGCCGCCTACGGGGCCCACCTGCCCGTCCTGCTCTATGGTCCCGGTTATCACCGTGTCGTTCCTGAGCGTCCGGTTCTCAAGGAGGGCGTATGTCATGACTGTCAGCGCCGTCCCGGCGCTTGGCCCGTCGATATAGCTTGTCGAGGGGTTGGCTCCGAAATCCACGAGCACGTCGCAGCCTTCTTCCACATGCGCAAGCCCGTATGCATAAGAGACGGCCTGCTCGATGGAATCCTGGGTCATGACGCCTGTCCGCGGGAAGACCGTAACATAGACCTGGCCCGGTCCGCTCGTGAGGCTTATGCTGACATTCACGAGGCCGCCCCCGTCCCCGACCACCGCGGGAACGTTCTGGGATATGCTGCCCTCGCACGCTCCGTAGGCGATGGAACTCAGGGAAAGGCTGATGGTGGCGATGGCGATAGCGAGCAATAGCGCTGGCTCGGGTCTCATGATTCACTCTCCCGCTTAAAGGGTTAAAATACCTTGCAATTCCCTGCCTAAGCACTCCGTTTATAAACACGTTTTATAACACATATACTGTAAGGCCGCGCTGCACCCCCGGTTCTTCCAAGGACTCGGGAAAGCGCATGGTCGGGGTTTTAATAATGCGCATCAAAATAGCAAGTATGGATAGGCGGCTAGAGCGGAAACTGACGTCCCTGCGTGAGAGGATACGGAAGCTGGACAGCGCCCTCGTGGCATTCTCCGGGGGTGTGGACAGCTCGTTCCTGATGCGCATATGCAGGGAGGAGCTCGGAGAGAAGGCGGTCGCCGTCACAGCGCTTTCTGACAATTACCCCCGCTCAGAGCTTTCAGTAGCACGGAGGGTGGCGAAGATAATCGGGGTGAAACACCTGGTTTACGACCCCTCCCGGCCCGCATGCGAGCCCAGGCCGCCCAAAGTGACCGGAGCTGCCCGGGGTTCAAGCCTCTACAGCTCCATGAAATGCATTGCGATGAGGATGAAGCTCAAGCACGTCCTCGACGGCTCGCACCAGGACGACGCAACGGACCGGGGCCGGAGCTACCTCGAAGCGCGCCGCGCAGGCGTCAGGAGCCCCCTCCTGGAAAGCAACCTCTCGAAAGCCGAGATACGCCTGCTTGCAAAAGAGTTCGGCCTTCCGAACTGGGACAAGCCGCCCTCCTCTTCCGCGCGGGGGGGCGGGATGGACAAGGATGCCAAAAGGCGCTCCATGGCCAGGGCTTACCTGTTTTCGCTAAATGAGTCCGCGCATGTGCGCCTGCACGGGGACAGCGCCTATATAATCGTCGGAAAGGGCGGCCTGGTGGCACTTGCACGGCGCATCGGGGCTATCAAGAAGAAGATGAAATCCTTCGGGTTCTCGGAAGTCTACCTGAAATCCGAGTCATGATTTTTTTTATAAAATCAGACTACTTTCTTGAAAGCGAGGATTCCCTTCTCGGTCCTGAAGAACTCGTAGGCCTCGGACAAGTACAGCTTTTCAAGCGCGCTTCCGGCTTCGGTGATGTAGCCCGCTATGTCCCCCTTCGGGATGTCCTCATAGAGGTATCCTATCGTATACTTGAGTTTGGAGTCAACCGCTTCCTTCTCCCGCTCCTTGAGGAGTATCCTCCTCACCCCCCGGCCTTCATAAGCGAGGAGCACGGCGGGGTCCTCCATGTACAGGGCGTTCGCCTCCCCGCTGGTTATCTTCTTGCTCTCGAGGTCGAGCCTGGCCGGCCAAGCGAGCCCCACCCCGACGAGCATGCGGTTCACCGTCGCCCCGAAGCTCTTGCCGTAGGCTATGATGTTGCCCACCTCGACCTCCGTCACGTCGAATGCGCATTTGCGCATCACCTTCACGCAGTCCTCGATGTCCTCGGAGTCGAGGCGCTTCACCTCTACCTCCTCCTCGTCGAGCAGGTGGATGAATTTCCTCTTCGGGGCATCCGCCGCCTCCTTCTTCTCGGATTGCTTGTACGATTCGGCCATATTTGCTCACATGAAGCGGGTATTGCATGCAGGGCACTGCGTCATCATGGCCTCCATCTTAAACCCGCATATGGGACATACATAAAAGGTTTTATTAGCCCTTTCGAGCTCGGCTTCGAAGCTGAACCTGCATTTGGTGCATTTTTTCGCATCCAATTCGACCAGCGTCTGGCATTTGGGGCACTTGCGCCGGAACATGCTTTTGACGCGCACCCCGCATTTCGGGCAGCGTTCCATGCTGAGGTTGACCTTTTCTCCGCAGTTGGGGCATTTCTGGACCTGGCCCTTCCCGCCGGAACCAGGCGGCGGCCCTTTGGCAAACGTATTGAAGATGTCTCCTAAGCCCATGTGCCCCTCAACTCAGCGTGCAGTTGATATCATAGTCGCGCAAAGGAAGCTGGATGCCGCAGAAGCTTCCAAGCTCGCTTATGGTCCTGGGGTCCCCGAGGTTGCACTCCATCTTCGGGTCCCCTGTGGATGAGAACACAATCGCCTTGGTTATGGAGTTCTGGTATGCGTCCTTTACGTACGTGTACCTCTTGTCGTTCGTGGCATTGAGGCAGCACTTGTTCGGCTTCGATATCCCGGCCATTATATCAAGATACATGTCCGAACTGACCTCGGTCATCGGCCTCGGCCCTATCGTCTCCACCGTGCCGTTGGTGTACCTGAGCGTGCATGTGTACATCTTGCCGGTTTCGTTGCACAGCGTGCACCCGCTGTCTTCCGTATCCACTATGGTGCCTTGCTGGCATTTGGCCTCATCGGAATCCATGCCCTCAGGGACCGTGCAAATGACCCCGTTATCGCACTCCTTCGGGTCGATGCCCAAGTCGTTGCGGCTGTAATCCGAGCATACCCCGGTCCCGACCTTGTCCAGGCTCATGCATTTCGTGCAGTTTGTGGTGTTCACGGCGTTGACCCTCGAGAACAGCGCCACCGGCGCGCCGGTGGACATCGTCTGCATGGCAGACTGGAAGGCGCAGAACTTCTCGCTCTTGTGCCCCTGGCCGCTCGCATCGACGCTGACTATGCCGGTGCCGGTTCCGCTGGCGGCGCGGGCCGGCGAATAAATCACCCCGATAACGCCGTTCTTGACCATCTCGTCCTGTTTCCTGACTATCTTCTCGAACAATATCTTGTAGTTGGCGTCATTCCAGTAGCCGTCGTCGCTCCTGACGTTGAGGCCGACCACCATGGTCGGCTTCCTCTTCGCCTGCAGTGCGACACGGCCGTAAGAGGCGATGTCGTTTGCGATGGCCTCGCTGCGGTTCTCCGGCTCGCTCAGGCCAGAAAAGACCGACGAGTGGCTGGATATGGGGTAGTCGAACGTCACCATGTCCACCGCGAAGTTCGCGCGCGTGTCCGAAAGCACAGAATTGACGGAATCATTGAAGCTCGTGTTGCTCGCAGGGCCGTCCACATGGAAGGCGGTCAGGCAGCCGAAGCACCTTTCGTGGATTACCGAAGCCCGGTTGATGATATCCTCAATCTGCGCATCGGTCGCATCGCCGCTTATGTGGTTCACTATGACCACCGTCGCTCCCATCTCCCCGAAGAGCCTCTGGAAATCGTACTGCTGGTAAGTTGCCGGCGCCTCGTCATAGAACAGCCAGAATCCGCCTGTGCCGGCATCCGGGTTCGCCATGTTCCAGTTGCTGGCATCCGTCATGTCGAAAACAGGCATTATCCCGGACTTCATGTAATTCCCGAGCCTTTCTTTCAGGATGGTGGCTTCCGGGGACGTCCTCGGGGAGCCGATGCCGCCGATGGATTCCTTGTATTCATTCACGTCAGTAATGCGCGGATTCATGCATGAAACATTATCGGTATGCGTGAAATCGAGCCACCCCTCCCACCTGGTGTCGTACTGGGCGGTGCAGATGTTCTCGATACTAGTGCCGCCCGCTCCCTCCACATTGGCAGTGTAGGCCGGCATATACACGCGTTCGTGTGCGCTTATGCTCTGGAATGCAAGGGTCGAAGTCGTGCAGGGCTCGCACCAGCCGTACGTCCTGACGGTGGGGAGGTAATCGCTTTCGTCTACCGCGCAATTGCCGAGCTTGCTCGAGCCGTCGGTGTACTTGAAGAGGTATATGTACCTCGAGAAAAGGACGTCGTAATAGAAGTTAAGGTCGACGGGCAGCCACCACGACAGCGTCGTCCTGCGGAGTTCGCAGCTGCTTGTCCCGGGCCAGGTTTCCATGTATTCGGTATATACGTTGTTTTTCCGCAAGGCCTGCGCGCTCGTGGAACTCATATGGTATGATATCGGCTCCAGAGTGTCTGAGAAGAGGAAATCCGCGTCACGGATGCCTTTCTGGTAATTCACGACCCATGGCATCGCCGAGAGGACCGCATCGACGGGCTGGAGCGCATCGCCGCAGCCGTCGTCGAAACCGCCGGTCGTCATGGATTTCAGCCTTTCTTGGAAGTACGGCTTGAAGGCGGCTTGCAGCGCCGCCCAGTCCGGGTCGTCCATGCTGTCCAGTTCCACCCGGACGAAATCGCCCGTCTCCGTATCGCTGCTGACATTGATGCCGCATTTTTTCACGAATTTTATGTCCTTGAAATCGGACGGGGATGAGATGGCATATCCTATTATCTTATTTCCGTTGTAGACGACACCATTGCCCTCGCCCTGCTTTCCGAAAAAGACAACCCCACCCGCCGGAGGCTTGTACCAGCTCTCAGAGACGGAGGAGCAGAGGACCTGGGTCGTTTCGTTGTTGGTCCCGTAATCCGACTGGCAGTACCTCTTCTGCGTGAAATACCAATAAGTATAATATCCCGTGCCGGTTATCGTGCGTGTGTGCCCGGTCAGTTTGGTACCCAACTGCCCGGTGTTGAACCCGTCCCAGAACGGGTCAAGCACGTTTTCCTCTTCGGTCAGGCTGGAGTAATCATATTCGTCGTTGTTGTCGAGTTCGACCTCGAAATGCTGCGGCCTCACATCGACGGTTGCGTATGTGAACGTCGGAGGGACGCCGGGCGTAGGGCTGATTGATACGGATTTTGTGGGCGCGCAGACGACAATCGTCTTCCCGTTCTCGTTGCTGACCCTGTTGCAGTCCGCCACGACCTCATCGGGCGGCACGGTGCCGGTAAGTCCCGGATATGTCAGGAGGACTCCCCTTGAGTAGAACTGCGTGTTGCACGTTCCAGAGTAGCATTCGTTGCCTCTCGAGTCGCATTCGAAAGGCGCCCGGGTGGTGTTTGCCATCGTTTCCCCGTAGATGGTCGCCGCGTGCGCAATCGACAATTCACGCCTGTAGTATTCCTCGTCAATCCTCTTGAAGACCGAATCCTGGCGGATGGACGGGCCGCCATAGTAGTAGCCCCCCCAGCCGCTGTCCCAGGACGAAAACCAGTCCTCCCGCGCCTGGTGGGCGAACTTGTAGTTGGATTCATCAGGCACTACCGGGCTGTAACCGAAGGCGACCGAAATGCTCGATGCCCGCGCAGCCGGGCTTTCGCCGAAGCCGAAGGGATTCGGGCTGCCGAACAAGCTTGCGCCGCCGTCCTTGAGGCAGTTGGTCGTGATGTCCGCTTCGGGATTGTAATCTGTTTTCGAGCTGGTCAGGTAGTTCATATACCTGTCTACCCGCTCCTCACCTTCCGAGCCGGGATTTATGTTGCAGTATCTATCCGAAAGGGGGAAGTAGTACCTGTACTGGTCGAATTCGTCCATGGAGCCGCCCACGCCTATCCTGAAGACGTTTATCTGCGACTTCGAGCTTTTCATGATCTGCCGCAGTTTCGCGTCCATCTTGAGGAACCTGCACTGGGCCTTGTAGAAACCCGCCGCCCCGCCCTCTCCGGTGTCCGGCGGGATGTTGCCCCCGGATGCCTCGACGCTGGAGTCCGGGTTGCTGGTGTCGTTCCCGCTCGTCTGGAATCCCGGGGCGAAACGCGGCTTGTATGCGAAATCGCCGCACACCATGGTCGTGCAGTTCTGGTTTATGCACGGCCTGATGTCGTCCTGCGTGCATATCGGCACGAGGAACGATTTTTCCCCCGCCGACCCGCCCATGTTTATAGTGACGTTGCAGTGCCCGGTGGTGTTGTAGGCCGTGTCGTTGCTGTCGCACGGGCCGTTGGTCCTGTCTATGTAGCTGCTGTTCGTGAAGTCCGTGGTGTTGTAGAGCACGCAGCCTTCGCTGATGTTTTCCTTCAGGCAGCAGCCGAGCTTGACCACGGGCTGTATGCATCCCGCGGCCAGGATAGCCAGCAACACGACCGATATCGCCAGAGCTTTTCCCATTCAAATCACTTTGCTTACCATTTTTGTCAGTTCAAACGTGTCTCCGCCAAGCACCGACATCATGTATCTCACGAAGACCATCGTCAGGAAGAATGCCACGAGCGGGTGGAGCATGAGCGTTATGTACGATTTCGAAAGGTCGTTCCTGAGGCTGTCGAAAGACAGCCCGGCGCTGCTCCCGAAGCCCGAGTTCTCGAGCGAGGTGAGCACCGACACCGCATTCGTCATCGTGGGATAGCACAGGGTCTGCTGCTGCTGGGTGTTCACCGCCGCCGGGAGCGGCGTCGCCACGAAACCCGGGTCGAGGAGGACGAAGAATATCGGGAAAATGAAATACATCCCGATGCCAAGGGCGATGAAAAGCGCGCCCGGCCCACGCGTTATGTAGAAGCCCCGCAGCAGAATCCCGACCGGGATGAACACGTGGAGCATGTTGATGCGCAGGTACTCCAGGAGCGAGGACTGCGCGTTGAGCCCGATGAGCATCACTGTGGCGAGATTGTTGGTTATCCTCGTCGTTTCCGTGGAGCGGTAAAGCCCGGTCACCCAGTCCCCCTTGAAAACGGTGATGCCGAACAGGCTTGCCGCCATGTTGATCGCATTGAACTCCAGCCCCACCATGCCGGAGCTTGTGATGCCGTCCTGGATGGCGGCGACCTCGCTGGTCCTGGTCTGCAGCCTGCACCGGATGGCGTAGTACGCCTGGTCCATCGTCGAATTGGCGCTGGTCCCTATGTGCATGGCCGTGCCGCCGCAGTTGACCTCGCCATGGATGAGGCCCTGCGATATCTCCATCGCGCTTCCGACCATGGCGACCAGGAAAATGGCCATGAATGCCGTTGCGGCCGCCTGGAGTATCTCGGATACGGCATACGCTTCAAGTTCCCGAATCGAGAACGCCCTCGCCACCATGAGCAGGACCGTGTGGAAGAGCACCGCTGCCGCCACCGCCAGGATTGACAGTGGGAGCCAGTTCGCCCATCCTCCGAAAAAACTGCTTACGGAAAGCGCAAGGAACGCCATATCTACACCAGTTGTGTTATCCTACTTAAATCTATCTCATCGCCGTAGAGCCTCGCGATATAGCCGACGCTCGCTATCGTAGCGAGGAGCGCGACGCTCGGGAAGAACACGGCGGCCACAAACGCGTTGGATGCGAACCCTATCGCACCGGGCAGGTTCTCCTTGGAGTCCCCGCTCCATCCGCAGCCGTCAACGCTGAAATAGCAGTGCCATACGTATTCTTCGCCCAGCGTGCTCATCGCTATCATGTCGCCCCCGTTGACCATGTCGTCGTACCTCCTCTCGTCATACCCGCTCATGGGGACCGGGAGCGGGGTGTATCCCGTGTCCGCATCCACAAGCACGCTCCTCATCAGGTACATCACCGCGAGCAGGAACGGGTAGATGAGGAGGAACGAGATGGCGAGCGCCACGAGTAGGGAGCCGAAAGACCTCATGTACGGCATGGAGCGCATGAACACCCCCAGGGGGAGGAACAGGAACACGAAGCCCTTGTAGACGAACAGCAGGATGAAGATGAAGTTGAGGGACATGAAATGCGCTATTATGGCGCCGTTGAAGAATATGTTCATCGCCGCGGTCTGCACGCTGTAGCCGCCCAAGGGCTGCTGGCTCTCGCCGGAATACCCGAACAGGCAGCCCCAGCCAATCCTGCCTGTCGCGAGGTCGCACATGAACGCGTTGAAGAAAGAAAGCGTGGTGTACGCCTCAAGGTGGTATCTCACCACCGTGAGCGCATTGTGCGAGTATATCGCCGCGTCGAGGAGGTAGCCGTTTGCCGCGGCGTAGATGTCCGGGTCGCCTGCCGCCGCCGGCATGTCGAAAATGCTGGCTATCTCGTTGATCTTGATGGCGCAGAACGTGTTCATGGTGGTTATTATGAGGAACACGGACACGGTGGATACGACGAACTGGACTGCCTCGGTCTTGCTCCAGAGGGTAAGCTTGGCATTGCTGGTAGCGGTGCCGGCCATGTACGCGATGCCGATCAGGCCGATGAGCGCGCTGGCGGCGTACACCAGGAGCGGGAGCACGCTGTCCGAAAAGAAAGCTCCGAATTCAGGGCCGCATAGGTATGCCATCAGACGAACCTCGATATCGCGCTCACGTCGACCTCGGCGCCGGCGAGCGATGTTAATGTCCTTAGGCCTGTCGACATCATGAGCAACGCCAGCACGGGGCCGAGCGTCGCCTGGATGAGCATCGTGAACAGGTACACCCGCAGATTGGTCCGCAGGGTATGGTACCCGCCGACCGCGTTGTTTTCGTTGTCCGGGCCCGTGTCCCCGGGGTTGCAGCTGAGGCTGACGCTCTGCGGAACGGCCTTGTAGGGTGCCGAGAGCGCGTCATTATCCGTTCCCGGGGGGTCCAGGAACGTGGCTCCGAGCATGTCGTTGAATATCAAGCCTATCGGCAGCAATATGTGGAGCGAGATTGCGAGCGCTATCAGGAGCCCTCCGGCCCCCCTTGTGAACTTGAACGTCCTCAGCACGATGCCTAGGGGAAGCAGGAACGGGAATGCGAACCCTTCGGAAAGCTGGATAAGCCGCTTCATGGTGTAGAGCTCGCCGACCGCGAAACCGGTTATCCCTCCCGCCATGGAAAGCGGCGTCGCGAGCATGGTGTAGCTTCCGCATCCGCTCACCGAGTATCCCATCCCCAGGATGCTGCAGGAGCTGGCCTTCGAGCCTTCAATGGCCGCCGCCTTGTCCGTGCCCTCTATGCTGGTCATCAGGCCGGTCACGCCCGTAAGGGTGGTGTCGATACTGGCCCTCGCCGCCTCCTGCAAGGTCGCCGAGCCGCTATCCCCGAAGTTGGTTGAAATGGCATTCAGGGCAGAATCCCCGCCCACCAGGAAGACTATCATCAGCGCCGCCGCGATAAGCTGGAAGAATTCCTCCTTGGCCGTCATCTGCAATTCGCTGATTCCGAATCCCATGCCGAGTATGTATATCGCGCCCAGCAACCCGATTGACGTGGCTATGGCCACAGCCGCCGTTGTCTGCCATGCCGCGAACGCGAGCGGCACCATCATCAGGAATAGCAGGGCGGTTGCAGCTTTCATCAGAACACCTTGGCGAGACCCGGGATCTCTATGTCCCCTCCGAGCATGCCGGACAGGCCTTTAATGAATACGAGCGTCGTGACTATGTTGAAAAGGGGCAGGAGATAGACCGGGACCATGAGTTTCGCCACATTCACGATTTCAGGCTTGCCCACCAGGCCGTCCCCGCCTATCTTGGTGTATTCGCCCGGCTTCTTCGCAGGGACGTTGCCGGTCGAGCTGCACTGGTCCCCGCACTGCGTGTTTATCGGCGGGTTGTAGACGTACGATTCCTCCGTGAACAGGCAGCTCTCGCACGTGTTGCGGGGTATGGCCGCCCGGTAATCCTTGGGGCATGCTTCTATCGAGCAGCCGCCTGTGACGTAGTCCTCGGGCAGCGTAGAGTATACTATCCTTTTCACTGCCGGGCATGAGCCGCAGGATTCCGCAGGCGGATTAAGCGAGGTTATGTCAGTCATGCCTATCGTGCAGCTGTCATAGGCCGTGTGGCAGGTCGCGCATGGCGAAAGCAGGTTGCCGTCGCCGTCCTTGCACTGCGCAGGGAGGTCCGCCAGGTTCGCGTCGCGTATCCTGCATTCGGCCGGGCATGCTACGCAGAGGTCGTTGCACCTGCCGCTGTCCGGAATCACATATACGCAGTTCTGGTAGGCATCGAGGCTTGCTGGACATGCCGCAGCGAAGACGCATTGCCAGTAATTGCTGCCTTCTATATCGACCGTGGTCGGCCTCCAGTCCAGGTTCGAGCGCATGGCCAGGCGGCAGTCGAACCGAGAACCCATGCATGCCTCCGAGCCCGTGGAGCAGTCGCTTTTCAATGGCGGCACAATCTTGCACGACGCCGGGCACTTGTTGTACTCGTTCAAGTCGAACTTAGGCGAGGATGTGTCCACGAGGCGCCTCACCTTGCACTGCTCAGGAACCGTAGCACAGAGCGTCTCCACGGCCATATTCGAGCAATTGCCGGAAGAGGCCGGATACGGAAGCTCCCTGCAATCGAGGGCGCAGCCTCCATAAGCTCCGTAGAAACATGACGTCACCGTTTTGCCGTTGGCAGGGCTGTCCGGGTTCGAGCCTGTGGCTGACGCTATACTGCCGTCGATTATCCCGGCGGCCACCCCGGCGTCCCCTTCCGAGAATGCCAAATAAACATCCGGGGGCGATGTCAGCGAGCCGCCGTCATAATAGGCGCGCGGCGCGGCGACGCCGCATTCTGCCGGGCACAACGGGTCGTCGGCATTCATCAATTTGTCCCCGTTCACGGCCATGTCCAGGGTTATCCAGTCGAAGATGTACATCCCTGGGAAGAAGAACATCAATCCGGCCGCTATGGCAATCAGGAGGCCGCCGATTTTCCGCGTGAAAAAGAATGCGCGCGCGACTATGCCTATCGCGAGAACGACCGGAGCCATCTTGAAGCAGATTTCGGTCACGAAGAACTTTTGCGCCTCCATGGATGAGAGCAGGCCGGTGTAGTACTCGAAGAGTATCGCATACATGTCCTGGTCCAGCATGTACTGCCCGGCAACGGTCGTTGTGAATCCGGCCTGGAGGCAGAAGAGCGGAAGGAACGCCGTCGTGCAGTACAGCCCGATCCTTATGCTGGCGGCATGCGCGGCATCCATGTTGTTGACGAGGACGTCCCTGGCTCCGGATTCGGCCGTGCTCACATAATCCTGCAGGTAGATTACCGTCACATTCTGCAGGCAGCTCTGGCCGACGGTCGAGCAGGCCGGGACGTTCAGGCCGCTTCCCATCACCATCGAAACGACGAGCCCGTCGATTAACGCGATGGTCGCTATCAGGACGATTATTATCAGCGCGTTTGCGAAAATCTGGGCCATCTCGTTGCTCGCCCATGCCTTTATCTCCGGCATCTCGAGGCCCACGCCTATCGCGTAACCGATTCCGACAAGTATGACCGAAAGCATGAGGGACAGGCCGGCCAAGACCTTCCAGTCGCGCGCAATCTCGAGCGGTGAGCTCTGGGTCTGCTGTTCGAACTGGGTTTGTGTAACCGTATCCGTGGCAGCAACGAAAGCCGCAAGCAGGAGTAACAACAGGAAAGCCTTTCTCATCCGACCACCCTCAGTCCCTTGTGCACGGCGCTAAGGAACGTTATAAGTATCGCGATTGTCAGGTTCGGCAGGAATATCGCCTGCGGAATAAGCCTCGCGACGAACCAGAACCCGTCCGGGTTGCTGCACGTAATCTCGGGCGAGCTGGAGCAGCTGTAACTGTCCACGACGCTGTCGCAAACAGCCTGGGCATATGCGTTGCAGTCGCTGAGGACCGCGTCATACATGGCCAGGTTGAACACATACATGAACGGGACGATGACGTACAATCCAAGCGACAGCGCTATCAGCATGTTCCCCATCTGCCGTGTTGGTATGAAGAACCGGAGGACGAAGGCCGAAGGAAGAATCCATTTGATTACATTCTCGTTTATGAAATCAAGACCGATTTTCTGCATGCTGAGACTCATGAGCGCGGGTATCAGGAACGTGTTCAGGATGATGTCATACTGGTTGGACACGACCCTCCGGTACGCGCCCGGAATGGCCGTGTAGGAGTTCAAGAGCGGTATGGCGAGGCTGAAAGAGAACGTGGATTCCATCAGGTAATCCAGGTAATTCTGTATATAGCTCTTGGACAGCCTCGTGGCGTCGTTCTTCACGAGCTTGATGTAGCACGATGCGGCGCTGTTCATCCCCGTCCCCTCGCCCAGGTAGCACTGCGATGGAAGGGGGCCGAGGTTCGCGAATACGCCGTGATAGAAGTAATTCATAAGGTCGCATGAGAATATGAGGACCGCGCTGAAGGCGAAGAGCATGACGATTGAGAACCCGAGATGGTATGCCTCGTCCTTGGCGAAGACGACGTAATGCGTGTGCCCGAGCGTCGTGCCTATCATGTACGCGAGCGCAAGCACGACTGCCGTGAAGCCGATCACCATGCCAATCAGCAAACCCTGATCGGACAGCACGACGTCTGTCGCGTCGGAGACGCAGCTGGAGTGCACTGTCGCCGCGAGCAGCAGGATGAACAAGCAAGCCTTGAAGTGGTTCATATGAGCCTCTGTATCCCCGCCATGTACCATTCGCCGCCAAGGGCACTCGACAGGCTTCTGGCGCCGGTCAAAGTGATTATCCCGACCATTATGAAATCAATGTAAGCGACCACGACGAGATTGTTGACCGCGCGGAGGAACCCCAGGACCTCCCCGAAAACCTGCTCGGCATACGTGTGGGCCATGCCTGCGCTGTACGCAATCTCCCATATCAGGAGGAGCACGGTGCTGACAATCTGGAAAATCAGCTGGATGAGCGGGTAGACGACCTGGTGCATCAGGGGCTCCCGGCACGGCGCCTGGTAGAGCCCGGCGGTCCACGGGGTGAGGAGGAGCGGCAGGCATACGATTGCAGAGAAAATCTGCTCGGTCACGAACAGCAGGCTCCGGACAGGCACGCTTTCGCAAAGCGGCTCGGCGAACTCCATCGCCCAGGGGTCCGCGTCGAGCCTGCTGAGGTCCATCGTCGGCACCGGCATCGTTATCGTGCCGTTTAGCGCGCTGGCCATTATGACCGAGAGCGGGAGGAATATGATGCCCGCTATCGAGAGGGCGATAAGGGTATTGCCGAGCTTCCTCGAGAAAGGAATCAGCCTCGTAACGAAAGCAATCGGCAGGAGGATGTGCGGAACCACGATTTTGAGGAACACGAGAAGCATGCGCAGGCCCTCGGAAAGGTAGATGGCGTTCGTAAGCCCCTGCGCGGCCATGTTCAGCGGCCCGAGTATTATGGCGATGCCGCCCAGCGTGTTCGTGGAATAGTTGATCGAGAAATACCAGATCGGTATGTTGAGGTACGGGGAATACGTGGCGGCCGCCCTTATCCTGCCCGCGGCCTTGATTATATACTCGAATGCGCCGTCATAGGTGCCGAGCCACCCGTCCACGACGCCCTGGGCCGCGCCGGTGAAATCGTCATATCCTGTCAGCGCCTTCGCGACGCCGTTGCTTCCTATCAGCGAGCCGGTGATGATGACGATGAGCACCACCGCGGCGAAGAATTCGCGCATCTCGGTGTTCACCCATGCCTCCAATTTCGGGTCCGAGATGGAGTGCGAGAGCATGTTCGCGATTCCGAGGAACGCCGCGACGACGGCCGCCATCACGGGGACGGCGAACGTCAGGTCAACCGGGCTGGCGGCCGAAAAAGCGAGTGGCATGATTGCGAATAGGAATAATGCCAGTGGCCGCAGCTGCATGCCTCTAATTATAAGTCACGCATTTAAATGTTTTCGATATTCCCGGAAGCCTGCCGAGTGGCAAATTTATAAACTTACCAAAACTATGATTATCATGAGATTTGCCTTCATCGCCCTGGTCCTGCTCGCGCTTGCATCCTCCATCATCGCGTCCGACTGCATCTCCTGCGAGGAGATGTCCGGCAAGCCGCAGGCAAGGATTCTCTCAGTCAACGACGATACGGCCCACACGATCGACATCTACGTATATTACGAGAATCTCACGGCGCCCGTTTCGCGCCAGCCGATAAACGATTCCATAATGATAATAGAGATGACCAATTCGACCGGGCTCAAGGAGCTATACAAGACATATACGGATTCCAACGGCTCCGCGCATTTCGATTTCACCACATGGAAGAACGGCTGCATAACCTTCAAGGTGCTCTACTGCCCCTTCTGCAGCCCTTCGTCGCCCGAATGCGGCTTCAAGGCATGCCTGAATTACTCCCTTATCGAAACGGACAAGGACAGCGCGGACGAGATTGACGTGGGCCCGGGAAGCAAGCCTGCTCCGGCGCTGCTAAGCGAAGCGAGGTACCTGCCCGCCGTGGACCAGCTCTCATACTGCCCGCCGCCGCCCGGAATGGCGTCGACGCCCGCCCTCTGCCTTCCCCTGCTGATTGTATTCTCATTGCTCTCAGGGGCGCTTTACCTCACAGGGAAGAACCCGTGGGCCGGCTTCAACATCGGCGGGGCGCGTGTCGGCAAGCACATGAGGTACCAGGCGAGGGGCAGGGGCTTCTCGCTTGATTTGAAATCCGTGATAATGTCCGTCTCAAGCGCGGTAAACGAGATGCAGCCCGAAGTGGATTCCGAGGGCAAGGAAACAGGCAGAAGGAAGGGAGAAGCTACCGAGGCGAAATGGTTCGGATATTCGATGGTCCGCGACCTTGGGGATGTGCTTGTGGGCACAGCCGGTGCCGGAGGGTCAGGGAAAGCCACGCAGGTCAGCCAAAACGTGTCCCTAGGGGGCGGAAGACGCCAAAGGCCCGGCATCTCCGGCGCATTCTCCAAGGCCAGGCGGGATGTCCAGGCCTCCAATGTCAGGGCATTAGGCGGGCGGGTGGACAAGGAAGGCAAGCCCATCGGCCCCGGCTCCGGGCCGGTCGCAGGACGTGCCTTCGATGCTGGCCAGGTGGTGGGCTCCTGGGGGACGGAATTCGGCCTTGCTCTGGGACGGATTGGCGCTTCGCTTTGGGATTCATCATTCCTCTCGACAGTCGGCGGCATGTTCTCCACCACTCTCGGCAGCCTTTCGAATACGATGGAAAGCGCTGTCGCTGGAAGCAGGAGGGAGACCGGCGCAAGGGCCATCGCAGAATCAGAACTTTTCACTGACCGCTACGGGACCATGTGCTCGAATCCGAGCGTCAGCTTTGCGGAAGGGCGCTCACGCGTGGATGATGACGGCTCCATGACGGGCGTGAGGGGCAGCCGCTACGTCGACGTCAGCACTGATGGCCTTGGTCTCCCCGCAGGGGCCCGGGCTGTTGCCACCGTGGAGAACACCGGCGCGAACGGAGAGTCGACAGTCACAATCCATGTCTCATCCGGCAGCGGCGATTCAAGGCAGCTCACCAACTGGCGCCTTGAGAATGGCGTCGCCACGGGTTTCGAACGCGTGGTCAATCCGGGAGGCGTTGAGCAGGTCGGCATCAATTATCGCTTGGGTCCCAACAATACGGTCGTCGCCGCAGGCATCACGGACTATAGCGGTGTCGATGTCGGCCGCGCCCCGACCACCCAGGAAGTCCGCAGGGATGCGCAGGGGAACATCACGGAAGTCGGTACGATTGTCATTCAACGGAGCCAGGCGGGCGAGATTACGATGTTCGACCGGGGCATTCCGACAGGCCAGCCGGGACAGCCCGGCATGCAGGTGGGCGTTACTTCAACGATGGAAAACGCAGTCCGCGAGCTGATTAATAACGACGGGCATTCCATGGATTCCATACAGGGCATCCAGGCGTTGACCGCAGCGAACATGCGCGAGATGACCGCCCGGACGATGGAGTCGGCGAACGCCAGCCTCGAGCGCACCCAGCGCGTCTACATGGAGCAGTACGGCATGGTCGATGTCACCGACCGGAACGTCCTCCACCTTAGCGGAGAAGGGGAGCGCAATCCGGACGGGACGCCGAAAAGCGATGCGCGCGGCGACTGCACCATCCGCGTGGTCGATGCGTCATACACGCCTACCGGCGAGCCGGCCAACCGGACCGGCCTTACTGCCGGCACCACGATAACCGTCCAGAACGACGCATTCACTTCAGCCACCGACGCCAACGGCCGGGACATCCTGCGGCGGGACCAGCCGGTAGAAGGCGCTGGCGGCACCTGGTTCCAGACATCCCTCGCCGGCACCAACATCGTGCTCGACACAAACGCTTCAAGGGGCTCACCTGTTGACGCAAGCGGCGTGCGCGAGCACCTGGATGGCTTCTATCAGGCTGCTAACAACATGGTTCAGGCGAACCAGGCATACCAGACTGCCGTGATGACCGAGGTCGGAGCGCAGCTCCGGGAAAGGAACCCGGACCTTGCCAGGGCCCTTGAGGAGGGCGGCACGGCCAGACGTGAAGGCGGAGAGACTCTGGAGAGGAGGCTTTCCGAGGCCGGTGTCGATGGTGATGTGGCCCGCGCCGCAGGATTGCTTTATGGCGGCACGAGCTTCGGCCAGACCGAAGTGGAATATTCGGCAGAAGCGCGCAGGGGAGCAAGGGAATACGACACCGCGTTCATGACTGCCCTTCGGACCGGCAACCGGGAAGGAGAGAACGCAGAAAATATGAGCCCGCGCGCACAGGCATATTACGATGCCCGGGAAGAAGTCCGTGCGCAATATGAACGGGGTGGGGCGACATTCAATCCGGAGGACCCGCGAACCGCCAGCGCGATAGAGGTTGCGATGCGCCCCAGAATAGATGGCATTGACGCTGCGGAACGCCAGGTGGTAAGAAACCTGCATTCAGATAACCCCGATACTCGTAGAACTGCTGAGGTGGAGGCGCAACGGATTGGCATCCTTCCCACAGGCTACACTCCGCCATCAGGCACTTCGGTGGCTGATGCGGCAATAGCCGCATACACGGGGCGCAGGGAGACTGGCGCAACCGAGGTAGTGGACACCCGGATTCATGACTCTGTCGCTCCCACGATGGCCGCGCACCCTGAACTCGTGGCTGGCGGCGACCCGCCTTTAGGAACGAACGTCGCAAGGCATATGCTTGGCTTGGGGACCGAGCTTGTGGGCATGAGCGACGGCGCGGTCCTCGCCACCGTGCAGGAACGCGTCATGCGCGACCCGACAATCGCTGCTGAGGACCGGCCTGCCGCAATGGCATACGCGTCAGATTATCTCGACCGGGCAAGAGGCGTCGCAAGAAGCTTCGATGCGGCCGAGCATACGGTAGCGCGGGAGATATCTTCGAACCCGACGACATACATGCCATTCGATTCAGACATGGCTTACAGGGGCGTGATGACTACGGGCGCGTTCAATCCCCGGCCTGCTGACAGCCCGGCTGGAGTAGCTTTTGCAGCGGATTATGCCGCCACGCATCCTGATATACGTCCGGAAGACCCGGCGGCACGCGCTACCATAGACGCCGCATGGCGCCAGAGCGAGGAGCAGAGGGCTCCCTCAGACCGGGTTTCCTTCATTGCGACAACAAGCCGCGACTGGTCTGCTGCACAGGATGAGGCGCGGGCCAGGCTTCCTCCTGATGCGTCCGCTTCGGACCGTACCGACTACGCACTGGGCCGATTCGCAGCCAGCCAGGTCGATTATACCGCCCGCACCGGGTTTAATCCGACCGGAATGGACGACCATACCACCTTCCTTGGCACTCTGGCTGGAGGGCCGCAAGACCAAACCTCGCGCGCATTCATGGATTTGGGCAGGGGAAGCGGACCCGTATCCGGAGAGACGCCTCGGGTGGACTACACCCTTCCTGTAGCGGAACAGGTGCCAACCTTAGACGGAAGGGCGTTTGCCGGCTACGTTGCTGGCTCGCGGACCGTGCTTGAGGCATCATCCGAATACCGGGCAGAAATTCCTGCAGACGTATACCGCTCCGGAACACAGGCCCTCCAGCAATTCAACCGCGGCCAGTACACCGAATCCAGGGATGGTTTCGTGACCAGCACCCGGAGTGCCGAGCAATACTGCGAGGAAAGGGCGAGGCGGGAAATGGAGGCCGCAGGGGGCGCCATCTGAGTTCTGGTGCCATGGTACTCCGACGGGCATTCAGTCCGATTAAGCGGCTGCGCAACCTTCTCACGTCCGGCAACCTATGGCTCTACATCCTCTCCCTCATCCGGAAAGAGGGCGAGCTTTACGCGTATTCCCTCGACAAGCGTATCGATGAGGAATTCCTTTTCCGGCCGAACAAAATCATGGTCTACGTGGTCCTTTACAAGCTGGAAGCGGAAGGTCTCATATCCTCCGAGTTCCGTGCGAGGCGGAAATACTACCGCCTGACAAAAAATGGCGAGCGGGCCCTGGATTCGGCGAGGGAATATTTCGGGATTCTTGCGGGAAAACTGTGATTTTTTATGGTAAAATCTATTTATATTTATTTCCAACCAAAGTAATACCGGGATAATCATGAAACGTCTAGTACACGACGCCGCTCCTGCAGCGGAAAAGGGGCAGAAGCGCGAGTCTCGGCAATTTGGCAAACTGGCTGCCGCGGCCTTGGTGATGGCAACCGGAATCGGATGCGCAACAACCGGCCTGGGGTGGGGCGAGTATTACGACCACTATCCCTCCAGCATATCCAGGCAATACGGCACCCAGACCGTGCGGGTCCTTGCCATCGGGAGCCACCGGCTGAGCGTGATGTTCCTGAAAAGCACTATCGCCCAGATGGAGGCCTCCAACGAGCGCCTCCGGTTCCGGGACCTGCGCCTCCAGGAAGGGCAGAGCGCAGACCTGGTGACGCTTCCGGATGTCGTCCTCAGGCAGAGCTACACGCAAGAAACCCTGGGCGCGCTAAGTTTCCTCTTTCTGAAGGAGCGCGGCGCGAACAGCCCTAATTATTCCGCAGCGCTGTTTTTTCCGTCCTCCCTGGATACCCAGCCCCAGATGAGCTCGCTTCCGGGCCTGAGGGTGTTGCCCGCCATTGAATTCGCCCAGGTGTTCCGGGAGGTTACCGGCCAGGAGCTCGAGCGGGTGCACGTCCTCGTGGAAAGAACCAGCGATTTCATCAACGGCGGGGATTTCATCAGCGCACATATCATTGGAGTGGATGCGCAGGGAAGGCCGCTTGGCCAATACCGCGGCGGCATCGTTTGCTTCGGAATGACATATGCGCCTTTGCGCGATGAGCTTCGCTCAGGATTGGGGATACTTGTTGAACCTGGCGGACGGGATCCTGTCAACGGAGAGGTGCCCGCGCCTCTTTCCAGATGAGCGGTTTGCATCCGCCCAATCGCCCTTTTAATATCTCCCCGGGATACCCACATATGCGCATCATCCTCACCGGCTCGCCCGGGACAGGCAAGTCCCGCATCGCAATCGCCCTGTCTGAAAAGCTGGGCTTTGCGCTAATCGACATCAAGCGAATCGCCTGTACGCGCAAGCTTGTCGGGAAAAGCCGCGAAGTCGACCTTGGGAAGCTCGCAGCCGCGCTCCGCCCGCTCGCAAGGAAAAAGGATTTCATCGCCGAAGGGCATCTTGCGTGCGAAATCCGGCTCCCGGCCGACTTCATCTTCGTCCTGCGCACCAGCCCCGCAACGCTCCGCCGCCGCCTCGCAAAGCGGCATTACGGCAAAAAAAAGCTTGAAGAGAACCTGATGGCCGAGATGCTCGACTACTGCGTCTGGCGTACGGAAGCCGTCTACGGGCGCAAGCCCCTCGAACTCGACACGTCCAAGAGGAGCGTCTCCGGATGCGTCAGCGAGTTGGTGAAGGCGATAAAGCAAAAAAAGAAAAGGCTTGACACGGTAGACTATTCACCGGATTTGAAAAGGCACCTTAAAGTACGGTAGGCTTGGTAGATGCTTATGAAAGAGGAAAAAAAGCTGATTGAGGCAGCGCTTTTCATGAGTTCCCGCGCCATGTCGCTCGAGGAGTTCCGTACCTTGACCGGAATCGGCGCGCTCGGCTACATCCAGGGCGTTCTTGCCGAACTGAAGAAGGATTACGACGAGCGGGAGAGCGCTGTCGAGATACAGGAGAGCGACGGGAAATTCTCCATGCGCGTCCGCGCGGACGTCCTCCCGAGGGTCAGGCAGTTCGCCCAGGATACCGAAATCGGCAAGAGCGCGCTGCGCACCCTCGCGTACCTCTCCAAGCATGACGGGATGCTGAAATCCGAGCTTGTGCGGAAGATAGGCACGCACGTCTATGCTGACGTGAAGGAGCTTATCGATGCCGGCTTCCTCAAGTCGCACAAATCCGGCCGCTCATCGAAGCTCACGCTGACCGAGAAGTTTAAGATATATTTCGTACAGGAAAAACAGGAGAGCCAGCCGAAGGCGGAGCCGCCGCCCGAGCAGACGACTCTTTAGCGTATCATGATGCTGACGTCGCATAAAGCCTTGGACGGCGTTCCGTCCAAGATTTGCCCGCATTGCGTGCAACCTGGTAGTGCGCCGGTCTTGAAGAGCCCTTTTTGGGCTGCCTAAAAGGGCGTCACCCCAAAAAGCGCTTCAAGCTAACCGGTCCCCCTGGGATTGTAGGTTCAAATCCTGCCGTCAGCGATTTTTCTTCTAGAAAAATCGATGTCCAAGAACGAATCGTCGTTCTTGAACACAGCGTTTTTTTCTATATGCTGGCAAGAACGCGACATCGCGTTCTCGTGCATGAACTTTGTTCATGCTGCCCCATTGTTCGAAGCGTCCAACAGAACGTCGAAACGTTCTGTGGACCACAAATCGATGCGTCGATTTGCCGGTCGAACAATAGGGTGACTGTCTTGGTCAAGTTGCCTTTAGCAACTTGGCCACCCAAAACGCTTTGCGTTTTGGATGTGGTCGATGCGTCGACCAAGGACATCGCCTACCGGCTCGCAGACGTTTGTTCGGCGCTGCCAGGCCCTTTTTCAAACCCCGCATCGTCTATTTAATAACATGTCCGGACATCTTATTACATATGAAAGTAAAGTGCGACAAGTGCAAAGCTTTCTGCTCGGGCGGTGTTGACGAATTGATTACGCTTGGCTGGAGCCAGGCTACAATCGCAAAACCTGAAAAAAGGATTTTCACCCGCTGCCCTGCCCACCGCGCCGGACTGACCGAAGAGG
The DNA here is from genome assembly GCA_020053355.1 of archaeon. Taxonomy (GTDB): domain Archaea; phylum Micrarchaeota; class Micrarchaeia; order Anstonellales; family Bilamarchaeaceae; genus Bilamarchaeum. The sequence goes on along the minus strand of JAGVNI010000019.1, from coordinate 12,341 downwards.
TCGGCAAGGCCAGGGGCGTAAGGATTGGCGGCTGAAAGTTTTTCCTATCTTTATAACTGCTTCATCTCCGGCCGCATCTGGATTTAAGGTCCTGATATACCCTTAGCACAGCGGCTCCGCCATCCCTTGCCCAGGGCAGAAACGGGAGCTCGCAGTCCCTAACATACTGGATGAAATCAGTGTCCCCATTGCACATGCTCGGCGGATTCCTGGCAGGGCGGCCGGAGCTGCATCTTTGAGTGTCTCCTCCCCCGGCGCCGGAATTGCAGTAAGCGTCGTTCACCGCAGCGCTCTGGCTGAACCCATATGCCCAGCATTCTCCATTGTTTGTAGAGCTTGAGCATCTCGGGTGGTCTGCCGACCTTGTTCTGCTGCCCCATAAGCCGGAGTACATATTGCCGAGCACGTAAATACTCATCCTCTCCTCGCCCCTTGTGTCGTTTTCAGCAATCCCAAGCTGCGCCCGGTGGCTTCTTATCCAGGCCCGCGCCGCCCTATACAGGCGCTCGAGCTTGGATGTGCCCAAGCACACCGAATCCTCCTGATTGAACGGGTTGAACCTCGGATTGCATGCCCTGGCCTCGCCAAAATCCAGCCCGGATGATAGACCCGAGCGTTCGAATACATCGAAGTACTGGCCATCTACTCCGTCAGGGTGGTATGCCGCCGGCCAGAACGTGTAAGGCGGCTCGAGCGTCTGCAAAACGCCGAATGCGAGCCAGCGCCAGTCTGGTGCCGATGTGCCGGAGGAATTTGCAAACTGGCATGTGCCGGCCGGGTCATGCATCTCATCCAGGGCGACATCATAGCCCTCGTCTTTTCCAGGCCCCGGCCCAAAGCAGGTGCCCTCCTCGAAGCCGGCGCGGCACATTTTGGCTGCTGTGCAATTATCCAAGTTGCTTTGCGTCAGTGCGAAGGCGCGGACAAGCATCGGGTCGAGCCCCCTTTTCGAAGCCCACCTCTCAATTGAGGGAACGGCCGTGCACGAGCCCGGCCGTCCCGCAGCTGGTGCGGCTGGCGCCGTGCCTGCCGATGCAGAACCAGTGGGTGCCGAAGTTGCGCTTGAAACCGCCGGTGCCGGCACTGCGGAAGATGTTGCCGGGGCAGAGGTTGCGGAGCCTGAACCGGAAGCCGGAGTGGCAGGGGTTGCCGAGCGGGTCATCGTAGGAAGAGCGGACGTTGGAGTTTCGGCGCTTTGTGAAGCGGTCCCGGCGGGTGCCGGCCGGGGGCTGTCGTTCGGTTTGCACCCCATGCCAGATTGGGCAAGGAATGCGCCTCCGATGATTGCGGCCACCGCGAGCTTCTCAGTCATCCTCGAGAACGCGCCCTGCGGCTTAGCCTGCCTTTCCACACCAGATAAAGCATCAGAATTCCTAAGTTTCATTTCTCCCACCCAGTCATGACCTATGTTGCGAAACGTTAATAAAAGTGTCTGCAAATGGTATAACCATGCCGTCATAGGGCGGGAATGGCCGCCGCGCATAAGCCCCGTCCGGCGCGGACCGTCGCTTTTAAATGCCTTGGCACGGGAAATCCCACATTTTCAAATGTGAGATGAAAGTGCCCCAAATAACTGTCCGTAATCATTTCCGCGGAAATGTACGGTCTCTTTTTGTTTATAAATAACCTATGAATGAGACATATTATGCCGATACGCTCATGGAAATACCGGATCTATCCTTCCAAAGCACAGGAGAAAGCCCTTGAGCGGTATTTCCACGGGTGCAGACTGCTTTGGAATTCCCTTCTCCAATATGCAAAAGTGCACTACGATGAAACCAGAAAGTTTCCATCACGAAAGCAACTTTATCCTAGAACAAAAGGTACGTACCTCTTCTCTCAGGTTTCCCAGAATGTTGCAGACCGGCTTGTGAAAGCAATGCGTTGCATGGTTGCCAAGAAGAAAGCCGGCATGAATGCAGGTTTTCCAAGGTTCAAATCAGCCGAAAGGATGAGATCCTTCACTTACCCGCAGTTTGGTTTTGAGCTTGATGAAAGGCTGGCACTGTCGGGCATAGGCAGCATAGCTATCAGGAAACACCGCGAGATGCACGGGAAGACAAAAACCCTGACTATAAAGAATTCGCCTTCAGGGAAATGGTTTGCCATTTTCACTACAGAGACAGATGACAACGTACGTCAGAAAAAATGTGGCTTGAAGGTAGGTATCGACCTCGGGCTGGAGCACTTCGCTTACCTTAGCGATGGCACTGTGCTACAGAATCCAAGGCATCTGAAAGAAGCAGAAGACGGATTGAAAACAGCACAGCGGCACATGTCGATGAAAAAGAAAGGTAGCAAAAACAGGCGAAAGGCAAGAATCAGGGTTGCGATAGCACACGAGAAAGTCACAAACCGGAGACATGATTTCCTCCATAAGGCCAGCCGTATGCTGGTCGGCAAATACGCTCTCCTGGCAATGGAAAAACTTAATGTGGCTGGGTTGGCCAGGGGTTTCCTTGCAAAAGGGGTGCTGGACTGCGGCTGGGCAGAGTTCTCAAGCATGCTTGCATACAAAGCGGAAGAAGCTGGTTGCGAGGTCGTGCTGGTGGACCCTGCCCATACCACACAACGCTGCAGCAGCTGCAGCCTGGTACGAAAGAAATCGCTTGCTGAGAGGTGGCACAGTTGCATCTGTGGAGCTTCGATGCACCGGGATCTCAATGCAGCGATAAACATACTCGACAGAGCTACCTCAGGAACTGAGGGAAGTAAAGCCTGTGCTGAAATGCTAAGCTATTCGGCAGCCGGAGAGCCAGACTCTTCGGATGGAGAAGAAACCGCTACCAGTTATAAATATTGCTGGTAAGTATCTTCAATGAAACAGGAAGCCCACGACCGATTGAACGGCGCGCACTTGAACGTCGTAACGTTCAAGGCGCAAATTGTTCGGACAACGAACAATTACGAACCGTTCAATGGCCCATAGAACGTTGCGACGTTCTATCGGACTTCAGGCGTGGGTAGTTCACTAAGATTTACGTTGGTAATAAATGGCTGGTGAGGTTATGGATGAAGACAGGATTGTGACAGAACTTTTCTTGGAAAAGCCGAACTTCAAAGAGGTATCGAAAGTCGCGAAGGCCCTCGAAGGCATTGGCGTCAAAAGCATCATCATGCCGCCTGAGGACCGCAGCATCAACACCCACCTGATTGTCGAGAACCTGGATTTGCCGAAAGTGCGTCCGGTCCTCAAAAAGCTCGGCGTCAGCGCGATGGAGAAGGAAGTCATCATCATCCGGCTCGAGAACCGGCCCGGCACGATGGCGGACGCGGCGAAGAAGATATCGGATAAGGGCGTCAACCTCGTATACGCATTCTCGGTAACGATGACGCCGACGCTCTCGTACGTCCTTCTCGGGGCATCTGACAACAAGCAGGCCCTCAAAGCGCTTAGGGACTGATTTTCCTTTTTTTCAACTTTATTTTTCCATCCCTTACGCTTACGATTTGCCCAGGTTGAATTTGTACACATGGAGAATCGGCGTGTACTCGAAATCCTTTATGACCGAGCCGAACCTGTCCCTGATTTCGCTCAATGTCTGCTGGAGCTGCTGCGGCCCTTCTATGTCGACTGAAATGTTGATGTCCCACCTGCCGATGCACGTCATGAAAAGCGTTATGTGCGGGTTCGACCTGCAGTATTCGTTGAATTCTTCCTCCTTCTCGGCGGTTATGCCCTCGGTGGTCACCAGTATCTCGTAATTCTGTATCCCTATGACCGACGGCTGGAAAATCGCCTTGTACCCCTGTATGACCTTCATCGCCTCCAGTTTCCTGACCCTCACCCTGGCCGCGTTCGTGGACATCCCTATCTTCCTTCCAATCTCGACCGCGGGCGTCTTGGCATCCCTGGCCAGAATCGACAGTATGGCCAAATCCTTCCTGTCCAGCCTGCTCTTCTGCGGCGGCCCGCTGAAAAACAGCGCCCCGGCCCTTTCGGCGCCGTGCTTCTCAAGCAGATAAGTGCGGGGATAGGACCTGATTTTGGTTGCGATGCTTATCGAATAGTTCTGCACCACGCCGGGATTGTCTGAGAGGATTTTCCTCAGTATCTCGGAAAAGGTCACGCTGTCCTCGGCCATTATGCTGAATGCGAAATCGAACTTCCCCCCGCACGATGCGACCCACCCCACCTGCGGGTGCGTTATCAGCGAGTCAAGGAACCTGCGTTTCTTTTCCGCCTGCATGTGCCGTACCTGCACCCAGACCTCGTGGTCCACATACCCCAGCTTCGAGAAATCCACGATTGCGACGAAGTTCACGATTGCCTTCTTCCCGATAAGCTTGTGCATGCGCGTCTCGACCATCCTTTTGGAAATGCCGAGCTTCCCGCCGAGCTTGTTGACGCTGACCTTGCAGTCGCTTTCGAGCTCGTAAATCATCCTTCTTTCAATCTCATCCAGGGCGTATTGGCGCATTTGGCTGGTTCACCTTCGTGGCACACGCTTCCAAAGAAACGAAAACAAATCTTTTTTCCCTTTTTTTATTGGTTTATTGTTCTATTGTATCTTTTTCCCTATTTATTCTTGCCTGATGGGCATTTTATGAAAAATACGCCGTAATTCCGTTTGATTTATATAGCTTTCCTGACACATCACCATCATGAACGCTCACCATCTAAAACAATACTCCCAGCCCCCGCACGAAAGGACCGGGCATAAGATGGTGCTTCATAATTTAATCGTGAACCGCCTGGGCCTTTCACCATTCGCGCCACTGGCCGACTACCCATATGTCGAATCCGCAAAGCAGGGCCGCTTCCACCAGAGCGCATGCGCCATCGCCCTTTATTCAAACGCATTTACCCAGAAAGCCGCGTTTCCTTCCGAATTCGCGCCATTCGGATATATCTATAAGCGGTACGGGGACCTTTTCTCATTCGGCGTCTACAGGCGCTTTGACGGGAAACTTTTTGGCAGCATACTGCCCTTGTCGTCCGAGGTCCAGTCCCTGTCCGACTTTACCCGCCTGGCCATGGCCGAGCTGCCTATCAGCGGAATCTATGTCCGATTCCTCCGCCTCCCGCAATACGCCCGGCTGGTGTCCGATTTCGGCTTCAAGCCTGCGAAGGAGGAACCCTGGCTTCCTGATGCACCAGAGGAGGACGAAAGCCTGTCCCACTCCCGCGTGGATTTAAGCAGGCTGTTTTCCCCCGGCGCCACCCTGCCTGTATTCTCACCACTAAGGAGGAATGTGACCCGTGCCATGAACTTCCTTTCCAGGACCGGCATGGAATACCGGTTCATCCCCCTAATCCCGGATGGCCTGCCCATCGCCTCGGATATCGTCAGGATTCATTTCGACATGATTGAGGAAAAAGGGAAGCTCGTCGGCTCGACATTCCACGATTACCTCGGCCTTCTCCACCCCGACATCATATCCCTCAAATCCGTGTCTGCACGCATCGGCATGCTCGGCACCCTTCCGGTATCGGTGTTCATCACCGAAGGGAACGGCAAATCGGACGGCGAGCCCTGCGTATCCGGTTATGCCGGCATCACCCTCCGGAACATCAATTATCTTCTTGGTTCAACACCGATAAATCTCTTGGAAAAGACGGCACACGCCGAAATCGGAGATGATTGCGTCGAGCTTTTTACCGGGGCATCCGCGATGCCGACATACGCCTTCTTCCGGCTCTTTTCGCTTTCATACTTTGACGGCTACCGTTACTTCTACATGGGAGGGTCGGAGCACGCCGATATCGACACATGGAAGAGCAAGCGGATGGGCGCAGAGAAGGACCCCACATATTGGGCGGTCTATACCAAGCCGTAACCTTCCGGATGCGCAGCCGAGCGGCCCCCCAATGACTTTTATTCCCTTCTTTCCCTATCCTCTCCATGTCGGTTACGCTCATTCTGGGTCTCCAGTGGGGGGACGAGGGCAAGGGCAAGATTGTGGACATGCTCGCAAAGGATTACGAATACATCGTGCGCTTCAACGGCGGCGACAATGCCGGCCACACCGTCATCAAGGGGACTGAGGAATTCAAGCTCCATCTGGTCCCCTCCGGCGTCTTCTATCCTGAAAAGACCAAGGTGATAGGGAACGGGGTGGTCGTGAACCCCGAGACGCTCGTCTCGGAAATCGGGACGGTCGAGTCGCGCGGCTACTCCATGAAAAAGCTGCTGGTGAGCTCTAATGCCCACATAATACTGCCCTGGCATCCCATCATGGACGGGGCCCTGGAAGTGTCGGGCAAAATCGGCACCACCAAAAAGGGCATCGGCCCGGCGTATTCGGACAAAGCGTCGCGCACGTACGCCATACGCGCATGCGACTTCCTGCTCCCGGAAGCCGAATTCCGGCAGAAAATCGAACGCATCGCCGCTCACAAAAAAAAGCTTTTCGGAGCGCTCGGCTTCCCGGATTTCGACACTGCGGCGCTGATGGCAAAAACGCTCGAAGCGGCAAAGAAAATCCGTCAGCACATATGCGATACCCAGTTCATTCTCAACGATGCCATAAGCAAAAAAAAGAGCATCCTTCTCGAAGGGGCGCAGGGGGCGCTGCTGGACATCGACCACGGAACCTTCCCTTACGTCACTTCGTCGAATACCACCTCGGGCGCAGGATGCACGGGCACCGGCATCCCGCCGCAGAAAATCCAGCGCGTGGTAGGCATCGCGAAAGCTTATACCACGAGAGTCGGGGAAGGGCCGTTCCCGACCGAACTCAAGGACCCTGTCGGGGAAACAATCCGCAAAGTCGGCCGCGAGTTCGGCACCACCACCGGAAGGCCGAGAAGGTGCGGGTGGCTGGACCTCGTCGTCCTCCGTTACACCTGCATGATTAACGGCACCACGGAAATCGCACTCACCAAACTGGATGTGCTTGGCGGCCTCAGAGAACTCAAAGTCGCCACTGCGTACGAGATTGACGGCAAAAAGACCGCTGACTTCCCGCTGGACCTTCCGCGCCTCGCCAGGGCAGTGCCTGTCTGCGAAACCCTTGCAGGCTGGGGGGGGGACATCTCCCGCTGCAGGAAAATCAGCGATTTGCCTCCAAATGCAAGAAAATACGTGCAATTCCTGGAGAAATCCCTCGGTATCCCGGTCAAGATTGTCTCCGTTGGGCCGAAAAGGGACGAGACAATACTGGTCTGAAGTGTGTGATGATGAGGGGGCGCCGGGGCTGATGCGCTTTGCCGCTTCGTTTATCCCTTCTCTGCCATGCTGATGAACACTTCGACGCAGGTCTTCAGCGACTCATCGGTGTGGGCTTTCAGCGCGGCTCCGGCGGCCTTCGCATGCCCGCCCCCGGCTCCGCCAAGCTCTCCGGCAACCTCCGCCATTACCTTGTTGAGCGGTATCGCGACGCTTTTCCTCGCCCTGGCAGATATCCGTGTCTCCCCCTCGGCATCCTTCCATTTGGCCACGAAGCACACGTCGGCAGCGTCCGCTATCAGGGACGCGGCATCGCTCTCGTTGCTGCCTACCTCGGTGGTGGCAATCAGGTACCCCCCGGCATAGACGAACTCCACCCTTTTCATCGCGGTGAGCATCGCTATCTTCGCCTCGGGCTTCGGGTCCGGCTCGGCGATTTCGAGCAGCTCGCGGTATTCGGCTCCGCATACCTTCATAAGGCGGGCAAGGGTGTCGAACGTGCCTGCCCTTGCTGATTTGAACCGCGCGGCGTCTGCGATTATCCCGACCGATAATGCGAATGCCTCCTTGCGCTCAACAACCTGGGCCGGCACCAGATTGGCGACAATTTCGGAAGCCGAAGGGGACTCCGGGTCGATAATCTCGAATTCACCCTGCATGTCGCGCCCTTCCGGGCGGTGGTGGTCTATCACGCAAAGGAGCTTCCACCCTTTGGCATTAGGAATCAATGTATACGCGCTCGTGTCCACCACGACGAGCCCGACGAATCCTTTTTTATCAAGAGAAGCAAGCGGCACCGCGTGTATGCCGAGTTTCTCGGCAAGCAGTTTCGCGCCTTCGTTCATCTCCTCGTCGGTGCATATCACGCTGCCCGGGAGCGCCCTGCTCAAGGCGAAAGCCGATGCGATGCCGTCGGTGTCGGCGCGGTTGTGGGTGGCTATCGCAACCTGCCTGCCGCCGTACTTGGAGAGGAATTCTCGGAAAACCTCATTCCCCGCCCTTGGCATAGCCCTTCATTCTCTCCTGGAGCCTCTTCTGGGTATCCACGACCATCGTGCGGAGCTTCTCCTCCTGCTTGGATATGGCGTTGAGCTTGACATCTATGAGTTCGTTCCTTTCCTTGAGGTCCCCCTCCGCCGTCTCCTTCGTCGTGTGCAGGAGAATAGAGCCGACCGAGCGGTAGACTTCCCCCTTGGACTTCTTGAGCTCATCCAGGGCATGCTTTATCTCGTTGAGCTGTATCTGGAGCTGGTGTTTCTGTATGAGCAGGACTTCGAGCTGCTTTTCCATGTTCTCGTATTCGATAAGCTCCCTGTTCAAATCTTCCTGGTCCTTCTTCATTGTTGCACCCCTTCGGTTTTTTCTACGCCCTCGAACACCTGCAATGCCCGGAGGCATGCGTTCGCGGTTGCCCTCAAAGCGACGATGTCGTCGGCTTCTATTTCGAGCGTGAGCGTGTCCGCCTTTCTTGATAACTTCAGAACGGAGCGGTTGCCTATGTCGCCTTCGTGCGAAATCGCCTTTAGGGCGGCATCCGCGGCCATTGCGCCGGGAAACCCGACTTCGATGGCGCACCTGGCTCTCATTGCATCACTTCCGCTTCTCTCTTTATGTCTTTCTCCGATGGATTAAAAGGCTTTTCCTCAGACCAACGCCACCTGCCCCGCTCGTCAACCATTATCACGGCGATGACGGCGGCCTTCCCCCCGCGCTCTTCGATGACCGAAATAGAATGCTCTCCGAGCCTGCGGGCTTCTTCCGAAAGACGGGCAATCGTCTTCTTGCCGCGGGCCTCGTACCTCTCCTTGTGTGATCGCGCAAGCGCCCTGGCAAGCCCGCGTGTTTCCTGCGATGCATATCTGCTCGTAGTTATCATGAAACTTTCCCCCAGTACACCAAATGATAAAGTTTCATCAAACTTCCTGAGGTTCCGCTTCGATGCTGCGGCGATGAGATGAAGGAGTTTTGATAAACGAGATAAAAGAAAAAATCAGTCTGTGGCGACATCTTTGGCTATCGGCGGCCTGGCCTTGAGGAGTATCTTCGCGCCCGTTGTCGGGAAAGCGAACTTGCCCTCAGCGACTGAGACAGAGACGCCGGTTTTCGGATCCTTGTATTCACCCATTGAAACTTTCCTCCTGTGCTACCCCGGTAAAAGTTTCATCAAACTTCCGAGCGAAATGCATTAGCATTTCGCTGGACCACAGAAACCGCCATGCGGTTTCTGCCGGTCATCCGGGCTACTCCGTACAAACGGTTTCAAAAAGAAAACGTCAGGACGACTTGGAATACTCGCTTATGATGCGGGCGGCGATTTCGCCGGCCTCGCTCCGGAAAGAATAGCAAGCGCCTGCGAACTCCGCGTCGCACGACTTGCACTCCCACATCGCCGTGCCCCTTCGCGTCAATTTCAGCTTGTGGCATTTCGGGCATTCGTACTTGGTCTTCTTGGCTTTGATGGCCTTGTCGACCATCTTTCTGATGGATGCGCCGTATCTCGCTGTGTACATAGAAATTTCCTCCATTAATCGGACTAGTCCTTGAGAATCCTCCTTATGTCGTCTCCTCTTTTAAAAGCTATGTCAATCGCCGCCAATAGCTCATCCTTGCTAAGGGAGCCCTTCCCTTTCTGCATGGCGCAGACATGCTCTTCCGTCGTGCCGATTGTGAGCGCCGTTTCAAGCACGCGCTCCTCGTCGCGGGAGGGGTCGACCAGCCAGTTGTCCCCTACCTTAATCATCGTCGTGGTGGTCGGGAGCTTGGTCGGGTTCAGCATGCCGGTGTACTCGCCACGGATAATCTTCCCGTTTTCCACTTTGGGCATCTTGGTGTCCATAAGGGCCGCAGTGGCAGCGAGCGTCGCGGCATCGGTGAAGTTGCCGGCGTGGTTCATCACATACAGGTCCACATAAATGCCGAGCACCTTCTCCTCCTCGACAAAGAACGAACTGAGGTCTACGCACTCGGCGCTCCGCAGCGCCCTGTCCACCACGCGCGCGACTTCAATCGAATCCTCGTTCGGCGGGCCGGGCTCGAAACCCGGCGAAGCCAGGGGGAGCAGCTCGGAATTCGTGACCAACACGCCTTCCCTGGGCCTGTCCGAGAACGGCTTTACTATGTCGATTTTCGTGGCAACGAGCACCAGGGTCTCGCCGATTTTGCCCATGGCCGAGCCCTCGGCGGTCTTTATCACGCCCTTCTGGACGCTAATCGGCCGGTACTCATCGAATTTCCTGCCGTCGAACCTCACGCCCTTTGCGAGCGTGTTGTTCATGATATCCCTCCGGATATGAGACATTATTATGTCTTTTACTTCTTCACCCATCGATATCACCACTTTACGGTTTCTCCCTCGCCCTTCTCGTAGAACCTCTTGAGGGCTTCTGCCTGCACTTCGTGCACCTTGTCACAGCCGCGCTCGGCCATGTCGAGTATCCGCATCACTTCATCCCGTGTAAGGAGGCCGTCCATCTGCACAAGAAGCAGCTTCCTGTCCCTGTGCGACATCGCAAGGGGCATGTCGGACTGCCCGAAGTTGTCCTCAATCTTGTTGAGGTCGAGCGCCAGCATGCCGCCGGCCTTGCCGACCGCCACTGCCGAGACCATGTCCTTCATCGGGATTCCGGCGTTCGCAAGCGCGACTGCCGCAACGGCAACCGATGCGGTCCTCGTGCCGCCGTCTGCCTGCAGGACGTCGATATACACGTCAATCTGCGTGTTGGGGAACTTATCCGCGAGTATCAGGTTCTCGAAAGCCTCCCTGATGACCTTGGAGAGCTCGGTGCTCCGCCTCGACGGGCCGCTCCTGCTGTGCTCCTCAAGGGAGGCGAACGGCGACATCATGTACCTGCACTTGATTAACGCATGGTACGGGCTCGCCCCGTGCCTGGGGATGCATTCCCTGGGCCCGTAGACGCCGCAGACAATTTTGTTCCCGCCCCACTCGATGAAAGCCGAGCCGTCTGCCTCGGGGATAACCCCTACCTCGATGCGCAGGTTCCGGAGGTCTTCCATGTCCCTGCCGTCGGTCCTTTTTCCGTTTATTATCAGCGGTACCTTGCTTTCACTGCTGGCCATAATTCTCACCACTTGACCCAGATTCCGATTGCTCGTTTTTGTATCCGGGCTCTGCTCCGGTTTCCCCTTCCTCGCCAACGGATTCCACGCCCTCTCCGGTTTCCCCGCCTGTAGGTGTGCGGGGCTTGTCGCCGACCTGGCTTTTGAGGAAGTTCGCTATCTCATCGGTCAGGCCTGATTTGTGCGCTTTCCTCTCTATCATAGCTATCGCTTTCAGGAGGAGCGGCATGTCGCTTTTCTCGCTCATCCAGACGTAGCCGTTGTTGCCGACCATGATGTCCCCGCCGGTGTAGTCCTTGAGCATGCCTATCATGCTGCTCTTCTTGCCAATCAGCCTCGGGACCTTTGCCGAGGGGAACTCGATTATCTTTCCCTTTGGCAGCCTTCGGACCTCGCCCAAATCCACATCTCCGACCTCGTTCACGGTTTTCACCCTGCAGATGACGAAATCGCCAAGCTGCAGCGTGAGCCTTATGTCCCTTGTCGGGATGAAACCGCCATGGGGGAGGTTCAGCTCCACTTCGTACCCGGCGTGGCGCACGTCGGTCACCATGCCGACGACAACGTCGCCGACGACCGGCCGATAGCGATTCTCCAGCGGGATGTACCGTCCTTCATCGTCGACCATGCCGATTACCGCGGCATATGTGACGGCCCCGTCATAATAGGTATTCGGGGCGCCCAGCCTGCCCTCTGCGATTTTCTCGCCGGGCAATATGATTCTTCTTTCCATAAGAAAACCTCTTTGCAGCCCGCCTTCCTGCCATAAACCTATGCCAATGAAGGCCGCGGCTCTCTTCAAATAAAACCAGGAATTAGCATCAGCTATTTTCCTTTTCGTTTCACGTTCCGTAATTTACATAGAAGGAAAGGTTTTTATACTAGCCACAGGGACCCCCTCCCCACGGCACCGCTTCCGGGGATCACCCGCCGTTTTTTATTCTCTTGGCCGCATCAATAGGTGCGGAATCATCATGGTCGAGAAGCGCGTTAAGCGTCCGCAGGAAGAAACTCCATTTCCGGAGCCTCTGGTGAGCGAGCCGCTGCGCCTTCAGCCTGCTCCGGTCCAGCCGGTCCGCCCCGCAGCCAATTCGAAGCAATCCGCCGATTCCAATCAGGAGCCCCGGGGGCCAACCGCAGATGCGCCTGCCG
>JAGVNI010000001.1 GCA_020053355.1 archaeon | reverse complement strand
GGCGCCTGCAGCCGGCGGGAAACCCGCCGCTGCGGCACCTGCAGCGGCAAAGCCGGCTGCGAAAGCGGCGGAAAAGAAATAACTGAGGTGTTCACATGGGTGATCCAAGAAAACTCCGGAATAAGTATGAGCGGCCCAAGAAGCTTTGGGACGTGGACCGGCTGAAAGAGGAAAAGGGCCTCAAGGCCGAATACGGCCTTAGAAGCATGCGCGAACTTTGGCGCTCGACGGCTGAACTGAAGAAGTTCAGGAGAGAAGCCCGGCGCCTGCTTTCAGTCACCGAAGAAGAGCGCCGAGACGATGCCAAAAAGGTCCTGGCAAAGCTCGCCAAGCTCGGCGTTCTCAAGGAAGGCTCAGTCATCGACGACGTGCTTTCATTGGAAGTCAAGTCGATTCTTGAGCGGAGGCTACAGACCGTCGTGCTCCGCAAGGGGCTTGCGAAGTCGACTGCGCAGTCGCGCCAGCTTATCACTCATGGATTCATATCCATCAACGGCAAGAAAGTGACGCGGCCGGGCTATGTGGTCAACCTGAACGAGGAGGCCACTATTTCCTACGCCCGCCAGATTGACCTGAGCGTCAAGGCTCCGGCAGAAGAGAAGCCTGCGGCTGAAAAGCCGGCAGCTGATGCGGCAAAGGCGCCTGAGAAGGCGCCGGAGAAGCCCGAAGCGAAACCCGAATCAGGATAGGTGTGTTTATGGTCGAATTGAAACCCCCGGAAGCGCCCCCTAAGGTTGAAGAAGCCCCGAAGGTGGACGTCAAGCCGGAAGTCAAGCCCGAAGTGAAGGAGGAAATCCGCAAGCCGAGGAAAATCCGGCTTGCCGTCGTGCATGTCTATTCATCCAAGAATGACACGATAATAACCGCGACCGATGTCAGCGGCGCAGAAACCCTTGCATGGGCGAGCGGCGGAATGATGGTGAAATCCCATCGTGAGGAGGGGAGGCCGTATGCCGCCATGCAGGCTGCCCTGAAAGTCGTGAACAGCCTGAAAGACAAGGGAATAACCCATGTCCATGTGAAAATCCGCGCTCCGGGTGGAGTCGGAATGAAGACGCCCGGCCAAGGTGCGCAGGCGGTCGTCAGGACCATCGCGAGGACCGGCGTTCGCATCGGCAGGATTGAGGATGTAACTCCGTTGCCCACTGATTCGATGAAAAGGAAGGGCGGCAGAAGGGGAAGACGTGTATGAAGCTTGTTCTTGACAAGAAGCAGGGGAACCGGATCGAGTTCATCGCCAAGGATGTCTCCACGACCATGGCCAACATGTTCAGGAGGTATTCCACTTCCCACGTTGCCGTGCTTGCCATCGAGACCGTGACCTTCTATGACAACACCTCGGCATTCTGGGACGAGTATATCGCCCACCGCCTCGGCCTCTTCCCGGTATTGACTCCGGAGAACACCCCCGAAAGCGCCGAAGTCATCTTCACGCTCGATGCGGAAGGCCCGAAAGTGGCATATGCATCGGACTTGACGAGCACGGACAAGGAGATAACGATAGCAAAAGGCAATATCCCGATAGTCACGCTCGGTCCAAACCAGCACCTGCGTTTCGAAGCCAAAGCCGTCCTCGCGACAGGGCGCAAGCATGCAAAATTCCAGGCAGGCTTGATAAGCTATGGCGTCGAGAACGACGACATCCGCTTCATGGTAGAAAGCTTCTTCCAAATGGCGCCTGCTGACGTGCTTTCGCGCGGCTGCGATGAAATCCTCAACGACATCGAGTCGATAGAAGAGGCCCTGGGCAAGAAGAGCGAGAAAAAGAAGAAGGCCGAGAAAGCGGAAAAGGCGAAGGCCGACAAGGCGGAGAAGGCCGAGAAGAAGTCGAAGAAGGCCAAGGCCGCCAAGGAGAAATCCGAGGAAGCCGAACCGAAGGCCGAGGCCAAGGCTGAAGAGAAGGAAGAAAAGAAAGAAGAGAAGAAAGAAGACAAGAAAGAGGAATAATTCCTTATTATTCCTTATTCATACGCAGGGGTTGGTTTGAACGCTTCGCGTTCAAAGCCCCCCTGCTAATGCGCGACTATTGTTTTCACGCAGGGGTGGCAGAGCGCTTGAACGGCGGTCCGTTCAAGAACTGCCACTGTCTTGAGGTATTTCCTCATGTCATAACAATCATACGCAGGGGTGGCAGAGCGGCCAAATGCGCCAGCTTGAGGGGCTGGTGGGTTAGTCCCTTCGAGAGTTCGAATCTCTTCCCCTGCAATTATACTCGTTCTGAGTTCACTACCTTGTCTTCCAGAATTTTTCTAAAAAATAGGGCAGAAAAGTGTCCAAAGGGGATAGAGGGAAATTATGAACCAATACGGGGAGAAACTTAAGCAATTTTTATCCGACAATTCCATTCATGCGGAGCATCTAAGCTTTCAACAATCCTGCCATTCAGTCGAAGAAGCAGCTAAGGCCGCAAACGTAAATCCTGACGATTTTATCAAGAATATCTGCCTGATTGATCTCAATGGTAACCTCATTGTCGCAATAGTTAAAGGAGAAGATCGTGCAAGTACCTCACGAGTAGGCGAAATATTAAAACTCCAAAGACCAAGGATTGCTACTCCAGAAGAAATACTGGAAAAAACAGGTTATCCCTGCGGCGGCACGCCTTCATTCGGGTATCACGCAATTTTTCTTATCGATCAGAGAGTTATGGAAAAAGAAGTTGTTTATTCTGGTGGCGGTTCAGAAAATTCTTTAATAAAGATTTCAACAAAGGAATTGCAAAAAGTAAACAATGGTCTTGTCATAAGAATTCGAAAGTAGTTCTATTATCGGATGCATTATTTTTCTGCCTCTCAGCCGATTCGACGGCATTTGATTATACATTTGCCCTCGGGCATTTTTGGAAACCTCCGATAATGTCTGAATCCATATCAAATAGGTATATTTATATACCTTTATTGCATAAATATATCTTATGAAAGGAGAACAAATTCAGCTGATGCACTCACCGACACTCAATACCGTGATAATGGTAGAGAAAGTGCTGCAAGAAGCCAGAGAGATAATCAAAATCTCAGAATTGAAACGAAGACTTCCAAAGCAGGTCATGCACTCAACGCTCTTGCAAGTATTGGATTATCTTCAAGAGAGCGGCAAAGTCCTTATAACAACCAAAGGAGTTGTTTGGGTTTACCGTCCCCCGGCCGAACTCGAGAGAATCAAACAAAAGGGGTTAGAGATATGAGTGACAAACGCCCGGTAAAGGTTATCCTGCTGGACCAGGCCAAAGAGCAGTTTGAGGAGCTTAATCGGATTGTTGGAGAGCAGCAGAAGAAAGGGATAACCAACTCGGAAGAAATCCAGCTTATGAAGTCAATAAAGCAGAAATCCGAACTCCTGAAGATTAATCCGACTTATGGGGATAACGTTCCGAAAAATCTGATCCCCAAAACTCTGAACGTATCCAACCTTTTCCGCGTCGAATTAACCGGCCATTGGAGGATGCTCTATACCCTTGACGGTAACCAAATCGAGATTGTAGCCTTTATCCTCTATCTCGTAGATCATCCGACTTACGACAAGATGTTCGGCTACCGGAAAAAGTGATTATCCGCCCGAAGTTCGCTTTATATCCTTCTCTTCCCAGCAGCTCAGTCGGCGGTTTGATTCAAACCTTGTCTTTGAAATCTGCTGATTTCAAAACAGGCAAATTCGCGGAATTTGCCTCTGCTCTCAGAACGGTTCTGAGGTATCTTCCCCTGCATTTTTGTTTCCCGGCAAATCCCCGGGTTTGCATGCCGGCTAAATAAAACATGCAATCTACTTCCAACGCCCCTCATCCTCCCCCCGAAGGCACAATGAATATAAAAAGAGCATGCGACTTGGTGGATGTGGGCAAACCAGAACTTTCGCTATTCGACTGCGTCATGCTTGGTGTAGGCAGCGCGCTCGGTCCCGAAATCTTCCTCCTTTTGGGCCTTGCAGGCTCCCTGGCAGGGACGCAGGCAATCATATCCGTTTTCCTCGCGTTTGTCATGGCGCTCCTGGTCGGCCTCTGTTACGCCGAGCTGGCGACAGCAATCCCGGCCTCCGGCGAGGACTATGTCTTCTCAAGGCGCGCCTTCAAGGGGATGCTGCCGTTCCTGGTAGGCTGGATTGTATGGTTCGGGAACATCGTCTACGCCGCATTCAACGCGATTGCGGTCGCATACTTCCTGAAGATATTCATCCCGGCCCCCGTCGGGCTTACTGCCGTCACATTCATAGCCCTCGCCGCAGCCCTTATCTACCTGGGCATGAATACGCTCAAGCGTGTCCAGAATCTGATGGTCGCGGGGCTCATTATCCTGCTCGCGATATTCGTCTATTCCTCATCAAGCGTCGGGGACTGGTCTTACCTCTCAGGGCTCTTCGGGGGGGACTGGAGCGCCACGGTTTCGACAGCCGCGCTGCTTTTCATCGCGTTTATTGGGTTCGAAGACATCGTCTCAGTTTCCGGCGAGGTAAAAGAGCCCAAGAAAACGATACCCCTCGCGATAATCCTAACCCTGCTTGTGCTGGCCGCGATCTATCTCTCCCTCTCGCTCGCGGTTTTCGCTGTCATGCCCCTGGCCGATGTGGCCGCATCAGAAAACGCCGTCCTCGACGCTGCGAAAATCGTCCTGGGCGACAATGGCAGGCTTCTGTTTTCCATCGCCGGCCTCTTCGCCATCGCCACCTCGCTGAATGCCGCCATGACCGCCGGGACCATGAACGCGTTCGCTTTGGGCCGCGACGGATACCTGCCGAAAAGGCTCGCCGCAATAAGCCCCCATGGGACCGCAGCAGGTGCCATCCTGGTCACGGCAGCCATCATAACCGTCTTTGCCGCGACAGAAGCAGTCTCATTCGTGGTATACCTTACCGACTTCGCTTATTTCATCGCGATGGCCCTGTCGGCCTATGCCCTTATCACGCTAAGAAAAAACCAGCCCTCACTTGAGAGGCCCTTCCGGGTTCCCTTCTACCCGTACATCCCTTATATGGCCATGGCGCTTAGCGGCATCGCAATATTATCCATGTCGCCTCTATCCCTGCTCATAGGGACCCTTTGGCTTCTGGCGGGCGTGCTCGCATACTATCTCTATGTGATAGAAATGAGCCGCGTGAAAATCGCATTCGGGGGCGTGCTGCTCTTCCTCTCCGCGCTGGGGTTCACCGCATATCTCCTGATAGACTGGGCGTATTTCAGCCTGCCGAAGCTGGATTCGTTCAACCTCAACAGGCTTGTGCTGCTTGCGTCGCTGGGGCTTGGCGCAGCGGCAGCATACCTTATCCTGTTCTCATGCAAGCCGCTGGAATCAACCGGCAAGAAGCGTCAGACCTGACAGGATATGTATGACTGCGAGCATGGCCAGCACGATTTCTACAAGCAGTTCCAGGTTTTTCGGCAGCCCTGTGGAAAAAACGCCGAAGAACAGCAGGAAAAATGCCGTCGCGCTGATTGCGCCGAGCATCAGCAAAATCCCGGCGAATGCAAACCCGAACCGCTTCAGGACGGACAGGAAGTAAATCTTTTCAGCCACCCTCTGCACCTGCTTGGCCTGCTCGACAATGTCGTCCACGACCTCATTCCCGGCCTGCGGCGCATCATCCTTACGTTTTTTGCGGGTGCCCGCCTTCATCCGGTCATCCGCATCTTTGCGGCGTATTTCCTGGTCTATGACGTCTTCAATGTCATCCCCGCTGTCTTCCTTCATGAGTCCTCATTCATCGCTCTCAAATAAAATACTGACGCCCGGTTTAATTCGGACCCCGCAAAAGTCCGTTTCCCCGGGTTGGGTTTTTTCAAAGCCGCGAGATGGATTATTAAGATGCAAGTGCAAGGCAAAACCATGAAAGGTTACACTCGTTCGGACTGGCTCAGGATGAAACGTGGGGTCTCGGAATGGCTCGGGCCTATGTCGAAAGCCAGCCTAGAGCGGCGGGTCCGGCAATGGAAAAAGAACGCCGGCGACATCTCCTGGCGCAAATCAGCCGCCCCCCTGGTTGAGCGCATGCGCTCCATGAAGCGGCTCCTCGAGGCCCGCGAGTATCCCCACCCGGATTCGTTCTTCTTCGCAATCGAGGATTTGCCGTATATGGGCAAGGAATACTGGTTCCTCTATTTCGTCGTTCCGGGAAGCGACGGGCAGGTCGTGATAACCGCCGGGCGCTCGCAGGAGCCTGTTACCGTGAACAAGACCAGCGTCAAAGACGCCGCTGCCGGGAAGGCCGAGGATGCCGGCGCGAAAGTCGTGGACTGCGCGGCCGTCTGCTGGATGCATACGGATAAAAAAGAGGTGTTCATCGATTCCGGCGGGCAGGTCGGTCTTTCAGCCAGCGGAAAGAAACGGCGGATGTTCTTCCGGGGCGGTCCGAATGAAATGGTGGTAGAGGGAGCGTACCCGAATTTCGACATCACGCTGAAAAAGGGCGGGAAGGAGGTTTTTTACGCGAAAGCCAAGCCGAAAAAGGACGGCCTGCCTTATGAGATGCCCCCGCGCATGATGGAGAACCCGCTTGCCAAGGGTTTCGGAATGCTCCTGGTCAACTACTATTTCGACTTCGTTGGCCGGATGAAGGGCAGGAAAGTGAAGGGGAGGGCGTATCTGCAGAAAGTGGTCGCCACAATCCCCCTCGCCCCCTGGAACTGGGTGCGTGTCGAATTCAAGAATGGCGACTCGCTGGATTATTTCGCAGGCAAGCCACTCGGGGAAAAGGCGGGGCCGCAAGTGCATTTCCCCTGCAACGATTTCCTGGAAATCCGGGGCAGGCGCATCAAAATGAGCGGCCTGCGGCTTCATTGTTACTTGGATGGCGAGACGCGGCGCTGGGTGCTGAGCGGGAAGAACCTTTTCCTCTCGATGGAGTCCTATTCCCTCCAGCCTTTCTCGATGAAGCAGAACACGCAGTTCCAATATGATGAGTACCTCGTCCGCGTCAACGATTTCATCATGAAGGATGGAAAAGAGACCTACACGCTGAAGGACCTCGGCCCGGCAAGCGGAATCATCGAGGATGCGTACGGCTACCTTCTATGACACGGTTCCGGAACACTGTTTTACATGCTCTTATAAACTTCAACGAAAAAAGCCAAGATTAAGGTGAATATGAATGAATCAGAGTATCTGGATTTCGAGCCTGACCGTCGTAATCGTCCTTTTTGCCGGATGCACCGGTTCCCCAGCCGCTGAAACATGCTCTGGGAAAGCGACCCTTAGCATGAACGGTATACTGAAAGCGTGCGTCGACGGTAAAATGACCCCCGAATGCAGCGGCGAAGGTTCGGTTTATTCCGAATCCGCAAACGAGAAAATCGTCTGCTCCGGCGGCAAATGGGTAACCCGGGCCGCGCCCGGTGCCAATGCTACCGCCCCTGCAAACCCAACCTCGCCTGCCAATGCAACCGCCAACCAAAGCGCCATGGTTCCGGAACCGGCTGCCGATGAGGCAGAAAACTGCACCGGAACAAGCTGGGCAACCGTAAATGGCGTCACCGAAGCATGCGTCGATGGGAAAATGGTAAAATCCTGCGACAATGAAGGCGAAACGTACTCCATCTCCGAGTTCCTGAAGAAGAAAATCATATGCGAGAACGGAAAATGGACCGGCATCCCGCTGCCCGAAAACGAATCCGAGGCCTCTGGCGATTCAAAACCTCCGGGTTCCTGCACCGGGAAAGCATCGATGACCGTAAATAACGTCACCAAGGTCTGCATTGACGGCCTGATGACCGGCACCTGCGTTTCCGAAGGCGAGGTATACACGGAATCCGAGTTCCTGAATAAAAAAGTCGTCTGCGAGGGCGGCCTTTGGGTCAGCAAACCGTTAGAGTAGTTTATTATCGGGAGTGTCCGCTCCCGCTTTCCATTTTTTATGATAATTGTATTGGCGTTACGGCAATAATAGCTTCAAATAAAACATCGGCGAAACTACCTTTTCCTTCTCCTTGTCTGAACCGAGCATGTCGACAAGCATCTGCCTGACCTCAGGCTTGTCGGCCGCTTTGCCAATGAAAAGGTTCAGCAGGAACTTATGGCGCGACAATCTCTGGAGCCGGTACGAATTCATCATATCCTTGCGGAGGAACCTGGCGACGCTCGCTTCATAAGAGGCCAGGGCGGATGAAGGCAAAGATTCCCCGTCCTTGCAGCCATCAAGCGCGCAATTGATTGCGAGCGCGGCATACTTCCCGGATGAAAGCGCGTTCCCCACCCCCTCGCCCGAGAAAGGGTCGACAAGGGATGCGGCGTCGCCTACAAGCACCCAGCCATCACCCGTGTTCGCCTTCTTGTAAGAGCCGTTCGGGATTGCCCACCCGCCGATTTTTCCCTCAAGTTTGGCATTCGTGAAGCGGGGGGCGATCGAAGGGTGGCGGTCCACCGCTTCCTGCAATATCGCAACTGGGTGCTTGCCCTTCAAGTCGGATGAAAGAATGCCGAGGCCAACATTCGCCATGCCATTTGCCATCGGGAATATCCAGAGGTAGCCCGGAAGGACTCCATCGATGAAATACAGCTCGATGCTCCCGCTGAGGCCGCTGATGCCGCTCCAATACCCCCGGACAGCTGAATAAATATGCTCTTTCGGATGCGGTTTCGAAACTACGAGCCTGCCGACTGTCGATGCGGCGCCATCGGCTCCGACAACCACCTTTGCGATGAATCTCATCCCCTTCCTGCCCTGATTCGACGTCAGGGTCCCGCTCACGCCGCAAACCGCGCCGGATGGCGTCCTTTCCAGCCCGCTGACCGCGAATCCCTGCAAAGCCGTGATGTTCTTATGGTTTTGGGCCCGCTGGAAGAAAAGGTAGTCGACACGCTGCCTTTCGACGGTATATCCTGCGAACTCCATCCCGCTGGCATTCGGGAACGGGACATTGACTTTTTTCCCGTTCGGAGCGACCATCAAAAGCCCCCTCACGATTCCGTGCGGGAGGCGGGGTATCTCGCCAAGGATGCCAAGCTCGCGGGCTATGCCGATTGATTTTCCGGAAAACGCGTCCCCGCAAACCTTCGCCCTGGGAAATGAGGATTTATCCAAAAGGAGGACTTTCCTCCCCGAATTGGCAAGGTACAGCGCGCATGAGCACCCTGAGGGGCCTGCGCCAACCACTATGGCATCGAATTTGTCGTCCGAATGAGGAATTCCAGAAGTGAGCAAGGACATGCTATCCCACCCTATCTTGTCGCAAGGTCATTAATAAAACGCTTTCTGATGATACCAAGGTCATGCCGGAGACAAGGGAAGGGCTGATTCGGGGCATCTGGGCGCCGCCATCCTCATGGAAGGTGCCCGGCGCCTGGTACTGGTGGTTCTGGCTGTTCTTCATCCATGACGAGGATACGGCCAAGACCGGGAAATGCCGCCAGCTCATGATTCTCTGGTCTATAAAGAAGGACGGGCGCATCTCCTGCAATTCCCTGGATATCCAAATCCCGGTGCAGATCGAGAAGACCGGCCCGCTTGAGTGGAAGCTGAACGGCGCGGCCGCAGCCTGGTATTTCGACGGGGAAAAAATGCTCGAAGATTTCGTCCTTGAGAAATCCGGGATGGTTCTTGACGGCGAGCGCCTGTCCCTGGCCGCACCTGGAGAAACCCCGTCTTCCTTCTACCTTGATGGCGATGAATACGTCACAAAAATCAAGACAAAAAGCGGCCCGGATGCATTCGACTTCGAATTCCGGGCAAGACAGGAGGACCTCCATCCCATCGTAGGCCCCGTACATGGATATACCAAGCTTCCGCTCGGCATGGCCGTCGAAGGGACGATGATTGAGCGCCTCATCCTGCGGGGAACCGAGACCCGGAACGGCAAACTCAATAAAATCAGCGGCACTGCATACTTCCAGAAGATACTCGTGGCCGCCCCCCCGCCGCAATGGTATTGGGGCTTATACCATTTCAATGACGGGAGCATCCTGGCGTTCATGGTGACATACGCGGGCCGGGCCACACTGGCGGACAATGCCTGGAAGGGGGCGGGCCTCAAGAAGCCCACCCTGCCGGTGAACCAGGATATCATGCTCTACCATGCCCCGAGCAAGAGGGTGTTCAAGGGAAAGGACGTTTCCATTACGCCGAATCGGGAAGGCGGGCAGCTCTGGTCGCACACCGTGCATGGGGTGGGGAAGGAGTTCGAAATCGACGCATACGCCCGCGCATACTCGCACTCGTGCTGGAAATTCGTGAAAAAGGTGGGCGCGCTTCCTGCCAAATCTACTTTCAAATACAACGAATACCCCGCAGTTCTTGAGCGTTTGGAGCTGCGCCTGAAGGATGGTGAAAAAATCCTGCTGAAAAACGGCTGGGGCAACATGGAGAACTCCTGGGGGTTCCTCCTATAGCCGTCCGCGCCCCGGCATACATCCCGCATGCCAATGAAGGAGGGAATGGAATAAAAACGCCGCGCGAAATATACCCCCGTGGACATCCTAGATGCAATCATCCTCGGCATCATCCAGGGAATTACTGAATGGCTTCCGGTATCCAGTTCCGGACACCTTGCGCTTGCCCAGCATTATTTCGGGATAGATGCAAGCGTCGCCTTCGACATCGTCCTCCATCTGGGCACCCTGCTGGCCGTTTTCATCTATTACCGCAATGACATCCTCTCGCTCGCCAAAGGCGTCCTGGCGCGGGATGCCAATTCGCTCCGGTTCGCATCGCTAATCATTGCCGCCGCCATCCCGACGGCAATAATCGGCCTTCTCCTCAAGGATTTCTTCGAATCGATGTTCGCAAGCCCGCTATCCATCGCGATTGCATTGAGTATCACGGGAATTTTCCTTATCCTGTCATCGTGGATTTCCTCAAGGAGGTTGAAGGCCCCGGCCGCCAAAACGCGGAACGCCGAACCCGGGACCGCTTCGGCATTGATAATCGGCATCGTCCAGGGCATCGCCGTGGCCCCGGGCATCTCGCGAAGCGGGGCGACAATCGGGACCGCCTTGCTCCTCGGCATTGGCAAGGAAGAGGCGGCCAGGTTCTCATTCCTTGCAGGCATCATCCCGATTCTCGGCGCAGCGGTTCTCGAAGGGCGCCATGCCGTGGATGCCGGCATCGACGTGCTTCCCGCACTTGCCGGCTTCGCAACCGCGGCAATCGCAGGATACCTCTCAATCGGCCTCCTGTTGCGCCTGCTGAAAGAAAGCCGCTTCCAGTGGTTCGGTTATTACTGCCTGCTTCTTTCTGCGGCTGTCTGCATCATAGTCATCCTAGCCTGACCGCCGGTTGGGGGATTTTTGGCGATTCAGCCTGCGAGGAGGTGGCTTTGGAGGATGTTCAGGCCTATCAGGATGAGCACTATGCCGCCGAACGCCTCTGCCTTTCCTTCGAGCGCGACGCCGTATCGGCTGCCTACGTAAACCGAGGCAAAGGATATCGCTGCCGTGACTGCGCCGACGATTACCGCAGCTTCCAGGAGGGAATGGTCTGCGAAGGCCATGCCCACTCCGACGGCGAGTGCGTCTATGCTTGTGGCAACCGCCAGGACGAGCAGCATGCGGGCATTTAGCAAATCTACTTTCTTATCCCCGGACTTGTGCGGCGCCTCGTGGAGCATCTTCCCCCCGACCACCGCGAGGAGGCCGAATGCTATCCAATGGTCGATTCCGGACACCAGCTCCCTGAGCCCGGCCCCCCCGATTCCGCCAAGCAAAAGCATCATGGCCTGGAACCCCCCGAAGAAGAGGGCCGCAAGCAGGGCGGCCCGGGCAAGGCTGCCTTTTTTCGAATTCATTCCGCCGGTCATGGAAACGGCCGAGGCGTCCATGGCAAGGCCGATGCCAGCCAAGGCCGCTGTGAAATAATCCGTCAGAGGTATCCCCACATCGTGAGCCTGTCGCTGTCTTCCACCCATCTGGTCCCGATGTCCGTGCGATAGAACATGTTCGGGATTATGATGTTCTTTATCCGGTTATACACCGTTTTCCTCGTTTCTTCCATCGTCGTGCCGGATGCGGTCACGACGAGAGCATAGCCGCTGTTTCCGGCAAGCCTCCAGTCATCCTCCACCAATTTGACATCCCCGGGATGGATGCCTGCCAGGTTCTGCGTCTTGAATATTATCGAGGCGTCCTCTGAGTATCTCCGAAAAGAGTCCGGGTCGTGGAAGGGGAATGGCGGCACGGCGACGACGACTCCCACTTCGAAGGCACGTTTTGTCCTGAATTCCGGTTTCTCCTTGCGGGCTATCCCGTACAGGAACTGGCCCCATTCGCTGAGCACGCCTTCCATCGCTATGCTGATGTGCGGATAGCCGAACCTGCTCGTGAATTCCAGGGGGTATATGCCCCGCGAGTTCGCGATGCAGTTGATGTCTATGTACCCGACGTATCCGCATGCAGCGAGCTTCTCCTTCATCTTGAGGAGCGTTGCGTCGAAAATGGGGCTCCGGTTGGTAAAAAACATGCTCGTTCCCATCTCGCCCGTGCTGGGCCCGAGGTCGCCCGGGAACATTTTCTTGTGCTCGAAATTCACGTTGATGGGGTAGATGAAGTCCTCGCCGTTGAAGAACGCGCCGACCGCCACCTCGACTCCGGAGATGAATTTCTGCATCTGGAAAGCCTTGATTTTCTTCCCCCAGTTCTTCTTGTAGCGCTCGAGCATCTCGACGATGTCCCGCCCGTCGTCTTCCTGGCCGACGAAAAGCAGCTCCTTCTCGTTCTGGGCCAGGCCGCTCGGCTTTATCACGTAGCGGTCCGTGTTCTTTTTTATGAAGTCTATCGCTTCATCGAAATTAGTGTAGTTCCAGCGGGGGATGATGTTGATTCCGACCGATTTCATCTCTGACTGGCCGTATTCGCGGTCCATCTCCAATTTGTCCGTGTAATCGCTCCCCCCGACTACCGCCTTCCCTGCTTTCCTGAGCGCGTCCGCCTCGGCCCCAAACCCGAAATCGTCGAATACGACGCAGTCCGCCCAATCGACGTGCTCCTTCCAGCCATCCACCTTGTCGACGAAACCGTCGCAGACGTCCTTCTGCTCTTTTTCCGATATGTAATACCTTACCTCGTGGCCCTCCTTCTTGACCGCCCAGGCGAGGTCGCCTATCAGGGCATCGATTGATACGAAAAGGAACTTGAGCCTGGGTTTCTGCTGATTCTGCTGGTTAATCCCATTCATGCCCATTATTTCCAGATAAGGTTTATTTGGTTTCTTGGCGAAGCGGGGCGAAAATGGCCCATTGTTGGGGTGTGGCTGGCTTCTTAGTGTCAAAAAGTGGATATAAGTAATAAAAAATCTAATTCTTAAAGGGCTTGTTTCCATATATCCACCCCTTTACAGGTGTGTTGGAATGGTTGGTGGAATCAAAGGCATTGCGCGCAGACCATTTAACGGCGATACCCGCCGCGGCCCCAGGCACTCCTATCTTCTATACGAGCTTCGCCGGCGGGGATGCTCCCCGAGCGTAGACCGCTACGGGAACATCTGGGTGGAGAAGGGTGAGGGGTCGCCGACCGTGCTTTTCTCGTCTCACCTGGATGTCGACCCCAAAATCAGGCGCGTCGCATTCAGGAGCCGCAAGTCGGGGAGCCGCACCGTGCTGACCGGAATCCTCGACAATGCCGTCGGATGCTATATCAACCTGCTTCTTGCGCAGAAAGGCCCCCGGAAAGGGAAGGCGATTTACGTTTTCACTGCCTCCGAGGAGATGGACCGCAACAACCCCCGCCGCTTTGCCAGGAGCGCCCGGGAAGTGATTAAGGAGCTCCGGATGCGGGACATGACGCCGGATGTGTGCATCGCGATTGACGTGACATACCCCCGGCTGCTTCACCCGCAGCACAAGCTCGACTGGTCGAGGGCTTATTCCGAGCTCTTCGATGTCGAAGACAAGACGCACTGCTATCTGGACGGCTTTTCAAGGCCTTCCGTGAAGAAGAGGGCAGATGCCCTTAAGCGGCGGTTTGGCGGCCGTAACGTCGGCGTAAGGAAGTTCCACGGACATGACGAGGCGTTTGTCTACGACCGCATCTCGCCCTCGTTCGCTTTCGGGCCAGTCGTATACGGGCATTTCGACCAGGCCGACCAGTCCATGCCGCTTGCGCACCTTAGGACTGCATTGAGATTCCTGCGAAACGTCTGAGCGCATCCTAGCGATTATTCCTGCCCGCCTGCCGAATCCTCCAGCGCCAATATCTCTCCCGCAGACGCTGCCTTGCCGACTCTTGCCCTGAGCGCCGCGGCCCCTTGCATGCCGCATAATAGATTCATGGCTTTCAGCTTGAGGTCTCTAAGCCTCAGGCTGCCGGTGATTTCCCCATAAGCCTCGCACAGGGAAACGTATTCCCTGAGAATGGCGAACCGTTCCCGTGCCGATTCCGGGGACTTGTTTGAAAAGAGCATCGGGTTGCGCATCGCCGCCCGCCCGACCATGAAGGAATCGCAATGCCCGGATTCAACCCGCCCCCTGCCTTCGGGCAGCGATGCAACGTCCCCGTTCCCTATTACCGGTATCGTGAGAGCTTCCTTGATGGATTTGATGAGTTCCCAGTCTGTTTTCCCGGAATATCCCTGGTTGGGGGTCCTGCCATGGATGATGATAAAGTCGGCTCCGGCCTCCTCGATTTTCCTGCATATCGCGAGCGTGCCCTCCCGTTTGCCCCAAATCCTCATCTTCACAGAAACCGGCTTCTCCGATTTTTTCATTTCCGCTACCGCCTTGGAAATCAATGCCGGATTTGCCAGCATCGCGCTTCCCGAGCCGTCGGTCATTGTCCTGCTCGATGGACAGCCGCAATTTAGGTTCAGCCATGACACGAAAGGAAGCCGCTTTGCGATGATGTGCGCTGCCTTCCCTATCACTTTCGCGTCATTCCCGAAAACCTGCACGCCCAGGTTGCGCTCGTCCGGGTGCGCATCGACAAGCGATATTCGCGATTCGTCCATCGCAATCGCAACAGAGCTGATTAGGGGCACGCATGCCGCTTCGGCGCCGTACCTCTGGCACAATAACCTGAAGGCAAGGTCGGAGTACTCGTGGATGGGGGCAAGATAGCTGCGGAATACCACGGCGTCACATTTGCCGCAAAGAGGTTAAATCAATGCCGTTCCTGCCCTTCGGCCCAGCTGCGGACGCAGTCGCACATGACAAGCTCTGAAAACGGGACCGGTGTCTTGCCAAGGCTTCTTCCGTCCCATGAAATAAAGTAACCGTTCTCCCAGGGGACGCCTTCGCTGTCCCTTGCTATGAAAGTGATGCCCGCCTGGAGGTCGTAGCCGACGAAAAGCGGGTCCTGCATTCCGTTGTGCCTGCGCTCAAGGTCGGAGATGTTTATATACGCGGGCCGGCCGAGCGTACCATTTCCGCTCGTATCGTTGCTGCTATAATGGACGAACACCATCATCGCGGGCTCGATTCCCGCGGCATCGCGAACTAGCGCCATGATTATTTTTTCCCCCCTCCTCTCGGCAACGCGCAGCGCGTACCGTTGCGGCAATTCGGCGGTTCCCAGGTCCAGGCGGATGCTCTGCTCGTACCTCCGGTTCCTGAAAATATGGAGAAGGCATTGGAAATCCGCGCCGACTACCGAAATCGCCGCGCCATTGGATGACGCGTTGGTATTCTCCACGACATGCGTCATCCCCCTTCCACTCATCGTCCTAATCGCGTCGTCAAGGGTTGTGCTGCCTCGCACGAATCCGAGCTGCTCCGGGGTCTGGGTGTCGAACGCATTCCCTAGTTCTGTTGCGCGCTCAGGCGCCACTGCGTAGAACGAGCGGGCGCATCCAGCAGGCCCTGCAGAAAGCGCGAGTGCGGCCGCGCCCACGAGGAAGAAACGCTCCAAAGCCCGTCTGGTGGCTGAACGCGGTTCCTTTGCCGCAGTTTTTCCTTCTTCATCCCTTTTGAGCCTCATCAAATCATCAGCATCATGCGGCCATCTTGTCGATTATCGCAAGCGTTTTCTTCACTATTGCGCGCATTTCCGGATTCCTATCCTCTCCGGCCGACTTAAGCGGCCCGAGCGCCGGCTTTATCGCCTGATTTTTTCCGGCAGCCTCAAGCAGGACCTTCGCGCAAATCATCGCAACCTCCCGGTCATCCCCGGAGAGGGCGCTGCCAAGATGGGCGGCAAGCGAAGAGACGTCATATCCTTTCTCCGCGGAAGTCAGGATGGCCATCGCCGCATTGAACCTTACGGCGCGGCCATCATCGCCAATTGCTGCACCCAGCCCTGCAAATGCGGGGGTTATATCCGCGCCGCTGCAGGCGGAATCCAGGAGCGCCCAGGCTGCCATCTCCCTAGGCCGCACTTTCGCCTTCCGTTCAGTTAGCGTTTTTCCCAGAATCGATGCCGCCGCCATGTTGGTCCTTTCAAAGGCGGCCGCGAATGAAACGGCCTTTGCCGCATTCATCCTCGCTTCCGCATCCCGGTCGCCGAACGCTTCAGAAAGATGAATAAGGGCGGGTTCCATGCTGATATGTTTTTCCGCGGCAGATGCCAAAGCCCATGTGACGCTCAAACGAACGTCTGGATTCCGGTCATGGGCTGCCTTGCCTAGCGCTTCGACGGAACCGCTTATGTCCAGGCCGCCAAGGGCGGCAAAACCAAGCGCGCAGGCCGATTTCATGCGGACGGATTCGTTGCCCTTATCCACAAGCCCCCCGGTGATGTCCGCGAGTGCGACGGATACGTCGATGCCGTCTTGAGCCGCGTCGGAGAATGCCTGCGCCGCTATCGTGCGGACATCCGCGTTGGGGTCCGAGAGCGCCTTGGCGAATGCGGAAATCCCGCTCGTGCGCGTCTTCTCGTTATCCACGGCGTTCCGAAGCGCCTGCGCAGCGAGTTCCCGGGCGTACCTCTTTGGGTTCGACAAGGCGTTTTTCAAATAATCTATCGCCATCTCGCTCGTCTTCTCGTTCTCGACCGCATGGCCAAGCGCTTCTGATGCGTTCTTCCTCGCGGATTCGTTCCGATCCGAAAGCGCATGCTCGAGCATCGGTATTGCCGATGAAACGTGGAATCCTTTTTCTGCAGCGGCCTTCAGCGCCGCGCTCGCCTCCACCCGTATTTCCGCATTCTTGTCATAGAGGGCGTTCCCGAGGGCGGGTATCGCGAGCGAAATGTCGGTTCCCTTGTACGCAGCCTCGCACAATGAGCGGGATACCATCAGCTTGACCGAATCCTGCTTGTCCGAGAGGGCATTACGTAGAACCGATATCGCATCATCCCTCGTCTTCTCGTTCGATGCGGCGTTCACGAGCGCGCAGGCCGACTGGGCCCCGATTTCAGCGTTCCTGCCCGGAAGCGCGCGTCCCAGCGCCCGGACTGCCGACGTGATGTCTATGCCTTTCTCCGCCGCGTCGGCAAGTGTCCTTGCGGCGTTCAGCTTGACGCTGTCATTCTCATTCGATAGGGCGCTTGCGAGCAAGGCAACGGCCTTCTCCCGCGTCTTCTCGTTCGATGCCGCGTTCAGGAGGGCCTTCATTATCCGCAGCTGTATGTCCTCGTTCGGGTCTGAGAGCGCGTTCCCGATTGCCGGAAGCGCGAACTCCATGTCCCTGCTTTCGGAGGCTTCGGAAATGTGCCAGGATGCCGCAGCCCTTATGACTGTCGCGCTATGGCAAAGCAGCGCGTCGATTTTTTCCCCGTCGCTTTTTTCGACATAATAGCGGACCAGGACTTTAGCCGCTTCTCCCCGGACTATCTCGTCCGAGAGGAGAATCTCGGCGTATTGGACGTTTTCCGGTGATTGCGCAAGCAATACCTGCGCGGCTTCCATGTCCTTTAGCATCAGCTCTTTCAGTGAATTGATTCCATCCTTGGAAATCTTGTCATCAAGCGGCTTTCCGAATCCATTGCCAAGGGAGGTGCTGGGCCTTCTTGCGCCTTCCCGGCCTCCAAACAGCGTTTTCATGATTCCCATCTGACGTCCCTCCCACCCATGCTTATCATAAATATAATTCTAATATGACCAAATCCCGCCAACCATCATCTGTCTCCTTTTTCGTCCGGATTCTCTTCCTCGCCAGGGCCGCCATCACGCCGCCCACCGTCATCAGCTATCCGGGCATTGCCGGGAACGGTCGCGTCAGCTTTTGCCGGAATTGTGATGCTGTCCACGGCCGGAGGCCTGCCCGAAAAGGCGCTGGCACCTGCAACAACCATTCCTGCGGCTACTGCGGCCAGCAATGATGCGGCGATGATTCCCCTCTTCAGTTTCGTTGCGCGGCCGCGCCGCTCCTCATCTTCCTTCACTATCCTGGCGAGCCCTTCCACGGACCGCGTTTTAGCCGTTTCCCCGCTGCTCGCAGGGGCAATCCTGGTTTTCGGCTTGTGTTTTGGCGCGGCGCACTTCAATATCGCGGCCTCCATTTCCCGAATCGTCTGGAAACGTTCGGACGGCTCTTTGCGCATCGCTTTCATGATTATCGCTTCGACTTCTTCCGGGATATCCGCATCCGGCCTAAGAATCCTTGGCGGTGTCAGAGGCTCGTTGATGTGCATCTCGACAATCCTGCCAGCCAAATCCACGCTCATTCCCGCCCTGCCAGGGATGTCAAATGGCACCTGGCCCGTCAGCATCTCGTACATGATGACCCCGACGGCATAGATGTCCGCCCGGTGGTCTATCTCCTTGCCCTGCCCCTGCTCGGGAGCCATGTAATGGGGCGTTCCAAGGACGACGCCGACATTCGTGAGAAAACGCCGCCCTGTGCTGGCTTCAGCCATGCCCTCCGGGCCATCAACGTCCTTCACGTCGTTTCCGCTTTCGGACAGGATTTTTGCGATTCCGAAATCGAGCAGTTTCACGAACACCCTGCCATCGCCATGCTCGACGAGATAAACATTGTCCGGTTTCATGTCCCGGTGGACTATTCCCCTGTCATGGGCGGCTCCGAGTGCACGGCATGCCTGCGCGAGCACATCCTGCGTGCGTTCGTCCCAGGCAAGCCGTCCTTCGTCGTGCAGCAAGCCCCCCAATTCTTTTCCACGGAGGTGCTCCATGACATAGAACGGCGGCGCCGTAACGACCAGGTCGGTGATGCTCACGATGTTCTCCTGCTCTATCTGTGCCGTCAGTTTCGCTTCCTGCACGAAGCGCTGTGCCAGTTCGATGCGCCCTGCAAATGCCGGGGGCAGCATCTTGACTACGACTTTCTTGCCGAGCCTTTCGTCTTCGGCAAGGTAAATCTTCCCCATCCCACCCTCGCCGATTTTTTCCGCGATGCGGTACCGTTCCGAGAGCAATGAACCTACGAGGGGGTCGGTGTTCACTTTAAATGCGCATGGCGAATTTGCCTTTGCAAGGAGTTCGGGCGGCAGCGGGTCAGACGCGCCGAGGGTCGGGTCTGGCAGTCTCTGCCCTTTCCCTTTGATTTCCTTCTGGCTCGCCATGTCGTAAAATATGTTGAAAAGACTTTATAATGATGCCTAGAAGCGGCTTTTTGTGGCTTTAAAGAATAAGGGGGACGGGGTCAGCCGTGAAGGCTGAGGAGAGGCGCCTGTTTCTGGAAAGGGGGCGTTCTTATCTCCCTTTCCAGCCAGCGGTAGTCCAGTTCCCGGAAAATCGGCCCCACAGACAATACTTCCAGGCAAACCGGTTCCCTACAGTTTCCATCCGCCATACAACCCCACCCCATTGCCTTCGTGCCCCGCAAGTGCGGAGCAGAACCCCGGATCCCCGTTCCATCCCCCGCAATCTTATACGGGTGGTGATATTTATATGTTTTCTCGAAATTGCTGTCACTATTTACGTTAATTATATAACTATTCTGTTCTTTTTTACTAATCAAACCCTAAATTTATGGTAAATATTCAGTTATTTTCCACTAAAATCAGCCTCCACCCGCCTAAGGCAGGCTAAAAAACACAATCTCCCCATCTTCTTCATGGACGAGAGGATCACCTTCAAGAACCATTCCGGAGACGCGCTCGCCGCGATTCTCAGCGTCCCGGCAAATCCAAACGGCAAAGGCATTATCCTGCTGCACTGTTTCACATGCACTAAGCATCACCGGGTTATGCGGAGCCTCGCAGACTGCCTCTCGGCTGGCGGATTTACCGTCCTGCGGTTCGATTTCGGAGGAAACGGCGAAAGCGGCGGAAAGCTGGAAGACGCCACTTACACCAAGATGCTGGGCGAGGTAAACTCGGCGGTCTCGCACATGCACAATCTGGGTTTGAAGAAAATCGGCGTGGCGGGCCATAGCATGGGCGCCATGCTTTCGCTGCTTGCCGCGCACGAGGACAAACGCATCCAGGCGGTCGGTTTCATATCTGGCAGTTCCCAGGCAGCCCGAGTGCGGGAAGTCTTCCCCGGAGAGGCCATTGAAAAGGCTGAAAGGGAAGGCTCGGCCGAGGCGTTCGTCTATGGCAGGATGATAACCATAAACCGCGAGTTCCTGCTCGATGTGGAAAAGTTCAACGTCGGCCATGCGGCCGCTGTCCTGAAAAAGCCCCTCCTGGTCATCCACGGGACGGCGGACGAGGTCATACCCCCGTTCCACGCGCGCCAGATATATGCGTGGGCTTCCGGGCCGAAAACGCTTGATATGATGGAAGGCGTAGACCACCTTTACCGAAAGGATGAGGACCTGGCGAAACTCCGCCAGGCCGTATGCTCATGGTTCAGCCAGAGCATGTGACAGCGCGCACTGTGCGCCGTCAGAGGGAACCTTTATATTTTTTGTCCGGTTTCTACCATCACAAGTGCTAGTGACATACGAGAGGTGGAAACCATGGATGAACAAGTAGGGCCAACAGATGAGCAGGTGGAGACACCGGAAGAAGTCGAGACAGAGACCCCGCAAATGCCAGCACAAACCCAGGAACGCAGAAGGGACGACAACACGGTATATGTCGGCAAAAAGGGCACGATGGGCTATGTGCTTGCCGTCGTGACGCAGTTCAACAACGGTGCGAGCGCAGTCACGGTGAAGGCGAGGGGGAAGCTGATTTCCCGCGCCGTCGATGTCGTCGAGATAGTCCGCCACAGGTTCATGCCGAACTCGAAAGTGGACAACATCGCAATATCCACAGAGGAATTGACGTCAGAGGACGGCTCGAAGACCAAGGTCTCTTCGATTGAGATAAAGATACAGAAGTAGCCTGGTCCGTATGAAAGGTGTCCTCGACACAAAGGGGGTCCTCTTAGCCCTTCTCTTCGGAGCAGTCCTGCTGGTCTATGGCGGTATCGGCTACCTTGCCTTGATGCTCGCCTTTTTTTTCCTGGCAATCATCGTGACGAAATACGAGTACGAGATAAAGAAGGAGATGGGCCTCTACGAGCACGAGAGGGGCTGGGAGAACGTCCTTTCGAACGGCCTCCTCCCATCAATCCTTGCAGCGCTAAGCCCCATAATAGGCCCGATGCCGTTCATCACTTCGCTGGCCGCGGTATCTGCTGACAAGTTCGGCTCGGAACTCGGCGTCCTGGACCACCGCGACCCCCTTTCGATGTTCAACCTGAAGCCGGTCAAGCCCGGAACGAGCGGCGCCATGAGCGTTTTGGGGACAGTCGGCTCTATGGCCGGCGCGACGGCAATCGGGGTGTCCGCGGTCTTCCTTTTCGGCCTCTCGCCCACGCAGGCGTTCATGGTAGGCCTTATAGGCCTTGTCGGTTCGGTCGTGGATACGGCATTCGGCGTTTTCGAAGAGGGCGGCCTCGGGACGAAAGGGACCACGAACTTCATATGCTCTCTTGCCGGGGCGATTCTGGGCTATTATTTAATAGCAGTATGAAACGAAATGGAGATAATCAAACCAGGATATCCGAATATTGGTGTTTTTATGCGCGTATTCATTCTTGCAGGCGGGGAAGGGACAAGGCTCAGGCCGTACACCTACTCGGCTCCGAAGCCGATGCTGATGCTTGGCGGAAAACCGATTCTCCAGTACGTACTTGAGAACCTGAAAAGGGCCGGGATGAAGGACATCGTCCTCACCGTCGGCTACAAGCACGAGGCCATCACTTCCTATTTCGGCGACGGCTCCAAACTCGGCATCAAGATTGAATACTCCATAGAAAAGGAGAAGCTGAACACCGCCGGCTCCATCGCGCACTTCAAAGGCAAGGTCAAGGAAACGTTCGCAGTCGTGATGGGCGACCACCTGACCGATATCGACATGGCGGACATGCTGAAGCAGCACAAGAAAAGCGGAGCAATCGCCACAATCGCGCTTTACCATGCGAAGATGCCACTTGAATATGGCGTGGCGAAGGTGGATGGCGCTCATGTCGTAGGATTTGCCGAAAAGCCCCTTCTTGAGCATAATTACAACACGGCCATCTATTTCTTCGAGCCGGAGATATTCGATTACATAAAAGGGAGGGAGGATTTCGCTAAAGACGTCTTCCCCCGGTTGCTAGATGCAAAAAAGCCGATAAACGCCTACATATTCGGCGGCGTGTGGTTCGACATCGGGCGCGTGAGCGACTACGAGCGCTTCGTCGAATTGTTCAGCCTGATGCGCTTCATGCGCGTTCTTGAGGGCTAGCTAAACCAATCCCGGCAAATGGGCTTCCCCCCAAAGGCGTCTTCCCGGCAAACTGCCTCTCCCCCCCATCCGCGCTTCGCCTATCCGCGTTCCTAAACCCTCAAATACAGCGCGAGCACGATGAATGCGAAAACCGACTCCAAAGCCAGGAAGAAATAGACCAGGTTGCGCTCGGTCAGCCCCCCGAATGCCTTCATCACGACATGCACCAGCCCCCTGACTTTGCCGTCTTTCGGGTAGAGCCTGCCCCCGGAGCGGATTTCCTGGTGCGTGTGCGGGAACCGGTTTATCGCCTTTAGGAAAAATTCGACGATGTATGGCAGCATCAGGATGACGCCGGCGCTCTCCAGGTTGCCTATTATCACGGTGCTGGCCAGCACGACGCCGATTGTCAGCGTCCCGACATCACCCGGGAACACTTTTGCGGGGAATATATTGAACACCAGGAAGCCCAGGAGGGCGCCCAGCATGGATAATGAAAGAATCAGCATCTCGGACGAGCCGGTGCCTGCCGCGACCACCGCCATCGCGGCGAACATCACGGCGCCCATCCCCCCTTCCAGCCCGTTGAAGCCGGCCAGCATGTTGGTGAGGTTCGAGCAGACGGCAATCGCAAGCGGAACCAGCACGATGATGTAAATCACGCCGAAATCCACCACGCCGAGCAACGGGAGGGCGATGGCGGTGCTTCCTGCCGCCTTGACGGCGATAAGCGGGACTGCGGCAAAGAGCGGAAGTATCGCTTTCATCCATTGGGGGATGCTTAGGAGGTCATCAACTATCCCGATGAACGCTATCGTGTGTATCGTGATGAGGGCCGCCAGTATGTAGACGAGGTTGAATTCCAGGCTGAAGAACGAGCTGAAAAAAATCGCGAGGAGCAGCCCGGCGCTGAATCCGGCGACTATCGCCAATCCGCCCATCTCCGCGACTTCCGGATTGCCCAACTTGTTTTCGTCCTTCCCAACCATCCCGGCGCGCATTAGGCGCGGGATGAGGAGGTTCGTAAGGACGACCGCGACGATGAATGCGATGATTGCGCAAGCGATGAAATACAGAATCATACCATTCCCCTGCCCTGATTCATGCCCATTTTTCACATCTTACGGACTTTTTGGAGCACCTGCTTCGCATGCTCGACATCGAAGTTCTTTTCCGTTGCGAGCTCCTCGGCGACAGCCTCAGTCTCCTCTGGCGTCAGTGCGCCGGCAAACATGGCGATGTTCCTCGCATGAAGCTTCATGTGCCCCTTCTGGATGCCTTCGGTGGCGAGGGCTGAGAGGGCCGCGAAATTATTGGCAAGGCCGACGCAGCACATCCCCATCGCGAGCTCCTTCGAGCCGCGCACATTCATGATTTTTAGCGCGATTTTCGCAGTCGGGCTGCTGTTGACCGCCGGGCCGACTGTCGCAAGCGCAAGCGGCAGTTCGATTGAGCCAATGAGGTCGCCCTTCTCGTTCTTGTGATACTGAGTGAGCGGCTTGTAGTGGCCGAGGGATGCATAAGCATGCGCACCGGCTTCGACCGAACGCCAGTCGTTCCCGGTCGCGAGGGCCACGGCGTCGATGCCGTTCATGATGCCCTTGTTGTGCGTGGCGCACCGGTAGATATCGTGCTTGGCGAATTCATAGGCGTCCAGGACGCCTGCGATGGTTTCCTCGCCGATAATGTCCTTCTTCCAGACTGCGGATGCCCTCGCCTTCCTTTTCGTGGCCAGGTTGCTCACTATGCGGAGCCGTACCCTGCCCCCGGTGAGCTGCGCAAGGCTCGGGGCGACATTCTCAAGGACCGTGTTCACCATGTTCGCGCCTTGCGCGTCGCCGACGGCTATTAGGAAATCGACGATTATCATCGGCCCGCGCTCGGTGTCCAGCACCTTTGTCTCGAAATCGCGCACCCCGCAGCCGTATTTCTCGTGCTGCTTCATGTGGCCGGCCGCGATGCCTAGGACCTCCTTCCGATTCAGGGCGAGGTTCTTCGACGCCTCGGCCACGTCCTTGATTCCTGTGAGCTGCACCTGGCCTATCATGATGGGTTCATCCGCATCCGCCTTGAACCCTTCCGGAAGCGTTTGCTTTGCCGCCCTGCAGGCGGCCGCGATGACCGAGGGCTCCTCCACTGCCATGGGTATCACGAAGTGCTTCCCGTTTATCGTGAAATTCGTGGCGAGCCCGAGGGGCAGGTGGATGGCGCCAATGACGTTCTCGATAGTCTTGTCCGCCCGCTCCAATTGAAGCGCGCCGCTGTCGCTGAGCGCCTTCGCCTCCTCGTCTGTCAAGCCTGCGGATTTCTTCACCTTCGCCAGCCTTTCACTCACGCTTAGTTTGTAGAATCCTGAAAAGTCTTCCATAAAAGGCACCAAGGTTCCTTTTGAACCTCCTTTTTTATTTGCCATCTACCTGTAGCCATGTTCCAGCTTCTCGAGCGCCCGATCTATGTTCGTGAACGCGCCGTCAGCCTTCCTCATGTAGAACTCACGGAATATCCCCTTGAGGCTCCTCCCTTCCCCGTCGCCGAGGTAATACCTGCCCTTCTTCCGGCTCAGCACCCCGAAATCCTTGAGCCTCTGCAGGTGGTAATAGACCGCCTTCGGATTCTGCGCCTCGTTCGTCAATTCAGTGAGCCTTGATATTATGTCCTTAGTCGTCGGGGCGTCGTTCTTCATATGGAATTCGAAGAGCACCTCCAGTATGTCCAGAAGCAGCCTCCGGCTTTCGTTAGGCAGTATCATGCCCAATGAGAGCGCAATCCAGCGGATGAGGGATTTCCTCGCAAGAAGGACGTCATCGGGCAGGGCGAGCTCCCGTATGGTTAGCTCTGAGCGTATCAGCCTCGACTCCGGAATCATGATGCGTTATCCAGGATAAAGGTTATAATCATAGTTGTGCTAGTAAGACACGGGCATATCGTGCCCGGTGAGAGAATGGTCAAGCTCAGCCTCAGGTGCCACCCGGACGTTTTATTCGGCTTCACAAGCCACCATGTCGAACTGATACTCCGCGTGGAGAACCACGGCGCACATGCGGCATGGGCCGAAGCGGACGTATCCGTTCCCGAACGCCTTTCCCTGAGTTCGGACAATTCTTTGCGCAAGGGCCGCCTCCGGATAGGCATCGTGGGGAAAGAGGAATTCCTCGAGAAAGCGGTCCGCATATACAGCAATAAATACACGGACCCGCAGATGTACAAATGCGACATCACTCTCTTCGCGTTCAACCGCGACGGTGTCATCGAGGAGAGGCAGGAAAAATCAATCAATGTTCGCTGCGAGCTGAAGAAGGAAGAGTCGCTGTGAATCCCGGGGCCTGCGAAAATGCGCAGGACCTGTGCGGAGGCGGGTGGCAGTCGGAACGCCAGTGCGCCCCGGCCTGAATGCGGATGTAAAAAAACAAGCCCTAACCAACTATTGGTAAGATGGTGAAGTCATGCCTTTGAAAATGATAAAGAACCTGGTTGTGCCTCAGGACCACTTTTTTTTCGATTTGCTTCAGAAGCAGGCGGAGACGGCCCACGCGGCCTCCCACGAACTGTTCGGCTTGATGGGGGACTACCGGGACATAAGCGCCAAAGTCAAAAAAATCAAGAACCTGGAGCACGAGGGGGACGAGCTGATGCGCGCCATCTACACCGCCCTCAATAAGACGTTCATCGTCCCCATCGACCACGCGGACATATCCTCATTGGCAAATGCGCTCGATGACGTCGTCGACATGGTGGACCATGCTTCCGCATTGCTCGTCTCATACGACATCCAGAAGCCTTCGCCTCCGATGGTCGAGCTTTCGCAGATACTGGTGGAGCAGACCGAGGAGCTCAAGAATGCCGTCGTCGCAATAAACCATTCCCGGACCTATGGCAAAGTCTCGGCCCACTGCAACCGGGTGAAGCACTTCGAAATCAAGGCCGACGAGGTGCACGCCAAGGCGATAACCGCCCTGTTCAAGACAACCGACGCAATCGCGATTCTAAAGAACAAGGAAATCCTGGATTGCCTGGAGGCGGCGACCGACAAGGCCGACAAGGCGTCCCAGAACATCTCGGACATTGTGATGAAGCACGCTTAGGGTTGGGCATATGATTGAACTGCTGATTTTCACCATCATAATGGCGCTCGTCTTCGATTTCCTCAACGGCTTCCACGACAGCGCCAACGCAATCTCCACAGTCGTCGCCACCCGCGTCCTGACCCCGATGCAGGCGGTCTCCATGGCTGCAATCGGGAACCTTATCGGCCCCCTTTTCTTCTCCACTGCGATAGCCGCGACAATCGGCAAGGGGATTATCGACACGGGCGCCATCAGTTCGGTCCTCCCCCAGGAGACATTCATCCTCATGATTCTTGCCTCGCTCGCCGGGGCCATATTATGGAACATCATCACCTGGTACTTCGGAATCCCAGTTTCGAGCAGCCATGCGCTCGTGGGGGGCCTAATCGGCGCTGCAATGGCGGCTGTCGGCTCCAGCGTGCTCGTTTACGACGGCATCCTCAAGGTCCTCATCTTCATCGTGGTCTCCCCGCTGCTGGGTTTCATCACGTCGGTAGTGTTCGCGCTGATAATCATGCGCATCTTCATGAAAGCCGCTCCGGCAAAGATAAACGGCTGGTTCAAGAAACTCCAGCTGTTCTCCGCATTTTTCTATTCGGTCACGCACGGGACCAACGATGCCCAAAAAACCATGGGGATCATCACCATACTCCTGGTGGGGGCCGGATTCCTCGCCGATTTCACCGTTCCGCTTTGGGTCGTCCTGGTATGCCATACCTCAATCTGCCTTGGAACCTGGCTTGGCGGTTGGCGTATCGTGAAGACAATGGCCCATAAAATCACCCGGCTGCGGCCCTATCAGGGATTTTGCGCCGAGACGGCGGGCGGGGGGGTCCTCGTTCTGATGGCCGGCCTCGGCATCCCGGTCAGCACCACGCACGCGATTGCCGGCTCGATAATGGGGGTCGGCTCCATGGCTAACCCGAAAGGCGTCCGTTGGGGCGTAAGCCGGAACATCGTCCTGGCATGGGTCATAACAATCCCATTCAGCGCCATCGTCGCCTGGGGGACGTTCGTCGTCTTGAATATGTTCATGTAGGCGCGGGTGCAACCGGGTTCCGTGTGTCGGCTTGGAACTGGCTGGGTTTTATTAAAAAAAGCAGGGCCGGCTAACGCAGTTACCAAGACGTTGCCGGCCCCTTGATCCATTCCCCTACCCCTAGCAACGTGATTGAAACCATTCATCAATACACGTTCTTCTATCAACTAGAACTAATTATCAATTAAAGTATATGCGTCCCCCTAGGGGGGTGCAAAATTAGTGCCGTCTAAAGCAATTTCAGCTCATTGTCAGCGATAAGGTGCGATGCGTAACCGACGAGGCCGGCCAGGGCCAGCATCTTTCCCGTCATGAAATAGAGCAATACCGCGAAAGCGAAGCACGCTGCGAACGTATGCGTTATCCCCCTGTGCCTCGGTTTCAGGAACCGGAAAAACAGGAAATACACCCCCGCCATTGCAAGGAACGTCACGACCATCGAACCGATGTTCCTGATGGCGGGCAGGCAGATGCCGGCCCCGCAGGCAGAGCCGTAAACAGTCATGAATGCGAGCCCGACGAATGCGACATCAAGCCACTGCCTTCCCTTGCTTGAATCATGGTCCAAATCCGGAGCCAGCGCGCTAAGGCCTGAGAACGCGGTGAGCATAACCAGTGCGAAAACGTCCTCTCCCAGCAATACGAATACGCCCAGTCCGAGCACGGCCCCTATCAAAACATGGGAACGCCAATCCATGAAGAAATAAAAGGGAAAAAAGAAAATAAAGCTGTGCCTTTTAGCTCCCTACGGCGAAGCTCGTGCTTACGGTTGCCGAGACATCCACCTCGCCCGGCGAAAGCTCGGTCGCCTTGGGCGCTGCAGCTCCGGCCATGTCATAAGACGCAGCACGGTAGTACGTGGGGTAGTAGCTGTAGGACTCGCTTGCGGAAAGGACGTTTCCGAGCGTTATCCCAAGCCCCTCGCATATGCTTTGCGCCTTGGATTTCGCATCTGCGGACGCTTCTTTCAGGAGCGCTTTCTCGACAGACCTCTTCGTTTCGTCTTTGAGGGTGAACTGCACATAGTCGACGAATGTCTGGTTCGTTCCCGCGCTTGCAGCCGCGTCAATCACATCGCCGCCCGTTGTAAGGTCGGTAAGCTTGACATTCAGCGAGTGCGTCGTGCGGTAGCCGGTCAGTTTCGAGTCATAGCGGCAGTTGTACCCGTTCTTATCGCACAGGTACGTGCTGTCATAGACGGGGTCGACGCTGTACGAAACCGTCTGGATGGCCGAGTCGTTGAGACCGAGCGCTTTGAGCTTGGTCCTGAGGTCTGCGCTCACATCGGCGTTATCCTCCTGCGACTTCTTGGCGTTTGCAGACTCCGTCTGCACCCTCACCTGTATGTTCAGCAGGTCGGGCGCGATTTTCTCCGAAGACGTCGCCGAAACGCTTATCGCGTGCTCCGGAGGGGTGCTCGACACATACACATTCGGGTTGGTCGGCCCGCTCGTCACGTTGACCTTGGTGGCAAAATCGCCCTGGGCGAGCAGGTATCCGCCGCCCATCAATCCGAGAGCCAGGATGATGGCGACCGGAATCGCCATCGTCCCGCAACCGCCGGGACAACACATCCCGGTTTCTTCTTCTTTAACCATACATATCACCTATCCTACTTCCCACTCGGGGAAAGTTTCTTGCAGATGCCCATGGCATCAGGAGTATCCTTGTCTGGCAGGTAATCCGTGCATTCATAGCCCGAAGGGCAGCCGAATCCTGCTATCCCTCCGCATTCGCAATACTGGACGCACATAAGGATGCATGCGGTGCCTTGCGGGGCGCCCCGGCACGCCGAGCCGCATTCGTTCCAGTGCCCGCCGGACGATTCGCACGCCTGCTGGGTTACCGCCGTCCCATCGCCCGTGGCATTATCCGGGGGCGCTTGGGGTTGTTGGCCCTGGCTCGTACATCCGTACCCGACGATAATCGCTATCACCAGGATGGCGAGCAGTATCCTCATGTACTAGACTCAGAGTGGACGAATTTAAACGATTCCTTTTTTTATGCGGCCGAGACCGCAGGTTATGCGGTCCTGCGGGGCCTCGAAGCGAGGACGTCCTCCCCGGCCTCCCTGCGGAACTGCGCAAGCATCGCATTCGTATCCGCTGTCCTGATGAAAAGCTCGATATTCCCCCCTTCCTGGGGCTGGCGCGTCAGGGCGTTGGAGCAGAATGCGAGTGCGAACGCCTCCACCCTCCGGTCGCCGTCGGCGCCGTGCCGGAGCGCTTCTCTCGCCAGGTCCGGATTGGTATCGATAAGGGATGAATACGCGACGATGGCATCCCGCAGGACTCCCATGTTCAGGCCGAACCTCGTTGCCTGCCTCTGGAGCCATACCGTCGACTTCTCGCTGATTACCGTGGTCTCCACCCCGAACGTGTGCGTATGCCTAATGTATTCATAAGCGGCCGAACCAAGGTTGGCGGCCGAGAACTCGGGCCTCGTCCTGACGCCGCTGGGCCCTTCGTATGCCTGCCTTAATATCGCATGGCCCAAATCCAGCGCCCTCATTTCGGCGGACGTGCCGGCTGGCAGTGAACTTGAAATCCCTATATGCTGGCCTCGATTCGCCACTGTGGATTCGCGCAAAACCCTGAGAAGGAAGTCCGGGTCAGCGCCGCAAGCGCGCGCGATATCCCGAACCTGCTGTGTCTGAATCGGGCTCAGAGTAACTGGTTGCAATTCAGCCGGCCTTTCACGCATTTGGTTAACCATAATCTACACCTATATGCTCACTTTTTCATGCCAATGAATATTAACCTGATGTGCCCTGCAGGCTCTCCTATCCCTTCGGAAGGCCGTCAGGAGCATCGGTGCAAACAGTCCCGGCGGCATCTCTCACCGCCTGGTCGCGATGGCTTAGGAGCTTCCCCATGGCCGAGACATCCCCTCTTTTGACATAAAGGAGGGCCAATGCCCCGGCGGCATTCCTCTGGGCGTACCTGTTCCCAATGGCTTCCTTCAATGCGCCTTCAGAAGGGGAGACATCGACTCCTGCGATGACCGCTTCCTTTAGGACATCCGCGGCAATCGCCCCGACGCCGACATGCTCGTCTTTAAGGAGCCCTCCGACAATCACCACGGCTTCCCGATGCTGCCTCATGATTCCGACTAAATCATTTATCTGGTCCCTTAGCATCATCAGCCTCATCGATTCGGGCGTTTCCTTCAGGGGCTGTTTTAGAAGCTGTTTTTCCTCGAGAATCCGGCGCTCCCTGAAAACGACAACCGTATGCCCTGGGTGCCGTCGCCTTCTCGGTTGGATTTTCAGAGCTTGCACATGACCACTCGCTAAATCCCTTTGCCGCATAGTATTTATATATATTACATTTTCATAATCTTTTTATAACTAATGCCGCATATCCTATTGTCATGGCAAGGTCACTGTTCATCCAAAACTCGGAGCGCCCGGCCGTGCTCAGGGCGCAGTTCCGGAAGCTGAAAGACGATTTGCGAGATTCTGGAACAATGCTCGACGGCCCTTTCCAGGACCAATCCGGCGCCATCGCCAAGCTTTCCGATGACGTGGGTTCAAGGATGAAGTTCGGCGCCCACAACAGCATTGTGGGTGCGGCCATCGCCACGCTTTCGCCTCAGAATCTGCCTGGCGGCGAACGCTCATGGCTTAAAGTCCCGTTCATCGTAACCCCATACAGCCCCCCAGGAATCTGCGAATCCGCCGGCAGGGTGGCAAATGTCGAACCGGGCATGGCGGGCAGCACGCCGGTCCGGGCCGTGGATATGGAGGGGCTTACGCTGGTGGGCGTCGCAGTCCTGCGGAAGCTTGGCTTTCCCGCCCACTTCTCTTACATGCATTTCGACATGGAGAATCCGAAACTCAAGGCCCTGCGCTCGATGCCATGGCTGGTGGGCAGCATCCCGGTCGGAGAGCCCGTCCCTACAATACTCGCAATGAGTCCGGAGCCGGAATTCCTGACTTTCCTTCCCCCGTACGCCATCCCGCTCCCGACACACAACGCTGTCGCAGGCTTCGAAGTCCTCGATGATGCCGC
The DNA here is from genome assembly GCA_020053355.1 of archaeon. Classification (GTDB taxonomy): domain Archaea; phylum Micrarchaeota; class Micrarchaeia; order Anstonellales; family Bilamarchaeaceae; genus Bilamarchaeum. The sequence continues at coordinate 26,740 of JAGVNI010000001.1, read as the reverse complement.
AGTCCTTTCCCTAATGCGCATGAAGCTGGCATACGAGCAGAGCATTTCACTGATGCGCGAAATAGCCGCGCAAGCCCTGGAACCTGAGGGCGATGGCACCAGGAAGGCCATGGGAATCGGGCATCTGCTTCACGATGCCGCCTCGATTTGGACCTTGCCGGACGCTTCGCACGACCTGGCCTCCGCCACCTCGTTCATCAATCCGAAATCCTGCTCCCTGGAGATGGAGAGCGTCCGCATGTGGGCGGAAAGCAGGTATGCCCATAACCTCCAATGCCGGGCGCACCACAGCCTCCTGGCATCCGAAGTGATGCTCAGCGATGAGGCGAAAAGGATGATATCCGACGTTCTTCGGCAAGCCGTGCATGACGGCTCGAATGATTCGGTTGAAATCCCGGTTTCGCTCAGGGACCTGGAATGCGTCCCGAAACTTCTCGCTTACCTGGAGCTGTCAGAGACTTTACGGGGGCATCTGCATGCGCGTAAGGATTGTCCTGTCATACTTAGGATGAACTGAAATGGGGGCCGTTTCTCAATTGCAGTGACTCGGTGGCGCATCCTGCAAAAGGGCGATATGGCGATATAAAATCAGGCATTTGCCGCTTCCTTTTCCTTCTTCTCCTTCTCCAGTTTCCGCTTGATTGATTTAAGCGAAACGAAGCTGTCCCTTTCCATCTCTTCCAGGCGGAACGTTATCATCTTCGTCTCCGCCTCGAGGCGGGGAATCAGGACGAACTCCAGCGCATTCACGCGCCTCTTCGTCTTCTCAATCTCGATAATCAGCCTTTTCATGGCTGTTTCCGTCTCTGCGAGCTTGATTACCATGGTGAGGATTTCGTTGAAGTCATCCACCGCCTGGTCGATTTTCGCGCTTGTCGCGGCCACAGAATATGTCGGGAGCGTCAGGAAGTGCTTAGTCTCCATCTTCGTGGTTATGTTCGGGATTTTCACGCCCATGACATTGCGCACTTCGATGTCTATGTCGATTTCCTTTCGCAAATCGAGCGAGACCTTGGTCAGTTCCTGCATGTTGTGGTATGTCTCTGCAAGGGCAAGCGAGCGGTAGCCGTGCGACAGTTTCAGGGCCAATTGGCCCCGTAGGTCCTGCGCTTTTTTCAGGATTTTGAAAAACTCGAGGATGAGCGCGTCGCGCTTCTGCTTGAGGAGCTTGTGCCCTTTGGAGGCGAGCTTGATGCGCTCCTTGGTCTTGATGAGCTCCATCCTCGTGGGATTTACGTCCGTTGCGGCCATTTCAAATAACACCTTTCATGCGTGCCCTTAGAGCGTATACTTCTTCTTCATGTATTTCGGTATGTGCTCCCTCTTCACCCGCTTCAGCTCCTCTTCAGGCAGTATCGAGAGCAGCTCCCATCCCAAATCGAGCGTCACATCGATGTCGCGGTTCTCGTACGGCCCCTGCTGGATGAACCTCTTCTCGAACTCATCAGCAAGCCGGAGGAAGCGCCTGTCCGTCGCAGACAACGCCTCTTCACCGACGACCGCGCTCAGGCTTCTCAGGTCGCGGCCGTTCGCGTATGCCGCGTACAGCTGGTCTGAGACGCCCTTGTGGTCCTCCCTCGTCTTCTTGTCTCCGATACCGGAGTTCATGAGCCGGGAGAGGGATGGAAGCGGGTCCACCGGAGGGTAGATGTTCTTCCTGTGCAAATCGCGCGAAAGCAGAATCTGGCCCTCGGTTATGTATCCTGTCAGGTCCGGAATCGGGTGCGTCTTGTCGTCGCCGGGCATCGTCAGCACCGGAATCTGCGTAACCGAGCCCGTGCTTCCCTTGACCTTGCCGGCCCTCTCGTATATCGTCGAGAGGTCCGTGTACATGTAACCCGGGTATCCTCTGCGGCCGGGCACTTCCTGCCTTGCCGATGATATCTCACGGAGAGCTTCGCAGTAGTTCGTCATGTCCGTGATAAGGACAAGGACGTGCATGCCCTGCTCGTAAGCGAGGTACTCGGCCGTTGTAAGCGCCAGCCTCGGCGTGATGATGCGCTCGACGGACGGGTCGTCAGCCAGGTTCAGGAACAGGACGGCGTTCTCCAGCGCGCCCGTCTTCTCGAAGTCGCGCATGAAATACGACGCCTCTTCGTGCGTTATGCCGATTGCGGCGAAAACGACGGCGAACTTCTCGTCCGTGCCCCTGACTTTCGCCTGCCTCGCAATCTGCACCGTCAACTGGTTGTGCGGAAGGCCTGCTCCTGAGAATATGGGCAGCTTCTGGCCCCTGACCAGCGTGTTCATGGCATCCACGGTCGAAATGCCAGTCTGGATGAACTCGTTCGGCATCTCCCGCGAGAACGGGTTGATGGGAAGCCCCGTGATATCCACCCTCTCCTTCGGTATGACCCTCGGGCCCTTGTCGCGGGGCTCGCCAAGGCCAGTAAACACGCGGCCGAGCATCTCGGTGCTGAGGCCGAGCCTCATCGTCTCTCCGAGGAACCTGACAGTCGTCTGGGTGGTGCTGATTCCGGCCGTCGGGCCGAACACCTGCACGACCGCAACGGTTTTCGAGACATCAAGCACCTGCCCCTTCCTGCGCTCGCCGTTAGGGAGCATGATTTCGACTATCTCGTTGTACCCGACGCCGCTTACGCCGGAGACGCACACAAGCGGCCCCGCAATCTCTGTGATTGTTTTGTATTCCTTCATCAGAATCACCTCTTCAGGAGGTCGTCGAAGCTGCTGTCTATTTCTTTCTGCAGCTTCTCGAACTCCTTCTCATCCTTGATTTCCTTCATGCGCCCGATTGTGCCTTTGACTTTCAATTCGGAAATCCTCTTGAGCTGGACGCCAAGGTCGAGGGAAGCATTCATCCTCTCCCCGAACCTGGTTATCGTCTTTAGCATGTTGTACTGCTTCTTGAGCTCGCAGCGGGCGTCCACGTCGCTGTACGCGTTCTGCTGGAGGTAGTCCTCCCTCAGCATCTTCGTCACCAACAGGACCGCCTGCTCCTTTTCCGGGAGCGCGTCAGGCCCGACCAGTTGCACGACTTCCTGGAGCTCGGCCTCCTTCTGGAGCAGCGCCATCGAGTTCTTTATCATCTTGGTGAAGTCGGTGGAGACGTTCTCTCCGTAATACTCCTCGAGGCTGTCCGAATAGAGCGTGTAGCTTTTCAGCCAGTTGATGGCCGGGAAGTGCCTCCGATAGGCGAGTGATGCATCTAGTGCCAGGAACACCTTCGTGACACGGAGCGTGTTCTGCGACACCGGCTCCGAAATGTCCCCGCCGGGCGGCGACACGGCCCCGATAATCGAGACCGAGCCGTACCTCTCATCGCTGCAGAGGCATCTGACACGGCCGGCCCGTTCATAGAACTCGGCCAGCCTTCTTGCCAGGTAAGCGGGATAGCCCTCTTCGCCGGGCATCTCTTCCAACCTGCCGCCGATTTCACGCATGGCTTCGGCCCACCTGGATGTGGAATCAGCCATCAGGGCGACATCATAGCCCATGTCCCTGAAGTATTCGGCAATCGTGACGCCCGTGTAGATGCTCGCTTCACGCGCGGCCACAGGCATGTTCGACGTGTTCGCAATCAGGACAGTCCTCATCATGAGGGGCTTGCCTGATTTCGGGTCGATTAGGTGCGGGAACTCTTTTAGGACATCGGTCATCTCGTTGCCGCGCTCGCCGCAGCCGATGTAAACGACAATCTGAGTGTCCGAGTATTTCGCGAGAGACTGCTGCGTGACCGTCTTTCCGGAGCCGAAGGGGCCGGGGATGCACGCTGTGCCTCCTTTTGCAATCGGGAAGAACGTATCTATGACCCTCTGGCCGGTTATGAGCGGAATCGTAGGCGGGAACTTTTCAATGACCGGCCTGGATTTCCGGACAAACCATTTCTGGACCATCTTAAGGGGGTATTTCTTGCCCTCATGGGACAGGGTCCCGATATCATCCTGTATGGTGAATTCGCCGGATGAAATCGACTCTATCTTGCCTTCATAAGGCGACATTATCTTATGCTCGATGAGGTCAGTCTCCTGGACCGTGCCCAAAACGTCACCGTATTTGACCTTGTCGCCTTTCTTGGCAACCGCTTTGAACGCCCATTTCTTCTTGCGGTCAAGGGGCGGCGCTTCGATGCCGCGCGTGATGTACACGCCGCCGGCCATCTCCTCTATGACTTTGAGGGGCCTTTGTATCCCGTCGTAAATGCTTGTCAGTATGCCTGGGCCCAATTCGACTGAAAGCGGCTGGCCTGTGGATTCCACCGGCTCGCCGGGCTTCAGGCCGGACGTGTCTTCGTAGACCTGGATAACCGACGTGTTGCCGACAATCTTGATGATTTCGCCGAGAATCTTGGCATCGCCAACCCGGACGACGTCGTACAGCCTCGCTCCGGGGAGGTAGGCGTTGACTACCGGGCCGCTTATCCTTTCAATATTACCTGCATCCTTTGCCATCCAAATCTCCTCCAATCAATCATGATTCACTTATTTTCCTGCTTCTTCGCGCCCAAATCAAAGCCCAGCGCCCTCTTGATGAGGTTCCGTATCTCATCCCCTTCCGTGCTCTTTCCGGAGTAATCCGGCATCGGGATGACGACCGGGTATGCGATGGAATCCAGCTTCTTCCGAAGCCTCCAGTCCAGCTTGTTCAGCAGGTACTCGTTGGTGACGATGATGCCGTATTCGCTGTTTGCCAGGACTTTCTCCAGCTCCACCTGGATGGTCGCGTCGCTGGCCTGCACCGTATCGTCTATGCCTGCGAGCTTGAACCCCATCACGAGGGGCGCATCGCCGATTACAATGATTTTGGATTTCATGGCGCATCAACCCTAGACGACGACCAGCATCGCGCGGACATCATTCTCCGGTATGTTGAACTCCTTGCCCTTGGCTATCTTCCGGAGGTTGTTCAGCTCCTCCTCTTTTAGCAGGAGGAACCCGATTACCACCCCGACCGACAGTATGGCCCGGTGGAAGGCGTGCACCTTCTGCTCCGTAACTGATTTCTCGAACGCGATTTCAAGGTCCGCGAGCCCTGTCCTCTCGGCCTTCAATTCAAGCCCGTGGAATTTCGGCTTTGCAAGCATGATGACGGCCTGCAGGTCCTTCGCGTCGATGAACCTGGTGAGCATGGCGTCGCTCATCGTCCCGCCGCGTATCAGGCTCCCCATTATCCTCTCGTGCGATGTCCCGTGCTTCTTCAGCCTCTCCACTATCATGATGTTCTTGGCGTCAATCTCTTTGCGCAGTATCTGGCGGATGTCCGAGACGTCCCTGCCCCCGACTTCCGAAAGCACCTGGTCCATGAAGAGGTAGATGTACGCGTCTATGATGGCTTCCATCTGCATGAACGTGTCGAGGCTCCTTAGCGCGTTCGTGAACTTATCCTTCATCTGGCGGCTCAGCTGTCCGGTCCCGATGGCGAGCATCTTCTGGCCGATGTCCGTCCGGCGCAGTTCCTTCATGAGGTTGCCTTCATCGGCCTTCATTATCCTCTTGAAATCATCCTCGCAAAGGCCCCCGATGTCGAACAGGTAAGGTTTCACGTCCTCGTAGCCCTTCCTTATCCTCTTCGCATGCATCATCGTCTTGAGGTTCAGGAGGTCCCAGCGGATAAGCAGGGCTTCGAGCGCCTTGCGGTCGCTTTTCGGCGTTATCCGGATGAGCTTCTTGACCGTCCGCGAGAAATTGCTCGAAGCCGCGGTCTCGACCAGCGCCGAACCGCCATAGGTGACAGATGCCCCGGCGAGGTCGGCCTTATACCCGGTCTTCTGCAGGATTTCGACCATGGCCTCGATGCTTCCCACCCTGATCAATTCATCCAAGAAGCTCCCCTTCAGGAGGAAGCCCTTCATGGCCTTGACCCTGGCGTTGGAGTATCCGTACTTGAGCGAACGGCTCTCGATTTTTGGCATCCTTCCCAAAAGGCCACCCGGCTGGTCCTGCATCATTTACCCCCGAACAGTTTCTCGTAAATCCTTTTCCTCGTCTCGTCTCTCCGTGTCTCGAAGAGCGTCTCCAGCGTCAGGTCTATCCTGATTCTGCCGTCGGCGGTTTCCACTATGGCACCGCCCAGGACTTCGAGGTCCTCGCTGACCTTGGCGCCTTTGATGGCGGGAACCAGGGCCTTGTCGCCCTTGACGATATGCACCGAGACGTCGCCGCCCAGTTCGCCGGCGGCCTCCACGACCGCCTTTGCGAGGAATTTCTTGTACTCGGGAGACTTGCGCACGCTTCCGAGCGAATCGAAGAATTCCTCGACGACGTTTTGTATGGCGTCTTCCCGCGCCTCGGCAATGATCCGCTTGGATTCCAGCCTGGCCCAGGCTATGCGCTCGTTGCGCTGCTCCTCGAGCTGCTTCTCCACGTCCTTCTCAGCCTCCTTCTTCATGGCCGAGCGCTTGGAGCGCTCCTCTTCGACCATGCTCCGGACGTGCGATTCCGCGCTCTCGACTATTTTCTGCGCGTCCTCGTTGGCCTCGGCAAGGAGAGAGCCCTTAAGCTTCTCAATCCCCATGCACAGCACCTTAGGCCGGGGCTGCGCCGACCTTCAGCGCCAGCAGGAACGCGATAGCGAAACCCAGGAGCGCGAGTATTTCCGGTAGCACGATGTAAATCAGCATCTTGCTCTCGAATTCCGGCCTCTCGGCCGCCACACCCATCGCCGCGCTGCCCAAGCTGCCCTGGGACCAGGCTGCGGCGAGCGCGCTCAAACCCATTGCCAAACCGGCGCCGAGGGCGATTCCGGCTTCAGACGTCAAAGCTGCAATCTCTGCCATTTCATTTCACCTCAATGAAAGGACTCTTCGTCCTCTCCATTTCAATCAATATTTTTTCGAGTATAACGCGAACGGGGTGAACACCCCTCCGCCACCTTGCATGAACTTCATCTTGAATTCCACTATGTTGAGCCTGCCCCCCTGTATCAGCGCCTCGAACATCGCCAGGAAGCAGTTGGCTATGTGGAGGACCACGAACACCGGGATGAGGGCAAACGCCATTATGCCGTTTTCTGGCAGCGGCATCAGGAAGTCATTGAGTATCTCGGCGAGGATGACGCCAACCAGGCCTATGACCGCGATTCTCGTATAAGACAATATGTTGCCAATCAGGCCCGGGATTTCGATGATTCCTATTATGCCTTCGGTGAAGGCGAGCGCCAGGACCGAAAGGGCGAGGACTGCCCCGCCAGCCATCGTGAATGCCGAGTCAGCCATTCCTACGGCCGGAAGCGCGACGAGCATTATGCCCGTCTCAATGCCCAGCCACGCGATTTTCGCAATGGCATGCTTCTTGCTGTGGTTCCACTCGTTTATCGCCCCAATCATGAACCCGATGGCCAGATGCACCATGCCGACAAGTATCGTCACGCCCAGAAGCATCAGCACGTTTTCGAGCCGATGAAGCAGCGCCGTATACAAGGGGCCGCTGACAATCTCGGTGCCCATCCATTTCCCTATCGTCTCGAGCAGGTGGTAATGCGACATGCCGGCCCATTCGTCGAATGCGAGGCCGAAGAGGATGGTCGGGAACGCGGAATAGAGCCATATCTTCGAAACGTTGAACATCATGTAGCTCTTCTCGAACTTCTTCATCAGCCACAACGACAAGACGAGCGATATCACCCCATAGAGCACGTCGCCGACAATCATGCCGTAGAGTATCGGGAGCCCGATGAAATACGCCATGGTCGGGTCGATTTCGAAATAGTTGGGCATGGAATAGCTGCTGGTAAGGAACTCGAAGGGCGAAGCCACTTTCGGGTTGTCGAGCACTGTCGGGGGCATCTCGCGGTGCCCGCATTTCACGTCTTCGAGGATGGCTTCCGGGTATTTGTCCGCAATGGCCCTAAGGACATCCATGTCGTCTTCGAGCATCCATCCTTCCACGACATATGCGCATTTCGATGATGAGAACTTAGAGGCGACGCCCGAGCGCTCGGTTTCGACTTCGAGCGAGCGTATCAGGCTGCTTACATGGCCGATATTCGCCTTGGACAACGCAACCATTTTCGCCTTCGTTTCCTTCAGCCTCGCCTTTGCCGAGTCGTTCTCGGCATTTATCCGGCTGATGGCTTCCATCGGGCTCATCATCCCCTCCGGGAGGTCGATGTCAATGAAGCCCATCTCTCCAAGGAGCGAATCGACGTCCTGCTGGCTTTTCCGGTCGAAGATTACGAGCGCGACATTGTATCCTGATTCTGAAATCATGGTGTTGTGGCCGCCCAGCTTCCCGAGGCTCTCGTTGAGGCGGGCCAGCTTCGCGGCTCCCATCTCCCCGACCCGGAAGTCGAGCGTCCTGGTCTTGAGTTTTGCGAAATCGACCCCTTTGAAATGCAGGACCTTATCCACCGCGAGGGCTTCCCCTTCAAGCGACTTTATCTTCTCATTGAGGGCCGTCATCTCGGAATTGAGCCTGCGGAGCTCGCTTTCGACCACGAGGCCGCGGGCCTCGGCGATGGCTTTCGCGCCTTCAATCACAATCGGTGCGGCATCCATCTTTTTCCCGAGCGAGGACTCCATCATGGACACAAGCGCCCGGAGCTTCAGGAGTTCGGCGGACAATGCGTCAAATGACGCGAGCGGCCTGCCCTCGTCTAGCCCCTTGTATTCTGATTTCCGTATGTCGACGAGGCCGGCCTCATGCAGGTCCTTGACCAGGTTCCCGATGTGGGTTTTAAGTACTATCAATCTGACCTTTGACATGCTTTTGGGCCTGAACATTTGCATTCCTCACAGGCTGCTCAAGAATTCCTTGATGAGCTTCGGGACAGCAGAGGCTTCGGGCTTCTTCTTGCCTATCTTCCCGCCCTCTTCCTTGGCCTTGCCCACTATTTTCTCGACTTCGGACTCGATGTCCTTGCTTCCCTTGCGTAATCGTTCATTCTTATAGGCGACTATTTCCTCCTCGCCTTTCAAGCGCTCCTCCATGGTGCGCTCCCGGGCCTCTCGCAGGATCTTGTCCGCCTTTTCCTTCGCTGAATTGATTAGACGGTCGTACTCCTCCTCGGCATCCCTGATTTCCTTAATCGTCTTCATGAACTCTGGATGTTCGGAAGTTTGATGCATGTATCCACCAAAACAAGCTGACTACATTATCAAAAAGAAATCTTTTTAAAGTAGTGCCAACGAATTTCCTCTGCCGTTTTCTATAAGATGGACAAATTGGAAAATTTGGCCTGTTTGGAAATCCAAGTGGATTTCCAATTGAAGAAAAAAGTTCTTAGCTTAGAGATGACGCTACGAGGATGATATTATGGGTGCTTACAAGTATATAACACAGACATTGCAGAAGCAGTACAAGGAGAGGGACGCGGTTTACCGGGGCAAAATCATGAAATGGAGGGCCGGCCCCGCCATCGAGCGCGTCGAGTACCCGTCCAACCTCGCCCGCGCCCGCACGCTCGGCTACCAGGCCAAGCAGGGATACATCGTCGTCCGCGTCCGCGTGGACAAGGGAAGGCGCACGAGGCGCAAGACCATGGGCGGCCGCAAGCACAAGAACAACTACCGCTTCGTACAGCCGCAACACTCGCACCAGGCGATTGGAGAGCAGCGCGTGAACCGGCTTTTCCGCAACATGGAAGTCCTGAACTCCTACTGGGTAGGGGAAGACGGGAACTACAAGTTCTTCGAAGTGATTCTCGCTGACCCGGCAAAGCCGAGCGTGAACATCTCGTCCGCAATCCGCGGCGGGAAATCGTTCCGCGGCCTCACATCTGCGGGCAACTCGCGCGGACCGAGCAAGAAGAAGGGCGATAACAAGAAGCTCCGGAGGAAGAAGCTCCAGGCGACGCCGTACCACTTCAAGCCTTATGTGAAGAGCACGAAGGTCGCAGCCGCACCGAGGCCTGCCCCGAAGAGGGCGGAGAAAAAGGCCGCTGCGCCGAAACCGGCTGCGAAGGCCGAGCATGCGCATGAATCGCACGCCCCGGCACAGCACGCTGCTCATGAGCACGCGGCATCGGCCCATCCGGAGCATCCGCAGCATGGCGCGCCGGCGCACGAGGCGAAGCACGAAGCCGCGCACTCCGCTCACCCCGAGCACAAGCCGCACGAGCACAAGAAATAACCCCCTTCCCTAATCGAAGTCATTTTTATGTTCGATATAATCAGCTGCCAGGCCGATGCCAAAAAGCACGGCTTTGCGCGCTTTTTCTCCCTGAACGACTGCAAGGGCAAGGTGCTTGAACTGGACAACCTGGAAGCCGCAGTAGCGCACAAGAACAAGAAGACGCTAATCATTCTGAAAGACTGGGCATTCGACGAAGGCGCAATCCGCGTGATTGCCGAGAAGAAAAGCGCCTGCTTCCTAATCGACTTGGGCCGCATCATGAAGATTAGGGGCGTTCCGCGGGCAATCGCGCTTTCCAAACTGAGGAATTTCCTCTCGGTATGCGTGAAATTCAACGCCTTCTATGCATTCGCGACATTCGCCGAAAGCGAGGGGCAAATCCGCTCTCCGGAAGAGCTTGAGAGCATCATCACGCTCTTCGACTTGAACCGCGGCCAGGCGAAATTCGCATTGAAGATGATTGGCCATTATCTCTGATTCCGGGCGCCGATTTCTCCGCTGCACTCCCCCGAATGCCGCCTACTCGCCGATTGTCAGGGTGAATGAGACCTTCTTGTTGGTAATCTCGCAGGATTCGGTCAGCGTGCCGCCGTCCCCTCCGGTGTAAACGCCGGTTCCGGCGTCCCCGTCATAGAGTCCGTTGCTTGTCACCAGCCTAACGTCGGATGTCACTTCTGTATCGTTGACGCCGATGCACCGCTCGACGACCGAGAAGCACATGGAAGGCGAGATGTCGAATTCCTGCTCATAGGGCGGGTCGGAATCGATTCTCAGTTTCACATGGGCGCCTCCGCTATAAGCCCGGCAGATTGCCCCCTCCACCCTGGCGTTCACGGATATCGACATGGCCGTGATGTGCATGGGCACCCCGTTGGACATGGTGTCCTTTGTCTCTCCTTCGCCCAGCGTGATGTCGTAATCATTCGTATTGCAGCTGTCGGCGACCGGGCAGGGTGTGCATCCTTCAGCGAGCACGGCTGCAGCGGCAAATGCGGTAATAAGCATGGCGGATGCGCGTTTCTGGCCTGCTTTCTCCTGCGGCCTCCCCGCTGGTCCCTGCAATTCCTTCTCTGCCCGAAGCTTCATATCCCTATAATTAGGGGGATTTAGTTTAAAAACATTATGAAACACAAAATAAAACTAATACTCCCCATCCTGATGCGGGTTTCACAGCTTCTTTCCAGTAAGCATCATGAACGCCTGGAGGTACCTTTCCGTGGTCTTGCTTACAATCTCCGCAGGAAGCGGCGGAGGAGGCGGGCTCTTGTTCCATCCGGTGCTTTCCACGTAATTCCTTACATACTGCTTATCCAGGCTCTCGAGGATGCCAACGTCATATTTCTCTTCGAGCCAGTACCTGGACGAGTCCGGCGTCAATGCCTCGTCTATCAGCATGACCTGGCGTTCCTTGTCCAATCCGAATTCGAATTTCGTGTCTGCAAGCACCAGCCCGCGCCCGCGGGCATAAGCGTCCGCAAAATCATAAAGCTCGATTGATTTCTGGCGGACGGTCTCGAACGTCTCGTCACCGACAAGGCTCCTCGCCTTTTTTTCGTCGATATTCTCGTCATGGCCCTTTTCCGCTTTCGTCGAGGGCGTGAAAATCGGCGAAGGCAGTTCGCTCCCGTCATGGAGGCCGGCCGGCAGCTGTATCCCGCAGACCGAGCCTTTCTTCTGGTACTCCCTCCACGCGCTTCCGGTGATGTGGCCGCGGACCACGCATTCAAGGGGAAGCGGCGTGCATTTCTCCACGACCATGCTCCTTCCCCTCAGGAATCTTGGCAGTTTATTGCTTATCGGTAGCTCGAGGGACAGGAAGTGGTTCTTGATTATCTTTTTCGTCTTTTCGAACCAGAACGCCGAGAGCTGGTTCAGCACCTCGCCTTTCCGGGGAATCCCTTCCTTGAAAACCACGTCGAAAGCGCTAAGCCGGTCGGTCGCGATCATGAGCAGGCGCTCATCGAGAACATACGTGTCGCGGACCTTCCCCTTATGCTGGAGAGGCAAATCAAGACTGGTGGAAGTGATGGTTTCCATGCCATACACTTTCCGCTTATTCTTAAAAACATGATGAAATGGATTACCGCTTGCCGCCTTCTGCCGCCCCGTCGATGATTTTAAGCAGGTCAATCAGCATGTCCAGGTTTAGCACCGGCTTGCCGAACTCCTCGGTGTCATCGGCCATCCTCGGGCATGCCGTGTTGATGAAGCACTCGAATGCCATGAAATTCTTGAGGGCCATGGGTTCGAGCTCGTTCGCCGCGACAATCGCGGCCTCAAAACCCCTCTTCGTCAGTTCGCCTTTAGCCCACTGCGCGCCGGCCATGTTGAACTGCCCCGGTTTCGTGCTGAGGAGGATGCCGAACTTCCTGCACAAATACGCCCTCGTTATCGAGCCCTTCCGCTTTTTCCGGAGCGCCATGATTTCCTCATCCAGCCGTTTCACGGCGCGAGTTGTCGGGTTGTAGGCGAAAATGGGCTTCTCGGTGATGAGCGCGAGCGGATGGAACATCCCGTCGCCCACGAACACGACCGCGTCCACGTCCTTTTCCACGGATTTCACGGCGCCCCCGTCGCAACCCAGGATTTGTCCTGGCAACTGCGCGCGCTCTCCCTTCCCGATAAGCACAATCTTCCCGTTTTTCTCAAGCAGCTCCTTCATCCGGCCAATCTGGTGAACGTGCTGGACCGTAGTCGCTAGAGCGATTGTCTTATGCGCTTCGATATGGCTCAGGAGCGCAAGCAGGCCCTCGACATCGATATCCAGCCGGTATTCCATGTATTCGACCGGTATGGGCAAATCCCCCTTAATGAACCGGTTGTGGCCGAAATGGACGATTTTATCCGCTTTCAGCCATCTCGCTTCATCCAATGCCAAATCGCATGCGCCGTAGCAGGCTGAAGCAGAGAGGAATACCTCGTGCCCCTCTGCTTCGTATGCCTTTGCAAACCCAAGGGCTTTCTGTTTTAGCCCTTCCGGGAACTGGAGAAGAATCCTCATTCGCTTACACTTCCATACCTATAATAACAACAACCTTAATTAACAGAACCCCCGCGCTCCCCCTGCCCGCCCGCCCCTTCGTGGGTGTCCGCAACGCTTTCCATTTTCGCAAAATACATGTCCGTGCTGCTTTCCATCATGTCCTCGGAATATCTCAGTATCTTGACAGACTTATCCAGAATGGCCTTGAGGGTAAGCATGCGCGACGTGTCGCTCTCCTTCTTGAGGGTCGCCTCCGCTTTCTGCAGGTATGCCAGATACTCCTTTTTCGCTTCAGCGAACTGCCCCCGGTCCAGCTCGTTCGTGGCAAGCGCCCGATACGCCGCTGCGTATACCTTGGCAGAGCGCTCGATGAGGCCTGCCACAAGCGGATTCGGGCCTGAGGCCTTGGCATCCGAGCAGATGTCCTGGAGGTGGTCGCCCACCTTCTCGATGCTTTTTGCTGCTATCGCCTTGAAGACCGCCTCCCTGCTGGAAAACCCCTCGATGCACATCGTCCGGAGAAGCAGGAGGTAAAGCCTGTCCACATCATCCTCCTTCCTGGAAATTTCGGTATATACGTCCGCTCCCTTGTCGCTGTATGCGGATGCGGACAATTCGAACATGGAATTCGTCACATTGAATGCCCGCTTGATGATGCCGTCGATGTTGACGTCCTCGAACGACAGCACGCTCAGCGTGAGGACGTCGCTCGTCTCGTCCGTGATTTCCACCCCGGCAAGCACCCTTCTCGCCTCCTCGGCTATCGTGCTCATGCCCTGGCCCCGGAGGATTATCGTCCCTGCGCCCCCCACATACGCCGAAACGATGTTCCGCATGGACGCTTCGACCGCGTTCTTCGAGACCTCGATGTTGCAGGTTTTCAGCCCCCTTTTTGCCTGCTTGAGGGACAATGTCAGCGTCCCGTCATCATTCTCATTGAGGTAAATCGAGTCCCCCTTATTCACGCTTCTTTTGGATATCCATTCATGCGGCAGCGAAACGATGAATGTATTCCTCCCGGTAATCTGTATTTTTCTTGGCGTGTCCATATCATCTCCTCTTGGTATATACCATTATTACTCGAATATATACATTTTGCGAAAGATATATAAAGGAACCCGCAGGCAACCAATCAGTGAGAAAATGGCACATCCGAATGACTATAAATTTATCCGGGAAGCTGGGACCGATAGCTTCTCTGCGGTTGTCGGCGCTCGCAACTACCGCATGAGGAAATGTTCCCCGCTTGTCGAACCTCCTCAGAATTGATTGGGGGCATCTGGATTATCTGGTTGGAAGCCTGCTCGTAACTTCTCTTTTGGTATATATCGTATATACCACAATATATACTGTTTTGGAAAGATATATAAAGAACTTGTGGGACAAATTAGCAGAGCGAGTGAAAGAAGTCTTTCACACTAAACCACCGGATTTAGAGGAGAGGCCCCCACCCCTCCTCATTTTTTTGATAACCTCATTAGAAGAACTGCCATTCTCGCGGTTTTCGATTTCCATTCCCCTGTCGCAGTCCGGACTCTGCCACGCCTATTAAGCCATAAAAAAAGGGGTAAAAGAAGAAATGGAAATAAATTGGGGTTTCGATTCAGTCATCGCCGAACGTTGCCGCATCCTCTTCCTTATCTGCCTTCTGGAGCATGGCAAGGCGGTGCAGCATGATTTTCTGCTCGGCGCTCGCGACAATCTTCCTTGTGCGCTCGACCGCGTCCGGGTTGACCGACATGCTCGTTATGCCGAATTCCACGAGCTTTTCCGCGAATTCCGGGTAGACCGAAGGCGCCTGGCCGCAGAGCGAGCTTGTGACGCCGAACTTGTTGCAGGTCGTGATGACTCGTTTTAATGAGCGCAGGACCGCCTCGTTCCGCTCATCGAAGCCCTTTGCCATCGTGGCGTTGTCCCTGTCGATGCCCAGAGTCAGCTGGGTGAGGTCGTTCGTCCCTATCGAGATGCCGTCGATACCCTCCTTGCAGAACTGGTCTATCAGGATGACCGTGCTCGGCACCTCGACCATTATCCAGAGCTTGAAGTCCCTCGTCCGGAACAACTTGACATCGTCCATGATGTCCTTGATAGCGCGCAGTTCGCCGATTCTCCTGATGAAGGGAATCATCAGGTGGAGGTTGCTCAGGTTGTACTCCTCCCTGACCTTCTTGATTGCGGCTAGTTCAAGCTTGAACAGCTCCGGCTCGCGGATGTACCTGGCCGCACCGCGGTAGCCCATCATGGGGTTCTCCTCGTGCGGCTCGTACTTCTCGCCGCCATCCAGGTTGCGGTATTCGTTGGTCTTGAAGTCTGATGCACGGTAGACGACCGGCCTCGGATAGAATGCCGCGGCGAACCTGCGCATGTCGTCGGCGAGCTTGTCTACGTATTCCTGAGCGCGCCCCTCATCCAGCATCTTCCTCGGGTGCTGGCCGATTCCGGCCATCATGAACTCCGCCCGCAGAAGCCCGATTCCGTCGCACTGCAATGCGGCCACCTTCTCGGCCTGGTCCACATCGGCAAGGTTCACGTAAATCTTCGTGCCGGTAATCGGCGCCGCAGCCGCGACGACCGCCGCATTGACCGCACCGGGCTTAGCCGCAGCTTCGGGGGCTGAGACAAGGCCTTCATAGATTATGCCGTGGCTTCCATCCACCGACACGTCCATGCCGTCTTTCAGGACGGTGGTGGCATTGCCGGTCCCGACAACGCACGGGACGCCCAGCTCCCTGCTGACTATCGCGGCGTGGCTCGTCATGCCTCCGGTATCCGTCACTATCGCGGACGCCTTCTTCATGCCGGGTACGAAATCAGGCGTGGTCATCTCGGTGACCATCACGTCGCCGCGCTCCATATTCTTGATTTCCTTCGAGTTGCGGACAATCTTGACCTTGCCCATCCCCATTCCCGGGGATGCGCTCAGGCCCTTCACGAGAATCTTAGCCTGCCCCACGCCCTGCGCCTTCGTCGCCTCCTTCTGTCCCTGCGATTTGGTTTCAGCATTCACGAGCTCGCCTCCAGTCCCCTTCTCCAATCCCTTCTTGTCCGTTAAAGTAGTTATCGGCCTGGACTGCACTATGTACAGGTTGTCCTTCTCGAAGCCGTATTCTATGTCCTGCGGGTATCCGTAGTGTTCCTCGATTCTCCTGCACGTCTTGGCAAGGTCCTTGATTTCATTGTCAGTGAGCTTCTGCCTGCCCTGGGCCTCGTCCTTGATTTCAGCCCTCTTGTTCTTGCCTTCAATCTTGATTAGCATCCACGGCTGCTTCACCACGCTCTTGTCGATGATGCTGAAATCCTTCTTGTCTACCCGGTACGTGTCCGGCGTTACCTGCCCGCTCACGACCACTTCCCCAAGTCCGTACGCCGTCTCGATTGAGATGATGTCCGGGTCCTGGTATAGCGGGTCCACGGTGAACACCACGCCCGCCTTCTCGCTCTGGACCATCATCTGCACGACTGCGGCAAGGCCCACTTTCATATGCTCGAACTTGTTCTCGACGCGGTAGAAAATAGCCCTCGGCTCGAAGAGCGACGCCCAGCATTCCTTCACGGACGTGACGACGTCTTCAGCTCCGAACACGTTCAGGTAGGTGGATTGCTGCCCTGCGAAACTGGCCGTCGGGAGGTCCTCGGCCGTCGCGCTGCTTCGGACAGCGACATACACCTGCCTTCCGACCATCTCATTCAGCTGCTTGTACGATGCGATTATGTCATTCTGGACGTCTACGGGCATCGTCCCCCTAATCAGCATCTCCTTGATTTCCTCGGATGCCTTCATGAGGGCGTCGTTGTCGTTGACATCCAGTTTGCCAAGAATCCTTGCAATCGGTTCCCGGAGGTTGTTCGCCTCGAGGTGCTTGTAATACGACCCGGCCGTGACGACGAAACCGTTCGGTATGGGGAACCCGTTCTGGAGCATCTCGCCAAGGTTTGCCCCCTTCCCGCCTGCTTCAGCCAGATTCTTCTTGCTAAGCTCCTTGAACCACATCACGTTTTTCATAGCACAACCCCTATACGCTCTCTTCAATCAGACTGAGCATCAATCTCATATATCGTTTATAAAACTTTGGCGGGTGTTCAATGAAATGGCAGCACCTCCAACCGAAATGAAGCTGATAGGCGCAATGCCCTGCTGTTTGGGGTTCTTCTTCCTGTCCGGGAGCGCGCTGCTCCTTAACGACGCATTGCAGCAGTATCTCCTGGGGCAGAAAATCAGGAACACGCCGACATCGAAAGCGCGCGCCGCCGCAGTCGGGCTTGTCGAACTGAACGGGAAGGCGAAATGCAGCGAAATGCTGGTCGCGCCGATTACGAAAAGCAATTGTGCCTACTGGGAGGTCGTCGCCCAATATTATTATCGCCATAAGAAATCCAGCGGATGGCGCACATTCTTTTCCGAAAAATCCGGGAAGCGGTTCTACCTCGAAGACGACACCGGCAAGGTCCTTATCGACCCAGTGGATGCGAACGTGAACATCCCGCACGATTTCCTGTTCCAGGGGACATTGAACGACAAGCAGTTCTTCGGATTGCTGCCATCAAACCAGGTTGACAATAAAGTCCTTGATTACCTGCAATCGAACCAAAAGGCCAACGATGCCGCGAAAGGGATGTCAGGCAAGCAGTTGCGCTTCATGGAATACTACATCGCAGAAGGCGACCCGCTTTTCGCATTGGGGAGCGCAGAGCCCCTTGAAGGCGCGACCAGCGCCGTCGCATCGGAGAATCTGATCGTGCGGAAAAACGCCCGTGACAAGCTTATGCTGATAAGCGATTCGTCGGAGAAGAAGGTCCTTGGCGGCCTGAGCCTGAGGTTCTACATCGAGATATTCTTCGGGCTTTTTATGGTGTTCGCTTCGTTAATGTCAATCGTCATGTCTATCGGGCTCTTCCTCGTATGAAGCCCGTGCCGGAATGATTAAATGTCTTCATCAGGCGGGGGCTGCATAATCTATCTAATCGCCGGATTCTTCGGCGGGCTGTGGCTTGCCTACAGCGGGACGAAGCAGTTCCTCCTTCTCCAGAAAATCGAGAACACGCCCACATCCAAGGTGGATGCCGCCGCAGTAGGCTTGGTGGAACTATACGGCAAAGCCATTTGCGATGGCGATATGCGCAGCCCGATAAGCGATGCCCGATGCGCGCATTGGCGGATAAGGGCCGAATATTACCGCTCAGGAAAGCACGGGGGCTGGCGCGAGATTTTCAAGCGGGACTCATCCAGCCGCTTCCGGGTCGAGGATGAGACGGGCCGGATGCTCGTCGACCCCAAGGGCGCGACGGTTGAAATTCCCGTGGACAACCGGTACCAGGGCTATATCTCCGGAAAAGGCGTATTCGGCATGCCGCACCAGCAGATGGACGGGCGGGTGATTAAATTCATCGATTCGCTCGATGCAGCCGGGAAGAAAGCCTTCATGAACCATGCGAAAGTGGATGTGCGCATTTTCGAGAATTACATCGCTGAAGAAGACCTTGTTTATGTCCTTGGGGATGCGCAGCCCCTTGAAGGCGCAACAAGCGCCAAAGCGCACGAGAACCTCATCATCCGCAAGAAGGACGTCATGTACATCAGCGACAGCGCGGAGAAGAAAGTCGTCGAGAGCATGCGCGGCGGGATGCTGTGGGCCGTCTTCGGCGGCATCGGCCTCTCGATTGCCTGCGCTGCCATAATCATCCTGGTTTTCTGGGCATTCTAGCCCCATTGTTTTTAACATTTCGCGAAGAATGCCACCCATGGCTGAAGAAGGGAATGCGTGCTGCGGCGGAATACTGTTTCTGCTATTCGGGCTCGTCCTCATCTACGGGGGCACCCAGAGATACCTGCTCGCGCAGAGAATCAAGAACACGCCGACATCGAAGGTGCGTTCTGCCGCTGTCGGCCTGGTCGAGCTTTCCGGGAAAGCGCGGTGCAAGGAGCCTATCGACAGCCCGATATCAAAGGTCCGCTCGGTCTACTGGAGCGTCAAAGGCGAGTATTACAAGCCCGGAAAGCACGGGGGCTGGCGCGACATCTACAACGCATCCTCATCCATGCAGTTCTACCTCGAAGACGACACCGGCAGGATGCTTATCGAGCCCAAGGATGCGGAGGTCGAAATCCCCACGGATTTCTCCAGCTCCGGGCATCTATCAGAAGGCGGCGTGCTGGGTATGTTCAAGAGCAAGGTCCTCGACAAGAAAGTTCTGGACTTCCTTGCGGCAACGCCAGCTGCCAACTCGGCCTTCAACAGCCATTCCGGCTATGATTTGCGCATAACCGAATCATTCATCGCCGAAGGCGACCCGCTTTTCGTCATGGGAAGCGCCGAGCCTCTTAAAGGCGCATCGAGCGCGCTTGCGCACGAGAACCTCATAATGAAGAAGGGCGCGAACGTCGACATCATGTACCTCAGCGATTCCGGGGAGACCAAGGTCGTGCAAAAAGTCGGAGGCTCGGTCTGGTGGATGCTTGGCCTCGGCCTCATCCTTTCTGCGATAGGTTTAATTGCACTATTATCATCGTTTATCCAGTGATTTGAATGGCCTTCGAAGTCGTGCTCATCTGCTGCGGATTCTTCGGTTTCGTGCTCGCATTGCTTGCGGCATTCTACATCTTCTCGATATACAACGGCCTGATTTCGCTCCGGAACAACATCGAAAAAGCGTGGGCCAATATCGACGTTCTTCTCAAGCAGAGGACGGACCTGATTCCAAACCTCGTCGAGACTGTCAAGGGCTACATGAAATACGAGAAAGGCACGCTCACCGAGATTACCCGGCTGCGGACGCAGATGATGGGCGCTTCTACGCCAGGTGAAAAGGCGCTTGCCAGCGAGGGAATAAGCGCAGCGCTCAAGACGATATTCGCCGTCGCCGAGAACTACCCGAAACTGGAAGCCAGCCAGAGCTTCCTCAAACTGCAGGAGCAGCTCTCGGCCATAGAGAACCAGATAGCGGATCGGCGCGAGTTCTACAACGACTCGGTCATGCTCTTCAATACAAGGATTCATTCTGTTCCGGACACGATTTTCGCATCGATGATGGGCTTCAAGGACAAGGAATACTTCAAGGTCGCAGAAGAAGACAAGAAGCTAATCCAGGTCAAGATGGATGACGAAGCGCCAGAGGCAGCCGAACCGGAAGCCAAAACGGCTGAGCCCGAGGCGAAGGCGCCTTCACCCGAAGCAAAGCCCGCACAACCCAAGACGAAGGCCGGCGACGCCAAGAAATGAGCCGCTTCAATGCAAGAGCGGCTCGCCTGTTTTTTTAATTCTCCTTTCGAAATATCGTAATGGGCGGCCCCGCGCAGCGATACCTGGAATCCCTTCCCCCGGCCCAGGCCGAGATTGTGAATGGGATTCTTGAGCGGCTTCCCCAGGCGCAGAGGCCTGAAGCCCTGCGCGTCTGCCGGACTATAATCGAGCGGTGCGGGGAAAACGCGCCTGAAGCCCTGCGGCGGTTTGCCGCCATCGCATCAAGCGAACGCTTCACTCCATCAATGCTGGGCACCGTGTCGCTGATAGCCACGCGCGCCGGGCCGGACGTCGTCTCCACGCTCACCGCATTCGAACGCCTTCTTTCTTCCGAGAAATTCAACCGGCATGTCCACGAAGCCGCCCGGCTCTCGATAATCCGCGCAGGGCAGGATTCAACCGAGGCGCTGCGGGCGCTGTACTTCCTTGTCGAGAACCCATCCTTCTCAGGCCGGGCCCTGGACGTGGCCCTCCCTGACAGGTTCGTGCGGTTCCTGGACACGGCGATGCGCGCAGGCGGCGGCGAAGCCTACATGGCCATCCGGTGCATGGGCAGCCTCTTCTGCAACCCAGCTTTCGGCCCAGCGGACCTCTCGCCGAGGTCGGCCGAATCGTTCTCGCGGCAGATACGCCAGGTGCGCAGCGACTCACCACCCTACCATCTGGATGCCCTCGAAGCCCTCTCGACGCTCCTTGCCAACAGCGCGATTGACCCCCATGCGATAAGCCCGGAGGTGGTCGCTGACCTTATCCGGATGACACACGTCATCTCGGAAGGTTATCCATCCACAACCCCGCAACGCGACGACCCGATGAGGATGTTCCGCCTTATCATCGGCAACAGGCGCTTCAGCCTTGGCATGATAGCAAGCGACGGGGTGTTCAGTTCGTTCCTATCCTCAAGCACCCCCGCTTCTTCGTCCAGCCTTTCCGTCTTCCTGGATTTCATGCACGCAATCAGGCGCAATCCACGCGCGCTTGAAATCGCATCCGAGCTCGCAAGGTCGGAAAACCCAGCGGATTGCATGCGCCTGCTCATCGCGATATCATCCAATCCTTCCCTTTCGCCTTTCCTTGAAATGGGCGATGCTGCGCAGCGGATAATCCGGATAGCCGCATCACTAAGGAGCTGCTACAGCGTTTCTGCTGACGATGCCGGCGGAGTCGGCAGCCGGGCTTCGGGAGTCCAGCTGCTTGCCGACCTCGCACGGGATGAGCGCGTGACATTGCAAGGGTTCCAGCGCCTCCTGACGCTGTCCCAGTCTCTCGGCCCCCAGGCGGATGCAGGCCTCTATATCGTCAGGCAATACCTCGCGATTCCGCCAGAGCAATCCCAGGGGCTTGCCGCGCATCGTGCCGGCGCGGATGGTTCCCGCATGGTTCAGCGGTCATTCCCAAGCGATGACGAGCTTGCGGCGATTCCTGCTTTGATTGCCCAGGCCGGCTCCCTGCTGCCGCCTGCCCATGCCCCGGCGCATTCAGGAGAGGCCATCCCCCAGTCAGAGGAAGTGCATCCCTGGTACCAGATGAGCCACATGCTTGGTGCCATCGTGAACGCCAGGGGCTTTCGCATGTCCATGCTCGGCAGGGGCGGCCTCCTTCCGCTCATCCTTGACCGATGCTTCCCTGATGACGCCCTGCCGGCGATGTCCCGGTTCGCTGTGATACTTGATTCAAGGGACTACGCACCCGGCATGGAAGCTTTCCTGGAAAGCATCATCCGGCCCATGCGGCGCTCGGAGGCGGTATCGGAAAGGAATGTCTTCCGGACCCTGAATATCTTCTTTGACCTGATGGGTGTCGTGCAACCGGACGACCGGTTCCTGCCGGCATTGGCCGAGGCGCTGCGGAGCCATCCGGCCCTCGCTGATAGCGCCATGCAGATATATGGCTCCCTTCTGAGGAACGAGTCGTTTGCAGGCCTGCTCGAAAACCCGGCTTTCGCCCGGCGCGTCGTCACGATGGCAGCCATGGTCGGAAGCGGCCATGGGCGGCATACGTTCATGCACGAATTCGAAATCCTCGCGGTCTCGGACGACTCGTTCACCCCGGAACTTTTCGCGCGAATCGAGAGGCTGATTAGGATAGCCGGCCCGGATTCAGGCAGCGTGCTCCGCGCGATTGTCCAGGCGCATAGGCGCGGCGATAACAGCCCTGGCCAGACCCTCCAGACTATGCTGTCGAACGAGAATTTGTCCTTCATCATCGCAATGGTGCGCGTTGCCCCAACGGATTCCAGGGACGATGTCGCATCCGCGATAGGAGCCGCGTTCCGGGAGCTCTCGGGACGGCGCACAGGCCAGGAAATCGCGCTCCAGCACCGCCTGCTCCAGACATACCAGGAATTCATCCGCGGGGCCGGAGACCAGGCCGGGGCGCTCGCCAGGGTGTTCCCGCATGCCATGGATTCAGTGATATCCAGGCAGAGCATCAACCCCTCACAGGTCATGATGCTCTCGCTCGAGACCGCAAGGCACTACGGGGAATGGGCCCGCGCATTCCTTGCTCAAGTGCCCCAGGACCATAGGGAGGAGGCGGTCGTGAACATTTCCGTCCTTTTCGGCTCGATACTCAGCGACGAGCGGCTATCAGGCCTTCTTTTCGAGCGCCCTCAGAGCTTCGAGGCCGGCAGGCAGCTCGCGCAAAGGCTCATCGGCGGCTTCATCTCTCCGGAAGTGGGCCTCAACTTCGCCTATGCCATCGAGACAATCGGGGCCGAGAGGGCCGCGACGCTATACCGCCGCTTCGGCATACGGCATTTCGCCAGGTATTCGCCGCAGCTGCTGAACCGCCTCTATGAGCGGGCAAAGGGGCGTTCCACCCGGCCTGCGGTCCTGGCAGTATTCCCGGATTCCGACTACAACGGCGCATTCTACTCAGCCGGAAGGCGCCTGGACGGGCTGCTGGGGGATTTCGACGTTATTCTCTACGAGCGGGACACTGAAAGTGGCTTCTTCGCAGCCGCCGCCGATTTCCGGCGCTCCTTCGGGCAGACCCCGTCCATCATCATCGGCGGCCATGGCAGCCCCGAGTCCATACGCCTCGGCAACGAGACAGACGAAGGCATGCTGGACCTTACAGACCGGGACAAGATGGGCTCCCTGCGGGACGTGCTGCTGCCGAATTCCTCCATGGTGCTCGTCTCCTGCTCCACCGGCAGGGACGAGAATTCCATAGGCGCTATGCTCTCGAGGCTCCTCGGCACTACCCTCTATGCACCCACCACCCCGAGCAACGTCTCCGAATTCCGCGCCTCGGACGGGCGCGTCAGGGCGACATTCGTGGAGCAGACAGGCGTATTCTCATCCGGGCGCCAGACGGCCGGAAAACGGAAATGATGTTCCATCTGGAACATATCTGCTTCTTTTTGTTACATTTTTTACACAATCTTTAAATACTATTTTCGGCGCATTATACCACAATGATTCAGTTGTCTTCAGCGAAGTTGCTATCGGCGGCCGCATCATGTGCGGATGCGAACACCCGGGGCTGGGAAAGCGTAGCCCTCAAATGGGGGCAGGTCCAGTGGCCCCGCCGCCCGAAATGGGGCGGGGAGTTCGAGAATGCCGCGCCCCTGCTTTCGCATATGAAGGGCGAGGAGGCGCTGGTGCTCGGAGCGACGCCTGAATTCCGCGCCTGGCTGCACAATTTTGGGGCAAAAGTCAGCGTTTATGAGAAATCCGATGTGTCGTTTTCAGCCATGACGGGCATAATGGCGAATCAGCTCAAGGTCAGGCCTCCGCAAAGCGAAATCGTCATTAAAAATGACTGGGAAAGCGACGGCTGCGAAAAGGGCAAGTACCGCATGATTATGGGCGACATCGTCTCAGGATATATGGAGACTCCAGAACGGTATATGGCGTTCCTGCTGAAAGTGCATTCGATGCTGGCGGAAAACGGCGTCTTCCTGTTGCGCGAATTCCCATTCGAGCCGTTCTCAGGCGAACTTTCGCGGATTAAGAATGTCGACCACCGCCGCTGGGCGTATATCCTAAAGCCCGGTTTCGCGGTCGAAGGGAAGACGTTCTATGAGGCGAAGCTGGCACACAATTTGGCAAAACTGGGCGATTTGCAGGCCTACGCGACCTGCGCGAATCCGCCCAGAACAAGATTGATGCTCACCAACAGCGAATACGAAAAGATGTTCTTCGAGGCAGGCTTTGATTCGCAGGTGCTCTCGGCGCCGGGTTCTTCCCCCATCCCTTGCCCTGCGCTCTGGGCTTTGTGGAAATAGCTACTTCACCAGCAGTTTCTTGAAAATCCCCAGGAATTCAGTGCTGAAGACGAACACGAACGCTCCGAGGAACAGGAACATCCCATAGGCGCGTATCCCAAGTGCAATCATCACAGCGCCTATCACGATGGCCGCTACGAGGGAGAACGCCCCGCTCGCAAAGAAAAGGACCACCCAGTATGCTCCCCGTTCGACATCGGCAAACGAGATGACCTTCGCGTGAATCAGGCCGCTAATCAGGACGATAAACGCAAGCACGGTCAGCCAATAGAAATATTGGCTGATTTCCATCAGCCTTGAGAGAAATCCGGCGAATGCCATGGTGGGGGCCATGAAATATCCGTCAAAAGTAGCATCCAGCGAGAAAGAGCCGCTGATAATTGCCAGAACGAAGAACCCCAGGCTGACGGTTTTCAGGAACAATTCTGTTTTTTCCATTGAACCGATATTGCGCATCGTTTATTTTTAAGATATTACGCTGGTTTTCCTTCCGTCAGCTTCGGGATTTGCGGTCTTTTCCTCTTGGGAACAGCTCCTTTATCGGGAATGGGATTATTTCGGGCGTGACGGCCCACTTCACCCTCCATTTCACGTCTTTTTCCAGGCAAACGACGCCGCCCATATGGAACTGGATGGTATCCTGGTCCGGATTGCCGGTTATGAGCAGTGATGCGAGCTTGCTTAGGTGCGGCATATGCCCGACGAGCATCACCGGTTCCTTCGCGCTTTCCAAGAATTCTTTAGCCATTATTGGATTGTCATTCGGTGCAAGGCCGAGCATCTCCCTGGCTTCTGACGGTCCGAAGTGCTTCGAGTATATCTCCGCGGTCTCTTTCGCCCTCAGTTTGCCAGAGTGCATGATGTGCTTGGCCCTGATGCCTACCTTTCCGAGCGCTTCCGCCACCCGCCCTGTCTCCTCTTTCCCCTTGTCGGATAGCGGCCGCTGGACGTCTTCCTCCTCTGATTTCGCATCCCCATGCTGGACCAGGTAAATCTCCATGGTAAGGATTCTATGTGAAGGTTAAAATACATAAATCGCGCGAATATGCCAATGGATTGGAATCTAATCTCAAAGGAATTCGGATTTCCAGTGTCTCTATGCCTGGCCGGCCTTGCGATAATGGCATATCATCTCCCGAAAGTCCAACTAATCCAGAAAATCCGGAATACCCCATCGTCTAAAATCCGCTCAGTTGCAGTCGGCCTTGTCGAGCTTTCCGGCACGCCGGAGCGTCCGGGAAACCTGCTTAGCCCGATATCGGGAAAAGAGTGCCTGTACTGGAGGATTGTGGCGCAGTATCAGCCGTTCGGAACGAGGGGTGCCATGCTTGACATCTGCGACACGGAGTCATCCGACCCGTTCATTCTCAAGGATGATTCGGGCGAAATCCGGGTTGACGCACGAAGCGCCTACATCGACGGGCTGAACTACAAGGGATACTCATTCTGCCTAAATGACGGCCCGAAGGGATGGCATGACGGCAAGGAAAGCTATGATAATGTGCAGAAGTTCATCGACAGCCTGGATCCGGAGCTGAAAAAGGAGTTCCTCAGCCACAGCAATTCCCAGATTGAAATTATGGAGAGCCGGCTGCCTCTTTCGAACAAGCTATACGTCATCGGCATTGCCGAACCGTTCGGAAACGCGTCAAGCAAAGCCCATGAGAACCTGCTCATCCGGGGGAAAACGAAGATGTTCATCAGCCCTTCCACCGAGAATCGGATTCTTAAAAAGCTCGGCCGCAAGGCAAGCCTCTATGTCCTCCTCGGGCTGTTCATTTTCGCGGTTTCGCTAATCCTGATGGCCGGAAAGTCGTATCTTTTGGCCTAAAACCCCCTCTTTTTCAGGAAATATATGGCTCACGCTGGTCTTTTATAAAAATAAGATAAAGATGCGCCAGAATGTGAGGATGGTGACGGCAAGAATAGAAGAAAAACCTCTGGAATGTCATATGCCCCCTATGACCGAGTCATAGGATAGACCGTTAGTAACCGCAGGCTGAACAGCTCGGTTTCCCTAGCTGCGTACACCTCAGTCCTATCAAGCGGATCTGCTATCCGCGGTATATGCCCCCTCGTTTTAAGAGCTACTTCGACCTTAGATGCTTTCAGGTCTTATTAGCGTGGCGCGTGGCTGCCCGGCAGTGCAAAATTTACAACCGGTCCACTAGAGGCGCCGAATCCCCGTTCCTCTCGTACTCAAGGATCCTTTCTCTCAAGAGGCAACACTCCCAGGAGATACTACCGTACTGTC
>JAGVNI010000016.1 GCA_020053355.1 archaeon | reverse complement strand
TATCTATAACGACCTCGCCGACATCGGGAGGCTGGGCGAAGCGATAGTGAAAATCAAGGGGTTATATGGATAAAAAACCAGGGGGACGCAAGACGCGGGCCGGCCTCACGCGGCGGCCGGCATCGGCTCGCAGAATCCGATTATCGAAGGATTTGGATAAGCGCCGGGTGGAGTATAGCACGTCCGACGTATGGCTGTTGGCGTCGATAGAGTTCACCTGCGATAAATGTGGGATGGAAATTCGGGATATAATCGCCGTCGGGGACTACCTGAACCACGCTATTTTTACTGAGAAGGAATTCCAGGAAGGGCTGTGCAGGTTAAGCATGGGCGGATGGATAATTGAGAAGCGGGACAGGTTCAAGGTCAGTAAAAAATTCAAGGGCCGCAACATAAGATACACTTCGCCCAAAGGCCGCCATTCCACCAGGAAGCTTTGGGACCAGGTCGAAGAGGCATTGTGCGGGAAACAGGGTTGTGGCAAGGGCTTCCCCAAGGGGAACCTGAAGTATCCGGGAAACACATCGGAAAAATTCCGTAAAGCCCTGAAAGAATACCTTGAACAGAATAAGCTTTCTTGAGCATGATGGGGAAATCCCGCTTGCCTGATTCGCGCCGGGTGCATCCATCAAACATCTAATTCGCAAAGGACCCGGACGCCTTTCAGTACCGGGTCCAGCATCTCATGAGCCGGGCCGAATTTCGCCCGGACCTGCACTTTTGAGCCGGGCTTGACTCCGCGCGAGAGCAAATCCTTCGCCAGCTGCGTGTAAAAGGCCGGGATGACCGTGTCGTCGGCAATCGCCCGGACCAGTTTTAGCGGGACCTTGGCGTCAAGTTTCAAGGGTTTCAGCAATTTCTTCCCGTCCCGCTCGAGAACCTGGTAGAATACGAGGTCGACCTTCTCAAGGGCGAGGTTCCGGTCAAGATTCCTGCGTGAAACCATGGAATATGGATGGAAGGAAAGGGTTTATGATAATTGGCGAACAAGCAACTGCATGCCAGAATGCATTTTTTGCAGGATTGTGAGGGGGACGCAGGCGAGCACGAAAATCTTCGAAGACGACAACATGATAGCCTTCCTGGATTTCAAGCCGATAACGAAGGGCCATATCCTGATCATCCCCAAAAAGCATACCGAGCTCCTGACTGAACTCGAAGACAACCTTGCGGGGGGCATGATTGTCCTTGCGAAGAAGATCGGCAAGGCCCTAAGGAAGTCCAAATTGAACTGCCATGCCGTCAATTACATAATGTCTGATGGGGCTGAAGCCGGGCAGAGGATTTTCCACGTGCATATGCATGTCATCCCAAGATACCGGGGCGACGGCTTCGGGCTCCGGATGCCGGAACGGGACGAGGATGAGGAAGACGAGAAGAAGCTCGAGAGGACTGCTGCCAAGATAAGGAAAGTCTTTGAGAGGTAGAGGGTATCCCCTTGAGAGCGATAAAAAACAAAAAAACGCATTCCAGCGCTGCAGGCCGCATCAAAGTATCGAAAAACGGCCCGTACCTGGTTTCGGGCGGCCTGTCCTTGGATAAAGCCATCATAGTAACGGGCCGGAACGGGATTCCGGACAAGTGGGGCAAGGGTGAGAAATTCCGGGTTCAGGAGGGTTATGCGCTTTGCCGCTGCGGCTATTCAACGAATAAGCCGTATTGCACCGGAATGCACGCGGTGAAGAGATTCGACGGCACCGAGACTGCGAGCCGGAAAAAATATCTGGAGCAGGCTGAAAGCACGCGCGGGCCTGCTATTACCCTGACCGATGCCATCTCTTTCTGCGCCATCGCAAGATATTGCGAGAAGGCCGGCAGCGTCTGGACGCTCGCTGAAAAAGGGGATAAAAAATCCGTGAAGCTTGCAATACGCGAGGCTTGCGATTGCCCGGCCGGAAGGCTCGTCGCGTGGGACAAGAAGACAGGAAAGCCGATTGAGCCGAAACTGAAGAAGTCGATAAGCCTTATTGAGGACCCCTCGGAAGGTGCCAGCGGGCCGATATGGGTCAAAGGCGGCGTTGCCATCCAGTCATCAGACGGATACGTTTACGAGAAAAGGAACCGCGTCACATTGTGCCGCTGCGGGAAATCCCTGAACAAGCCGTTCTGCGACGGCACCCATCTCACGGTCGAATTCAACGACGGCGATAGGCGCCTGAAGAAGTGAAAAGGGCGAGTGAAAACTGTCGCCGAAATTGGGGAATACATCCATTTATATTTACTTTTCATCACAATATATATTATGAAAGACGTCAGAGTCCGGCTCTTGTACCCTTCTTCTGTCAAGCCGGAAGAAGTGAGCGCGGCCATCCGCGGGATGGAGAGGTTCAGGACTTACGGCATCCTCCACGACGAGGCACAGGTGGGCGGGGGGGGCAAGGCCGCCCTGAAGGGAGTAAGGAACGGAAAATCGATTGAAAGCATCCTACTTTCCGCTCTTCCCACAGTCGCATATTGTGACATCCATGGAAGCTTCTCGGAGTTTTTTCGCACTTCTGACACCATCCCCATCGGCCTGACTCCGGCCCGGATGAATAAGCTGGCCGAGGTGGAATTTTCCACCAGGCTGGAACCCAGCCTCGGGCTTTCAAGGGAGAGGGAAGGGGCGATAGTCTCGCTGTTTCGGTCGAGGGAAATGGCTGCCGGGGCTTTGGACATGGCCGTGCCGCCGTTCCGGAACGGGATGGACCTTGGATTCGCCCTAAAGTCGGTTGAACTGGCGGTCGCGCACGAACTTGGCCATGTCTTCGGCAGGAAGGAGCACTGCGGGAAGGAAGGCTGCCTGATGCAGGCGAATCGGGACTTCGCGGATTTCATTGACCGGTTCGTGATACCCGGGGTCGATTTCTGCAGGGACTGCTCGTCAACGATAAGCTGCGCGATAAACAGGATGATAGTCCCCTTTTGAAATGCATGCCCTGGATTATTCCAACCGGTCCAGATTGCCATCGAAAACGTAGCCGTAATCCTGCCGGATATACGGGATGTCGGTGTCGTATTCGACGCCATGGAATACGTTTTCCTTCAGCCAGCCGTATTTCCTTTTCAACACCGCATTCTTGGCGGCTTCTGCCCGGAAATCCTGCCCGTATGCGACGTACGCGGCGAAGGATTCGGCGAAATCCTCCCAGGAGTTCTTCGTTGCGTACATGGTGATGAAATCGGCGTCCTCGCTCCCGTTTTGCCGCTCAAATAACGCCCCTGCCCCGCTTTTATTCATCCAGCTGATGGAGGCGAATCCGGTCGCGTTTATCAGGCCCCGCGTCGTCCCTTTCTTTTTCACATATACTGCGCTGTCGAGGAAATGCGCGTATTCATGGATGGTCATCACGATTGCGCTCCCGCCTGAGCGGTATGAGAAGCCAGTTTCCTGCGAACTGGTATTCGGCCCGACCAGGACCCAGTCATAGAAGATGAACCCGCCAGCCGGGTCGGATTCGGGAATTTGGAAAACGGGGTCGCCGCTCGTGGCATTGTAGATGAACCGGAAATCGTCCGAGGAATGGAACGCGGGGTTATAGCATTGGTAGATGAAGCAGTCGAGCATGTTCATCCGGCTTAGGTTGACCAGGTCGCCTGGAAGGGCGTAAAAGGCCCGCATCATCGTCGATGCGATGAATTCCCTGGATAGGCCGTTTGGATGGTCGGACACCGTCTCATTGTAGAATGGGAACCGTGATGCCAGCCGGGCATTTTCCGCATCTGATGCTGCAAGCCCTTCGTCCAGGCGTATTATGACTTCTTCCGTCACCTGCTCGCTCATCCCGTCCCCGGTCAATGGCATCCCATTATTGGACTTGAAGCGCCGGAGAGCGTTCACGTGGGGAAGTTCTGGGGAATCCTTCGGCACTTCGAAAATGTAGCCCAGCATCCGGAGGGCGCTTATTATCTTATACTGGTCCGAATCCTTAAGGATGGTTTTTTCATCGAAGAAGATGCTCCGGTCATCGTAACCGTCCGCATCGAAATCCCTGAAGAATGACGAATTGAGCAGGATGTGGGTGGAGTCATTCGTGTAGTTTGCCAGGATGGGGGCGGAAGACCGGTTGCTAATACCATCAAGGCCGGTTCCAGGTGCCTGCGCCTCGCTTCCGGGCAGTATGCAACCCGACAGGATGGAAAAACCCGCCATCAACGCTAGCCAAAGCGCAATTTTCATGGTAGTCAATAGGAATAAATGAATTAAAAACGGTTCGGAGGCTATTCCGACAAAGAGGGCATGTCGAAGTCAATTCCTGATTTCATTGAGGGCCCGGATTAGCTGGTCCATGACGATCCGGTAGCCTTCTGGATTCGGATGCATCCCGTCAGATGTAAGTTCGCGCCTCATGGCATTGCCTCTCGACCCGTCGGGGTTTCTCACCGCGAGCTCCGAGAGGTCCATCACCCTGACCGTGCCGCTCCTCCTGCTTATGAGGAAGCGGTTGAAGTCCGACATCGCCGCCATGGAATCCGCGGAATACTCCCGCCCCAGATGGCGCAGCGGCTTGTGCTCCCTGCATGGGGGGATGGTGGCGAATACTACGTTGAGGCCATTGTCTTTGGCCCATTTCAAAAAAGAGTCCACCTGGCCTTCAAGCACGGATGTGCCTTTTGCAATCCTCTCGGCCCTGGACCTGGCGGAGGATAACGCGTCCCATACGGGCGAGGTCAGGGCGGTCAGGTCGTTCATCCCTGCGAAAACCACCACCGTGCCGCCCCGGGGTATCCGGCCGTTCGCATATGCCTCCCGTATCCTTGCGGCTACAAACGCGAAGGGTTTGCCGATAGAGGCATGCACCTGCATGCCCTGGAGCCCGTATTCAGGCAGCCTGGCCCGCGCTTCCGAGTACAGCATGCCCTGTGCGAGCGAATCCCCGAATATGACTGGATGGAGATGCAGGAGCGAGTTCGTTTGGCTGGCGGTGACCGGTCCTCCCATGAAATGATTTTCCATGCGAAGATAATAAATCATGGCCGGGGGGCGGATGCGCAGGAATATTTACGGCAGGCCATTGATGCGTAGTGCCGGATGGGGATAGATAAAAAAGACTTGCCGGGGGAAATGGCGGCATGGACAAGAAAATGCCGGTTGACGCGTTTGGCTGGGGATTCGCGCTCTGGCTGATTGGCTACCTCCTGGGGATTGCGCTCTTCTTTGTGCTTTCGCCATCCATGCTAGGCTGGGTAATCATGCCCATCGGCTTCGCCATAGCCATGTTCGTCTCGCTGAAAAAGATCGGCGCAGAAGGGGGAAGTGGGAACACCATCGGGTATTTCCTTACAATCGCCATCGTGTGGACGCTGATGGCGCTCATCCTGGATTATATATTCATCGTCAAGATGCTGGGTCCTGCGGATGGATACTACAAGCTGGACGTGTATGTCTACTATGCGCTCACGTTCGCCATCCCGCTGGCGGCCGGATATTGGAGGCTAAGGAAAAAGACGGGTGGCTGAGGATGGTATCCCTGGAAGCATTCCAAGCAGGCGATGTCTACATCGATTTCCCTTACGAGGACGTCAAGTTCCGGTTCGAGAAGAAGACCGGAAAGGTGTTCGGGCGGTTCTACGGCGAGCCTGAGCATGAGGTTCCCCCGAGCTCGGAACTCTACCATGACGCGATATCGGCGGGGAAGCTGATTACACGTGAAGAATACTATAAGGACTGAATAGACGAAGCCTGCGAGCGAAGATTCTCACTATCGGGCTGCGTGTTCGTATTCGTGTTCACCGCGAGCCAGGGGGCGAGCGATGTGAACAAAAAAGGGCCATGATCAAGAAATCCCTGAGATTTCTTATATGCCCCTTTTTCCATGAGGCGAAACTCAGGACACAGAACACAAAACAAATGGAAAAAGGGCCATGACCGTGAATCGAACACGGGCCTAGAGGGCCACAGCCTCTCACGCTACCATTACGCCATCATGGCCATTGAAACTTTTTGGGAAAAAGTTTCACAAAAACTGGCTGTTATACGAATAGTGTGGCTTGATTGAATAAAGAAAAGGGAATGAACTATTTATAAGTAATGCTCTCCGGCATTTCTTTCAAGGGGGAGGGTCAGAATGAGGCCTAAAAATGGGGAGGGGCGCTCCCCTCCGCGTTTTTGGCTCATTTGGCGAGCTTGTTCAGCTCCTCCTGGATGAGCCACTGCGCAATCGGCATGAAGACTATCCACGCAATCAGCAGGACAATCTTGTCGCGCGCCTTCTTCGAGACAGTCTCGATGTCCTCGCAGTACCTCCAGAGAACATAGATGTTCACGAAAGGCACGAAAAGCCCCAGCGTCCAGAGAAGCGGACTGGTCGTCCCCTTGACGAGGTCGTTCAATTCGCCCCTGGTCTTGTAGAACCAGTAAAGGCCGTAGATGTAGGCCGTGAAGAAGCTCACGACAACGACGAAAACCGGATCACGTCTCTTGACTGCCATAGCATCAAACCTTGATGATGTGAAAGAATCAGAGGTTTAAAACCGCTCCGTTTTCGGGTCGGGGGAGTTAATCTTCATCATCGAAGGAGAAGAGAGTATCCACAGACAGATTCAGCACTTTGGCTATTTTGAATGCAAGCCGGAGCGAGGGATTGTACTGGGATTTTTCGAGAAAGAGAATGGTCTGCCTCGTCACACCGGTATAATCCGCCAGTTGCTGCTGTGTTAGGCCTGCCTTTTCCCTGAATTCTTTCAGCCGGGTCTGCATTCAATCCCCCCTTGATTTTTTTTTCGGGCTGTGGAAATGAAGCAAAATCTGGAAGGCTACACCGCTTGCAATGACCTGCAAGAAGATGGCGCCCAGCAGCGCCTTGGAAACTGAGATGTTCGTCGGTATCAGGGAAAAGTAGGAGACGTAAATGAACATGGCGAGATTGCCATATTGGCTGGCTTTGGAGGAGAGTTTGGTTTCCCGCTCATCGAGGATTCTCTTTGACAGAGACCCGAACACCGGCGTGTGCGGGACATCGCCCCCCAAGAAAAACATAGCGTAACAAACCATCATAGCCATGATAGCGCCTATGAATACAGAATAGCCTTCAGTATCTGTGATAAAGACAAAATAGATGAAAAAGAGGGCGCATGCCAGGAGGAATAATCCATCCCCGATAGTTACGAAGAGTTGCCGGTCCAATAGAGCCACCAGGTTAGAAATAGATAACGTTAGATTTATATTACATTCGGACGGGCTGCGGCAAGGACGCGCGAGCCGTCGCCGGTGAAGAACTCGACGTTCTTCGCCCCCGTCTGTTCCACGAAATCGACCAAATCGTTGAAGTCGGCATGGTCACTCAATGGGAACGCGGCGTCGGTGTTGAAGCGGTAGTGCAATGCCCACCCGGTGGCCACTGCGCACAGGGTCTTCCTCTCGAATGCCTGCGCTAGCCTGCTTGCGAAATACCTTTTCGCCTTGCCCATGGGAACGAGGGCGACGAAACGGCGGGCCATCGCCTCCTCGGCCTCATCGCTCCCGACGACGATGCGGTCCAGCTTGAGGCCGTGCTTTTCGTAGATTTTGCAGAATGAATCCGTCTTCTGCGTGACGACCGGGATTGTCCCGCATTCGTTCAGTATGCGGACCATCTCCTGGGATTTCCCAAGCTCATAGCAGCCGATGATTAGATTGGCGGAATCGTTGCCGGCGACCCATTTCCGGACCATTCCCTGCACCTCCTCATGCGGGGGGAAGACGTAATCGGGATTTCCGTATGTTGCTTCCATGATGAGGCGGTCGCATTGCGGGACTTCGGCTTTAAGGCCGAAGATGTTCGGCTTGAGGCAGAAATCCCCGCTGTAGACCGTACGCTCCCCGTCGTTTTCAACTGAGAGCATGCGCGCGCCCAGGATGTGCCCGGCATCAAGCAGTTTCGTGTTTTGGAATTCCGCCGGTTCTGCATCGAAACCGGCCAATTCGAGAGTCGCTTCGCTTGCAATAAGCCTTTCCGCCCCCTTCACGCCGGATGTGTGGTCGGAATGCGCATGCGAGAGGAACGGGATGTCTCCATCGGAACTGTCCAGTCCGATGTGGATGCCGTTGCATGGTATGCGCATATGGAGAGTATTCACGGCTAAAAAATATTAATTCAGTACATTGACTGGTCGTCTTCCGCCTCATAATGGAGGGAAAGAATCCCCCGGATTACTTTCGCGCGCTTCGGGCCGACGCCGGGAACGGCTGATATGTCCCGTTCTGTCGCCTGTGCGAGCGCTTCGACGCTCCCGAAATGCGCAAGGAGCGCCTTTGCCAGTTTCGGACCGACCATCGGAAGCGACTCGACTATCGCGCGGGCGGTCTGCGAAGGGGTGAAGGTGCGTTTTTTTGCGTAAATCCTCATCGGCTGCTTTTTCGCGATTTGCTCGTGCTTTGCAAGGTGGAATACCAGCTCCGCGGTCCCGGCCTTATCGCGCGTGAATATGATGGATGCCCCGAAATCGGCGATGATTGACGAATACGCGCCAAGGAGCGAATCGCGCGAAAGACGCTCATCGTCGCTCAGGCCCTCCACCACCACGACCACGCGCTCGTAATTTGCGACAAGGTTCGGAAGCTGGGAGAAAAGCCGACCGTCAATCACGGACTGCTCGAAATCGCTTCGCGACTTGCGCTCTACGGCAAGGCGGGAGGAGCAAAGGAAATCGCCGACAGAAAGCACGCGCCGCTCGACCAAGGCCCCGAGCGCCCGGAAAGTCTCGTCGAAAAAGCGGTCCTCCCGCTCGTCAACGGCTACAATGATTTGCCGGCTTTCGGGGGGGTCGAGGAATTGCTGCATGAAATCATCGGGATTCCATTTCGATGTATCCTTTTATCTCGTCGAAACTGATCGAGCAGCCGGAATATTTCATCTTGTAAAGTGCGGCTTCGAGGGCTTCCCTCTGCAGGTTCGAGAAATTCTTGAAATACCCGTTCTCATAGGCGAGCACGACCAACTCGCAGCTTCGGATGACTTTCAGCTGCGAGATTCGCGATGAGAGCTCGCGGAAGCTGCCCTTGTTCACCATGACGTTCACCTGGAATTCCTTTTCCATGTGCTCCTTGAGCTGGATGGGCGCCTCAATCAGCATGCGCGTGGTGCGTTCGTCGACCAGGATGTCCTCCACGCCAAGCGCGAGGGCAAGGGCCAGCATCTCCGATTCGCCGAACTGGATG
This sequence comes from archaeon, assembly GCA_020053355.1. Lineage (GTDB taxonomy): Archaea > Micrarchaeota > Micrarchaeia > Anstonellales > Bilamarchaeaceae > Bilamarchaeum. The sequence continues at coordinate 109,071 of JAGVNI010000016.1, read as the reverse complement.
AGGCGGATGGGCTTCCCCTGCATGTAGAACATGTTGTTGGCAGAATGCATCAGCCTGCGGCCCTCATCCTCCACCTTGGCGTCCACGACTTCGACGACGCCGTCTGCAATCGCATCCTTGATGCGTATTGCGGAAAAAAGATGCTTGCGGAGGCCGTTGTACAGGGGCCGGGTGACGGTTTCGTATTCCACGGAAGGCGGGATGACGAAGCGCACGTCATGGCGCTCGGAGAAAAAATAGAGGATGTTGTCGAGGCAGCCGGCTGTCAGCGATATCAGAACGCCGGAATCACACAGGACGTCGCGTGTCATGGGTGTGGCTTTCCCGGCTTTTGATTATAAAGATTCACCCCAGCCTAGCCGTTTAGGAGCTTGCGCGCGGTCTTGATGCGCTCATTTATGGTCTTTTCGGCCTGCAGGCGGTCGAACATCATCGTCTCGCCGGCGTAATCGAGGATTTCCTGCTTCTCAAGGCCCGTCATCTCGGCCGCCACGCCAAGGCTCATCCCCTGCGCATAGAATGTCGCGGCCATCTTGAGCTTCCCCTTGGTCACGAGGTCGACGACGAACCGGGGGTCTTTCGCCTCAAGATGCGCAATCGCAGTCTCGAGTTCGGAGAAAATCTGCGTGAGTTCCGCCTCGTTGGCCGAATCCAGGCGGTCGATTAGCCTCTCGAAGACGCGTTCGATGCCGATAAGGCCGGACTTGTATTCCGCGTGCAGGAAACGGGGCTTGGATACGATTTTCGATAGCACGTAGGAGAAGACTGCGAGATTGAAGCAGGCCAGATTGCAGTGCATCGCGGTCCTTTTCAGGATGTCATCGTTGAGCTTGCGGAGGAGGCGCTGGTCCCGCTTGCGGAACCCGGAAAGGACCTTGGCAGCCATCGATGATTGTGTTTCCAAATGGACACCTGGGGAAGATAAGGGATAGCTTTATAAATGTATCATGATTATGTCATGACAGTTGCGTGATTTCATCGCAACGCGATGGTGATACCGATGAAGGACAACCACGACAAGGAATTTAAACCTATTGACAACGCGTTCACCCGGGAAGTAAGAAGCGACCTAGAGACCAACATTGACAAGTTCAGGGACCCTGTAATCTTGGGCGAGATGGTATTCCGCCTCTTAGAGGAGCGCGAGAACACCAACCGTCTGCTCAAGAACATCCTCCAGAAACTGGAATCAATGGAAATGAAGATGGGAGCGGTCCCCGCAATGCCTACGGGCGTCGCGGAACCCCTCCTTCCAGAAATCGACGAACAGATAATGAGGTTCGTCAAGGAGCAGGGAAAGGCGACATCCGAGGAAGTGCGAGTGAAGTTCCATTACCGGGGAAAGAATGCGGCATCCGCGAGGTTGAATCGCCTCTGCGACATGGGCCTGCTGCAGAAGCAGCAGGTAGGAAAGAAGGTTTTCTTCTTTCCATGACGAAAAAAAGAAGACACACCGAGGGGGACCCCAAATGCGGCCCCCTTCGTAACACTGATGGCAAGGCTGAGCACGGGTCAAACCTCCCGCCTCTCTCTCATTATTTTTGATCCGGGCTCACTTGGCAGGTATCTCCTGCCAATCGTGGACGGTTATCCGTCCACGACTTGTTATCCTCCCAAACAAAAAAGCAGGAACCTAGAAGCCTTTGACCAGGGTTTCTAGATAACCTCTTTTTTATTTTTCATAGAAAGAAGGAAGAAAGGGGAAGAAGATTTCTTCTTCCATCATACGTATGGCAGGGCTGAGGACGGGCTAAACCTCCCGCCTCTCTCTCATTATTTTTGTCCGCCCTCACCCTGTCTAACATTTACAATTTTTTTTACGAATACTGGCTCTTTCCGCGCAGCATGAAGTATATGATTAGCGCAAGAGCGAAGATGACAGCGGCGCCCAGGCATACGAGAGGCACGTTGTTTATGATTGGGTCCAGCGCAAGCTTTGAGGGGTCCGGGACGGCATCCGGAAACGATTGCGAAAGCTGCATGGCACAAAGTAGGATTAGTCACCAATAAATACTGGTTGCCGCGAATTGCCTTCATGGCGAGCGGTGAATACGAAACGACCAGAGATATCATCATACCAAAGGACCCGTTTGAGCGCATCATCGGCCAGCCCGAAGCGGTTGCGATAGCGAAGATGGTCCCCTACCAGAGGAGGCACCTTCTCCTCGTCGGCCCGCCTGGAACCGGAAAGAGCATGATTGCGCAGGCCGTCGCCAGCGTCCTCACGAAGCCCCGCTTCGAAGTTTCCGTCCTCGAGAATCCGGAGAACCCGGAGAGGCCGATTGTTGAAATCAGGGACGAGAACCAGATAAAGAAGGAGAAGAGGGAGGAGAAGCAGATAGGAATCGAGGTATTCCCCCTCGATGTCCCGACATTCGTGTCCGAGAGGCTCGGGTTCAGGTGCCGCAGGTGCGGGGCGCTCAGCGCGTTCACCGAGACAGTCTGCCCGCAATGCGGCGCGACGAAGAACCAGAAGAACGTCTTCGACCGGTTCGGCATGCCGCCCCAGGGCGGGGTCGTGCCGGAGATTGAGAAGGCAAGGGTTGCCACGACGAGAAGGTCCATGGACGGGAAGGAAGAGGTCATCATCTACGAGCGGACGGCTGATGGCAGGATAGTCATGCTCAGGCAGGAGGAAATCAAGAAGCTCGAGGAGATGAACAAGAAGTCCAAAAGGAAGGTTCTCGTCCCCCTGAAGCGCTCGACATTCGTCCAGGCGAGCGGGGGAAGCGAGACCGAGCTCCTTGGCGACATCAGGCATGATCCGTACGGCGGCCACCAGAACCTGGGCACGCCCACCTACCAGAGGGTGCTTCCGGGCGCGGTGCACGAAGCCCACGAGGGGGTGCTGTTCATCGATGAGCTCACAACACTCGGCAACATACAGAGGTTCATACTCACAGCCATGCAGGAGAAGCAGTTCCCGATAGTCGGCCGCAACCCGATGAGCAGCGGCGCGGCGGTGCGCGTCGAAGGCGTCCCGTGCGACTTCATATTCGTAGGCGCGTGCAACATCAACGACATAAAGCTGATTACCCCGCCGCTCCGCTCGAGAATCAGGGGCGACGGATATGAATGCCTCATGAACGCATATATGGAGGACAACGAGGCGAACGAGGAGAAACTCACGCAGTTCATCGCTCAGGAGATAATCAAGGACGGGAAGATTCCGCATGCCGACTGGAAATCTGTGAAGGTCGTCATCGAGGAAGCCCGCAACATCGCGCGCAGGGTGGACAACGTGAAAGGGTTCACGCTGCGCCTGCGGAACCTGAGCGGAATCATCAAGATGGCAGGCGACATGGCCGCGACCGAGAAAAAGCAACTCATCGAGCGCAAGGACGTGGAAATCGCCATCCGCGAGTCAAGGCCGATTGAAGAAAAACTACGCGAGAAATACGGCAACTGGTGGAGCGCGGAAGTCGCGGATTACGGCGTCCGGACGGAAAAGACCGGTCCCGAGACCGCATGAGCGAAAGAACGTCATCGCGATTGGCGCCTGGCAAATCCGCCCTCATTTTTTCAGCAGTTGGCCGAGCAGAGGCGGCACGACGAATGTCGTCAGCAGAGCCATCGCCGAGATTATCGAATACTGCGCGGTAGTAAGCACGCCGGTGGTCAGGCCCAATGAGGCGATTATCAGGGCGACTTCGCCCCGGGGGGCCATGCCAATTCCGACCATCAGCGCCTCGCGAGAGGGAAGCTTCGCCCATAGCGAGGCTGCACCGCAGGCAACAACTTTCGTTACAATAGCGATTACGGAGAGGATAATGATGGGCACCGCGAATTCGCTGAGGGCGTTGATGTCCACCAGGATGCCGAGGGTGATGAAGAATATCGGCATGAAGAGCATCTCGAGCCCGTAGGTTTTCTCTTCTATCTCCCGGATGTGCTTGCTTCTGTTGAGGATGACCCCGGCGATGAACGCGCCGACGATTGCCGAGAGCTGGATGAATTCTGCAATGTAGGCGTACATCAGCATGAATGCGAGCACCATGAGGAACCTGCGCGGGCTCATCTCCTTTCGGTCCAGGTATTTCAGGAAATGCTCGCCCGCCACGACGCTTCCGGTCAGGAAAACGACGGATGAGATGAATGTGAGCGCAAGCGGCTCGAGCGAACCGCTTCCGCCGGTCACGTTGATGACGAACGAGAGGACCAGGAGGCCGAGGACGTCGTCGATAACAGCGGCGCCGATGATGATTTTGGCAAAGCGCTCTTCAATCAGCCCGAATTCCTTGAGCAGGGCGACCGTGACACCGACGCTCGTTGCAGTCAGGGCCGCGCCAACGAACATGGAATAAGCGAAATCGCCCCCCGTGGATGACGCGTACAGGAATCCTGCGATGAACGGAAGGAATACCCCCGCCGCAGCAACAACCAGGTTGTCCCGGGAGAAAATTCCCTCGATTTTATTGTGCAGGCCAACCTTGAAGAGAAGGACAACTGCCCCGAGCTGGGCGAACACGTGGATGACTTCCTCAAAGCGCAGGATGTTGGGCGGTTCGGCCGGAAGCGCAAATGGCAGGTTCAGCGATTGGATAACGCCCCACTCCATGACGAGAAAGCTGTGGCTCATCAGCATGCCCAGAATCATCAGGATCATGACTGAAGGCTGGCGCAGGTAAATCACAGCCAGTTCGCCCAGCACCGCCAGTAAAAGGAGGAACACGATTTCGAAGTAGATGTGCTTGCTTTCCTCCACGACGCCGAAGATGCTTGAGCGCACCACGGAAAGCAGTAGAAGGGCGAACACCCCGAGCACTATTAGCGGGGCTAGCCGGTCGATTACCTGTTTCATCAGAACAATCAGTTATTAATAATTTATATGAGTTTCTGCTAACGATGGCCGTTTCCATAGCGATTGCCGCACAGGAGATACTGACACTGGCAGTATCAGTGATAATCCTTTCGCGCGCATCAGGCTTCGTTGTGGACAACATTGTAAAGCTCTCTCGGTTCTTCAGGATTAGCCAGGTGGCCATTGGATTCCTCCTGCTGGCAGTGGCGACCAGCCTGCCGGAACTATCCGTATCTGTCGTATCATCCGCTCTTGGCGAAGGCGCCATAGCTGCGGGCAACGTGTTCGGTTCCAATATCGCGAACATTCTGCTAGTGCTCGGGATTGGCGCATATATGTATGGGCTCAAGATAAGCGCGGGAAACCTGAGGGATATCGGACTCGTGCTCCTCCTCACCACGATAATATCCGTCTATATCATATTCAACAGCTCGATAGGGCAGAAAGCGCTAGGTTTCGCTGAAGGAATTCTCCTTCTGGGAATGTTTGCAGGCTATGTCTGGTACACGCTGAAAAGAAAAAGGGCTGAAGAGGAAGAAGGTAACGGTCAGATAACAAAAAAAGAGGCGCTGAACGCGTTCCTCCTGTTCGGGGTGGGCGTGATGGTGGTTCTGGTCAGCTCGGGTTTCGTAGTTAGTTCGGCAGTATCCCTCGCCAGGACGTTCGGCATTGCCGAGAGCTTCATTGGCGCCACGGTTATTGCGATAGGCACATCGCTGCCTGAACTTAGCATAGACCTCCATGCCATACGGAAAAAACAATACGGGGTCGCGCTCGGGGATGCGATAGGTAGCAATATGGCGAACATCACCCTAGTGCTAGGCGCCGCGGCTGCGATAAACCCAATCGAGGTGACGCTCCCGGTCTTCATAGCAGCCCTCCTGTTTGCAGTGATAGCGAACAGCCTCCTGCTCTATGCTGCCGCAGTGAACAAAGGGCTGAAGAAAATGGGCGGCTTGCTGTTTTTGGCAGTTTATGCGATTTACCTGATAGTCGCGTTCATGCTTCAAATCAATGAGATTTCTTCTTAGGCCTGCCAAGATAGAGCGCTGCGCCGCATGCCAGGATGACGGACTCGAGAAGCCAGAGATGGGGCGGGAAGAAGGCCAGCATGAAGATGGCGCTTCCTGCGCCAAGATATGCCAGCACCGGGATTCCGGCAATCCGCGGGCCTTTGAATGCCCCTTTGCTTGAGGTGCCAGCAAGCGCTATCAGCGAGCCGTTGACGGCCAGGTATGCGATAAAAACGGCAAGGTCGGCAAGCTGCGCGACAGTCTTTATATCCGCCAGAAAGGCGATGAATGCCGCTATCAGTCCGACAAGCGCCACGGAGATGAATGGCGTTCCGCGGGAACCGACTTGCGAAAACGGACGGGGGAGCGAGCCGCCGCTGGACATCCCGTATAATATCCGCGAAGGGACGATTAGGAACATCAGGACCGTATTCGCCGTGGCGAAAAGGGCGATATAGGAAAGGATTGGAGCATATGCGCCCAGGGCGCGCGAGACGACTAGCGTCAGCGGAGCCTTTGACTGGGACAATGCTTCCCAACCCAATTCGCGGATTGCGGCTATCGCGACGAGCATGTAGATTACGGTTGATATCGCAAGCGCCAGGATGAGGGCGCGGGGAACGGTTTTCCGGCTGTCTTTCACCTCTTCGGAGAGGTTCGCGATATTCTCGAAGCCGATGTAGGCGAAGAAGATGACCGAGACCGCCGCGATTATCCCGGGAAAACCGCCTGCCGGCAATTCAAAAAGGTCGGCATCCGCGAGCGGGGGGGACAAGAAACCGGCCGCAACCACGATAAGCAGCCCGAGCATCTCAAGTGCGGTCGCGAGAGTGTTGAAGCGGGCGGATTCCTGGATGCCTGCGTAGTTCAGGAGGGTCATCATCGCGATTAATGCGAGAGCGCCGGCGGTGGCGTCAAGGCCGGTCAGCGAATGGAGGTATCCGCCAAAACCCAAAGCCACGGTGGACGCCGCCACTATCGTCCCGACGGCCAGGACCCAGCCGACGGAAAACGAAAGCCACTCCTTCCCGAAGGCCTTGCGCGAGTATGTGTATTCCGCCGCGTCCTTTGGATATAGGCTCGAAAGCTCTGCGTAACTTAGCGCGGTGAATATGGCGATTACTGCGGATATCAGGAAGGCGAACCACAGCATGTTGCCCGCAAGGCCGGCGCCGACAGATATCAGGGCGTATATCCCGGCCCCGAGTATGACGCCGATGCCATAAAGCGTGGTGGAGAGCAGGCCGAGTCCGCGCTTGAGTGCCAAATGAGCCACCCGAATCCGATATTCAGGATTCCGCGCCTTCGGTCGCCTTCTTCTCGGCCTGGTTTATTGCCACGCGCGCCGTGTCGATTAGCAGCTTGCTGATGCCGTTTTTCCGAAGAGTGGGCTTGGCCAGGTACATGTAGCTCGCGGTCCCGGTGACGATGCCCTTTTTCCGGTCTTCCTCGGTCGCGAACTTTACGTTCGCTTTTGAAACGACTATCAGGAACGGCCGCCTGCCGCATTTTTCTTCCAGGATTTTCGTGAAGGCTGCAACGGCCTCCTTGAGCGCTTTGTCCTCTTCCATGGCCGGAATTGGACGTAAAAATTTATAAGGCCGGCCGGGGACGGCCCATGCAGCCTTCCCCCACAGGGGGCAACGATAAACGGGCAGTTTTATAATATGTATTTGAGGTTTCTAGGCATGAGAAACTTCCTTGCAATATCTTTGATTCTGGTTTTGGCGTTTTCCGGGTGCCTCGCTCAGAAGTGCCCGGACACATATGCACCGGTATGCGGTTCTGACGGATTGACTTACCCCAATTCATGCCAGGCCGTCCAGGCCGGGGCGCAGGTCAAGTCCAACGGAACGTGCGAGGCGAATGCCTGCGTAGACTCCGACGGCGGAAAGGACCTCTTCAGCGAGGGCACCGCGACAGGAAGCGCAGGCAGCATCCAGGACAAGTGCAAGGATGCGCTGAACATCGACGAAGCGTTCTGCAGCGGCAAGGCCGCAGCATCAGAAACCCTGCCATGCCCCTCGGGATATGCCTGCAGCATCGGCCAATGCGAAAAAGTCCCATGCCAGGATTCAGATAACGGCAAGGACAAGGCCGTGAAGGGGACAGTGACCGCCCCCGGCAAGAGCCTGGGCGATGAGTGCGTGGGGACAAGCGCTGTCAAAGAGTATTATTGCAGCGGCAATGACGCCGCCAGCGAAGAGATACAGTGCGGCAGCGGCATGCAGTGCGTCTCGGGCGCCTGCGTAGAGGCCCCATGCACCGACTCTGACGGCGGGAAGATTGCAGCGACCGCCGGAACCACGAAAAAGGGAAGCGATTCTTACCCTGACACGTGCTCCGGAACCGCCAGTGTGAAGGAGTATTATTGCGATGCGAATACTGTCAGATACGAGACTATCGCGTGCCTAAGCGGATTCACCTGCAAGGATGGCGGATGCGCGCTGGAGGTCTGCACCGATTCTGATGGCGGCAAGGACACTGCGACAAAGGGCACCACGGCTTACAGCGGCGTGTCTAATGTGGACAGCTGCTATAGCACGACCCAAGTCCTCGAGTATTTCTGCAGCTCGTCGACATCAATCGCCAATGAGAAAATCAGCTGCGGAAGCGGAAAGGAATGCCTTGACGGGAAGTGCAGTGCGGTGGATTGCCAGAGCGCCGAGACCGACATCGACGAAACCGACAAAAAACACTCAGTAGCCAGCTTCGACGACGGGGATGAAATCGTCCTCCGCACGGGCGAGTCGGTGGAAATCAACGGCGGGATGTTCCTCAAGCTGTATACGGTAGGAAGCAACACAACGACGTTCAGGCTCTATGAGGATTATGCCGCATACAAGGACAACGACCAGCTCTGCAGCATAACGATAGAGTCCGGAGACAGCAAGGACAACTTCTGCAGCGAAAGCACGGGGACAGTTGAGGTCCTTTCGGTGAACGACAGCGAGGACACGGCCGAACTTTCAATAGAGAAGTATTACGCCTCGGAGTACTATGACGTCCAGGGCACCATAACGGACTGGACGGACAACCCGATATGCTCTGATGACACGACAATATATGACACGTTCGATGCGGAGTTCTTCCCGTACGCCGCCACGTCTTCCCCCCTCAACCTGGACAACAAGAAGTTCGTCCTGTTCGACGCCCTCGCGACTATCCGGGATATCAGCGATTCGGATATAACAATCGAATTCGACGGCGATGAATACGACCTCGAGGACGGGGACAAGATAACGTACAACGGCGAGAGGTACGAGATAACCCTCAACTTCAACGACGACGGGCTGACCCGGCTCAGGGCGGAGCCGGGCTGATTCTTTATTCTTTATTATTTTCTTTAGTATAATCAATTGTATAATCAATTTCAGATGGTGAGGATATGGACGGAAAAACGTTTTTCGCGATACTGGCGGTGATTTCAATAGGGTTCGCAACGGCACCAAGCTGGGTGGCGAGCGGGGCAAGCCTGACCTATTCGGCAGGCACTGACAGCATCGCATTCAACGTCGTCAGCGCGAACGGCAGCGATATAAAGTTCAACGTCGTCCCGTCATCCACGGGTAAAACGAACAAAGCCACCGAGAACGCGAGCGCGGATTCGGGCCAGTTCTGGTTCGACAATACGCTGCTCTCATCAGCGACGGTCGGCGGCACGGTGGGCGATTTCAGCGTTGTTGGTGAAAGCGCGCAGACTTTCGCCGGAAGGCAATGGAACACCATAACGCTCGAAGACACCGTCAGCGGCGCGAAAACCACGAAGGTATATGACAAGCAGAGCGGGCTGCTCTTGAAACAAAGCGTCGACAGCCCCGATGCGCCAGTAATCACGCTCACTCAGTTCGCCATCCCGGGCCTATCAGCCCAGCCGCCCGTCCAGCAGCCGGCTCAGCCACCAGCCCAGAACCAGACCCAGCAGAATGAAACAGCCCCGCCTGCAGGAACGCAGGATAACGAATCGGATGGCACATCCGGCGAGCCGCTGGTTGTCGATGACGGACAGTCCGGCCAGACGGAGCAGCCGGAAGAGCCTGCTGCGCCTGCTGAAGAGAAGGGCAAATGCGCGTCCGGATTCATACTGATGGCGATTGCCGGGTTCTTGTTTTGGAGCAGGTCGAAATCGTAAATGGATAATTTTGAAATTGACAGAAGGTTATTAATGCTCAGCCAGGTTGTCCTCAATGGTGCGATAATCGAAAATCCCACCAACGAGGTGTAAATATGGCGAAAGTAAGCAGAGGCGGAAGAATGACTGCGGCTAAAGGGCGCGCAAAGAAGAGCAAGGGTGGAAAGGGCAAGGTCAAAAACCGCCCGGCAGGAAAAAAGATCATGAGGACATAGGCTTTTCCTTTTTTTATTCGATATTAGCACGGACAGTTCTGATGCCCCACCTTTGGTCGGTAATGCCGTCAGGTATACCAGAACACGAGTTCTAGGAAGATAGAAGCGCACTTAAACGTTCGCTGGGCCGTCTATCCGTGTCAAAAACGTATATCGAGCTCGGAACCCTCGTAGTCGCTTTGATTGTGCTCTATTTGCTGCTCGTGTTCTTCACGAACCCGTTTGCGCTGATTGTCAACTCCATCATAGCCATCATTGTCATGTTCCTCCTCAACGCCATCTTCGGCCTGGGGATTCCGATAAACATAATCACGGTCCTGATAGTGGCTATCGGCGGCCTTGTCGGCCTTCTGCTTGTAATCATATTGAGATTGATGAAGGTAGCGTTCGTCTGAGGTGATTGTTATGGCTGAGGTTCTAGGATATGTCGGCTTGTTCGGATTGATGGTAGCGCTTTTGATAGTCTACCTGATATACAGGTTCCTGAAAGACCCGACGTACATAATAGCGAACTCGGTCATGGGCATCCTGATATTCCTTATCCTGAATCTATTCGGAGCCGGCATACCGATTAATATCTTTTCGGTCGGGATTGTCGCGATCGGCGGCATCGCGGGCGTCGTGCTGGTTGTGCTCATCCATTTCCTCGGCCTCGGGTTCTGAGCCCAACGTATACGCGCCGGGCCGCTTGCCCGGCAAGTTTTCTTTTTAAAAAAATGCCCATGCCGGGAATAAGTCAAATCGCTCAAAGACATGCGGCCCCAGACCGGATACTCACGCATTGCACCCTTAAGTCCTGGCCGGGAGCCGCCCTGGGCCCGCCCGTGCTGGCGAACGTTTTTCCGTCCAACTCTTTTTCTGAAGGAAAAAAGGGGCTATGATGCGGATGAGTGCCGGATTTAAACCTGCTTAAACCAATTGCTTTATGGATTTACTCCAGCGACTTCTGCTTCGGAATTATTTGTTTTGGACCGTGGTCATAGGGTTGATTTTACTCTCGGCATTAATGGTGTTTCCTTTTGTTGGCGCCATAATTTCTGCATACATCCTGGCATATTTCATCAGGCCGTTATTCCTTAGCCTCAGGCCACGGCTCGGCAATTCGTCAGGGGCATTGCTATGCATCTTGATTACCATCATCATGGTCGTAGTGCCCATCGGTTTGGTCACCCTCGAGATTATAAATGAGGCGAATGCAGTCGCCAGGGGCCAAGGACTTGCGGCCATAATAGATACGTTTGTAGCCCAACCGTTTCTAATAAGCTTGAACGTTGACCCTGTCGGGCTCAAAGCGTGGATTCTGCTGTCCATAAACAACCTGGTCAGCTCGACTATCCAGTCCATACCCAACTTTGCCATAGGCTTGCTCATCACCTTAAATGGCATGTTTTATCTTTTGTGCAATTGGGATGAACTCATAAACCATCTAAAGAGATATCTGCCGTTCAAGAATAATGACGTGGTTATCTCTAAGCTCGGGAGAACGGCTGGCGCAATTATTCACGGCAATGTCTTGATCTCGCTACTCGAGGCGGTCATCGCATTTATCGGTTTTTCCCTGCTTGGAGTGCAGGCAAGCCTGATTTTTGCAGTCCTGATCTTCATATTCGCGTTTATGCCCAGCATTGGCACGGAATTGATTTGGGTCCCGCTGGCGCTCTACTATTTCTCCATTAACCAATACGCCATGATGTGGGGCGTTATCGTAATAGGATTAATCCTCTGGATCGGAGTCGAGTTTTTATTCGCCAGCCGGTTTGTGGGTTCCAGGTCGCGCATCCACCCGTTTGTTATGCTTATCGGAGTGCTCGGAGGAATCGGCGTTTTCGGGATTTTCGGGTTCATCATAGGCCCGTTGTTGCTGGCAAATTCGATTAAGATTATAGAGGAGGCGGTAGAACCCCAAGACTCTGGGGATAAAAAACCCGGGCCAAAAGACGCGGGAGTTCCTGCGGGCTTGGAAAAAATAGGAAAAAATGACGTAATAACTGCGGGGTTGGATAAAAAAGGATAGTTGCTCCTGCCGCGATTTGAACGCGGGTTCACAGAGGACTCCAAACTTTTCAGGCAGTTTTTGTGAAACTTTTTCCTAAAAAGTTTCTGAGAGTCTGTTGTCCTTGACCGGGCTAGACTACAGGAGCTAAACGTTTAGCAGCTAATCAATGGCAACGAGGGTTTTAAAAGATTAAAGCAACCCCCGTTTCCTCAGTTCGGCTGCCACTTTCGGCGGCGCGGGCCGGCAGTTGCAGCTGCGCGAATGCGCCAGGTGCCAATCCATGCGCTCTTCGAAAGTCGCGCCAAGCGGCATGCGGTTCCTATCGTGCCATCCGGTATTTATCCTTGAAACCATACCCCCACCTTTGGAGAGATAGGAAAGGAAAATAGAAAAAGATATGCGGGGGGGATGGAAACGCAGGCGAATCAATTTCTGCCGCGCTTCTTTGCGGGTTTCCGGCCCATTTTGCGGGCGGTTGCCTTGCGGACGTTCGCTTTCCGGGTTGCCGGTTTGCGAGCGTGCTTGGCTTTGCGGGCGGCTGGTTTCGTTGCGCGCTTGGCGCCGGTTTTCTTCCTCGCTTTCGGCTTTGCGGCAATCGGGGCAGGGGACATGTGCGACATCTCGTCGCGCCCATGCGAGCGCATGGAGTGGATGAGGCTGCGCACGATGTGCTCGCCCTTGTTGGCGCCCAGATAGGAGCTGTCCGGGCTCTTGTGCGGGTCGAACTGGAACGAACGGGCATCATCCCTGCCGCCCATCATCGCTGATTCTTTCGGCATGGCGGGCATGGGGGCCCTAAGACTCGATGCCTCAATCCTGTCCCTCATTCGAATCGGCATGTCGCGAAGATATGCATGGTCGGCCGATGGGACAATCGGCTCGATAGCGCCAAGGCGCGGGGCCGGGCTTTCCCGGACTGACGGCTTGAACGAAAGGGCTAGCGATGGGCGCGCGGATGCGATTGGCATTGAGGGCTTCGGCCTGATTAGCGGGAGAAGCGGCTTGGAATCGTTGAATGACGGTTTCTTCGACGCAAGGCCGATAAACTCGGTCCTTTCATCCGGCGAGAAAACCGTAGAAGCGCTGCGCATGATTTCCGGCATGACGAAGGCCGCTTCCGGCGTCCCGCCATAGGCGCTCAGGAATTCCATCATGGCGCACTTTGAGGCCGCCGGGCCGCGCTTTGACGCCCACTGCCTAAGATCCGCCCATGCCTGCCTTGCCCCCTTCCCGCCTGCGGTGATTGTGCGGGCCTCCTTCCTGAGGTCATCTGAGTAGAATCGCATGACTTGTATTGCCCGCTAAGCTTAATTTATGTATCTATCCAATCCACTATGCTTGTTTTATTCGTAAAAACGGGTGAGCCGCGATGGATTTCAACAGGGAACTCAAAAAGCCCAGTTTCAGGAAGATAAATGATTACGTATGGGAAATCGGGACGGATTTCAAGGCGGGGATGCGCGTGCCTGCCAGGATATTCGCCAGCGAGAGCCTCATCAATGCGATGGATGGGATGGTCTATGACCAGGTCACGAACGTGGCCACGCTGCCTGGCATCGTGAAATACGCATATTGCATGCCGGATGGACACAGCGGATACGGGTTCCCCATCGGCGGGGTGGCGGCCATGGACATCGAGGATGGCGGGGTCATATCGCCTGGCGGCATCGGGTTCGACATCAACTGCGGCATGCGCCTATTGCGGACTGATTTGACCCTAAAAGACGTCCAGCCCCACCTGAAACGGATTGTCAACAAGCTTTTCGAGAGCGTCCCTTCAGGGGTGGGAAGCAAGGGGTTCGTGAAACTGGATGCGCAGGGCTTCCGCAAGGTCATCGATGAGGGCGCCCCATGGTGCGTGGAGCACGGATACGGATGGGCTGATGACCTTGAGGCGACAGAACTCCGCGGGCGGGATGACGGGGCGGATGGGAAGGCCGTCAGCGACAAGGCCGTCGAAAGGGGCAAGGGCCAGATAGGCACCCTTGGAAGCGGCAACCATTACCTTGAGATACAGCATGTGCGGCCGGAGAACATTTTCGACGAAGCCCTGGCAAGGAAATGGGGCATATTCCCTGACCAGATAGTCGTCATGTTCCATTGCGGCTCGAGGGGCTTCGGCCACCAGGTGGCGACGGATTATTTGAACCAGTTCCTCTCAGTCATGGAAAGCAAGTACAAGATAAAGATACTTGATAGGGAGCTGGCTTGCGCGCCGTTCACATCCCCCGAAGGGCAGAGTTACTTCAAAGCCATGAAATGCGCCATGAACATGAGCTTCGCGAACCGGCAGACCATCGTCCACCGCGTGCGGGAGGTCTTCAGCGAGGTTTTCGGCCAGGATGCCGAGAAGCTCGGCATGAGGCAGGTCTACGACGTATCGCACAACCGCGCGTCGATTGAGAAGCACAGGGTGGACGGCGGGGTCAAAGAATTGATTGTGCACAGGAAGGGCGCTACTGCGGCATACGGCCCGGGGAGGGAGGAGCTAACGGCCCGGTTCCGCGACGATGGCCAGCCGGTCATCATAGGCGGGAGCATGGAAACCGGCAGCTACCTGCTTGCCGGGGTGGCGAGCGGGGCCGAAACGTGGTTCACGACCGCGCACGGCTCGGGAAGGACGATGTCGAGGACCAGGGCGAAGCAGCTGTACCGTGGCGATACGCTCCAGAAGGAGATGGAAGGCAGGGGCATATACGTCAAGACCGGCTCCTTTGCCGGGCTTGCCGAAGAAGCCGGCGCAGCGTACAAGAACATCGATGATGTCATCGAGGCCACCCACCAGGCCGGGATATCGAAAAAGGTCGTGAAGCTGGTTCCCATCGGGAATGTCAAGGGATGATTGCTTGCGCGTCCCGGTCACAATCATCACCGGTTACCTCGGAGCGGGAAAGACCACCCTGCTCCGGAAAATAGCCCAGGACAGCGGCATGAAACTCGCCATAATCATGAACGAATTCGGCGAAATCAGCATCGACAGCAAGGTCGTGCAAGGGAAGAACATCGCGATTTCAGAGCTTGCAGGCGGCTGCGTGTGCTGCTCCCTTTCCGGCGAATTCGGATTCGCCGTGGCTGAGCTGCTGGAATCCGTGAAGCCGGAATGGATTGTCGTCGAGACGACCGGAGTCGCAGAGCCCGCCGCGCTCGCATATGACATAAGGGAGAATATCGCCGGGATACGGCTGGACTCCATCGTGACGGTCGTTGATGCGGACTCGATGGCGAGATTCCCGAGCCTCGGGCATACGGGCCGGGAGCAGATTGAGCTTGCAGACTTGATTATCATCAATAAAGCCGACCTCGCAGGCAAGGAGGCGCTGGGGGCTGTGAGGACGGCGGTGGAGAGATTGAATGGCCGCGCCGCGGTAATCGAGGCCGAGCGCTGCGGGATTGATACTGCCGCGCTTTTCGGCATCATGCGCGATGCCCCGGCAACCCCGCACAAAACGCACCGGGTTGGGGTTGGGCATTTCGTTTTCGTGTCAGAAAAAGCGCTGGACCGCGCTTCCTTAATCCGCGTGCTTGAAACCATTCCGGCCGGGATTTACCGGGCGAAGGGGTTCGTCAGGACGAGCGGGGGTGGATTCCTCGTGAATTATGTCGCGGGGAGGTTCGAACTGGAAGAGCATGCGTGCGACAAGACGGAGATGGTATTCATAGGGGAAGGCGCGGAGGAGCTCAAAGAAAGCATAGTCAGGTCGCTCGAATACGCTTCCGCGCCCTGAACGGAACCCGGCACATCGGGATTTAATTGCGGACGACGAAAAAGGGTAAATAAGAAAGGGCAGATAAAAAAATGTGATTCGATGCCTTACCAGTTCCTTGAAGGCCTGACAATGGCGGATATTGCGTTCGAAGCGACAGGGAAGACTCCTGAGGAGATGTTCATAAGCTCGGCAAACGCCATGACTTGCACCCAGTTGCAGGATGTGCGGGAACTCGGAACAAAAGAGAAAAAGGAGATTGTCCTGAATGCCCCGGACATGGAGAAACTGCTCCATGATTTCCTCTCAGAGCTGATTTTCCTCAAAGATGCCGAACTGCTGCTTTTCAGGGAATACGACCTCAAATTCACAAAATCAGGGGCGGGCCTGGAGCTGAATGCGGTGATGAAGGGCGAGCGCATCGACCCGAAAAAGCACCATCTCCTTGTGGATGTCAAAGCGGTCAGCTGGCACAAGTTCAAGGTGGAGGAAAGAGACGGCGCCTGGAAGGCGGTCGTCATCATCGATGTATAATCGAATTCGTAATTGTCAGTCAACGCAGATGGAGAAATCAAGGTACCGCGTGTATGCGACCTTTCGCCCAAGCTCTTCGATTTTGCCTTCGGTTGAGACAAAAAAGGTCACTTCCTCGTAATCGACTTTGTCGTAGCATCCGAATGGGTTGTAGTGGTATGCGGTGACGGTGTAACCGGTTTCGTTTTTCTGCGCTTTGGCGACGAGGGTGGTCTGCGAGTCGCGCTCGACCGCGCCCATCACGTCTTTGGAGAGTATCACGAACGCCAAGGCTTCCCCTTCGCTTGAGATGGGAGCTGCAAATGATGCGAGAGCCCCGGTGTTTTTCATCTGGACGAATTTCGAGCCGTCCCATGCCACGTAGCTCGTGCATGTGCGCAGCATGCCGCCGTTGCAGTAGAAATAACCCTTCATCCCGGCCTCGCTCAGGTTGTTCCTGTAGACTTCGACCGGACACCATGCCAGCACCATCGATGGTTCGAGGGAAAGCCCGTCACCCATGATTTGAAGCGCGGTGGAGTAGCAATTGAAATCCGACCGGAAGGATGCGTTTGCGCAATCGAGGAAGCCGTCGGACCCGTTCTGGCACCCGGCCTGGGTAAAAGGCGCAAGGTCTTGCGGAGTCAGGTTGCGCGGAGGCTTGATTTGGCTTCCGCCTTCCTGCGTGCAGCCAGCCAGGAGCAAAATGATGAAGAGCCCGAGAGCCATGGGCGCGAGGTGCGGGTTATTTTGTGCCATGGTGGGGAACTCACCCTGGGGGATTAATAATCATCGGTTAAATCGCAGATGCTGCAGGCGCGGTTTCGGTCATCGCGCGTCATGGGGATATGGTCGTGCCCGCCTGGCCCGAAAGCGCGGCTTCGATTTCCTCGATGGCGCAGATGACGACCCTCTTCCCGCCGCCTTGCAGGAACCTGAGCGCAGCCTCGACTTTCGGCTTCATGCTGCCTTCGGCGAAATGGCCGGCAGCCACATGGCCCGCAGCGTCTTTTGCGGAGAGTGCGCGGAGCGCTTTCTGGCTTGTCTTGCCAAAATCAAGGTACGCTGCATCGACAGAGGTGACAAATACGAGCAGGTCGGCGTTTATCTCGCTGGCAAGAAGGGATGTCGCCCTGTCCTTGTCAATCACGGCTTCAAGGCCGCCGCCGTGAGCGGATATCGGGATTCCGCCCCCGCCCACCGCGATGACCACGAATCCGTTATCCAGCAGGACGCTGATGGCGTCATGCTCGCGTATTTTCAGCGGCTCCGGGGATGCGACAAACAGGCGGTAGCCCCGGCCTGCGTCCATGGAATAGCGGGTTCCGGGTTGCGGGTTTTGGGCAATGGGCGGCTCGGCATAGAACGGGCCGATGGGTTTTGAGGGATTCTTGAATGCCGCATCTTCCGGGTCCACAACCACGCGGGTGATGAGAGTGGCCGAATGCAGGCCTGTCATCGATACTGCGCTGGCGATGAAGTACCCTATCTGCCCCTGCGTCATGGCATCGAGAACATCAAGCGGCATCGGGGCCACCTCGGAAGTCGCCTGCTGCTGGATGAGGAGGTTGCCCACCTGGGGGCCGTTCCCATGTGTGAGCACGACCTGGTCCTTCTTGAGAAGTGATTCCAGCCGCGAGATTGCGGATTTCGCAGCCACGAGCTGGCCTTCGGCCGTGCCTTTTGCCCCTTTCGGGAGCAGGGCGTTTCCGCCAAGAGCTATCACGATGCGCATAAGCTGGGAAATGGCAGGATAGAATAAAAAATTCATATGATATACTACTAGCCATGAAGAGAACTGTGCTCATTCTTGGCGCTGCCGGCAGGGATTTCCATAATTTCAACATGTTCTTCCGCGACAATCCGGATTACAATGTCGTTGGTTTCACTGCGACGCAGATTCCGAACATAGCGAACCGGAGATATCCGGCCGAACTGGCCGGAAAACTGTACCCCAAGGGGATTCCGATTTTCGAGGAAAAGGACATGGAAACGCTCATCGACAAGCACTTCATCGACGAGGTGTATTTCTCGTATTCGGACGTGGCGCATGAGTACGTGATGCACCTGGCTTCCCGCGCCCAGGCGAAGGGGGCGAGCTTCGTGCTCCTTGGCCCGAGGGAAACGATGCTGAAAAGCTCGAAGAAAGTGGTGGCAGTGACCGCGGTCCGGACCGGCGCCGGAAAAAGCGCGCTATCGAGGACATTGACGAAAATCCTCAAAAAGATGGGAAAAAAGTTCGTGGTAATCCGGCACCCGATGCCTTACGGGGATTTGACCAAGCAAAAGGTGCAGAGGTTCGCCACGATGGCGGACCTGGATGCGCAGGAATGCACAATCGAGGAGAGGGAAGAGTACCAGCCGCATATCCGGGACGGGAACATCGTTTATGCAGGCATCGATTACGGCGAGATACTGCGGCAGGCTGAGAAGGAAGCGGACATCATCATCTGGGACGGCGGCAACAACGACATGTCGTTCATCAAGCCGGATTTGCTTATTGTCATAGCTGATTCGCTTCGCCCGGGCCACGAGATGTGGTATTATCCGGGAGAGACCAACTTCCGCGCCGCGCAGGTCATCGTGATTAACAAGGTCAGCGAGAACCCGATGGACGTTAAAAGGATTCAGAAGAATATCGAGAAGGCCAACCCCAAGGCCACGGTCATCGAGACGGACATGGACCTAATCCCGTCAAAGAAGATGGAGATTTTCGGAAAGAAGGCGATTGTGATAGAGGACGGCCCGACGGTCACGCATGGCGGGATGAAGTTCGGGGCCGGCTTCGAGTATGCCGCGAGGATGGGGGCGGATGTCATCGACCCGAGACCGTTTGCCGTCGGAAGCATCAAGGAGGTATACGCGAAATTCGAGCATATCGGCAGCGTCCTCCCTTCGATGGGGTATTATGAGAAGCAGCTAAGGGACCTGGCCGAAACCATTGACCGGAGCGGCGCGGAGGTCATTATAGCAGGGACGCCGATAGACATCGCCGGGCTCCTGAAAGTCAAGATTCCAATCCTGCACGTGGACTTCGCCATCAAGGAAAGGTCCGGAAGCCTTGAAGATGCCATAGACAAGTTCCTGAAAAAATGACTCCGGCCACTTACTTGTTTTCCCCGTTGTATTGTCCGGAATAAAGCGTTTTAGCATCTTCGGCAAGGCGGATGAATATCATCTGGCCTATTTTCGCGTTCTTCTTAAGATTGACGCCATGCTCGTTCCGGACGATTAGAAGCGCCTCGCTCCTCCCTTCGTAACCGGGGTCCCAAACCGCGCACTCGAGCGTCACGCCACACCGCAGGAGGGATGAGCGCGGGAGGCAGAGGCCTGCGACGTTCTTCGGTATGCGGACGTATTCGTTGAATATGACCTTGTATGCCCCAGGGGGCAGCGAAACGCGGTCGGAGGCTTCCCCGCCATCGAACGGAATCGGCTCCACGTCGCTGATTTTCCGCTCCCGATTGTCGAAATCTATCATGCCGGGGGATTTGAACTTATAGACCTCCTTCAGGGTTATGTCTATCCCGCACGGCTGGTACTGGCTGCTGTGGAGCCCCTCGAATATCTTCGCTTCCTCAAGATGCTGTTTTGGAAGAATCATGGGGCAGATACGCAGGGCAGGTTTATATTTTTGGGGGAAGAAGCCAACGTATGGCCGCCTATAAGATGTATATCGGGGGGGAATGGGCAGGTGCTGAAACCGGCTTCGAGACCCTGAACCCGGCAACAGAAAAACCGATAGCATATTTCCCATCGGGCGATGCGGGGCATGTCGATATGGCGGTCGGCGCGGCAAGGGACGCCCTGCCAAAATGGTCCAGGCTCCCGCCCCCGAAAAGGGGGATTATCCTGCAGAAAGCCGCCGAAATCCTAAAGAGCGAGAAGGAAAGGCTCGGGCGACTTGTCTCCACCGAGATGGGAAAGGTGCTGCCGGAAGCGCTGGGAGACGTGCAGGAAGCGATTGACACGTTCGAGTATTTCGCTGCCGAGGGGCGCAGGCTTTATGGGAACACGACGACCAGCGAACTCCGGGATAAGTTCTGCATGACGATTCGGCGGCCGGTCGGCGTCGTCGGGCTGATAACCCCGTGGAACTTCCCGACCGCGATACCAGCCTGGAAACTCGCGCCTGCGCTGATTTGCGGGAACACGGTGGTGTTCAAGCCGAGTTCAGACACGCCATTATGCGCCTATGAAATCCTGAAAGTGCTGATTAGGGCCGGGGTGCCTCCAGGAGTCGTCAATTTCGTCACAGGCCCTGCATCATCAGTTGGCGAGGCGATTGTGAAGCACCCCGGAATCGAAGGGCTTTCATTCACAGGCTCGAAAGCTACAGGAGAGTGGATTACCAAGAATGCCGGCCTGAAAAAGGTCGGCCTGGAACTTGGCGGAAAGAATCCGATTATCGTCATGGACGACGCGAAACTCGACCTTGCTGTGGAAGGCATTCTCTGGGGTGCGTTCGGGACGACCGGCCAGCGCTGCACTGCGACCAGCAGGGTGATTGCGCATAGGAAAATCAAGCAAAAGCTGCTTTCCGCGCTTGTCACGAAGGCAAGGATGCTGCGGCTCGGGCCGGGAATAGAGAAGACGAGCGACGTCGGCCCGCTAATCAACAAGGCCGCGCAGGAGAAGGTTAACAAGTACGTCGGAATCGGGATAGCCGAGGGCGCGAAACTCCTTTGCGGGGGGAACAAGCCTGCCGGAAAGGGGTTCTTCTTCAAGCCCACGATATTCGACGGCGTAACTCCGGACATGCGCATCGCGAGGGAAGAGATATTCGGCCCGGTCCTGTCAGTCCTCGAATTCGACAGGCTCGATGACGCGATAGACATCGCGAACTCGGTCGAATACGGCCTCAGTTCGTCAATCTACACGGGCGATGTGAACAACGCCTTCAAGGCGATAGAAAGGATTGAAGCCGGGATAACGTATGTCAATTCCAGCACGATTGGGGCTGAGGTCCACCTCCCGTTCGGCGGGGTGAAAGGCACCGGCCATACGCGCGAGGCAGGGATACTCGGCCTCGACGAGTTCTCGAACACGAAAACCGTGTATGTTGATTACTCGGGAAAGCTCCAGAAGGCGCAGATAGATTCCGATTGAAAAACAGGGAAAAAGGTTGATGGCATGAAAGAGATATCCAAGCTGTTCGTCATGCAGCTCCAATACGGGGGCATACCGGAGGACATTTTCCATTACCTGCAGGAGCACGAGAAGAGGATGCTAATCGAGAGGGATGGGCGGTTCTTCCTCAAAGACGATGAGAGGAAGCGCATTAAGGTCGTCCTGACAGGCGGGGTGTTCGACGTCCTCCACATAGGGCATATCGTGACGCTTAGCGAGGCCAAGAAGCACGGCGATGTCCTAATCGTGGCAATCGCCCGGAACGAGCATATCCGGAAAAAGGGGAGGGAACCGATTCACGACGTTGAATATCGGAAAATCATGGTCGAGTGCCTGAAACCGGTGGACCTTGCGATAGAAGGGTTCGAAAAACCCGAGCGCATGCTGGAGCTGGTCGGGCCAAACGTCATTGTCTACGGCTATGACCAGAAGCCAGGGCCCGCACCCAAAGGGGTTGAAATCGTCAGGCTGGAAAAGAAAATCGACGATTCGAAATTCAAGACCAGCAGGATACTCGGGGACCTTGGCCTCTGAGAGTGTGGCCTAGGGTAAATTTATAAATTTGCCATGAGTTCTACATCCATGATTCTGGGCCAGTTCAGACCCATGGCGATGAAGCCGCCGGGAGAGGAGGAGAAAGAGCCTGAGCAGACGCAGACGGGAACGCAGGGCAGGTCCACCTCATCTGATGATTTTCTAAAGACCCCCGAGGCCAGGGAGTTCATCGGCAGGATGCAGGGAAAACTGAAGGAAGGCAATTTCCCGGCCACAAGAAGGGGCATCACGGACATAATGGGAACGCTTCATCGGAATTCCAACCTCTCAGACAAGGAGGTCATCAAGGAGACCGAGAGGATACTTCTCCGCCTGGGCGGCCTTGACGGCTTCAGCGGGGTCCTTTCAGGCCTCAAGGCGAAATCCGAAGGCCTAGTCAAAGGATTGAAGGCCATATTCGGCGGCAAATGACTGGCGGATTTGCAGGCGCATCAAGCTCATGAACGTTGACGAAAATCGGGCCAAGGAGCTCATCCGGGAAGGGATTTGCCCAGTCTGCGGCACCAAATTGAAGCACCAGGAAGGCTGCACGGAGTGCATAATGTGCGGCTGGAGCCAGTGCGGAGAGGCCTAACCCAGTGCGGTCTAATTGGACGTAAGCGCGATTGCCAGGCTGGACCTTGGGCGTATTATACGCAAAATTACTGTTTCGGCAACTATTAAAAACCTAAAGAGGCGTATATAACGCATGCATGCGCGGAGCGACAGGTATCTGGGCAATATGGCGGGCCCTGCGAGCCGCAGCAGGTTCGCCAACGCCATGAAAATCGCGTCCGAGCACGGGGCGCTCATAACGACGCACGACGTCCCTGATTGCGACGGCCTGGGGACCGCATTCGCCGTCCAGAGGGTTCTTTTCAGGAGGAATGCCCAGGCGGACATAATCACCGGGCCGCACATCCACCTTACAGACCCGCTTGTCGAGCGGCTCGGGATAAAGACGAAGAGGTGGAGCGAGATTCCCGAAACAGACTCGCGCCCGATAATCGTGGTGGACACCAATACTCCGGCCCTGCTAAACGGCATGAGCAGCCGCAAGAACCAGCTCCTGATGGTGATAGACCACCACAGGGTCGGCAAGACGGTGCTGAAGCCGCTATTCATGATAGACAATCAGTCGGCCATCTCCGCAAGCGAGATTGCAGCATCCCTTATCGAGAAGAGAGCCATCGACAAGCAGATTGCGCTGGCGCTTGCGGTGGGCGTGGCGAGCGACAGCGAAAGGCTGAACGACGCGGACGTGGGGACGCTGAGCATATTCGAGTCGCTCCTCCGGATTGCAGGCGCGAACAAGAAGGAGGTGGACGCCCTGGCATACCCGGACCTCCCGCCGGCGATGGTCGCGGCAATCCTCGAAGAGATGACGCATGTCGAAAGCGCGCTCTACCGCGACATGGTGATTGCCGTCGCGGCAAGCAGGCTCGAAAACCCGGCCATCCTAGCAAACGAGATACGGGACATGAAGGCGACCATTGTCGCGGTCCTCAGCGAGCAGGGTGGCGGCTGGCACAGGGTCTCGTTCCGGGTGAGGTTCAAGGACGCCCATTCCGGGGGCGTCCATGCCAACGACATCGCAAGGATGACAAGCGAAATATGCGGCATGCCCGAGAACATGAGGGGCGGCGGCCACATTGACAAGGCGGGCGCGATGATACACGCCACATACCGCGAGATAGCGGATGCCGTGTTTGCTGCCGCAAGGGAAGCGATAGGCCAAGCGGCGGGAAAGCAGTAGCGTTTTTAAACAAGATTGGCCAATCAACATCGTATTATTATTGCCTCGGTAGCTCAGCCGGTAGAGCGGTTGACTGTTAGAGCCTTTTGACTTAGGTCCTTCTTAGGGCAAAACCCTCGGGAAAAGCCCTGAGGTAAACCAAGGTCGAAAGCTTCTGAAATCAACAGGCCGGAAGTTCGAGTCTTCCCCGGGGCGTAGCGAAACCGCAGTTGAGCGGAGCACCGGGGACGGACGACCGATAAGGTCGGCCATGTCCCCGGGGCGTTTTTCTAATTATAAACACGTCTGAACCAATAATCCATAGGCACTCGTATCCTGAAGGATAATGTTATGATGAAAGAGCTGACGCTGGAAGAGGCCAAACCTATCTGGGACGCGCTCGTCCCCGAGAAGGTGGTGTGGACCGACGACTGGGACATACGGGTGGCACTCTGCAAACAATACGGTTATAAGACCCTCATCCTCTACGACGGCAAGAACTTCTTCCCGCTGATGCTTGATGCGGACCGGGGGTTCTACGAGATTATCGGCGGGGACAGCGTGGAGAGGAACTACCTCACCTTCGACCCGGAGTTCATGAAAAAAACCGATGAGATACCGAAAGATGTATATTTCGATTTCCTGGTCGAGCGGTTCGACGGATGCCTGGAGGGCCTCTGCCCGCAGTTCTTCCTGGACCTGACAGGCATTGAGGGCATAGACGATTACCTTGCGCGGTTCTCGAAGAAGCACCGGAAGAATTTCAGGAACGATTACAAGGGATTCGGGGAGCACGAGTTCCGGAAAGAGGGCTCCCTGGAAGGCATCGCCGCATTCAGCAAGGTGATGTTCGGCGAGAAGTCGGACTTCGCCCAGGGAGACCGGGGCTGTTACGACATCCTGGATAAGGACCCGCGGACCGAATATTGGTCTGTCATCAAGGACGGCAACCCCGTGCTTACCACGCAATACTTTTTCTTCGGAAGTACAATGTCCGTCTGCATCTGGGGGGTGGATGAACGGTACGGCGACACAATCAAGGTCGCATTGGTCGAGGGCATCAAGCTCGCGAAAAGCCGGGGCTGCACGAGGATAGATTATGCCCCGACATACTCGGGCTGGAAGTTTTTCTACCGCCTGGACACCGCACCGCTGTGGAGATACAAACGGGGCAACATTCTGGATTCGGTCGACATTGCGGAGTACGGGATCCCAGAGGAAGAAAGAAAAAGGCTCAAAGCGGAAGGGAGGATATAGCCGGGAAGAGCGCACAATATTCCTGACCGGCCAGTGCCCTTTCAGGCAGACTGCGGATTAGGATTGACAAATAATGGTCAGACGCATCTTTTTTCAGGGATGTTCCTGCCAATCACCGAACCATCCTCGCCAAGGGTGAACCCCAGGCGGTTGGAGCTTGGCTTATCGTTCCTCCAGTCATAGATAAGCCGGATTGTGACGTTCACGGCCGTGGTATCGCCGTCGCGGCTTATGGACAGGTTGCTTAGTGACTGGTCGAAATGCGGAATTGAGGAATTGATGTAATTGTAGCAGGTGGGGCAGTAGCCCTCATTCAGCTGCGCCTTGCTCTCGAGCCCCTCGCAGTATGTGATGAGTTCCGGGCGCAGTTTCTCCATGACGTCTTCCTGGGATGGGGTGCCTTGTATGCAGCCCGATAGGAGGAGCGTGGATGCCAGCAGCAGGATGGGGAGGTATTCCTTCATGATAGGTATCATGCGGGCGGATTTATAATCGCTCATTGCCGCAGGGGCTCACTCGTACCTTAATGCCTCGATTGGAGAGATTTGGGCGGCGTTCCGGGCGGGGACGATGCCGGCCACGATTCCGACGATGACGGAAAAGAACAGCCCCATGGCCACGAGTTCCGGCGTGATTGCGGAGGGCAGGCTGAACATCGAGAGCACTATCGAGGCGAAGAAGCTGAGGGAAGGATGTGACTCGCCATGTGCCCGGCATCCCCCAAACGCATTAAAGACGTTCAACACCTATCATCCCCGTGAAGATAGCCATCGGCGTGCCGGACAACCTCGATACGTTGACGCCCAACGGCTTCCCGACTGTATTCAGGCAGGTATACAACGCCCTGGAGGGCCATGAGCGCATCGTATACGCGCCGAGCGGCGGGGATGTCCGGCTCGAAGGCGGAAGCGAAGCGATGGGGGATGGCGGAGACGGCCTGATGGACCGCTACCGCAGCACGATTGCAGTGTCGAAAGACTTCGCCGGGAAGGTCGGGGATGCGCGGCCGGATGCCATACTGGCATTCAACAGCATGGGCCTTTTCCTGAAGCAGAGGCACATATACCACACATCGTCAGTGCCGTACAGGAAGGTCCGCGAGCTTGTAGATGGCGAGTATCCGCAAACGCCCCATTTCCAGAAACTGCTCGACTACTACGCTTTCGTCGGCGAGCGCGAGGGGGAGAATTTCGAGAAGGCGGAAATGATAATCACGCATTCGGTGAAGATCCGGCAGCACATCATCGAGGAGCACGGCGTGGAACCAGGCAAGGTGACGTACCTTCGAAGGCCGATACCGGACCTGCGCGATGATGCGGGAACCAAGCGGGCGGAATCCGGGGGCAGGAGGATGAGGATTGTCCTGATGCCGGCCGAGCTGCGCGTGATGAAGGGGACGGGGTACGCCATCGAGGCCATGAAAATCCTGAAGAAGTCCATGCCCGAGGCGGTCCTGGTCATCTGCGGCAGGATGAACAATTACGAGCAGGACTATATGCGGAGCCTTCTGGACGAAGCGAGGGGGAAGGCGAATATCATCGTCGCAGGCTTCCTGCCCAAGGAGCGGCTTTATGGATACATGAGGATGGCGGACTGCGCGTTCATGCCATTCTGCTTCGACGAATGCCCCATAGCGCTATGCGAATGTCTGGGCCACGCCCTGCCGGTCGTGACGAACGAGTACGCCGGGTTCGAGAGGGGGGAGATTGATTCGTTCGGGTATTGCGCGCGCTGCAAGGACCCGGAAGACTATGCCGAGGGCCTGGTCCGCATGCTTACGGACGAGGGGTTCAGGCGCAGGAAGGCTGACGGCGCGGTGGAAGCGATTAAAAGATACGGCGCGGACGACTATCGCAGGGCGGTGAATGATGTCTTCGGGGAATTTGCAGGCGCTTAAAGTTATCCGGGGGAACGACATGCACCCCTCCATCGACCCGAAGGAGCGGCTCTATCTCGATAGCGGGGCGGAACCGGAAATCGGGGATGTTGTGCTTTTCGAGAACCGCTACGGCATCAGGATAGCCCACAGGCTGATGTACAAATGCGCAGGGTATTACTTCACGAGGGGGGACAACTGCCCGGTGATAGGATTCCCGTTCCGGAAAGACAAGCTGCTCGGCGTCATTGTAGGCAAGGGGAGAATGGTCCCGCGGAAGCCGGCGGCAGAGCTCCTCCTCGCCCTGTTTCTGCCCCAATTCATAATCTACTCAAGGCTCATCGATATCAGGAAGAAGAAATATTTCCTCCTGCTGACGATGGCTTCACGTTACTACCCATACACGAAGGCGCAATGATATGGAATCGCACTATAATCTCGCAAGCGTTGCCCTGAAGATCGAGCACAGCGGCGACGATTTCTTCAGGAAGATGGATGACGAATTGAAATATTACCGGGCCGGAGCGGGTCCGCACGACTGCCTTGCCAGGTTCAGCAGGAGTGATGGGTGGAACATCCCGGAAAAGGCAGTCAGGACCAATGTTCTCAACAATGCATGCGTCTATCTCCATGAGGGGCGATTATACATTGCGGACAAGGACGGCAGGTTCCTCATCCGGATGGCTGTTGGGGAGAAAGAGCTGTCCGTGGATTACCGCTCCGACTGCACCGGGCTGCACGAACTGATGAGATGGCTGCTGAAATGGCTTGTGATAAAATCCGCCGAGGGCAAGGGCCTCGCGTTCATCCACGCGTCGGCCGCGAGCTACAAGGGCAGGACGATAGTGTTCTGCGGGGACAGCAAGTGCGGCAAGTCTTCATCGCTGATGAGGCTAATCCAGAGCGGCGCCACCGCGATAAGCGACGACTCCGTCCTCTCGGACGGGACGCGCATATTCCCGTTCACGCTTAAGACGGGAGTCGACGAGGATTTCGCCAGGCGCTTCGGAGTGGACCCGGGCCTCTTCGATATCGGCAGGCATGCCGAGCACAAATCGGTCTATGGGAAAGCGGACTGCGTGATATTCCTCCGGATATGGAACAGCAGCGCGAGCGAAATTCGGCCTCTCGAGTACAACAAGGCTCTCTTAGGCCTCATCAGGATTTACAAGAAGGAGATACCGTTCCTGTGGTCCGGCCTTGAGCGGGATGCCGCTGACGGCTCTGCGGCCATATTCAAGAGATACGCATCCATCCTTGAGAACGCGAGATGCTTCGAATTCTTCCAGGGAAGCGACGAGGGCGAGGTCAGGGGCGCCCTGCTGCGCTTCATTGACGGAATCATCGGCGCCTGAGGACCAACGATACGGCGGTGAATGGCAGCCGGAGCCAGTTCGCAAGATAGCAGAAGGCGAAGAGCGGCGAAGACCGTGGCACATGGAACCGGGCCTCAAGTATGTCCGGGGGCGGAAGAAGCCGGTCCCTGCAGAAATAGAGCGCCCATGCGAAAACCGGCTTTTTCAGGTAGCATGCCAATGAGCGGGGAGCGAGCATCCGCATGGCGCTGCCCGGAATTCGGGCTTTCGTCTTCCTGAAGGAGCGCAGCAGGCGGGCGGTGAGGTATGCCACTTCGGAGTGGTTGATGCTGCGGGCAATGTCCGCGAATCCTTCCCAGTCGATGTCGTAGTTGTCCACCAAGATGTTTATGTCCCTGGCCCATTTTTCCCGGTCGCAGATGAACATATGATGGAGGGCGTTGTGGAGGAGCACCTCAAGCAGCTGCAGCTCCTTGCGGAGCGCCGGCACGCGGACCCCGTCCATTTCGAGGATGACCTTGCCCGAAAGCGGGTGCAAAGCCCCCTCCGGTGTGTAGTTGAACAGCCTGAAGTGGAGTTCTATTGGGAGCATATGGCTGTGGTGGAGGGAGACGTCATGGCAGCCATCGTCCCCCCGGGCTAGGGATTCCAGCTCCTGGGGCCTGGAATAAAAATAGCCGAATTCCTTCTCCAGCATGCCTCCGACCGCTTCCACGTCCTTGCGGTCGACGAGTATGTCCAGGTCGGCAAAATCTCGCGCGCGGTCGAAACGTGCCAGGGTGACGCCCTTGAGGACCGCGAAATCCACTCCGCGGCGGTTCAGGAAGCCGAGAACCCTGAGCGTTTGGGCGATGCGCCTCTCCTGCACCAGGGCGGCGAACCGTCTCTTGGAGGTCTCGCTGAGGTTGGCCCTGACGAATTCCGGGTCAGGATTGGTTTTCATCAGCGAGGCGATTTCTGCGGATAATTGACCGCGCCCAGCAACTTCGTTCCCCGCCATTGGCATCAATTCGAGCATTTCACATTTCAAGCAGGTAAACGCCGAGCGGGCCGACGTCCTCGTCCCAGATTTCCTTGATTTCCGGCTTCAC
This sequence comes from archaeon, assembly GCA_020053355.1. Classification (GTDB taxonomy): domain Archaea; phylum Micrarchaeota; class Micrarchaeia; order Anstonellales; family Bilamarchaeaceae; genus Bilamarchaeum. The sequence goes on along the minus strand of JAGVNI010000016.1, from coordinate 79,758 downwards.
GTACTTAATTTTTTCCATCATCGCTCACCAGCTTCAGCTTCAGCGCGGCCCCGATGAAATCCGCGACATCCTGCTCCACGTTCTTTGCACCGGTGCAACGGGCTTCGATTATTTTTTTCAGGTCTTCCTTGCCGAAGTTGGCCGGGGATTCCTGCCAGAGAAGAGCTGCGGTGGAGTTCAGCTCCATCATCCGGCTCGAATCTGTGTCGAAAAGCAGCAGGCCAGCCTCGATCTTCTTGTCGATGAGGTTCGGGTTTTTCGAATAGGCCATGGGAGTATGTTGGTGGCAAAGGATTAATAGGAAATGGTGGGGTGGGGCGGATGGGGCGGGGAGAGCCGGACGGATGCCTGAGGATTTAAATCCAAATGGGCATTATCCATCGCATGGAGGTCAGTATCGTCATACCGACGCTCAACCGGCTCGAAGACCTGAAGAAATGCATCGGGGCGCTCGAAAGGCAGGACCTGCCGAAAACGAAGTTCGAGATCATTGTCGTGGACAACGGCTCCGCTGACGGCACAAAGGAATTCCTAATAGCCAAGGCCGATGCGGGAGTCCTGAGGTTCCTGGAGCAGGGGAAACCCGGCGCAAGCGCCGCGAGGAATCTGGGGGTTCGGAGCTCGGACGCGCGGTTCATCGCTTTCACGGACGATGACTGCATCGCAGAGCCAGGCTGGCTCCGGACGCTGCTCGCCGGCTTCCGGGACGACGGCAGATGCGCGGGCGTCGGCGGTCCCATCCTGTCCCAGAATCCCGAAAACGTCATCAGCCGCTTCTGGAACAGCCGCAGGGTATGGGACAACATGGGGCGGGAGGGAAGGACCGTGCATATCCCCACCATGAACGTGCTTTACCTGCGCTCCGCGCTTCTCGATGTGGGCATCTTCAACGAGGAAATCGTGGGTGTTGAGGACATCCACCTGTCGCAGAAGATAATTCGGAAGAGGTACGACCTGAGGTACCTCGAAGGCGGAACGGTCCGCCACAGGGACCCGACCGATGTCCGCTCGATCTACCATAAGTGCTGGCTTTCCGGCAGGGGAAGCGCGACGATTGCCAGGATATACGGCCTGAAGCAGGGCAGGAACTCCCCGTTCAGCCGCCTGAACCTCATCCGGAGCCTGGTCATCAGAAAGGGAATCGGGGACAAGTACGTAAAAGACAGGAAAATCCCGATTTATGACGCCATTGCCTATGAGCTGCTGTGCAGGGTGGCCATCCTGGCAACGCATGACGGATACGCGTATGAAATGAAGAAGGCCAAGAAATCTCAATAATAATTATCCAGGGGCAATCGCGGGTGAAGAATATGCTGGACATCTTCAATCTCGGAAGGAAAACGGCCAACGCGGCGCAAAGGCGCGGGCCGGAAGGAAGGGTGGCCGTAGTAACTGGTTCGAGCAGGGGCATCGGCGCTGCGATAGCTTCGGCCCTGGCCGGCACCGGAGCCAAGGTCGTGGTCTCGTCTACTGACGCGGATGCGTGCCTCAAGGTCGCGGAAGGGATAATACAGGCAGGAGGCGAAGCCGCATCCATCCCCTGCGACGTCAGCGACGAGGGGCAGGTGAAATCCCTGCTGGATAAGGCGGAGGCGCGTTACGGCTCAGTGGACATCATGGTGAACAATGCCGGAATCGACGAGATGAGCTCGGTGCTCGCAACCGGAACGGAGCTCTGGCGCACGGTGCTTGCCGTGAACCTGGACGGCGTTTTTTTCGGGACGAAGTATGCGGCCCTGAAGATGAAGGAGCGGAACTGGGGCCGCATCATCAACATAAGTTCGGTCGCCGGCCTGCGCGGATTCGGAGGGCGAGCCGCCTATTGCGCGTCAAAGGCCGGGGTTTTGGGCCTGACCCAGTCCGCCGCGGTGGACCTGGGGAAGCACGGGATAACCGTGAACGCCATATGCCCGGGCGTGACAAAGTCCAGGATGACCGAGGCGTTCATCAGGAACAGGGCCGCCTTCAGCGCGTTCATTAAGGGAATGCCCATAAAGCGCGCCGGGCTCCCACAGGATATCGCCGACGCGGCGGTGTTCCTTGCAGGGGATGGCGCCGGCTACATCACCGGCCAGGCTATCGTAGTGGATGGCGGCTGGGCAACGCAATTGTGACATCCGGGCGCAGGTTCAGCCGGGTGGCCAGCCCCCTAGTTTAGATGGGGGGCGCAGCCCTTCGAACAGGTCCCTGCCATTCATTCGTACCTCAGGGCCTCTATCGGGGATATCTGCGCGGCGTTCCGCGCGGGCACTATCCCGGCTACGATGCCTACAATGACCGAGAAGAACAGTCCCATGGCCACCAGTTCCACCGTGATTGCCGAGGGAAGGCTGAACATCGAGAGGACAATCGACCCGAAGAAGCTCAAGCCGACGCCCGCCAGGCCGCCTATGAACCCGAGCGTCGCGGCTTCTATCAGGAAGAGGCGGATGATGTCGCTGTCCTTGGCCCCCAGCGCCTTGAAGACGCCAATCGTCTTCGTCTGCTCTAGCACGCTCATGAACATCGTATTGAGCACGCCGATGCCGCCGACAATAAGCGATATCGAGGCGATTCCGCCTAGGAAAAGAGTCAGCGTGTCTGTAATAGACGAGACCGCAGATTGCATCGATGTCGCGGTCACGACTGAGAAGTCCGCATCCTCGTCATCGGAAAGGTCGTGGAGCGACTTGAGTTCCGTTTCAAGGTCGGAAGCGATTGTATCGACGTTATAGCCGTCTTTCACTACCACAATAAGCTCGCTGACATCCTCATCCTCGTCAAAGAGGTCCTGGGCCGTCTCGATTGGCACGTAGATGTTGTTGTCGCTCCCCGCCATGCCGCCCGATTCGTTCAGGATTCCGACGACCTTGAAGGCGACGCCATCAATCTCTATCTGGTTGTTGAGAAGGTCCACTTCATCGTCGTCTTCGCCGTCGAATACTGCGTGGGCGACGTTGTAGCCGATGACTGCGGAGTATTTGTCGCTGACGCCAAGAAGGCGGCCGTTCTCAAGCTCCACGCTCAGCGTTTCCGGGAACGCGTCGGGGTCGGTGCCGATGACGCTAAGGGTCGTGTTCTTGGTCTTATACACGATGTCTTTGCGCTCCGAAAGCCTGGCATCGATGACGGAAACACCTGAAAGCGAACGCAATTCGTCCGCTTCCTTGAATGTAACAGCTGCGGTTTCCGAATCATCCTCCTCGAATACCGCGCCAGGCGGTGGCCCCCCTCCACCTCCGGCAAGCCCCATGCCCATCATCCGGCTGGCCCGCTGCGACCCTGCTGTGATGGTTATCTGGTTGGCCCCGAGCACGCTGGTCTGCTTGGTGACGTTCTCCTGCATCCCCATGCTTATGGAGATGAGGGTAATGATGGACGCTACGCCCACCACTATGCCCAGGATGGTTAGCCAGCTGCGCAGCTTCTGGTGCATTATGTTCGTTAGGGCGATTTCGGCACTATCTGCGAGTTTCATCCGAGCCCTCCGGGACTTTTTTCTTTCCTCTAAATTTCCGGTATCCAAGATACAGCCCGCCAAGAATCACAAGGCCGATGCCTGCATATACAGGGATGTTCTCGGTTGAACCGCCGCCCATCACGCCGCCAGGGCGGCCGCTGAAAGTGCGGTTCTGGGATGATGAGGAGAATGAAGCGTTTCCGTATGCGGCGGCATCCGTTGCCCCGCTTATCACGATGGTCTTCTTCACGGTATGCTCGACATTGTCATTATCCTTGAAGACGACGGTCAGCGGGATTCCTGCGGCCGCGCCCGCCGGGGCCTGCCCAATCTGGTTGACGGTCACCGAGTAGCTCGCGTAGTCGTCGACGCTGAGGGTGCCGATGAACTTCTCGCCCGAACCACTGACCCGGTAATAATCGTTCGAGTCCGCCCGGATATAGAGGGAACGGACCGCGGTATTTCCCGTGTTCGAGATTTTGACGCTCACCTGCGTCCCGTCTGTGGTGCTCTCTATTTCGGAGGTCATGAGAATCTCCGGGGTGGCCTGGACGACGATGCCGATATCGTATTCCTGCTCATCGCCGTTCGTCTGCATCGTGATGGGCAGGACATAATAACCGGATGAAGAACCGGCATCTATGCCGAGCGTTATCAATTCTGTCCTGCTTTCGCCGGGGAGGATATCATCGACGTAGAACGTGTTTATCCCTATCGGGGTGAATACATCCGTGCCCTCAACTACGATGACTACCGATTGAACGCTGCTCCCCAGGTTTTCGAAGGTCAGGTTGTAGACAAGGGTGGACCCGATCTCGCTATTGGAGATGGGGGTGCACAGGATGCGCATTTGCGAGGACGAATCTGACACCGTCACAGGACCGACGTAGACGGTCTGGGTTATCGTGTTCTGCAAAGCGTCCTGGTAGGTCAGGACGAGCGGTATCGAGTATTTCCCTTCTGCGGCGCTCGATGAGGAGAGGATGTCTATGGAGACATTCTTGCTTGCGTTCGCTTCGATATCGCCGACCCGCTTCTGGGTTGTCCCAGCCAGGCTGAACGAGGAATTGTCCGCCGCAGAGATTATGACATTCTTCATGACGCCACCAGTGTTTTCCAGCTCAAGCGCAACGGTCAGCTTCTCCCCCTTGCCGATGGTACTGCTGCTTAAGGAAAGCGTCCGCACTTCCAGGACCTCATGCTGGCCGATAGATATGGGAATGGATGCCATCGTATGCTTGGACCCGGTTTCGTCTTCGTCAAGATAGTACAGGTCCACATTCAGCACGAGTATGCCGCTGCTCACCTTATCCGGAACCACGAACGGAATCGTGGTGATTGCCTGGGAGTTCTGCCCGATATCGCCGAGGTAGACGCTCCATTGCTGGTCGGTCCCGTAGGTGTAGTACACGGCCGAACCCTTGGCGGTCTCGGTGCCGGTATTCTCGATTGTGAGTTCCAGCTGGCCGTTCGTCCCGGGATATACGGTTTCCGGGACCACGTTGTAACCGGTCACCTGCAGCGCCGGGGAGGTGGAGTCCGCGCTGTATGCCAGCGTCACGCTTAACAATAATGCCATCAACAGTAGGTTCCAGGTTTTCATTCCATCACTTCTTGAGCTTCAGTTCATGCAGTTCGGCTTTCCTGCCGGCTTGCGATACGTCTTTCTCGATTTGCCCGTCGCGGATATGCACCGTTCTTCTCGCATAAGCAGCCACGACGGGCTCGTGAGTGACTATGACGACGGTCTTTCCATGCCCCTTCCAGAGGTTGTAGATGAAGTCCATCACATCCTTGCCGCTGGCGGAATCCAGGTTGCCGGTCGGCTCGTCGGCCAGGATGATGTCCGGGTCCGTGGAAAGCGCGCGGGCAATCGCCACCCTCTGCTTCTCGCCGCCGCTGAGTTGCGACGGGACGTTGTCCCATTTCGGGAGCAGGTGGACGAGGGAAAGCATATCGCGGACCTTCTTCTCCCGCTCCGCCTTGTCCATCTCCCTTATGATGAGGGGGAGCTCGACGTTCTTGGCGACGCTGAGAGTCGGGGCGAGGTTGAACGACTGGAAGACATAGCCGATTTTCTTGTTCCGGATGAATGCCAGGCCGTCCCGGTCCATTTTCGACATCGCTTCGCCCTCGATTAGCACCTCGCCGCTGGTCGGCTTGTCGAGGAACCCCAGGAAATGGAGCATAGTGCTCTTGCCGGACCCTGATGGCCCCATTATCGAGACGAATTCGCCCTTGTCGATTCTGAGGTTGATGCCGCGGAGGGCCGAGAATACGGTCTTGCCGGTCTTGTATTCCTTTACAACGTCCCGGAGCTCGATTATCGCCATATGTCAAACCTTTTTTCTTCTAAAAAATCCACGATGCCAGGATGCCGGCAAGCGCAAACCCCGACACGGCCGCGACGAGGAGGATGACCGGGGGCAGCCTCATGAGACTTGCCCCGATTGGTTCGGGCCGAAGCCTGCCCCCGGTTAGCGGTATCTGGGATTGCGCATCCGGCGCAAGCGACAGATACGGGTGGGCACCCATCAGGATTCCACCGACGCATTGGCCGCGAAACCGCCAGGCGGAGGCGCCATCGGCCCTCCGAATCCTTGCGGACCGGTGCGGGGCGGGATTGCGCGGATTAGCGTGCGAAGGTTTTCAAGCAAATCCTTGGCGCCGGCGTAATCCCCGGAGTCCATCGACTCCATTATTCTGTTTATCATGGAATTCGCATGGGCTTTGGCGCCCCGTATTATCGATGCGTCCGGCTTGTCCGGTGCAGGGCAGTATTCCTCCCTGAGCGATTTCAAAGTGGCGGTGTCATTGTCGGCCCGTGCCCCCTCGAACTGCGCCTTGACGTCTTCAGTCAGGTTCGCACCCGGGCAGAAACCGCCATGCCGTGCATCCGGAGAGCCCGGCCCGAACCCAACAGGGGGGAAATCCGGCGCTGGGCAGTATTGTTCCCGAAGCGTTTTCATGGCGGCGTTGTCGTTGTCCGCCCGGGCATCTTCGAACTGTTCGCGGACAGAATCTGTGAGGTTGGCGCCAGGGCAGAATGCGATGCCGTGGGCGAATCCCACGCCCGCGAGCATGAGAACCAAAAGTGTTCCAAAGACCGCTTTTGCACTATCCAAGTCAATCACCAGCCGCTAACGGGTCTGGCGCTTTATAAAAGGATTTCCCGAAATATCCCCCAAATTACGCCGGAATGGGGGCCTATTTCGAACTCACCCAGACAAGTATGCCGAGCGAGATGGTCGCGAACAGGTAGGGCACGCTCTGGAAGATGCCGTCCCGGCCGTAAACCCCGAAAAAGACATGCAGGAAGGGGTTGGCGGTCACCGCAAAAAGCATGAATGAGAAGATGGCGAGCAGGAGTCCGAACGTGAACCCGCTTTTCAGCTGCAGGTAGTCCTTGAGGTATATGAAGAACAGGTAGAACGAGAGGATGAGCATCGCGAGTGACAGGACGGTGTGCAGGAGGAAAACGTTCTGGAACACATCCGGCAGCGCTTCGCGCGGCGGGATGTCCCTTGGCTCGAACTGCCGGAACGGCATGGCCGCATTGGCAGCAAGCAGGAAGCCGACCGATATCAGTATGGCCAGCACCGCACCGCAAAACGCCTTCAGTGTGAGGTTATTTTCCTTTCTTTTTTCCATTCGTATCACCCATGAACAGTTCGTTTAGGTATTCGTTCCCGTCCCACTCGGGGCTGAGAAAATAGACCGAGCCGTATTTCTTCTTCGGGGTCTCGAGTATCCCGTTTTCCACAAGAAGCTCCACATGGCCCTGGACCGTCTTATAATCCAGCGCAAGGGTTATCGAAAGCTGCCGCATATTCACCGGTTTTTCATAGATTGCCCTGAGGATGCGCACGCGGGTGGGACCGCCCCGCGATGCATTGAGGAGCCAGTATAACAAGCGGGTCTTTGAATCCATTACTTATCAGCGCCAAGACAGACGAATCCGCCGATAAAGGAAGGGGTTTCCTGCTTTATATATTTTCCCCCAAATCCGCCGGGCCAACGCAAACGTTAAAACGTTGGGTGGAGAAGGAATCCCATGAAAATTGCGCTAATCTTCCTTTTTCTTGCAGCTTCCTGCCTCGCCGCCCCGGCGCCTCCGGAAATAATCGTCAACAACGCGACGATGGAATGCTCGATGTTCAATGCTGGGGATGAGTGCACGCGCTGCGAAATCCCGGAAGGCTGGGTGAGCCTCGGGTTCGGCACCGGGCAATGCCCGGAAGGGTATGCCGAGGTCACCGCAGCGCGGAACTGCACGCCGGGCAAGAATGCCCGCTGCTGCAGTGAAGGCCACAGCGGGGCGATGGGGGATTGCGGGGAGATGGCAATCAACCGTCAGACGAAACAGTGCATGTTCACGAACGCGACTGTGCCCGCGGGGTGGGAGGGGAAAACGGATGGTGAAGATGGGCCTTGGCAATGCCCGGAGGGGTATGCGTGGGTGGAAAATGCAGGCACCTGCCCGGTGGCGTCCATAATGGCGCCCGGCCTCCTCGCCGTCACATTCGTAATCAGCAGAAGACGCCCCCGGCAGGGTTGAAGAAAAGCGCCGGTGGAATCCTTGGTGGGCCATGCCGGAATCCTGCGCCTGCACGGCTTAGCGCATCGGCTCCACCGCATCGCGGCATTCCCGTATCATATCCTCGACAAACGCTCCAGAACACGACTGCACGAGGGGCAGGAAAAGCCTGTGGAATGCGATTTCCTTCCGCATCGATTCGGCGAGCGCAGAATCATCGGGCGGACGAGGCCCAAGAAGCCGGACCAGCGCTTCGTCATAGAAAGGGAGCGGGTCGTCCGGCTGGGCATGCACCTGAAGGCTGAGCCCAGGCCAAAGAGCCGAGGCAAGGTTCCTGTGATTGGAACCCTGGAGGACGATGACCGCGTCCACGGATTCTGAAAGGGCTGAAACCTGCCCGACTAAAAGGATATCCCGGGCGACCACTGCACGGGCCATAAGGCGGATGCTGTCCGCGAGGTGATGTATTCCCGCTGATTCGTCACCCTCAAAAAACGCCGCCATATAGCCCCGGTTCTTCCAGAAAAATGATTCGATGGTGAGGAGCTGGGCTTCTTCGCAGGTGGCTGAAAACCTAAGGAGCACCCTTCCCGGCGTATTCCTGTTTTCATCAATAATCTTTTCCGTGACGGCAAGCGGCGACATGATGCCCCGCGCATCATCCACCCCACGCTCGACTTGGCGGGCCAGAGAGAGCAGGTAATCCCGGTATCTCCGGGTCTGGCTTGCAAGCGAAGTCCGCAGGACGCTGTCCGTGCGGATGGAATCGCCTTGCATGATGAGGTCATTCCCGATGAAATTATCCTCAAGTATGAGGCCGAACCGTCCGGACGGATTCCCAGAGACGACCCGGGAAAAAGAACTGGACGCGAACGCCTCGCCGCGGACCCTTCCGTGCAAGCGCGAATCGGCGTGTTTGGATAGTATGAGATGGACTGGCTTCATCAATAACTTATTTGATGTTATATTTTATTAATATATCTGGGTGAGCAGCATGCTCACCAATAATAAACCCGCCGGAGAATGGAGTATCGGTCTTGATTATGGGAATGAGCAAAAAGGACTTATCAAGGAAGAAGGCGAACATTAAGGCGAGAATCGATGATTTGGAGAAGAAGGCGAAGATGGACCCCCTGAAGAAGAACAGGTCCCTCCACGATGAGCTTAATGATTTGAGGAAGAAGCTCTCCGAGGATGACTGAGGCCAGCCCTCCAGAATCCCCCAATCCGGCAGGGCTAAAAGATTTGCCCTTGAAAACCGGATAATGGGGGTTTGCTTCCTCTGTCGCGGGCAAAGCGACACAAGAAAGGTCTACATGGGAAGTGCTAGGGGATTTGCCGACCTCTGCATAGACTGCGTCATCAAATTCTACAAGATCAAGTCCGAGCAGTGAGCAGAGCGGGTGGCGAAGAGCCGAGCGGCCAGTCCGGGTTCTTTTGCGGCCAAAAGGCATTTTAACGTTGCTTGGGGGAAACAACCCGCATGGCAGGCCTCCTGGAAGCGTTCGTCCTACTCTTGGGCATAATCGACCCCCTTGCCAGCCTTGGCGCGTTCTTGTCGCTCACGTCCAAGATGGATGATAAGGAGAAGCTCCGGATTGCGCAAAAGGCGGTCCTTGTGGCGGCGGCAGTCTTCTTCATTTTCGCAATCGGAGGCCAATCCATCCTGACGATGCTCGGCGTGGACATCGAGGCGTTCCGGGCTGCAGGCGGGATAATACTCATCCTGCTCGGCATCCAGATGGGCCTCGGTATTTCTTTCCCAAAAGAGAAGGAGGAGGTCAGCGAGGTGGCGGTGGTGATTGGAACGCCGATGATTTGCGGCCCCGCGACAATCACGACTGCGATAATACTCACCGGGGATGCTGGAATAGCCACTACTGCAATCGCCGGCGGGATGGTGCTGATAATCACCCTGGGCGTGCTGGTCTTATCCAAGTTCCTGACAAAAATCGTCGGGCGCGGGGGGCTTCAAATCATGTCCACCATGATGGGCATAATCACGATGGCCTGGGGCATCCAATACCTGCTCACAGGCCTCAACGGATTCAATAATTGAAAAAGAAAAAATGAGGGGCGGCAAAGGCCGCAAATAAAACCGCCATCCTGCCAGCAATCATACAATACGGGACAGCCGCCGGAGTGCCCTGCGGCTGCGCCTCCGTCCTTGTATCGCCCTCATCCTAAATGCCATTATCTCATCCAGGAGCGCCAACTCTTCATAGTTCATTCCAATCATGCGACCACCGCATTGAGGGCTGCGGGCGGATAAAAGAGCTTTTCGCAAGGGAGCGGATTTCCGCGGAATCCTGGGGGGGCAAGACGGTTATAAGTGTTCGCTGCATTCACCACCCATGGACATCAAAACGATTCTGCGGAGCGCAAAGACGATAGCGGTCGTCGGGCTTTCGGACAAGCCGGAGCGCCCAAGCTACGATGTCGCAAGCTACCTCATGGGGCACGGCTACACCATAATCCCGGTGAATCCGAATATCAGCAAATGGCGCGGAATCACGGCGTATCCGAGCCTTGCCGCCATCCCCAAAGACGTCCATGTGGATGTCGTGGACATCTTCCGAAAAAACGAGGACGTGCCGCAGGTCGTGGACGACGCGATAGCAATCGGGGCGAAAACAATCTGGATGCAGCTTGGCGTGGTGAACGGGGAGGCGGCCAAAAAAGCGCAGAAGGCCGGCTTGAATGTCGTCATGGACAGATGCATGAAGATAGAGCGCATGAAAATGAATGATTAAAACATGTGGCGGGCAAGTATATTCCATGGAACCGGGGGATTATGCGCCGATATTGAAAAAAATCAAGGTCGGCATGCTGGAGCCTGGACTTCAGCACGAGATAGCCGAGCTTGCGGCGGAAATGGGTTACGAGGCTACAATCACCGCTTCAAGCAACCTCCATTTTCTTTTCAAGATATACCAAGCTGAGAAAGCCAGGGCGGGAGCAAGCGCGGAGGCGCTCAAGAAAGCCGAGGACATGATACTCCGGCTCTCATCATTGCACCATGCGATAATCCAGAGGGAAGAGCAGCGGAGGAAGACGGAGCGGAAGAGGAAGGCCCCCCTGAATCTCATTGAGGGCGGCCTCCTGGTAAGCAAGAAGACCAGGGAACTCCTCCTTTCCATAGGAATAGAGGACGAGAGCACGGTAATCAAGGCTGAGGAGCTTTTCGGGGAGAAGTTGGTCGGGGACAGGGTGGAGCTCGTGCTCGCATCAACGCTCGGGAAGGAAGTTGTGAAGAAGGTCTTCGCCAGGTACCCAGAAACGGTTCTCATCCCCAAGGAAGATGATTTCATTTCCGAACTCGAAGCGATGGAGAACAAAAAGGCGGTCCTGGACGGGTGGGCCAAGTCGAATGAGCGGCCGCTGCCAGTCTGGGCGGACTACGACGAAACGCCGGGCATCCTAATCGATACGTACGAGGACATAACGCGCCAGCTCGGGATTCCATTGCCGAAGCAGGCGCCGGAAAAAATCGAAAAAGAGAGGTCGTACCAGAGCAGGCCCATGGACCCGGATGATTTCAAGAAAGTCGTCAAAGCCCTGGGCTTTCAAGAATTGCGCGAAACCACGCACGGCACATTGATGCGGGATGGGGGCGGGAACACGATGTGCATCCAGAAAGCGCACAGGGGCCAGATGGAACTGAGCGCGCCGACGCTCAAGAAGAAAATAAAGGAATCGGGCATCGACCCGGAAGAATTCGAGGGGAAACGGAGGGAGCTGGGGCTCTAGTTGAGGGGTGGTTTAACATGAAAGAAATCGAAGTGGAAGGTTTCAAGGTCACTATTGAAAAGTCTGAGGGAAAATTAATCGTCTCCGTGCCCAAGCTCCCCGGATGCACCACCCAGGTGGACCGGGAAGAGGATGCTGCGCGGGAGATACGGAAGATGATTGGGCTGTACCTAGCCGGACTGTCGACCAGATTCACCCCGAGAAAGCCCGGGCATATAGCCCCCAGGGCTAAAGGACACGGCGAGAGGGAACCGCCAATCCAAAAAATCAGGAAATAGGGACGCGGAACTAATCAGCCGTCAATCAGGTTCCAGAACACCCAGTCGAACAGTTTCCGCCTGACCCTGCCGTTCGGATTCTTCAGCACCCAATCCAGCGCCCAGCAGAAAGGAAGGCGGGGGTTCGTGAAGAGGTGGAACAGCCGCACCTGCCAGATATGCGCGTCCGCCATGCGTTTCATGATTTTCCGGCCTTCGGGTTTCCCGATGATGTGCTTTGCCACGCCTTCGCCGCTCCGGATGGCAAATGCGATGCCTTCTGTCGTCAGCGGGTTCAGGAAGCCGCCCGCATCGCCTACGAGGTAGATGTTGCCGAACTCCCAGCCGCGATAATCGGCGTTCCCCCGCATCGCCTCTGTTTTGAGATTCGTTGGGTCGATGCCGAAGGTTTTTCCAACCCATTCTTTCGCCTTTGCCGCAAGGGCATGGTCGAACTCGCCCCGCCAGGCCATGCCGGCCATGGTCTTGTCCCGGTTTTTGGACATCATGTAGCCGTAAGAGCCGGGCAGGGTCTTCGGGAGCCAGTACATCTGGAATTCCGTGCATGGCTTATCGAGGATGCAATGGAATGCCCAGCCAGATATGTTTTTTGACGGAAGGCCAAGGTGCGCCCGGACTGCGGAGAAAGAGCCGTCGGCCCCCACAAGGTGGCGGTAGGAGTAGCGGCCTTGTGGCGTTTCCACGTAAGCCGGGGTGATTTTTGTGACAGGCTCGGAGAAATTCACCGTCGCGTCGCTTTGGGATTTGAGATGGTTCTCGATTTCCGGGCGGCCGACCGTATGGAGGTAGGGCCGCGGAAGCTTCACCACGGTTTTCGTATCATCGGTGCCGACGTGGATTTCAGTCCACGGATGGCCGCGGTCGAAACCCTTAGGGGTCTTGACCTTGGAGGATATTTCGCCGGAGCAGATTTTCTTCCCGAGCCGGTCGTTCTTTTCCAAAACCAGAACACGCAACCCGGAACCCGCCAGATGAGCCGCGCATGAGAGACCCCCAGGCCCCGCGCCGACTATGACAACGTCGTAAGGCTGAGCGTCCATGCATGAAGCGATGGGCGGAAGTGCTTTTAAGGCATGTTTACACATGCATTATGCCGATGACCTTAGCTTTGCAAAGGGGCGTCGGCAGAAGGTATGGATATGGCAAAGGAAGCCTTCGGGGGGGATGACAGCGGCGGAGCGCCGCCTCCGGAGAAGAAGAAACTCGGGCTCGGGAAGTTCGGCCTTTCCCCGGACACCAACATACGCGACGTGTTCTGGCGGGTCTTGGGCGCGTATGCCGCAACACGCAAGCCGGGCCTTGATTTGGCCACGCTTGACAATGACCGGTTCTCGCTGATTCGCGTGGCTATAGCCGTGCTTTCGAGCCAGCAGGGCGAAAGGTACGGGCTTGCGCCGAAGTTCATCGCACTATACTCGCTCATGATGATTATGGATGGAGGCTGGAACGACGCGCTCGCCGAGTTCCTCGAAAAAGCCTGCGAGCGGAAGCTTGGCATCCGTTCTGAAGTGTCGCATGCGATGAAAAAGCTCCTTGCACAGGAGAATTACGGAAAGGCGCTGTCCGAAAGCCTCATCACGATGGTGCGCGGAAGGAGCACAGGCGCGGTGGCCCTGGAGTACCTGGCAGAGATAGAGAGCGAGGAACTGGCAAAGGCTATGAAGAAGGAGCTCATGATTATCGCAAGGGGGGATATCGGCCAGAACCAGCTGAACGCTATTAAAGCGATATCGCTCATAAGGGATGATGAGGAAGTCCGGAAATCGCTGATAATACTGCTGTCGCACTGGGATGCCCAGGCGCGGCTTGCCGCAGCCGAGGTCCTGGTTGGGATGGCAGCGGATGGCGAGGTCAGGGCGGGGGCCGAGAAAAGGCTCGCATCAGAATCTGACGAGGGCGTTCGGAAGCTCCTCCAGAAGATTCTGGACATTGGGAAGAGATAACCGCGGTTTGTGATTATTATCGGGGTATGAATATGACGGATTTTGTCAGGATTCCAGCCGAGCGCGTAAGGGTGCTTCTGGGCAAGGATGATGCTACAAAGAAGAAAATAGAGAGCAGGTGCAAGGTCGAACTTATAATCGACCCGGATGGCGAGGTTGAGATTGTCGGCGACCCGGCGGAAGCATATTTCGTGCATGAAATCGTCAAGGCAATCGGGCGGGGGTTCTCGGCCGAAACCGCGCTCAGGCTCCTTGACAACGATTACGGGTTGTACATCATCCCGCTTAAGGAGTTAATCAGCTCGGAGAACGCGATTACCCGCCTCAAGGGAAGGGTGATAGGGGAAAACGGCAAGATAAAATACTCCATTGAGGAGGCGACGGATTCATACGTCAGCATTTACGGGAACACGATTGCCATAATCGCGAGGATTGACGCGATGGAATACGCGAAGGAAGCGATAGGCATGCTTATAGACGGGGCGCGCCACACGAGCGTCCTCGGCTACCTCGCGAAGGCCAAGCGGGAAATAATGGAGTCGAGGCTGAAAAGCTAGGGGATTGCGCAGGCTCTCAAGCAGTGGTCAAGGCAAGATATTAATAGCTGTGGCACGATACACAGCCAGAAACCCATGCCGAGTGATTCGTATGCCAGAAGACGACATTTTCAAGCAGTTCAAGGAGCATTCGGTCGCTGAGTTCTTCAAGAAGAACCGGCAGATGCTCGGATTTTCGGGAAAGGTCCGCTCAATGACCATAATCGTGCACGAGATAGTCACGAACTCGCTGGATGCCTGCGAGGAGGCGGGCATACTCCCTGAGATTTTCGTCCAGGTGGAGGAATTGGACCGCGAGAAGGAGCATTACAGGCTCACAATCAAGGACAACGGCCCGGGCATCCCGAAGACGCACCTTGGAAAAGCGCTCGGCCAGATGCTGGCAGGAACGAAGTTCCACCGCTACCTCCAGCAGAGGGGCCAGCAGGGAATCGGGGCGGCTGCGTGCACCATGTTCTCCTACCTCACGACCGGCCAGCCCACAAAGGCCGTATCCGTTTACAAAGGGAAGAAGGTCACGGCCAGCATAAGCATAGATTTCAAGCAGAACAAGCCCATTGTGGATATCATCGAAGAAGTGGATGCCGTCGAGGGGGAGGTTGGCCTCACATTCATTTCCGAATTCAAGGATGTGCGCTATGAGCGGAGCAATTACGGCGTATACGAGTATCTCCGGCGCACTGCGCTCGCGAACCCGCACTGCGCGATAACGCTAATCGAGCCGGACAACAAGAGCACTTCGTTCCCGCGCTCCGTTGCCGTCAACCCGGCCAAGCCCATGGAAATCAAGCCCCACCCATTGGGAATCGGGACGCACGACCTTCTGGAATTCGCCAGGCATAACCGGGAGAGCCGCAGGCTCTCGTCGTTCCTCCAGGAAACGTTTTCAAGGGTGAGCGCCGGCAAAGTCGAGGAATTGCGCGCCCTCCTTCCTACAGTAGACCTGAACAAGAGCCCGCAGGACCTCACATGGGAGGAGGCCGAATCATTGGTCAAGGCTTTCTCGCAAGTGAAATGGATTGCCCCGGCCATGGATTCCCTCGTGCCGATAGGCAAGGAGCAGGTCGAAGTGTCTTTCCGGAACATTTTCAACCCGGAAGTGCTGGTCGTCACAGAACGGAGCCCGAAGGTTTACCGCGGGGGCATCCCGTTCATGGTCGAAGTGGGCATCGCCTATGGCGGCGGCGTTGCCGGGGCGGGCAAGAAGGGGGAGGTGATGAGGTTTGCCAACCGCGTCCCCCTGCTTTTCGATTCGGGCGGCTGCGCAATCACGGAAACGATAAAGACGATGGACTGGAAGAGGTACGATGTCAAGAATTTCGAGGAGGAGCCGATAGCGGTCCTCGTGAACCTCGTCAGCGTCCATGTCCCCTACACCAGCGCGGGCAAGCAGGCCGTGTCCCTTGAAGAGGATGTCATGGACGAAATCAAGTTCGCGATAATGGAGGCCTCACGCGGTGTCCAGAAATATCTTTCCGGCAAGAGGAAGGCGCATGAGATTGCCACCAAGAAGAAGGTCGTGAGCAGGTACATCCAGCAGCTTTCTGGCGACCTCGCATCGTTGACCGGAGAAAAGAAGGCGGAAATCGAGAAGGCGCTCACAAAAATAATCGAGGAGAAATACGCGCGCGAGGACATGGAGGTCGAGGAGACCGAGGAAAAGGACCCCGAACCGGGCGCGGTGCCAGGCAACGGGAAGCCTGAGGAAGAGGGTGAAGAGTGATGAGCGACGCTGCCAATTCAAAGCTTCAGGCGATGGGGAAACAGATGGTGAACGAGGTCCAGAGAGGGGAAGGGCCCACGTTCGAGACCGTCCTGCGCACAAAAAGCAACACCATTTTCGACGAGGGGATGGGGTGCCTCAGGACCGGGGAGAAGAAGGAAACCAGGAAGTTCCTGAGCGTGGCTCAGGCGCGCACGTTCATGCAGACCGTCGCAATAGCCGCGAAAAGCAGGCAGTTCCTCAAGGAAAACCTGCACACGTCGATTAGGGGCCTTTTCTACCAGCTGAAATTCACCCTCGGGGAAGACATCGACGAGGACCTGTTCACGGAGCAATCCGAGTCAAACGCACTTATAGAGGACCTGGAAGTGGCCCTCAAGATTAAGCGGGAAGACCTCAACCTCACGACAGACCGGAAAGGGTTCGTGGCCGGGCCGATGACTATCATGGACAAGTTCGGGGGCGATGATACGCTAATCGACCTATCCAAGCAGGGCCGAAGCGGCTGGAGCATCCCTTCCGACGTGGACAATGGCATGGAAATCAAGGAGCTGGATGCCGATTATGTGCTGGTCGTGGAGAAGGACGCGCTCTGGCAGAGGCTGAACGAGGACAAGTTCTGGAAGAAGGAGAACTGCCTCCTTGTCACCCCGAAAGGCCAGTCCACTAGGGGAACACGGAGGCTGCTCCGGAAACTTGCCGACAAGAAGCTCCCGATTTACTGCCTGATGGACTGCGATGCCTGGGGATGGTACATCTACTGGACAATCAAGACCGGCAGCATGAACCTGGCGTATCTGGGCAAGGATTTCGCGGTCCCCGAATCCAAGTTCCTCGGCGTGACGATGAGCGACATCAAGGAATTCGACTTCCTCGACAAGCTCACCATCAAGGCCAAGGACGTGGATGTGAAGCGCGCGGAAGAAATGCTCGGGTACCCCTGGATAAACCGCTACGCGGACTGGGTGCGCGAACTGAAGATGGTCCTGAAAACGAGGAAGAAGATAGAGCAGGATGCCCTGCAGGGACAACGGCTCACGTTCGTCGGCGAGTACATCAACAAGAAAATCAAGGGCAAGGAATGGCTGTCTTAGTTTTTCTTATGCTTTCCAATTCTCAGGCCATCCTTAGCCATATCAAATGTTCAAATTGGACGCGGACATAGGTAACACAATGGCGGATTCGCAATCCCGCGTTTTTCCCCATTAACTCGCATTAGATGCAGGAAACTGGAAACCCGGAACCCTAAACCCGCTATCCACCGCCAAGGCTCAGGCCGCCGCCGCCCGTTGTCGAGGTCGTCGAGCATGTCGGAAGGTCGGGTATGTAAGGGGTGCCGCTTCCAGGCAGTGAGCGTTCCATGAGCTGGAAAAGCTTCTTGCCATCAGGGCAGAAGTTGTTCGCGCAGCCGTTGCTGAGATATATGAAGGCTTCGACCTTGGCCTTTCCGGGGTCTGCCTTGCGGGGCAGGAAGGGCACTTCGCAGTCCTGCACATACTGGATGAAATCAGTATAGCCATAGCATTCGAATGGCGGATTCTTTTTCGGGTGGCCGCCCTCGCAGTGGGGGTCGCTCTGGCCCGCCGATGATGCGCAGTAAGTCTCGTTCACCGCCCAGCTAAGGGAGAACCCATAAGCCCAGCAGTCGCCGTTTGAGACGCCGCTCGAGCATCTCGGGTGCTCCTGGCCTTCATACGGGACGCGCGCGCTTCCCGGCATGTTCCAGAATCCTGCGTACATGTTGCCTGCGACATATGCGATGGCAAGGGCATCCTTGTCGATATCACTGGCTGGCCAGTTCAATTGGCCCCGGTGCGAGTTTATCCAGCCTCTGGCCGCCCTCAAATCGTTTTCCATTGTCAGCGTGCCCAGGCATATCGAATCCGCAGGCGCAAACGGACTGAAATTGGGATTGCATCCTTTGGCAGCGTTAAGATTCAGGGTGTGGAAGCCCGAACGGTCGAATACGTCGAAGTAAGGGCCGTTCATTCCGTCCGAACGCATGGTTGAAGGCCAGAAAGTGAATGGGGGTTCACGAGTCTGCATCAGCCCCAGGGCGCAGTAGCGCCAATCCGGCTGGGTGCTGCCTGAATTGGGGGCGATGTCGAATGTGCAGTTGCCGGTCGGGAGGTCGTACATCTCATCATATGCATTGTCATAGCATTCGTCCTTTCCGGGCCCAGGTTCGAAGCAGCGGCCATCGTCATAGCCCTGCCGGCACACCCTTGCGGCTGAGCAGGGGTTGAAATCGCTTTCAGTAAGCACGAATGCCCGCACCAGCATCGGGTCGAGGTTGCGGGCGCTCGCCCACTGGTTGATTTCAGGATAGCTCGTGCAGTAGCGGTCAGGCGGCACGCCGGTTGAGGGGTGGAGGCTCGGGAACATATCGCTGACAGGGCGGCTTGCGTTCGCGAGCAGGCAGGCGTCGCATGTGAAAAGGAGCGGCGCGGCCTCCCGAAGCCCATTGGCTTGCTGCTGCATGATATCCTGGCCGGCGAAACTGAAGCCCCGCATGTAATCAAAATTTGTATTGACGTTGCAGGTGGTCCCGGATTCGTTTCCGAAAAGTATCAGCGTGGATCCGGACGGATTGCTGCCCGAAGGCCGGGTCACGTTCGTGTACGCCTGGCAGCCGCCGTACCATGCGCGCAGGCGCGATTGAGTCCTCGCCACGCCGCAATCTGAGCAGTTAAGTGGGTTGGTGACTCCTATGCCGCCCGAGGTGTTGAAAGAATACGGCGCGATGCCCACTACGCCGCGCTTCTGCAATGTCGTGACTCCGAAGGGGAAGAACGCCCCGTAGGCTGAGACGACGTCGTTCTCGCCCCACGTGCACGAATTGTCCGTGTCGTTGGTCCCTGGGTCGAAAAGGACGTATGGGATGATTGTCGGCTTGCTCCAGTTGTATAGGGCGTATGAGGAGAAATTCAGGGCCTGCTGCCTCGCCCTCGCCCCGTCGCATGAGTGGAGGTATTTGCCGTTGATGCCGTATGCGACAAGGTCGACCTTGTCGCGGTCCGCGCTTAATTCCCGCATGACTGCGTCAAGCGCCTCGAAATCGTTTATCTTCGGGGCGACTGCGATGAAGCAGAATATCTTATTGTTAGCCCTATCATTCCTGCACCCCTGGTCGATTGCGCGGACCTGGTTGGCAATTTCCGCAGCCTTGCTTTTATCGAAATCCATCTCGGTGACTACTACGACCGGCCCGACCGGGCCGTCGGACAGCCTTCCCATGAAGACGTCATCGCCTTCAGTGCCGAGAATCGTGCCGATTTCCCGCGAGCGCGTGATGTTGATGTTGGTGCCGTTGCTGTAGAGGATGTAGACCGGGATTATGTCCTTGCTGAGGAAGCACATGGAACGGACTGCGTCGGGACGCAGGTATGGCGATTCGTTCGTCCCAACCAACCACTGCACGGACATGCTCAGGCGGTCCGAGCACTGGGTATTGGCAGCGCCGAAATCGCCGAAAGTGGGCCCTTGGCCAATCATGAATGCCCGGACTGAAAGGCTTGGGTCGCCGGAGTTGTTGTAGTTGGCATATCTTGCCATCTGCTCCGGCGTGCAGTTCTTGTCATAGTAGCAATAGCCGCCGATCAGGTTGGTGAGGGGACCGAATATGTTGGTGCCGTTCTTGCAGACCATGCACCAGCAGCTTCCAGGCCTGCATAACCCACTCATCGATGAGTTGTATATCGCCACCCGGTTCAGGTTGTCCCGGTATTCCTGCTCGAACAACGAAGGACCCATGTCGGTTTTCGACAGGCACCCGAAGAGGGCGAAAGCGAAGCATATCAATGCCAGGAGAAATAGTGGGAGGGATACGGATTTATTATTCAACAAACTTTCCGCTTCCGAAGGCATTTGGATGAGCCTACCCCCCGCCAAGGCTCAGGCCGCCGCCGGATGACGAGGTCGTCGAGCAGGTCGGATTGTCCGGTATGTAAGGGGTGCCGCTTCCAGGCAGTGAGCGTTCCATGAGCTGGAAAAGCTTCTTGCCATCAGGGCAGAAGTTGTTCGGGCATCCGTTGCTAAGCCACAGGAATGCCTCCACCTTGCCCTTGCCAGGGTCAACCCTGCGCGGAAGGAATGGCACCTCGCACTCCTGCACGTACTGGATGAAGTCCGAGTAGCCGTAGCACTCGTACGGAGGGTTCTTCTTCGGGTGGCCGCCCTCGCAGTGCGGGTCGTCCTGGCCCGCGTCTGATGCGCAGTATGTGTCATTCACGGCCCAGCTGAGCGAGAAGCCGTAAGCCCAGCAGTCGCCATTTGAGACGCCGCTGGAGCACCTCGGGTGGTCCGCCGACCTTGACTTGCTGCCCCAGAAGCCGGAATACATGTTGCCGGCGACATATGCCGCGAAAAGGCTGTCCTTGTCAATGTCGCCCGAGCCCCAGTTCAGCTGGCCGCGGTGCGAGTTTATCCAGCCCCGTGCGGCACGGAGGGCGGATTCCAGCTTGGCAGTCCCGATGCATATTGAATCGGCTGCCACGAACGGGTTGAAGCGGGGATTGCACGCCTTGACGCCGTTCAGGTCAAGGGTGCGGAAACCGGAGCGGTCGAAGACGTCGAAATACGGGCCGTTTGCGCCATCAGGATTCACTGATGCCGGCCAGAACGTGTATGGCGGCTCGAGGCTCTGCATGATGCCGACCGCACAGTAGCGCCAGTCTGGCTGTGCGCTGCCCGAATTCGGGGCGATGTCGAATGTGCAGTTCCCCGCCGGGTCGTACATCTCATCGTATGACATGTCATAGCACTCGTCCTTTCCGGGACCAGGCTCGAAGCACCGGCCGTCGTCATAGCCCTGCCTGCATACCCTTGCGGCAGAGCAGGGGTTGAAATCGCTTTCAGTAAGCACGAAAGCCCGGACCAGCATCGGGTCCAGGTTGCGGGCGCTAGCCCATTGGTTGATTTCAGGATAGCTCGTGCAGTAACGGTCCGGGGCCGCTCCGGTCGACGGGCGGAGGCTCGCGAATATGTCGCTGATAGGACGGCTCGAGTTCGCGAGCAGGCAGGCGTCGCACGTGAAAAGGAGCGGCGCCGCATCCCGGAGCTGCGTGGTCTGCTGCTGCATTATGTCGCGGCCGGCGAAACTGAAGCCGCGCATGAAATCGAAATTCGTGTTGGAGTTGCACGAAGTGCCTGATTCGTTGCCGAAGAGAATCTGCGTCGAGCCTGAGGGGACGTTGCCTGAGGGCCTTGTGACGTTGGTATAAGCCTGGCAGCCCGCGTACCAGGCGCGCAGGCGGGATGCCGTCCTCGCCACGCCGCAGTCCGAGCAGTTCAGGGGGTTCGTGACGCCTATGCCGCCGGACGTGTTGTATGAGTATGGCGCTATGCCCACGACGCCGCGCTTTTGCAATGTCGTGACGCCGAAGGGGAAGAACGCCCCGTAGGCTGAGACGACGTCGTTCTCGCCCCACGTGCACGAGTTGTCCGTGTCGTTAGTCCCGGGGTCGAAAAGGACGTATGGGATGATTGTCGGCTTGCTCCAGTTGTATAGGGCGTATGATGAGAAATTCAGCGCCTGCTGCCTCGCCCGCGCGCCTTCGCATGAGTGGAGGTATTTCCCGTTGATGCCGTATGCGACCAGGTCGACCTTGTCGGCATCTGCGCCAAGCTCCCTCATGACGGTGTCGAGGGCTTCGAAATCGTTGATTTTCGGGGCGACAGCGATGAAGCAGAATATCTTGTTGTTGGCCCGGTCGTTCCCGCACCCCTGGTCGATGGCGCGGACCTGGTTGGCTACTTCCGCGGCCTTGCTCCGATCAAAATCCATCTCGGTGACTACTACGACGGGGCCGACAGGGCCGTCGGACAATCGGCCCATGAAGACGTCGTCGCCTTCGGTGCCGAGAATCGTGCCGATATCGCGCGAACGGGTGATGTTGATGTTGGAGCCGTTGCTGTAGAGGATGTAGACCGGGATTATGTCCTTGCTCAGGAAGCACATGGTGCGGACCGCATCAGGCCGTATGTACGGGGATACGTTCGAGCCGACAAGCCATTGCACAGACATGCTCAGGCGGTCCGAGCATTGCGTGTTGGCTGCGCCGAAATCGCCGAATGTTGGCCCCTGCCCTATCATGAACTGCCGGACGGTCAGGTCCGGGTTGGCCGTGCGGTTGTTGTAGCTCGCCATCATCGCGGGCGTGCAGTTCTTGTCATAGTAGCAGTAGCCGCCAATCAGGTTGTTGAGGGGCCCGAATATGTTGGTGCCGTTCTTGCAGACCATGCACCAGCAGCTTCCAGGCCTGCAGAACTCGGCCATGGAGGAGTTGTATATCGCCACCCGGCTGAGGTTGTCGCGGTATTCGTGCTCGAATGCCGAGGAGCCGCCGTTTAGTTTCGCAAGGCATCCGGAGATGACAAATGAGAGGCAAAGCAATGCCAGAAGCGCCGGTATGAAGACTGCTGGTCTCATGGACACCGATTATTATTGGCGCGTTCGGGAATTTAAACATTGTCCTTTATTCGGGGGGCGGGTTTTCTGCCCTTGCCACAATCAGCTGCGCCGCTTTTCTTGCCCGAGTGGAACTGCACCCGGCGGATTTGGCCGCATTTGGCGATTGGTTCTGCCCATCCTTTGGAGTTTCTGCGGAATATGCGCCCACCGATTGGGTGGATGTTGTATGCGACACCTGCAGGTTTGCACGGGTTTGGCCGGATGCAGGCAGAAGGCCCGCAAACAGTCCCGCCAGATTCGCAGTGCCTTGGACCATGCCTTGGACTGCGCCTTGGATGGAAGGGATGAAATGGTGTGGTGTCCGGACACCCGCCATATGATTGGCTGTGGATGAACGGATTGGCGTGCTGGCGGCGGTATCGGCCGCGCAGGAGGTGTTGGGACCTGGGTTGCCGCCTGCAGGCGCATTTGGCGCAGATTCAGATGCTTGGGATTGGATTTGCAGGCTTGAGTCCCCGGCCCCGGCATATAGAGGGGTGATGCTAGGAAGCTCGGATATGGATTGGTTGGCTGATGCGCCATTGTTAGTAGCCGCTAAACCCGGGCAATCCGGGTTCCCGCCCGGAATATGCTTGGGTGGCGGATGCGCCGGGGAGGCCGACGATATCTGGCCTGCAGGCGCGGGTTGGGCATCCCTTGGAAGCGTCCAGTCCTCTGAGAAAACACCATGCCGGGTGAAAGCGCTTGCCGAAACATCGGCCATCGCGCGGAAATGCGCGCCATGCGGGTTTTGTGCGGCCATCCAGTACCCATGCGCATGCGGATGCGAGTTATACCCCTGGCCATATCCTGCGTGCATCGGATTGGTTGGGGAGGGGTGGCTATGATGGGAGCGCGAGCACCTCAATGCCAGGTTCCGTATCTCGCCGCTGAGGATAGGGTTGGCGGCATGCTCCAATGGCGACGAAAACGAAATGTGCGGGGCTTTCTGGGTCAGGGTGTTCCGGTTCATCCCGCAGGTGACCTGGTCCGCACGCAAGCCGCGCTTCCCGCTTTTATTGTATGCATAGCACCGGAGCGGAGACTTGTATGACAAATGAGGCGTATAGCCGGGCAGAAGCTCGGGGCGCTGCGATACCATCGGCTTCGCTCGCGCTATCTCCCCCGACATTCGTTCCTCCCGCCTAATTGAGGTAGTCCTATGATTGAGGAGTCTCATCGTTAATGGAAAGCATCGGCACGTTTTTAAATTTAATGCAGGGGCTTACGCTCAAAGTCGTAGGTTTTCCACGACATGCAACGTAAAGTTGTTTATAGACGACGGGGGACTCTGGGGGCCTTGCTCCGCCACGCTCCGCTGATGGCGCGGTTGATGAAAGGAAAGAGGAAAGAAAAATTGAAGAAAATAAAAAAAAATCAAATCATGGTCTTGCCGCAGGAGCCGCATTTCTGGTGGCGGTTCCCCCTCGCGCCGCAGTGGGCGCAGCGGACTTCCCAGACCATGTTGCCGGGCTTCATCAGCCGGGACATGCCTTCAGACATGCCCTTCACGCTGCGCCTCATGTCGCCGCCGATGCTGGTTTGCTGCCCGTGCTTCGCTGCTGCCACGTGCTTGGATATCATGTTAGGTATGCCAAGCCCGATTAATGCGAAGTGGACAGGCGTCATGAACCTGCCCTGCGGCGTCTGGAAGCTGCTGAAGTTCATCATCTCCTGCAGCCTCTTTATGGCCAGTGACTCTGCCGAAACGGTGCGCCGGACAGTGAGGTTGTTGGCCGCGTCGTTGATGTCCTGCTGGTACTTGAACGCCGAGTCTTTCTGCAGCTCGCTCGCCATCGGGGCGTCGAGGTGCTGGACGTTGCGGACATCGTAGAACTTCTCGCGCGGGTTGGCGTCACCGTACCTGCCTACGACGGCAACACCCTTGCGGGTCTGCATCGTATCCATGGTATCGGCTGACAGGCCGAGCATGACCTCTTCGCCCGCCACCTGCGAGTGGCGCGACTTGCCGGTGAAGCCGCTAAGCTTCTCCGCAAGCTTCCCGCTGCTGAGCGAGAACGGGTTGAGGAGGGCCTGCATGGCAGACCTCACGCGGGGCTCGGTGTGGTAGAGCGTCCTGAACGAGTCGCCCGTGGTGTCCCACCGGCCTGCACGCCCGGACATCTCCTTCTGGGCCGCGCTAATCGGCGTCGCGAACCAGCTCATGACTTTCCGCGAAGCGTCCATCGGGAAGCCGTAGAGGGCGTTGAAGTTCATCATCGTGGACTTGTCCATGTACGCGCCGATGTAGTCCTTCTTCTTGAAGGTAAGCCCAGGGCCGTGCGAGAACAGCGCGGCATCAGCACCCTGCGTGCTGTGCGACGTGGAGTAGCCGAACGGCGACCTGTCCACAGTCCACTGGCGCGCCTGGATGAAGGCGCCGTGCGTGACTGCATAGTCGCGGTAGGCCGCGGCTTCCTTGGCTGTAAGCTTGTCCGCGTCCTGGCCCGAGAGTATCCTCCGGGTCAGCTCGTTCGAGTGGATGCTGTAGGCACCGCCGACTGCCGCTATCCCGTATGATGTGTCCAGGACCGCTCCGGCTGATTTTATGCCGACTTTGGACACCATGTCCATGCTGGCAAGGCCGAGGTTGCGGAACGGAGAGGCTGCCTTCATCAATTCCGGCGCCTCGACGCCGAACATGCGGAACACGGACGGGGCTACCATGGTGACGTTGCGTTTCGCCTCCACAGTCACGGCGCTGTGCTTCCAGAAGCTGTCGTAGTCGTGGGTCTTTCCGCCATATTCCATGAGGACTGCGCCGAGCACCTTCTCCTTGTCATAGTTGTAGTGGCCGCCCTCCTTTGCCCATTTCACCACGGACTCCATGAACGGTTTCCACTCGTTCGGGTCGTTGGACATGCGAGCCTTGTGGTACTGGGATGAGAGGTCGTCCCTCGAGCCGAAGGTGACGGCGACATCTTCAGGTATGAACGGCCTGAGCTGGCCCTTGTTGTCGCGCAGAGCCGTCTGGCCTGCCATGACACGGTCCAGGTCGCTCAGTATCATGCCCTTCTTGTAGTAGGCGTATCCGCCTTCCTGGAGGAGCACGATTGCCTTGTTCGACCCTGCGATTGCGTCGTAGGTCATCGGCTTGCTGATTACGGCCTTGTATTCCTTGTCGTATTTCACAAGGAGGTCCTTGAAGTGCGAGAGGTCCTTCGGGCTGGACATGTCCATGCCGCGGACGAACATCAGGTCCCCGTGGTTGTTCGGCAGTTTCTTGTCTTCGAGGGCTTTTTCCAGGAAGCCGCCCATTATGCTGCCGTAGAACTTCATGGACTCCCTTGTCGTGCCGTATGCGTTGTGGCCGAACTGCGAGTTGAACCTCACTTCGAGGTCCTCGACAAGCGCCTTGGTGACAGCGATTTTCTTCATCGCCTGGGCCTCCTGCTCGCCGGTCATGCTGGCGTAGCCGGGCAGCCGCTTCACCTGGGCCTCCACTGTCGCGTCGGCGTATGTGATGTTGCCTCTCGTCATGCGCGCTTCGAGCCATGCGCCTATCGAAGCGATTTCACGGACATCTACATTCGTCGTGTAGCGCCCCTTCAGGTCGACCTTGGTCAGGTTCTTTCCGAGGCCCAATTCGACATCGGCGTTCCACCAGGTCATCCTGCCTGTCTTCTTGTCCACATCGCCGCTGCGCGGCAGGTTGCCGCCGTACATGAAGTCGACGAGCTGGGATATGGAAGCGCTCTCGATGTTCGTGGACAGCTTCCTCTTGCCGGCATACTGTGCGAACTCCTGCTTACCTTCGGAAGTGAAGAGGGAAATCAGGTCCTGCCTGTTCCTCTCGGAGACCTTCTTGAGCTCGGTTGCGTTCCTCATGTGCTCCGGAAGGAGCTCCATGGTCCCGGCTGCCCCGGGGTCGAGGCCTGCAAGGCGGTTCGCTATCTTGAGCCTGGCTCCGAGCAGCTCCTCGGCGATTCCGCCGTTCAGGTGGCCGTTCGCCCCGTCGTAGACCATCGTGCGGCCAACCATGGTTTCCCATATCTGGTTGCCCCGCAGCGTGTCTCCGCCGACGTGGCAGACATAGGCGTTCTCCTTCGCCATGCCTCCTGAGGACACCGCCTGCTTGACGCGGTTCTGCTCTTCCAGCACCTGCTGGAGGAGTATCATCTTCACGTGGTCCGGGTTCGCCGAGGCTTCTATCGTCTCAAGGCGCCTCGTGAAGTTGACCATCTGGTGGTCTATCACCGCACCGTGGGTTTCGGCGACCCTCATAAGGGCGCTGAGCCTATCCTGAACGCTGAGCGTACTGTTCGAGAGGGTGCGTTTTATCTCGGCCTCTGCCGCAAGGAGCGACTCGCGCTGCTGCGCATTGAGGGTCGAAAAGCCTGACACTTTCAGGATGTCGACATCCTTGTGCCCAAGCATTGCGAGCTCTTCCTCGGTCATCCGGAAGTTGATGCCCATCTTCTTGTAGATCTGGCACACCACGTACCTCATTTCATCGTTGAGGGCTTCGGTGCGGAGCGTCTTGTAGAGGTGAGACATCCGGTCGTTCACCGGGAACATGTTGCCCACGACCACTTCGGACGGGTGCTTCTGGAGCTGGCCTGCGGCCCAAGCCGCTGTCGGCGAGGTCCTGCCCCGCGCCTCGAGCTCTTCGACGATGTGCTTGCCTCCGACCATCTCCATCGTGGTCCTGGCCGTGGTTCTGGCCAGATGAGGCGTCTCGGTTGCGATTGCCTTGGTCATCCTGCCGAGAATGCGGCCGGACCTGACCATGGAGTCTGTGCCTGCCATGACGACACCGCTGAGGATTGCATAGCGGTTCGCGCCATAGAACTTGCCGAGCGTGTTGGTGAGGCGGTAGTGCGCAGCGCTCCTCTTCCCGTATTCGGGGTGGGCTGTCAGCACTTCCAACTGCTTGAAAGTCGCCTGGCCGTAGAAGTAATCGCGGATGGTCATGGCCATGAGGGCCTGCCTTCCGCCTGCGGCTTCAAGGCCTGCGAGTATCTGGGCGACAAGCTTGTGCTCCGCGTCGCCGTAGTGGTACGGGAGCGTCCGCGCGAGCGATGCAAGCTCGCTTCCGCGCATGCCGAGCGACATGCCCGCGGTGACAAGCGAACTGGCGATTGCCTGGCCCTGGGCCACACTGGCGGCTCCGCTGCCGACCGCACGGTCCGCCGCGGTGCCGCGCTGGGCGCGGATATCCCGCTGAAGATTGTCGTGCTCTGAATTGCCGGCCATCCTGCCGGAGAGCATGTCCCGGCTTGCCGCCACGGCCGCTGCCGCGGTCCTCATCTTGTCAGTAGCAGACTTCTTCATTTCCGTGTAACCGAACGGCGCGAGTATCTGGCCGCTTGCGGTCACGCCTTTGGGAGTCGGAAGCCTCGGCGTGGTGATATCCAGTAGGGTTATCGGGGACTTGCCCGAGAAGTAAAGCGATGCCAGAAGGAGCCCCATTATCATGAAAAGGCCCACGCAAGGCAGTGCGCCGCCTGCGCCCACGCCCTGGCCTCCTGCGTCAGCGACTCCGCTTATGAAGTTCTGGAGGTCCTGCGCGAACTGGGTTGCCGGGGTGACATGGGCGTTCGAGTATTCATATTCGGCCGAGCTCTGGCTCACCTGCTGGTCCGGAAGCGGAACGAATGTCGCCCGTATGTAGGCCCTGCTCATCTGCCCGACTGAAGGGCCGATGTCGCACTGCACGTAATTATAGTTGGAAGCAATCATCGCCCCGGTTGTCGGGTCTGGGCGGTATGCCACACCAACCCGGTCGGTGACGATATCATTGCAGGATTCGATGACGGTCCACTGGCCGCGGTATGCATTGCCCTGCGGGTTGAAGTATTCCACCACGAAATGGGCGTTCGGAAGGGACGTCAGGTTCATCGTATAGTCCCTGGACGCGGCGGTCCTCTCGAGGGACTTCTGCTCTATGCACGTCATGCGGTTGGCTGCGCTTGCGCACTCCTGGACTATCTGCTCCATGACAGTGCGTATGTCCGTGCCGCCGGTGCTTGTGGCCGGCTCGAAGACAAGGACTGTCAGGTTGAGGATTGAGCCCTCAGTATTTGCAGGGGTGATGATGACCTGGCTCTCCTTCAGGCTTTCCTGAGGGAAAAGCTCGTCAGCGAAGACCATGCCTGCCAGCAGTGCGAGCACCAGAACGCCAAGAACGTATTTCAATGATGTCATACCGAACACCTAATCACAACTGTCATTATCGCGCTTTTCCCGCTTTATAAATGTTTATGTTCATAGGATGTATGAAAAATACGAAAACTACAAGAATTGTAGTTTGTTGTTATAATAATATGTTGATGGTGGTTTAAATGAAGGGGCCGAACCCGTTTGCGCCATGGAGCACTGACCCGGAAGGGATTTGCGGGAGAAGGGAGGAAGAGAAGGTTTTTTCCTTTTTTGCCAATGGCACGGCATCGAAGCAGGGCGCAGTATTGCTCGTTCGGGGCGGCCCGGGATGCGGAAAAACCGCCATGCTCGAGGATTTTCGGCAGGAAGCCGAGAAGGCGGGGCTTCTTGCCCCGTTTGTCCGGGCGGAGAGGAACGAAAGCCTGGATTCTGTCGTGGACAAGGCGCGCCAGGAGCTGCCGCAAAGGCCAGGATTGCGCAATCCTGGCGCGGGAAAAGGAATCGGAACCCTGATAAGGGATGTCGAGGGGATTGCCGCGAACCAGTTCGGCGCCATCGTATTCATCGATGATTTTGACAACATCAGGAAGGCGGATGAAGCGCTTGGGACCATCCTCAAGACGGCGAAGGCGGGCTGGGGGAAACGCAACCTGTCGTTCGTAGCCAGCACGACGAGATCATTCGAGGTCGAATCCGGCCTGCTGCAGTCCATGGAATTGAGGCCGTTCGACGCCCATGACGCCCGGGAACTGGTGGAGAAGGCCCTCAAGAAAGGCCCGCCGAAGATGGGTGAGGAGTGCCTGCAGTCCATCCTGGAGGATTGCGGCGGGAATCCCCGGCTGGTGAAGACTGTCTGTTATAACATATATGAAAGGCTCAGGGACAACGAAAAGGTGATAAACAAGGGGCATTATCTCGCATATCTTCCGCAGATAATGGGCACGCTTTCGCGGGAGTGGTTCGGCCGGATGTACCAGGAAACGCCCCCAGGGGAAAGGGCCCTGCTGCATGTCCTTGCGAAGGAGGATGGCGGGCTGCATGTCTCGGATATCGCAAAAAAGGCCGGAAAACCGCCAGGGCCGGCCTCCACCCTGATGAAAAGGCTGCTCGAGAGCGGGCAGATTGTAAGGCTCGCACGCGGGAAATATAGGGTTTTTTCGAGGCTTTATGGGAGGTACGTGGCCCAGAGGAGCTGAAAACGCCTCCTGTTCGCCCGAATCATGATGCGAGCGCCCAGTCAGTTGCGAATGCATCCATGAAGTCATGGACCGCCGCCGAATCACGGATTATCACCGACGCCTCGCGGTTCTTGTAAAGGGCCGAGTTGCTCAGGTTGTGGGAGCCGACCAGGACCGCCTCGCCGTCAACGATGATGAATTTGGCATGCGTCAGCTTGTATGCGCAACTCGCGTAGCGGATGTTGAAACCCTTGGATGCGAGTTCGCGGAATATGGCGTCGTTATCGTCGCTGATGACGTTCCGCTCTATGATGATGCGGGTTTGCACACCCCGCGATTTGGCCCTCTCGAGCGCTTCGACGACATCGCGCGATGTGAAGACGTAGATTTCGATGTCGATGGTCTCTTTGGCATTGTCGATTAGGCCGATGACCTTGGCGCCGTCATCGGGAGAGAAGACCGTCGTGATTTGCGGGGCCATCAGCAGGGGCTGGAGGATGAAAAAAAGCATCGCGCCGGCGACCATGCCAATCCCGAAAATCATCCCCCGGTTCATGGGCGGAGCGCGGTTTTTTGGATATAATAAGGTTTCCTCGCGGGGGGTGTGCGGATACCTGATTGCAGGGATAAATGGTCCGCGCGCTCAGAGCCTCAGGAAATAATCGGACAGCCTTACGAAATGCGTTGTCGAGGTGCGGTCGATTTCCAGCATCTTCCTCTTTTCGAGGCGGTTAATAGCCATTGCCAGGCTCGATTTTGAGATGCCGGTCTTACGCTCCAGTTCGTTCCGCCTGGATTTCCCTCCGCAGCCAAGAAGGAAATTTATTATGGAAAGGTCGTTTTCGTTGAACGTCTCCATCATCCCCCGCTTCCCGGGGGTCATCTCGAGGCTGGGGGCATGTTCCGCAGGTGGGACAGCTGCCTTCGAAGCTTGGGGCTGCGGGGCTGCGGCCTGCGGTTTCCTGCGAAGAAGGTAGGCGCCTGCCAGCGCAAGTGCCGCAAGGAGCGCGATTGCAGGAAGGGCCAGGTCGGACTGCTCCCCGGCCTGGGGCGGCTCTTCGAGGCTGTAATAGACAGTCACCTGCTTCGCGGGGGAATTCTCTATTATGAGGCGGAAGCCGTCGGATGACACGCTATCCGGCTGGGGGAATGAGTTCCCGATGGCTGAGTAAGGCGGGGCGTAGATGCGAACGTATGCGCCTTCAGGTGGGGAAAACGAGAGCTTCCAGCCGGAATCCGTCTTTGTAGTGAATTGGGACGTGGAATACGAGAAGGTGGCCAGGCCGCTGGAGCCGGCGGATACGACAACGCCGCCATCGGCCGTCTTATATGAGCCGCCGACAACCCTGAAATTCGTTGCATCGATGGGCAGGCTGACATTCACCGTGTCGCCGCCTTCGAGTGAAAGCGTTACCGAGGCTGCGCCCGAGCGGTCCACATCAACAGTATACGTGTATGTGGCGAAGCTGGCAGTCAGCATCAAAAGGGCGGTTATCAGCGCTTTGTTCATATCCGTTCACATCCGTTCGCGGATATTCCGAGAATCATATAAATGCCGTTCATGTTTTTATTGGTTCGGCCTCCGGCTTCTTGCCGGGGTTGGAGGAATGAAATATGAACAAATTTGCAATATTGTTGCTTGCCATCGGGCTTCTGTCAATGCCCGCTTTCGCGCTAGAATCTGCGGAAGCCGACGGGAACGGGACAGCTGCGGTGGAAGCTGGCGGGAACGCATCGGCCGCCAGCCTAGACGATTCAACGGATGGGACCGATGTCGCGGTGAATGAAAGCGAAGTCGGCGCATTGCCCGGCGACTGGAATTACGGGTTCAAGAGGTTCTTCGAGAATATGGACAAATTCTTCACGTTCGACAAGAGCGAGAGCGCGAAGAAGCACGCCAAATACGGGCTGATGAGGGCGATGGAAGCCCACGTCCTCTCAGGAAAGGCGCAGAGGCTTGCAGCTGAAGGGGATGAGGCTGGGGCCAACTCCACCCTTACCGAAGTGGAAAAGCTCGCCGACGAACAGACCGATGAGCTCGAAGATGCCCAAACAGACCTCGAATCCGCGGTAGCGGACGGCAGCGCGAACGAGACTGAGGTCGAGCAGGTGCAGAACGACACCCGCAACAGCATAATCGTGCTGCAGAGGGTTTATGAGAAAGCCCCGGAAGCAGCGAAGGACGGCCTGCTCCGCGCCCTGAACAACTCGATAAGCAACTACGAAAGGCACGTCGAGAAGATAGAGACCAAGCAGCAGGAGAAGGAGCAGAAAGGGAACCAGACAATGGCCGGAAATGAAACTGAAAATGAGACCGACGATGGGGACGGGAGCGAAACTGACAACGAAACCGCAACCGGCCACGGCCAGGGTCAGGTGAACAAGACCAAGGAGACCGGCAAACCTGAAGATGCCGGAACGAACGTCACCGGAAAAGGAAATGGCAAAGGCGGCCAGGGACAGGATGAAGAAGAGAACGACGGCGAAAACGAAACAGAGGAGAACGAGACAGAGGATTGAGCCGTCTTTTCTTTTTTTTCTTTTTATTTAATGCCCTCCGGCGGATAAGGCCTGCCTAATTCCCCCCACCCGCAACCCGCATCTTGGAGACGCGGATTATAGCAGAGCCGTCCAATACCGGAGGGCGGGGATTTCTTTTTCAGAACCCGGCCGCAGGCAGTGCCTGCTCGCGGTTCCGCTGAGCCATATAAATCAGGACTCAAGATCTATTTCATCGCCCTTGCGGGCTCAAAGGTATTGCATTCTCATCATTGGATGGCAATCTGCGCCAATCCTTTTAATCTCCTCCCCGCCTAATTCAGGCTGAAATGATGATAGTTTGACAGGCCGAGGACGCAAGTCCGATGAGGAAAACATCACATCTGATCAAAAATTCAGGCTCAGTTCCGGGCCTCGCTGCCTGGCGAGTTGATTTCGATTCCGCCTTCAGGATGGGCATCGCCAGCTTGCATGGCACGCTTAATTTGCGAAACGAACATCTGGCCGGCATCATCGGGACGGATGCTTTCTGCGAGCGGCTTGGGGGTAACGAATCCCTTGAGGCCAAGCTTGAGGCAGCATTGCCTTCCCCAGGCAAGCAATGCGGCTTCGGAGACGGTATCGGGCGGGATTTGCGAGTCCGCAGTGAATGCGCATATCAGTTTTTTCCGCTCGTAGGCGGAACCGGGATGCGAAGGGCCGTCGGCGTCCTCCATCCGCAATTCTGCTGATTTGAAGCAGGATGCAAGCACCCTGGCAGGAACCCCCATGGGATAGCTATTGGCGATTAATTGGAGTTCTTGGAAAAAATCAATTCCGGCAGAATACCGGTCCTTTTTGGATTGTATTAGAGACATGATAAAAAAGTGGTTAAAAAAGAATAAAAAGGGATATTAAAGGTTGACTTTAAGGCCCAGCTCCTTTTTCAGCTCGCGGTAGCGGTTCCTTATCGTGACTTCCGTCACGCCGGCTACATCCGCGACCTCCTTCTGCGTCTTCTTCTCGCCGTGCATGGCACTCGCGATATAAAGCGCGGCTGCGGCGACGCCGGTCGGGCCCCGGCCTGAAATCAGGCCCTTTCGGAGCGCCTTGCGGATGAGCTTCACGGCCTCCTCCTGCACTTCGCCGCCCAGTTTGAGGGCGGTTGCGAACTTCGGCACGTACTGCGCCGGGTCTGTCAGCGGGACGTCGACCTTCAGTTCGGTCTTCAGGAAGCGGTATGCGCGCCCGATTTCCTTCTTCTCTATCCCTGATGCGCGCGAAATCTCATCCAGGGTCCTCGGGATGCCTTGGAGCCTGCAGATTGCGTATATCACGGCCGCGACCACGCTCTCAATCAGCCTTCCGCGGATGAGCTCTTCCTTGACAGCCCTGCGGTAAAGCAGCGCTGCGCTCTCCTTGATGTTTTCCGGAAGCCCGAGGGACGATGCCACGCGGTCCAATTCGGCAAGGGCGATGACGAGGTTCCTCTCCATGGACGTTGCGATGGAAACCCTCTTGTGCCACTTCCTCATGCGGTACAGCTGGGCCTGCTTCTTCGGGCTTATCTTGCCCCCGCGGATATCCCGGTTATACTGGTCTATCTCGGTGACAAGGCCCTTATTAGGCCTCATGTATTTTATCGGAGCGCCGCCGCGGGCCTTCTTCTCCTTCTGCTCCGCGTCGAAAGCGCGCCACTCCGGGCCCATATCGTGGATGTTCTCCGCGATGATTAGGCCGCAGCTCGAGCATAGAAGCTCCCCCCTCTCATAATCGCGCACGACGCGCTTGCTCTTGCATTCTGGACATTTTGTCGCTGTTGCTCCCATTAAAAAGCCTCCACAAATCAAGCATAGGTTTTTAAGAATTTGCAGAATTTTTATGAACATGGGCATTTATATATTTTACGGTCTGCCCCACGGAGATGGCACGTCGGAGCACAGACGTTAAACGGAAGCCGGCTCCGGGGTGCGCTGTTATGGCGGGAGGTTAGGAATGGGCAGGATTAACTTCCGGCGATGCTTTTTGCGGCGTCTTCTGCCTCTTTCATCGCTGCGGCCTCGTCGATGGTCAGGATGCGCCGGCCCTGCATGACGATTTTCCCCCCGATGACCGCGTCCGAGACGTTCTGGGGGCCCGCGCTGTACACAAGGTTCGCAATCAAATCATGCTCAGGGCGCAGGTTCGGCCCCCGCTCGAGGATGATGATATCCGCTCCCTTCCCCGGCTCAATCGAGCCGGTGTTGAAACCCAGGGCCTTTGCGCCGTTAATGGTGGAGAAGTCCAGCGCCTTCTGAGCAGGGAGCGCGTCCGCCTTCCAGTAATGGTGGCTTTGGAGGAGGGCCGCCATCTTCATGGTCTGGAACATGTCGAGGGAATTGTTGCTTGCGGCCCCGTCGGTCCCGAGCGTGACGTTCGCTCCGAGCGCGTCGAGTTCGGCCAGCTGGGATATGCCCCCGACCGCCAGCTTCAGGCCGCTGATGGGGCATGCGGCAACGGTGATTCCTGCGCGGCCTGCAATCCCCATCTCCCTTTTGGTCAGCCAGTTGCCGTGCGCGAATATCGATGAGCGGTCCATGAGGCCGATGGAGTCAAGATACTCAAATGGGTATTTGCCGCGCGCCTTAAGCACATCGAAGACCTCCTTCCTGGTCTCCGCGACATGCATCTGGAACGGGAGGTCATTGCGCCTTGCGAGCTCCTTTGCTTTCATGAGCAGCTCTTCGGAGCAGGTGTACGGGGCGTGCGCGCCGACAAACGGCAGGAGGCCCCCGCCGCCAAGCTGGAGCGATGCCTCGACCTCCTTCATGATTTTAGGAATCCATTCCGGATGGTTGAAATCCATGAGGCCGCGCCCGATGCGCCCCCGCATCCCGGCGTCTGCTGCGGCCTTGAAAACGCCGTCAACAGGGTGGATGCACATCTCGGCAAACGTTGTCGTGCCGCCCCGGATCATCTCGCAGAACGCCAGGCGCGCGCCGGCTGCCGCATCCTCCGCCGTCTGCCGCGCCTCGGCAGGCCATATTTTTTCATCAAGCCATCGTTGCAGCGGAAGGCCTTCCCCGTAACCCCGGAGGACGGTCATCCCGACGTGAGTGTGCATGTTCACCAGGCCGGGCATCGCGATTTTGCCATGGGCCTCAATCACGGCATCTGCGCCCCCCCGGACCTCGCCGACCTGCATGATTGCGCCGCCGTCTATGAGAATGCTGCCCCGGACGATTCGCCGTGCGGCATCCTGCGTGACTATGGTGGCATCCTTTATGAGAAGCGACATCGGGTAAATGAGTATCTGGAAGGGATTAAAACATTGCAGCCCTTAAGCGTTTTCGGGTGATGGTTTGGTTCTCGGTCTCGTCCCTCCGGAAGAGGAGAAAAGGATATTCGCGAAACTGGTCGGGTATTACCAGCAGCTCTATCCCGGCGTCAAGTTCGCGAAGCAGGAAAAGACGCTGACCCGCCGCGAAGTGGGGGAAATGTACTACACTTATTGCGGCGAGGAGACCGAAGCGACGGCATTGGAGAAGATGCGCAGGATAAATTCGGCAATCGGGGAAGGGTATTCCACCCCGCTAATCGTCCTGGTCAAGAAAAAGAAGCTGATTCTCCTGGACGGCCATCGGAGGGCGCGCGTCGCATTCGCAGAGGGCATTGGCTGGCCTGCGCTACTGATAGTCCCGGGCAAGGACGTGAAATACGGGATTGAGGGCATGATACTCGGGAGGATAAGGGACCTCTACGGGAAATAACCCCAAAAATCAGTCGGCCTTCTTTGGAAGCAGGCCCATCTTCAATACCCACAGGTACGACCCCACGGTCGCGAGCACGGTCGAGCCGGCAAGGAGCGCAAGGTACCATGGCTGGTCTGCCGGCGTCAATGCGAACGCCGAACTGCCAAGTGCTGTCGCGATTGTGTTCGGAACGAGGAATGCTGTTCCGAGCACGGTGAGATAGGCGACCAGGAGCGCGAGCTTGTTGTTCAGTATCTGCAGCTGGTTGTTGTATATGCTCTGCATGACTTCCAAGCCGCTCGCCAGCACTTCGCTCATGTGCTCGGCAAGGCCGATTTGGTTGTTGACTTCCACCACCAGGCCGCTCAGGCGCAGGAGGAGCTTCGGGTCGTCGGTCAGTATTTCCGGGTCCCCGTAGCGCAGCGTGTTCAGGACGTCGACCGTCTCCCAAAGGGCGTTCAGGTACATGATAAGCGCGTGCTTCATCAGGTGTATGTCCTTCCCAATCTCTTCCCGGGGCGTTTTGACATCGGAAAGCTTGGCGCTCAGCTTGTCGGAGTTCTCCTCGATTTCCCGGAGATGATCGAAGTTCCTTGCGTTGTTCTCGTCGATGATGCGGACGAGGATGTGCGTCACCTTGTCTTTTCCGGGAAGGTTAGGCTTTATCTTGCGCATGAAAATCTTCGCATAGCGCCTGAGCCTGAAGAAACGCTTCACTTCCGTCGTATGGATTGTGGCGACAAGCCCGTCGCGGAGCAGCAGGAGGAGGTACTCGACCTTGACGTCGAATCCGTTCACGATGATGGCGGGGATGAGGACGCCCATCTCCGTGTCCAGGTCTTCATAGCCGGAGCGCTTGTTCTTGAGAAGCGTGGACACGAGCTGGTCGCTGAAACCGAGCGCGGATGCGATTCCCGGGCTCTCGGCGGCAAAATCATCAACGATATAGTCGACCCAGGCGACGGAGCATGACTCGGCGCGGGAGAGGAAATCCCGCACATCCCTGGACTCCATCTCCTGGGTGCTTCCGTCTTTCTGCTGGGCTACGCAGAAACCTTTTTCTTCCAGTGACAGTATGATTTTCTCATCGCCATGCTTCCGCCGAATCTTGTGGAGCAGGTCATTGTTAAGGGGCATCGTCTGCACCTCTGCAACCGCGTGGTCGGCCGGCTGCCGTCAATACTGCGCATTCGGATATTTAAAAATCTGCCGGTGTCGGTGTGGCGGATGCGTGGCGGGGCAATCGATGCGGGCGGCTTACCCGCCTTCATGAGGGTGCTTCTTGGGCGCGGACCCGCCCATGCCGGTCATGCTTTAGCGGGAAGCGCAGCTCGTTGTCTTCAAGGGCTGCAAGGCCAGGGAGGCTTTCGCCGCACATGTATTCAATCAGCGCTTTTCCGGAAAGGCTCACATAGCCGAAGTTCTTCTTGTCGATGCCGAAGCGCTCGATTGCCGATACCGTATGCCCGCCGCCAAGGAGCGAGAATGAGTCGGAATTGGCAACGGTTTCCAGGAGCGCTTTCGTGCCATGGGCGAAATCCTCAAGCTCGTACACCCCGGCAGGGCCGTTCATCACGATGTAATGGGAATTGTTGATTGCCTCCTTGTAGCGTTCGATGGTCTTGCCGCCGATATCCCATATCTGGCCGGTCTTGATGTCTTTGGCGTCGGCTTCCTGCCGCTTCATCCCTACAGAGAGGCCGACATCCACCGGGAGCACGATTTTTCCGTCGAACCGCTCGAGCAGGTCCTTGGCTTCCGGCACTTTCGCCATCAGACCCGAATCCTTGAGGTATGCGAGCGAGTCGCCGACATGGCGGCCGCTTGCATGCAGGAAAAGGACCGAGAGCGCACCGCCGACAAGGACCTCCCTGGCCCGCCCGTCGGCAAGCCATTTCTTCATGACCGCGAACGAATCCTCGACTTTCGAACCCCCGAATATGAATGTGACGTCCGTGCCGTGCCTCACCTTGTCCACGGCATCGAGTTCCGCGGCGAGGATGTCGCCTGCGAAGCAGGGGATGCGCTTTGCGAACCCGACAACGCTGGAATGCTTCCTGTGGGCCACCGACAATGCATCCAGCACGTAGTAATCCGCCAGCGGCGCGATGTGGAATATCAGCTCCCCCTCGCCAACCGGATGCTCCGTCTCGCATTTCAGGTGGCGCACGTTGTCGAGGACGAGTATCTGCCCGTCCGTTAGGGCGCTTATCGCATGGCGCGCACGGGCGCCGATGACATCATCAACGTAGATTACGTCCCGCTTGAGGATGCGGTGGAGCAGCCGGCTGTGCTCTTCAAGGCTCATGAAGTCCTCGCGGCCCCTGCGCCCCTGGTGCGACAGCACGATGACGCGCGCGCCCCGGTCGCTGAGTTCGCCGATAGTCGATGCGTGGGCCCGAATCCTCGTATCCCCGATTAGCTTGCCGTCTTTCACCGGGCAGTTGAAATCCGCACGGACCAGCACTTTCTTACCCCGGACTTCATAATCAGCTATCTTTCTCATCGGTTTCACCTTTGGCGCTGGGCGCCTCGGTGGTTTTTTCGGCTTTCGGTTCCTCTTCCTTGGCGCCGCGCTTCTTCCAGCTCGCTTTAGACGGGCAATTCGGGTCTATGCACATGCTATATCTGGTCCTAGCCTTTTTAACATTGATAGTGGGCTTGCCGCAGGCCGGACAGGGCTTGGCGCCTGGAGAGACGGCGGATTTCGGCGGAAGGGGATATGCGTTCCGGCAGTTCGGATACCCGGAGCAGCCGATGAACTGGCGGCCGTCTCGCATCCGGATTATTCGCAGCTGCGCGCCGCACTTGTCGCACGGGCCGAGGAGGTTCTCGCGCTGCTGGGTGAGTTTCAACGCGTCGGCCAGCTCCGCGCCTATTTTCCCCTCGTTCGCTTTCCATTTATCCAGGATTTGCGTGAGGATTTCCCTGCTTTCCTTGATGACGGAGTCCTTGTCCAGTTTCCCGTCGGCAATCAGCTCCATCTCGTCTTCCATCTTCCGGGTCAGGTTCTCGTCGAGAATCTCCGGGGCGTACTTTCTGAGCACATCCGTGACCTTGATGCCGAAATCGCTTACTTCGATGGACTTGGCTCCGGACGCGTAGCCCCTTTTGAGGAGCGTGTCTACAATCACCGAGCGCGTCGCTTTCGTCCCCAGGTGGCGCTTTTCCAATTCGGAGACAATCGATGCCTGGGTGTATCTTTTCGGCGGCTTGGTCTCTTTCTTCGTCTTCTTCTTGGACTTGGCGGAAACGGACTCGCCCATTTTGAAGGGCGGGAGCTCCACGTCCTCCGGCGTGTAGTATTTTCCGTAGAATTCCGTCCAGCCCTTCTCTATCAGCCGGCTGCCGGACGCAGCGTATATTTCGCCGCCGCAGTCCACTTCGATCCTGTTGCGCTGGCGTTTTGCCGGCGGGGCGAAGGCCGCAAGGAAGCGGCGCACAATCAGGTCGTACATGTTCTTTTCAGGCCCGCCTATCGCGCCTTTCTGCCCCGTCGGGTGGATTGCCGGGTGGGCCGGGTCCTCCTTCTTGCCCTGCACCGGCTTGTACCACCTGTTCTCCGCGATTTTCTTCGCAAGCTGCGCGTAGTCCGGGTTGGCCCCCAGGGCCGAGACGATGGGCGGGAGCTTGATTGAGGCGGGAAGCTGCTGGGACGATGTCCTCGGGTATGTTATCAGCGATGCTTCGTAGAGGTTCTGCGCGATTTCCAGGGTGCGCGAAGGGGGATATCCGAAAAGGCGGAAGGCCTCGACCTGCAGGCTGGTCAAATCGAAATTCGGCTGCGCGGGGACCTCCTGCTCCTTCACGTCCACGAGGCTTACAGCGCCATCCTCTGATGTCCTCTCGAGTGCCAGCTCCGCCTTGGCCTCCTCCAGGAACCGGCCGGACTTGTGCAGGAACTCCACGTCCTTTATCATGACGCCCAGCTCCCAGTACGGGGTGGGCACGAATGCGCGTATGTCTTTTTCCAAATCAGAGAGCAGCATGAGGCCGGGCCCCTGGACGCGGCCTATCGAAAGCACGCGGTAGCCATGGGCCTTGTGCAGCGCGCCCATCAGGGCGCGGCTGAGGTTGATGCCGTAGAACCAGTCTATTATATGGCGGGTCTCCCCGGCGAATGCGTTGTTGTAGTCGAAATCGGTCCGCTCATCGTAGGCGGATGACAGGTCCTCCTTGGTAAGGGCGGAGAACTTCATCCTCTTGCCTTCGCGGATTGTTGTGGCGAAACGGAAGACGTTGTACGCTATCGTGCTGCCTTCGATGTCGTAGTCGCACGCTGAGACGAAGACATCCGCCTTCTTCCCGAGTTTCTGGAGCAGCTCCACGTACCCCTTCGTATAAGCCGCGCCCTTCGAAGCGGTATACGACGGCACCCACTCGATGTCGAAAACCGGGTATGTGCGCGTTCGCTCGCGCTCCACGAGCGTATAGACATGGCCGACTGCTGGCGCGATGGTGATTTCATTCCCGTCCCGGGTCGTCTCGTAATATGACACGCCGTTGTGGCCTTTCTTTTCCACCTTCTCGCCGAGGGCCATGGCGATTTTTTCTGCTACCCTTGGTTTTTCTGCAACAATAAGCTCCATAGGAATCTGATTTCTCACTTGAAATAGCAAGGAATATATAGGTAACTGGGTTTTGGTCAGCAACGATGGCGCAAAGTGGATGGTGCGCGGGATTAATCGTAGCTCAGCGCTTCGACAGGGTCCATTTTGGCGGCCCTCCAGGAGGGGATAATTCCGGCAAGGACTCCGGTCCCTATGGAGAAGATGAATACGAATGCTATTATGCGCAGGCGAAGGAATGCGGGGACGCTGAATAGGTCCACGAGGACCTGGAGGAGGGCGTATCCCAGCACGAGGCCGATTAACCCCCCGGCGAACCCGATAATCGCGCTTTCTATAAGGAACAGCATCAGGATGTCGTTTTTTGTCGCGCCGACTGACTTGAGAATTCCGATTTCCCGGATGCGCTCGAGGACGTTCATGAACATCGTGTTCGCGATGCCGATTGCCCCGACCACGGACGCAATCAGGGTGACGGCCCCCAAAACGAGCTGGATGCTGAGGAGTATCGTGCCGACAATCTCGGATATCTGGTCGGACGTGATGACTGAGAAGTCCTTGTCTGCGACTCTTAGGCGGTGGTTCGCGGAGATTTTCCGCTCGATGGCGTCTTTTATCTCGTCAGGCTTGAAGCCCGAGTCGACCTGGACCATGATGAACCCGACTTCGTCTTCGAGGTACTGGCCCCTGAACATGTCCCGGGCGTCGTCGAATGTGACGTATATCTGGGAATCGTCCGAAGCGGATAGGGAAGTCCCGATGCGCTTCTGGACCCCTACGACGCGGAAATTCTTGCCGTTCATCTGCACGATGCTCCCGACCTGGACCTTGTCTTTCCCGAAAAGGTTGTTCGCGGCGTCCGCCCCGAAGAACGCGACGTTGCGCTCCCCGTTCTTGAACACCCGGCCGGATTCCACCTCAATGTAGGTGGGATACATGTCGAACATCTCCTTGTCGGTCCCGACGATGAAACCCGTGATGTTCTTATCCTTGAATGAGATGCTCGCCCGGCCGTATAAGGACCGGGCCACGTCTTTCACTCCCGGGATGTTCTGGATATCGTCCACATCGGCCTGCCTCAGCTTTCCGCTGGTCGTGAGCAGCCCGGAGCTACCGCCGGAGAACGCGGATTCCAGGTCGGCAATCGGGTAAACGAACATCATGTCGGCGCCGAAGGCTGACATCTGGGTGTTTATTTCCCGGTTGAACCCTTCGCTGATTGACAGGATGACCACGATGGCCATCACGCCGATGACCATGCCGAGTATGGTCAGCCAGCTGCGCAGGCTGCGCCTGACCAGGTTGTTGAACGAATACCGTGCGGCTTCAAGGAGGTTCATCTACTCATACCTCAGCGCTTCGATGGGGTCAATCTTCGCCGCGTCTATTGCCGGCTTGGTGCCGGATACCAGGCCCAGGGTTATCGAGAAAGCGATTGAGCCCCCGATAACGAGGGGGTCGAATACGAATGTCAGGTTGAACAGGAAAATGAGGGCATACCCGATTCCGACGGCGGTCAGCAGGCCGATTGCGCCCCCTGCGAACCCGAGCATGCCCGATTCGACGATGAAAAGGTTGCGGATTTGCTCGGTCGTAGCGCCGATTGCCTTCATCGTGCCGATTTCCCGGCGACGCTCAAGGACGCTCATGAACATGGTGTTCATTATCCCGATGCCGCCCACAATCAGCGAGATGGAGGCGATTGCGCTCAGGAACAGCGTGAGAAGGTCCATCACGGTCGTGAAGCGGTCGTTGATGAATTTCGGGGTGATCACGGTGAAATCTTTCGTATCGTTCGTGACCCGGTGCGAGGCCATCAGCTGGTCCGTTATCCATTCCGCATCGGCATCCACGTCGCTCCCCTCCTTGAGGGTGAGCCGTATGGCGGATATCTCGCCTTCGACCAGGCTGTTGTTGAAGAGGCTGCGGGCGTCATCGAAGGGGATGAATACGACGCTGTCCATCGGGGCAAAGGAATTGCCGGTTGGCTTGAGGACCCCGATGACCTTGAATTTCTTTTCGGATATGTATATGCTAGACTGTGTCTGCACGTCGGTTTCGAACCCAGTCGCGATGTCATGGCCGAGGCCGGCTATTCCCCGGTCGGAGGTTTCAAGGAACCGCCCGGAATCCACCTCCACAGGCACGGTATCGTCGAAAAGCCCGGCCTCTATCCCGTATACCGAACCGCTTATCGACTCGTTCTTGAATGTGAGCGTAGCCTGGGAGGAAATGATTTTAGTGATGCTCTGGATGTCGGGGAGGCGCTTGATGCGCTCATAATCCTTTTCGAAAAGCTTCCCCTTGGTGGGGACGAAGGACGACATCCCTGAGCCGGCGCTCCCGGTCGCGCTGGCTGGCGATATTATGATGGTCCTTGGCCCGAAATCCTCGAGCTGCTTGAGGATATCGACCTTGAGGCCCTGCACCAGGCCGACCAGCAGGATGACCGAGGAAATGCCTACCACTATCCCGAGTATCGTCAGGAAAGTCCTGAGCTTATGGTGCTGGAGGTAATCCGTGCTGTAGTAAGCCATCTCTCCCAGGTTCATCCGGCACCCCTGAACCGGCATTTTGGGGGGGGAATCGCTCCCCCGCCAAATATCCGCTGAATTTGGCATCCCATATCCATATCAGCCGCCGTTCGGGTTCTTCTTCCGCAGGAAGAAAAACCACACCGCGATTGCGAGCACGACGATGCCCCCGACTATCGGGATTGGGCTCCCATCGGCCACAGGCGGGTTGTAGACGCTAACGTCCTGGTTGATGACCTTGGTCTTCCATTCGCCGGACTGGTCACGGTAGTTGACGGTTATCTTGACCGGCACGGAACCCTCCGAAGTCGCATTCACGGCAACCAAGAACTGCACGGTGGAGAAATCGTCGTTCTGCAGGCTTCCGATGTACTGCCTCTCGGAGATGTCCATAGAGCGGAAGGCCGGGGACGCTATGGAAACGTCCACATTGTCAATCCGGTATGAGCCCAAATTCGACACCAGAACAGAGATTGTGTGCTCTGAGCCGAGGGTCAGCGGCAGGGGCTTGGCCTCGAGGTAGACGCCCACGTCCGCATCGGATGTTATGGTAATCGGCAACTGCCTGCTCTCGGTTTTCTGCACATCCCTCTCAATCCAGCTGATTTCCGCGCCCACCGGGTTCACTCCCGGCGGAAGCTCGGCGAAAGCCACCACCGAAGCGGTGGCGGACTCGCCGGGCGCTATGTCGCCGAATTTCATCTCGCCCGAGTCTTTCAGGCGAAGCGTGTCGTTGGGGAAGGAGAGGCGCACATCCTTGAGGGACTCGGCACCGTCGTTGCGGACAGTGAATGACAGGTTGCTCTCCCTCTTGGTGACGAGCGAACTCGTCTGGTCGAATTTCAAGTCCAGCTTCTCGTTGCGAACATTCATGCGCAGGTTTGAATATGCGGAGTGAGTCATACCCAATTCATCATCAAAAAAGTAAAAAATTGGCATGTCATTAGCGCCATCGTCTGCAGAACGGGAATCTAGAGTA
This sequence comes from archaeon, assembly GCA_020053355.1. Classification (GTDB taxonomy): domain Archaea; phylum Micrarchaeota; class Micrarchaeia; order Anstonellales; family Bilamarchaeaceae; genus Bilamarchaeum. Next base: position 35,510 of record JAGVNI010000016.1, on the reverse strand, counting down.
ACATTTAAGGCTACATTCTTTCCCCCATCGATACTGCCGACGTATATTGAATCAATACCAAAAAATGCGATTTGAGATGCGGAAATTTGTTGCGTGGATGTATTCGAACCTGAAACCGAGGTTGATCCACCATAGGTACTTGACATTACTGACCCGGTCGAGGTTGGAATACTAATCTTGACCTTCTTAGCATCCCCGCCATTGTTGCTAATCGTAAGCTGGACAAAGTTAATCCCTGATAAAGCCGTATCATCAACCGAGAATGAAAGGTCTGGCGCATTCAACACGGTAATCGGTATCGAGACTGTGTTGGTCGAGGTCGTGGAGGTCCCGCCGGACTGCTTGTAGCCGCTGAACACGACGTTCAATAGGTAGATGCCCGGCCGCGCGTCAGCCTTCACCCGGAAGGGGATGGAAACGATGGCCGAGCCGCCGGCGTCGATGTCCGACATCTTCGGCGCGCTTGTGACCGCGATTTCGGGCGGGTTCTCAATCGACATCGTAATCGATGAGATGCGCTCGGAGCCTGTCGGGTTTGAAACGGTAACCGTCGCAATCCCGGGCTCGTTGGGCTCGTATTGCGTCTTCGAGACCACGTAGTTATCCACAGAAAGCCCGGCGAATGCGACGCCGAACGCCAATAGCACAGCAAAAAGCATCTTCGAGTTCATATATTCACACCTTTTGGTTTTCACACTTTCTCTATCATTCCGTCTTTTATCCGGATTACACGGTCAGTCATCTTGGTGATGTACTGGTCGTGCGTGATAATCACAACCGTCCTCCCCTGGTCGTGCAGGGTTTTAAGGAGCGTCAGTATCTCGTGCCCGGTCTTGGAATCCAGGTTCCCGGTGGGCTCGTCGGCGAGTATCAGTTCAGGCTCGTTCACAAGCGCCCTCGCTATCGCCACCCTCTGCCTCTGGCCCCCTGAAAGCTCGTTCGGGTGGTGGTTCAGCCTCTCGCCGAGGCCGACCTGCTTAAGGAGCGCCGCCGCCTTCCCCCTGCGCCCGGGGCAGCTGCCCCGGCAGAGCATGAGCGGCAATTCCACGTTTTCAAGCGCGGTCAGGCTCGGTATCAGGTTGAACGTCTGGAAGATGAATCCGATTTTCAGGCCCCGGATGCGCGCCTGCTCGTCCTCGCTCATCCGGCTGGTCTCGATTCCGTCGACGTACCGCGTGCCGGATGTCGGGCTGTCCAGGATGCCTATCATGTGGAGGAGCGTGGATTTGCCCGAGCCGCTTGGGCCCAGGATGGAAACAAACTCCCCATTCTTGATGACCAGGTCCACCCCGCGCAGGGCTTCGACAGTCACGCCCTTGCCCATGGGGTAGATTTTCCGGATTTTGTCAAGCCGTATGATTTCGTTTCCGGCGCTCATGAGACCATCTCCCGTAAAAACTCCAGCTTCAGGGGGTTCTGGTGCATGCACCTCTTCGCTTCCGAAAGAAGCGCCCTCCCCTTCGGGGTTATCCGGTAAATCTTCCTCGCCCGCTTGCCCTGCATCTCTTTCTCCTGCGCCAGGAGCCCCTGGTTCAGGAGAGACTTCAGCATCGGATAAAGCTGGCTGGCGGTGGTGACCCTGAATCCCTCTTCCTTCTCAAACCTTTTAATCAATTCATATCCGTGCACCTTGTGCTTCGAGATGAACCAAAGGAGGAAAGTCGAGAACATATGGCGCAAGGCCAGTTTCTCGAAGGCCTTCCTTGTTTTTGCTGAGGGTGGATGGATAAGCATGATAAACGATATATCTATATCCGGATATATATTTAAATGGATATGTGTGATGGTCAGCGTCGTAAGCAGCTACGCGACTCATCTTTAAAATCCTTGGGTGGGAAATCCAACCCATGGCTGATTATGAAGTGCGGGACATGTCCCTTGCCGGGCAGGGAAAGCTCAATATCGAGTACGCGGAGCGCAACATGCCGATAATGCTCATGCTGAGGAAGAGGTTTGAGAAAGAGCTGCCGTTTAAGGGGCACAGCATCGGCATGGCCCTGCATGTGACCAAGGAGACCGCGGTGCTGGTGCGCGCGCTCCGGGCAGGGGGGGCGGTTGTGGCCATAGCCGGCTGCAACCCGCTTTCGACGCAGGATGACGTCGCGGCCGCGCTTGCCGCCGAAGGCGTCGCGGTATATGCGAAAAAAGGCGAGACGAAGGAGGAATATTACAGGTATATAGAGGAGGTCATCAGGCACAAGCCGGACCTGACGATAGACGATGGCTGCGACCTGGTCAACGCCCTGCACACAAAGCACAAGGACATGCTCGGCCGGCTGATTGGCGGGTGCGAGGAGACCACCACGGGGGTCATAAGGCTCAGGGCGATGGAGGCGGATTCGGCGCTCAAATATCCGGTGGTCGCGGTCAACGACAACAAGACCAAGCACCTTCTTGACAATTATTACGGCACGGGGCAGTCGACCATCGACGGCATCCTCAGGGCGACGAACACGCTGATTGCAGGCAAGGTTTTTGTCGTATGCGGCTACGGGGACTGCGGCAAGGGGGTCGCCCTCCGGGCAAAGGGCATGGGCGCCCAGGTAGTCGTCACTGAAGTCGACGCTTTTAGGGCGCTGACTGCAACGCTCGATGGATACCGCGTCCTGCCGATTGCCGAAGCTGCAATCATCGGGGACATATTCCTGACAGTGACAGGAGACAAGGACGTGATACGCCTTGAGCATATCAAAAAGATGAAGGACGGGGCTATTCTCGCGAACTCGGGGCACTTCGACTGCGAGGTTGATGTGGCTTCGATGAACAAGGAATTCAAGAAGAGGAGGATTCGGCCGTTCCTGGACGAGTATGACGTTGCCGGAAAGAAGGTATTCCTCTGCGGCGAAGGCAGGCTCATCAACCTGGCCGCGGCCGAAGGCCACCCCAGCGAGGTGATGGCGACATCGTTCGCAGGCCAGTCCCTGGCATGCGAATACCTGGTGAAAAACAGGGGGAAGCTGAAGCCCGGCGTCATTACCCTGCCCCATGCCATCGATGACAGGATTGCGGAACTGCAGCTCGAAGCCATGGGCGTGCGGAAGGACACGCTCACAAAAGAGCAGGAGAAGTACCTCCACAGCTGGGAGGAAGGCACCTGAATCATCGCACCCGGGCGCCCAACGAGAGAGATTATAAAGCATTACTTGTTAATCTCATATATGAGTTCTGAGAAAGATTACGAATCCCTACTTGACGACATATACAAGAAGCTGCCCGAGCGGACCACGGGCACCGGCGAGCGCTTTGAGATGCCGCGTTTCGATTTCTTCACAGAGGGCAACAAGACGATAATCAAGAACTTCAAGGCAGTCTGCGACAAGATACGGCGCGACCCGGTTTTAGTGTCGAAGCACCTCTCGAAAGAGATGGCCGTTCCGGTCGAAGTCGTCGGCGAGCGGCTAGTCCTCCAGAGGAAGCTTACCGGCGACATGGTGAATCGGAAGCTCGAGGAGTTCGTAGGCAAGTATGTCATTTGCAAGGAATGCAACAGGCCGGATACCCACCTGGAGGATCTGGGCCACCGCGTGCGCAACCTCGTATGCGAGGCGTGCGGCGCAAGGAAAGCAGTCAGATGATGCGCCTTTTAGGAAAAGGCGCCCTAAAACATCGTGTTAAGGTGATATGGTTTGGCATTTGGATACCGTGGCGGCGCAAAGAAGAAACCAGGCGGAGGCGCCCCGCCCTTAAGCAGGGATGAGGAAAGGAGAAGGCTCAGGTTCCCCCGCGAAGGAGAGACCCTGGGAATAGTTCTCGGCCTGATGGGCGGATCAAGAATGAAGGTCGCCTGCAAGGACGGCAAGGAAAGGATGTGCCGCATCCCGGGGAAACTCAAGAACAAGATTTGGGTGAAAGAGGGCGACGTCGTAATCGTGAAGCCTTTCGAGATACAAGGCGACAAGAAAGGGGACGTCATCTGGCGCTACTTCCCGCTTCAGGCGAGAATCCTGAAGGAAGAGGGCCACATCTGATTATTCTTTTTCCCATTCCATGGGAAGCGTCACACGAATCGTCCCTGTGCAGGAGCCGGTAACGGCTTGGCGCTGACCGATGGGGATTAGCTCGGATGTCACATCCGTCTGAGAATCGCAGCCATCCAAACCGCATTTTTGTGCAAATGCCTTGTTGATTCCATTTTCCGTGAACGAAACCGAGGCCTTAATCTCTTCGCCAGGTCCGGCCCCCAGGGCAAGCCTGAGGGCTCCTTCGCGTTTTCTTGAATACGCGACTATGCCGGCTATTTGCGTGGCACTGCGGCAACTCGCTTCAGTAGCCGGGTCCCAATCCAAAAAAGCGGACGGCCTGACGAATTTGAGTTCCAGGGATTCCCTTTGCCGCAGGTTTCCGGTTTCCTGCCTGGGGCCATCACACGAGGCCAGAGTAGCTGCAACAATTATAGCGCCTAGATAACGGGATTTCATACAACATATCTAATAATAGATAATGTTTTTAAAAATAGCTATTTGTGATTAAAATTCACTTAGCACCTATTTGGATTCGCAGGGGGCCAGATTTCGCCATCCCGGCATTTTTTATTTGGGGACGGGAAGTGGTGAATTTATATTGAATAACGCCCTAGTCCTATCCGATGACGAAAAAACCCCTCAAGGAGGACCACCAGCTGAAAGAGCGGTTCAAGACCGAAAGCGAGGTCTTCGACCGCGAAGCCCTCCTCGACCTCTCGAAACTCATGAAAAAAGGCGTCCTGCAGTCGGTGGATTACCCGGTTTCCACCGGGAAAGAAGCCAACGTCTTCCGGGCAACGACTCCTGACGGGAAGTACGTCGCGGTGAAGATATACAAGAACGAGACGGCCCCGTTTTTCAGGAAAATGGACTACCTCGAGGGCGACCCCCGCTTCGAGAGGATAAAGCACAACGACCGGGACATCGTCAGGGCTTTTGCGAGAAAAGAGTTCAAGAACCTCGAAATCTGCGAACGGATAGGCATCCATTCGCCGAAACCGTATTTCCTGATAAACCGCGTCCTCGTGATGAGTTTCTTGGGCGAGGGCGAATTGCCTTACCCGACCATGAACATGGTCGGGCCGCTGCACGGCGAATCGGACCTGGATTCCATCCTGGCCGATGTCCGCAAGATGTACAAGGAGAGCCTGGTGCACGCGGATTTGAGCGAGTACAACATAATGATGGGCGACGTGCCATATTTGATTGATTTCGGGCAGGGCGTGATTACGCGCCATCCGCACGCCGAGCGCTTCCTGGAGCGCGATGTGGCGATAATCCTCAAGTTTTTCCATAGGAACGGCGTGGACAGGGACCTCAAAAAGACCCTCGATGCGATTAGGTGTTGATATGGGATTCTTCTACGACCGGACAGAGACGGCGGACAACGTGACTATCCGGATGAAGAACATGCTCATCTATTATTTCCTTTACTTCGCCCTCATGATATCGTTCCTGGTGTCGATGGGACTGGGGAACATCTATCCAATCATCACCTGCACGGTTTCCCCGTTGCTTATCCTTGCGCTCATCGCCTTCTGGCTTTTCGGGGGGATGCGGGAGGCGAACTCGGCCGTGAAGCGCGCCATGAGGAAGGGGAAGGTAACGATTTCCGGGAGCAGGTGGTCGAACTCCAACCCGCTCACGTACGAGATACCGAAAAGCCTACTTGAAGAAAAGAAGTGAGGGTTCAGGCTTTCCCCGCTATCAGCGCGGCAGAAACGCCGAGTGCGAGAAGGATGAATCCGGCCTTGCATTCGTAGTGGGTGCCGCCGGTCGTATCAGGGCCCTGCGGGCGTGCGGCCCACACGGCAGCCTCGCAGTCGGACAGGCATGTGTCGAACCCGGCGTTCGCCTGCTTGCAGTCGTCGAAATCGTCATCCCACCAGCCGTTGTGCTTGTCGCAGCATGTATGCTCGCAGTCGCTTGCCGCAAACGCCATAGGCATGGCGAAAAAAAGGATGAGAAAGGCGGGTAGCGCCTTCATCCGGCCACCTTCCGGTTCATGCCAAGGAACGCAAGGCCGCCGACTGCACCCAGGATGAATCCTGAGCCGCAGCAGGAGACGTTTCCCGAGCTGCTGGAACCGCTCGTGGATGATGAGCAGTAGTCGCTTATGCACGTGTAATACGAACCGCCGGGAGAATCGCACATCTCGTAGTCCGAATCCCATGAGCCGCCGGACTCGTCGCAGCAGCTCTCCTCGCACCAGGTCTGGGCATATGCCGCAGGGGCTATCGCCGCAAGCAGCATGATGCTGAATATGGCCATTTTCATAGTAACACCTTTGAGCATTACATCCTCTGCGGGCAGTCTATCCCAAGGAGGTTGAGCGCGTTCTTCAGCGCGATTCCCGTTGCCTGCGTGATTGCGAGCCGGGTCTTGCGGACCTTCGCATCCTCCGCAACAAGGACGGGGCAGTTCGTGTAGAAGGAGCTGAAGTCAGCCGAGATATCGAGGGCATACTGGGTTATGTGGTGCGGGGCGCGCTCCTTGGCGCTCCTTGCCACGATGTCGCGCAGCATAGCGAGGCGCTTGATAAGCGCCCTCTCCTCCTTGCCGAATGCCACGGATTCGACGGAAGGCTTATCCTGCGCCTTGCCCAGGATTCCCCGCGTCCTTACGTAGGCATACTGGAGGTAGGGGCCGGAGTCGCCCTCCATATTCAGTGCGTCCTCCCATTTGAACGTGATGCGCTTGTCTGAACTGGTGCGCAAGAACGAGTATTTTATCGCGCCGGCGCCGACGATTTTCGCTATCGCCGTCTTCTCCTCGGGTTCGGCATCGACCTTTATTTTTTCCATGACGCGCGTTTTCGCCTCCGCGAGTAGCTCGTCTGCCGTGAAGCCAACCCACGTGCCTTTCCTCCCGGAGAATTTCTCGTCAGGAAGGCCGACATGCTCGTATGAGAGGTGATGGAGGTTCGAGGCCTCGCCATCGTATTTAAGGCGCCGCAGGACTTCCACAATCACCCGTTGCGGATATTTCTGCTCGACGCCGATGACGTTTATCGCGCTCGTTGCCGAGCCGAACCCCATGTCCGCGCCGCCCGGGACCGTCTTATATGCGGTCTTTCCGTTAGGCTGGACTATGAAAGGGGAGTAGCCGAACTTGTTCTTCAGCTTCCCGAACTTCCAGAGGTGGAATATCACGTCTTTTCCGGTGTAGACGGCGGTGCCGTCGCTCCGGATTAGGACCTTGTCGGGGTTCTCCATCTTCCCGAATTCCTTCTCGAATTCCTCGCCAAGCTTCACTACCCAGCAGCCTGCGTTCTTGCCTTCGCTTTCCAGAACAACCGCCTTATTCTCCCGGATCTGCGCCACGCCCTCGGAGAATATGGTCCTCATAATGTCGCTCTCGAAAACGAGGACGTCATGGTAGATGCCGAACTCGAACGACGTCTGGTACTGGCCGGCCACGCATTTTTCGGCGAGTTCCCTGCCTGCGCGCGCAATCTCGTTGCCCCCCTCTTCCATATGCTTAAGCGTCTCGCGCACGCCTTCCACGACGGATTTGTCCTCTTCGAACTTCTTCGCGATGCCAACGTACTGGTGGCCGAGCCACGTGTCGAATTTGCCGTTGGGATTGGAATCGTAGTTCAGGAAGCCCCAGAGGCTTTGCGCCACCTGGAGGCCCAAATCATCTATGTAATCCATGCGCTCGACAGCAAAGCCGTCGAATTCGAGGACGCGGGCGACCGAGTCGCCAAGAAGGGCGTTCCTAAGATGGCCGATGTGCCAGGGCTTGTTCGGGTTGACGGAGGGGAATTCGATGATGACCTTGCCTTTCTTCTTCCTTCCGGACCCGTATTTCTCTTTCTTTTCGATGATGTCCGAGAGGATTGAGGAGAAAGCCTTGTCGCTGAGGTAGAAGTTGATGTAAGGCCCCATGGCCTCGATTTTGTCGAAACTGGAGGAGGCGTTCAGCTTCTTTGAGATGTCCGCAGCCAGCTTGGCCGGATTCTCTTTTTTCTCCTTGGCTAAAGTGAACGCGAGCCTGCTGGATATGTCCCCGACTTTTCCCGGCTCTATTGTCGCAAGCGCCTCTTCCTTCGACGCCCCCGTTGCGCCGGCAAGCATCGATGCAATCTCGTCTTTCAGTCCGTCAAGCAATTTCCACACCTTTGAAGTAGGAATTCCGCATGTTCTCTATTGAATCGTTGATGAGCGGGCTGTCGCCGCGCTTTATCATGAAGCGCCGGTCACCCCGCACCCGGCCGGCTTTCCTGCATACGACGCCCTGCATCCTTTTTTCGAACTTCTCGGCTTTCTCAACCGCCACGCTCACGATGAAGCGGCCGGGGCTTTCCGAAAAGAGCAGCGCCTCGTCCCTCTCGCAGACCGATGCCACCAGGTTCAAATCCAGTTCCGCGCCGAGGCTGAACCCGAGGGCGGATTCGGCGAAAGCGACCGCGATGCCCCCGTCCGAAACGTCATGGGCTGAGGCCACGAGCCCGTCTTCAATCGCGTCCGATAGCGCCCTGTAAAGGGGGATGTGCTCGTCCATATGCAGCTGCGGCGGGTTGTTCCCGATTCCTCCGAAAAGCCGGTTGAATTCGCTGCCGCCCAAATCGTCATGGGTGGTCCCAAGGACGTATATTATATCACCAGGCTTCTTGAATTCCGAGCTGACGGCGTTCTGCACGCGGCCCATCTTCCCGACGACCGTGACAAGCAGCGTCGGAAGGATGGAGTATTTTCTCTCGCCGGAATAATAGTCGTTTTTCATGCTGTCTTTCCCAGAGACTATCGGCACGTTGTATGCAGTCGTGCATTCGTAAAGGGCGAGGCATGCGCGCACAAGGCTTCCGAGCTTCTGCTCCCCGTCCGGAGTCCTTGCCGAAAGCACAGGGTCTGGCCAGGAGAAGTTGTCCAGGCAGGCAAGGTAGCCGAATTTCGCACCGACGGCAATCGCGTTCCGCACCGCTTCGTCGAATGCGAGGGCTGCCATGGCATAGCCGTCCTGGGCGTATCTTGGGCAGATGCCATGGGAAATCACCAGGCCCTCATCCGAATTGAAAAGGGGACGGAGTACTGCAGCATCGTTCGGGCCGCCCATCAGGGGCTTGATGACGCTCTGCCCCTTGACTTCGTGGTCGAAGCGCCGGATGACCGATTCCTTGACCGTGATATTCGGCGAGGAAAGGAGCTTATGGAGGACATCCTCCGGGTAGAACTTCCCGATTGTAGGCTCAGGATACATCAGCTTCTTCCAGGATGCTTTCAGCTTGTACTGCGGGACGCCTTCGTGCAGGAACTCCATGTCGAGGTACGCGACCGTCTGGTCCTTGAAGAGCACGTGGAACTTGCCGCTGTCGGTGAATTTCCCGACAACCGTGGCCTCGGCTCCGTGGATTTTGGCAAGCGCCATAAGTTCTTCGAGTTTTTCGGGCTTGATTGCGATGCTCATGCGCTCCTGGGATTCGGAAATGAGGATTTCCCAGGGGTCCAGGCCGGAGTATTTGAGCGGGCACTTATCCAGGTAGATTTCGACCCCGTTCGAGAATTGGGCCAGCTCTCCCAGGCTCGATGACAAGCCTCCTGCGCCGTTGTCAGTAATCGCTTCGTAGAGCATCTTTCCCCGGGCCTCGATTATCATGTCGAGCGTTTTTTTCTGCGTTATCGGGTCCCCAATCTGGACGACGCTCTGGGGAACGGACGAGTCTATCTGCATGGATGAGAAGGTCGCGCCGTGGATGCCGTCTTTCCCGATTCGGCCGCCCACCATGACGGCAAGGTAGCCGGGCTTGATTTCCTTTTCACTCGTCCTCCTGCCCCCTATTGCCGATGGCATGATGCCGACCGTCCCGCAATAGACGAGCGGGCGGCAGGTGTATTCCGTTTCGAATGTGATGGAGCCGTTCACGGTCGGGATGCCCATCTTGTTCCCGCCATGCTCTATTCCGCGCACGACGCCGTCATATATCACGCGCGGGTGCAGGACGCCTTTGGGGAAGTCTTCCTTCTTCGCGTTAAGGGGCCCGAAGCACAAAACATCCAGGTTGGCTATCGGATTCGCTCCCATGCCGGTCCCCAAAACATCGCGCTGGACGCCCAATATCCCGGTTAAGGCGCCGCCATAGGGGTCGAGTGCGGAGGGGGCGTTGTGCGTCTCCACCTTGATTGCGATGTCATATTCGTGGTTGAACTTGATGATTCCGCCGTTGTCCTTGAAGACGCTGACGACATAGGGCTTCTTGATTTGCTCTGTCGCACCCCGGATGAACGTCTTGAAGAGCGAGTTGATGGCGTGCTTCTCCCCGTCCTCGTCATAGGTTATCATGGCGTTGAAAATCTTGTGCTTGCAGTGCTCGCTCCAGGTCTGGGCGAACGCCTCCAGCTCCACGTCGGTGATTTTGTTGTCCAGGCCGACCTTTTTCCTCGCATCCAGTACCTTCTCGTCCTTGAAATAGCCCTTGATGGCCGTAAATTCCTCGAACGACAATGACAGCAGGCGCTCTTTTACGAGCGCTTCGAAGCGCTCTTTCCCCATATGCAGGCTGATTCTCGCGACAGTCGGCTCGTGGACGATGTGCACCACCGGAAGGTATGCCGGCACGTCCGCCCCGGGGGCATGTATTATATGGCGCTCGACAAGAGGGTTGTGGAGCATCATGGCGATGCGCTCGCACAGGAGCTCGTCCACTTCGCCTTTCAGGGCATAAACGCGGGAGTAATGGACGCCGATGCCCTTCCCGAGGCGGTCCTTGACCGCTTCGGAGGCGGTATGGCCGATATTGTCGGTGACGCCCGGGAGCATGCCGATTTCTATGCGCCAGCAATCAGGAAACAGAGGCTCCCGAAACGAGTAATCCAATGTGACGCTGTCGGCGAATACGTCTTCTGCGAGGGCCGCCATCTCGCCCTCAGGAAGCGTTTGCGCGAAATTGTACGCGTCTATGAAACGGCAGGCGATATTGGCGCCCAGCTCCTTTTTCAGGCGGGCCGAGAGCTGGTCCCCTTGCACGTCCTTGATATGGCTTTTGGTTGTGAGCTCGAGTCTTTGCTCCATGTTGACCACATAAACAGGTTTTTTGCACTATCTCAAAGAAGGGTTTTATTACTGCTTATTTTTCCGCCCCGCGCTGCCACTTCCGCTGCGAGGCTCACTTCAGTTCGACATATACGGATATGACGTCATTGCCCCCTTCATAGGTTGCGAGAGTATCCGGCACCTGGACAAGGAAGTCGTACGTCCCGTAGGTGTCTGCCGAGCTGGCATTCACCGCCACCATCCAGACCGTGCTCTGGTTTATTGTATTGGTGTATTCGGTTCCTCCGTCTGATGTGTCCCAGAGGATGCCGGTGTCGAAGCTGGTGTTGAATGCGGTGGAGTTCGCGATTGGGATAAGGCTAATAGGCCTGCCGTAAACCGTGTAGTTGGCGGTCTCGATTGGAGCCGAGCCGTCGCTCGAGTATGTGGCGTTGATGTTGTCGTCGAATGAGCTGGTGTTGAAGGAGGTGTCGAGCTCGATGAAGTCGTTTGAGGCGCTCGCATTCGCAGTTGTCTGGCCGATTGCCGCCAACGCCTGCCAGTCTATCGCCGAGTCGAAATCAGCGAAATATACGTTCATCGCAGTCGCGTTCCAGCTGTAGACCATTCCCGCGCCGGGATTGTCGGTGAGGACGATGGTGCCATTGGCGTTCCCGAAGAAACGGTGCCACATCGAGCTGCACGAGTACTCGCAGCCGAAATGATTGTTCTCGCTCCACCCCATGAACGAATCGCAGCGGTCGAGCGAGCCCGTGCCGTTTCCGCCCTGGCTGTCGAGGTCGAAGCCGTTGCCGCAGATGGTGTTCGAGACCAGGCTGGCGTTTGTGGAATTGGCATCCACATGGATTCCCGTCCCCGTGTTGTCGGCGATGCTGTTGCTGCCAAGGGATGCGTTGGCTGAGCCCTCAAGCCAGACGCCGTAGGTGTTGTTGCTAAACGAACTGCCTGTTGCGTTCGCGCCCCCCGTGCCGTTGGAATAGAAGCCGTAGGTGTTGTTGAACGCGCTCGAATTGGAGACGGTGAAGCCGGTTGGCTGGAAGGCATCGATGCCGTATGTGTAGTTGGAGATTCCAGGGCAGTTCCTTAGGGTGATGTTAGAATACGAGCCGTTCACCAGGACGCCATATGTCGGGGGCGCGACGCCAATGCCCGTGATGTTGTATCCATTGCAGTCGAATACCACGTCGGACGATGCTATAACCACGCAGGCGTAGCCGCCAAGGGGTGCCGCCGGATTCGGCGCGTCCAGGTAATTGCCGGACTGGTTGAACACGCCGCTGGAATTGATTATCGGGCAGTTCGGCGGGCCTATCGTGAGGGACCAGTTGGCCGGGGCCCATGCGCTGTTGTTGCTTGAATCGTATGCAAGGCAGTTCCATGCGTATGTGCCCTGGGGCAGGTCGAGCGTGAAGCTGGCGGTAGTATATACCCCGGAAACGGGGGTGGTGCCGTTATAGGAGAAGTTGTGCCCGAAGCGGTCCGTTATGAAAAGGCTGATGTTGTCTGTGTCGTAGTTGTCGGTGACGTTGCATGTGAACGTGACATTCAGCGGGGAGGTGGAGTTGGCGTAGCCGTCCGGGGGGGATATGAGGACGACGCTCGGGGCGGAGATATCAATGACATTCACCTGGACGAATTCGGTGTCGTTCACGTTGCCCGAGGTGTCATTGGCGATTGCCCGGATTGTGTAAATGCCCACGTAATTAGTGTTCAGGTAATCGTACTCCCAAAGCCCGGATGTCGAGTTGAATGCGAGTGTCACGATTTCATAACCGATAGCGGTGGAGACGTTGGCAAGGACAGTCGCCACATAGAAATCCTCGGTAACGTTAATCCGGATGGGAATAGTGCTGGTGAGGGTGTAATTGGTGCCATTGGCAGGGCTCACGATGATAACTTCGGGGTTTGTAGTATCATAGGTGAAATTGAACGTGCTGTTGACGAGTGTGCCGTTGAAGTCCATCAGGACATTGCTTTCGTTGTCATGGCAGGCCGAGTACACGCGGTAAACGCCGGTTCCGAAGCTCAGGTTGTTCGTGGAATAGTTGTTCGGGTTCCATATCAGGTCCAGCTTCAGGACATCGGAGGGCTCCAGCATGCGAGGGGTCGTCTCGTTCACGACAACGTCATCGTCTTGCCAGTCCGTCCCGTTCCAGAATTGCGTCTTCATGAACAGGTAGCAGGATGCGTTTGTCGGGCCCCAGTTGTCGAGCCGGCTCTGGTTCTCAAACGCGGTGACTGGCGACTTGTAGAAGTCGAATTCGGCCAGACGGTATTCGAATCCGCGGTTGTTCGCGATTGCGCGGAAGCGGATTCTCGCCTGGCTCACGTTCGAGAGGTTGAAGATGGCATCGGTCCAGATGCTGTCTATGAACGTGGAGTTGTACACCGTTGTCCAGGTTCCATTGGAATAAACCTCGACTTCGGCAAGGTCGATATCGGTCGATTTGGCATTGAACCGGATGCGCCGGGTCTGGAGTTCAGGAGAGCGGTTCACGTAAAGGTAGGAGCTCCAGACGCCGTCCACGTCGTTGACGTCATGGAAGCTGTGAGCCTCGGAAACGAGGTCGTCGTCGTACATGTTCCCCTCCTCAAGCCACCTTCCGTCCGGGTCGTCGAATCCGGTCGCGCTCGCCCACCCGGTGGCCGCAGGGCCGGCGGTGAAAGACTGGCTTGAGCCGTTTGTCATGTTCGCGCTGTTGTTTATCTGGGCGATGAAGTGGTAGGTCATGCCGTTCTCAAGCCCGGCAATCCGGTAGCCGATCGTATTTCCCGTGTACTTGTCGCTAAACCACGGCGTCGAGTTCGAGTAGCTGGTGTCGTTCCCGTACAGGAAACGGACCTGGCACATGTCTCCGCCATCGCTTAGGACCGTCCCGTGGAGTATCGCCGCGCTCTCTTCCACCGAAGTCGCGGCGCCTGTCGATATCACGGGAGGGTTGACGAACGTGGTCACGTTGTAGAACTGGAACTCGTAGAGCCAGTATATCCACCCTCCGACGGTGTAATTGTAGCGGAACCGCCCGGCAGTGATGTTGGTCGTGTTGAAGCTCAGCTCGTTCCAGGCCAGGTTGGTGATGCTGCCGTTGTGGGCGTTCACCCATTTCGAACCGTCAAAGACATCGACCTGGACCGAACCGACCTGGGCCCCATAGTCGGCCCAGACACGGACGCGGTCGGACTGTATCTGGGTCGTGTTGAATATGATGAACTCGCCCCACCCGCTGCCCGGGTTCGAGTTGTCCTCTGCGTACGTATGGGTGTCGCCGTCCCGGACGTTGAAGTCGTTCGACCAGAGGCCGCTCGGGTCCTCGTGGCCGTTTGGCAGTATCCACAGGCCGGGCGGGTCCCCGACGCTCACATACGAGGACTGGTTGATGTGAAGCGTGTTTTCTGCGGTTATCCGGACGATGTAATGCTCGCCGATAATGTCGTGGGGCGTCCAGAGCGCCCTCCAGATGCCGTTTACGGCAGTCCCTGAGGAGAGGGACAACTGGACTGTTTCGTCGCCGCCCATTGTCGGGATTATCGCGCTGACATTGCGGACGCCGAGCTTGTCGATGACATGGGCTGAAATCGGGATGCCCTCTCCCGGCGCATATGATATTGCCGCGCGGGATGCGACCGGGGAGTCCCTCGCCTGCATCATCCCGTTTTCGTCCCCGAATATCGTGTTCCTGATTTTCGGGGCGTCCTCGTTGATTTGCTCCGGGTCGGTGAGGTTGATTGTCTCGTTTGCCATGTAAAAGTCTTCAATGGTCCGTGCCTGGATTGATATGTTCTGGAAGAGCGTGAAGTTGTTCTCAGACCCGTTGAACCATGAGCCGGCGCTGTTGTTTGCGTATATTGTGTAGAGGTAGGTGCCGTTCACCCATCCCGTGAAATTGTATTCGTAGAGGATTGCGCTCAGGTTGGCCATCGTATAGTTCGTCTCGTTCCCGCCGGGGGGCGTGATGCCGAGGAGCACTGCGCTCGCGTTGGAGACGTTCGCGAGAATCGTGACGTTCCAGCCGAATCCCTGCGGGTCCGGGCGCGCAGCTTCTCCGTCTATTGCGAGGTAAGTCAGCGTGACGTTCCATGTTTCCGTGCTGTTCTCGAATCCTGCCAGGTCGTATGCGGTCGCGTTGAAGTAATATAGGCCTTCGGGAAGCCCGGTGAAATTGGCGAACGCGGGCGAGGAACCCGAAACAAAGCTGTCAATCTGGTCGCCGCTGGAGTTGTATAGGAAGATTTGAATCTCGTTCAGCGTGATGTCGATGGCGCTGACGTTCACGAGGATGTAATCCCTGCCGCTGGCGGTTGAGCCGGACGTCTCGGTCGGGGGTTCGAACTGCAGGTAGGGCGGGTTGTTGTCGACCGTGAAGTTGCCCTGGAGGGTGTCAGAGCTCGATAGGCCTTCAACCGTCTCGTTCTCATAGAAGACGACCTCAAGCGAGTAGACGCCGTCGGGGACCGTCGTCGTATCCCATTCATAGAAGGTGGCGGTTGCATTCCCCACATCCGAGGCAATCGTGCTGTTGAAGGTGTAATCGGGGTTGAGCAGGGTGATATTCATGCGCAGGCTGTCGTTCTCCTGGTCGAACACCTGCGTGCCGGTGATGTTGAATTGGCCGCTGATGATGTCGCCGTTTGCCGGGGCCAGTATGTATGGGCTTGATGGGGGGTTGTTGATATCAACAATCGTGAAGTTGGTCTTTTCCGTATCGTTCACTGAACCGAGCGTGTCGTTCACGTAGAAGCTCACATTATAGAGGCCGATTTGGCAGGTGTCGGTGAACATGGCGAACGTGTTGTTGCTGTAAGTCGCGTTGAAATTGTCCCAGCTGACATTCATCGTGCCCCAGCCTGGATAATCCGACTCTGATTCGAAAGAGACGTAGAGGGCGCGGCTGAGGTTGTATTCGCTGAAATCGACTGTCTCCAGGTCCCATGCGCTAGCGGTGTTGTTCCAGATGTAGAATGTGAAATTATTGGCTTGGCGCACGATGCGGAAGCGGCCGGACGTGTCGTTTGTCGGCCTCTGCATGACATAATCCGTGATGTTGCCGTCATTCACGTAAATCTCGTAGTTCTGGCCGAGGCCGGTCCAGTTCGAAAGCGTCATGAAGACCAGCTTGGTCGCATCAGCCGAGCTTTGGGTTTCGAGGACCTGGAAATTGAGCGCATGGTCTATCGATGACGAGCCGGTGATGCTGAAATCGATTGAAATGTCGAAATCGCCGTCAATCGCCTGGCTCGATATTGCCGAACATAGGGTGGTCGTAAGCGGCAGGCCGTCCGGGCCTTCGAGCGAGGTGTATGCCGCGCCCGGGACGGAGGTGTCAATGTCCACGGTGCATACCTGCGACGGCCCGACCAGGGTGGCCTCGTCAATCCAGTCCGCGCCCATTGAATCCACGGAGAAATTATCGCTGGTTTGGCCGCCGTCGAGGGTGATGTTCACCGAGGTATTGTCCGGCAGGGTGATTGTGGCGATTGCAGTATCGATGCCGCCGGAATCGCTTGCGTTGATTGAAATTGATACCGGCAGGCAGTCGGGATAATCCCCGCCGAGGGGAGCGATGACGACCACGCTCGGCACGGCGTTGTTGATGAAGAAGGTTCCCGCAAGGGTGTAGCTGTTGTCCAAGCCGTCGACAGTCTCGTTCTCATAGACCGTGACGCGCATGGAATATTCGCCGTCCGGATATACGCTCGTGTCCCAGGGGTAATTGGTGGCCGAAGCGTTCCCATAATCCGCTACGATTGTCGCATTGTCCGAGCCGTCGCTGTTCAGGAGCGTGATATTGAACTGCACGGTGTCGTTCTCCTCTTCGATCACAGAGCTCCAGGTGATGTTGAATTCGCCATAGACGTTCTGTCCAATGGTCGGGGCCAGTATGAAAGGCACCGTGGGCGGGTCGTTAATCGCGGCAATCGTGAAATTCGCCGTCTCGCTGTCGTTCACGGCGTTCAGGGTGTCGTTCACGTAGAAAGCGATGTTGTAGAGGCCAGTCTGCCCCGTGTTGTTGAACGAACCGATATAATAGGGCGATTTGATTATCGTGAGGTTGTCCCAGGTCACGTTCATCGTACCCCAGCCTGCGAAGGCGGATTCGGATTCCATGGTGATGAATAGGACCGTGCTCATGTTGAGTATGGACGAATTCTCGAGTGTCCATGAGGAATCGGTATTGTTCCAGGTGTAGAAGGTGAAATTGTCTCCGGAGCGGGTTATGCGGAATTTGCCGGCAGTGTCGTCGGTATCCCGGGTCAGCATGTAGCCGGACGTGCTGCCGTCGTCCACGAAAACGTCGTAGGTCCGCCCCTCTCCGGTCCAGTTCCCAAGAGACAGGAACGCCTGTTTTGAGGAAAATGAAGAGCGGTCTTCTGTGAGCTTGAAATTTATCGCGTTGTCGACGCCGTCGCTTGCCAGGATGTCGAATGAGACGTTCAGGTCGAAATCCCCGTAGAGGGGGCGTGTCGTTACAAGGGAGCAGTAGGTATCCGAATATGGGCTTCCGTCGCCGTAAAGCGAGGTGAATGCCTTGCCGGGGACCGTGCCGTTGATGTCGGCTACGCAGGTCTGTGAGGGGCTGATTGACCAGTTCTCAATGAACCATGCGATGCCAATCGTATTGAAATTGAAATTATCGCCGGGGGGGGAAATGACCAGGGTGATATTCTCTTGGGTGCTGTTTGGCAGGGTGATTGTCGCGATTGCCTTGCTGATGTTGTCGCTGTCGGTCGCGTTTATCGCAATAGGTATGTAGCTGGACTGGTCGTATGTCCCGCCTTGCGGGTCAAGCACTATGACGCTCGGCCTTGAGCCGTACACCAGCCGCCTCGTTTCTGAGACGTTCAGGTTGCCGGAGCTGTCATTGGCGAAAACGCGGTAGGTGTAGACGCCCGGAACGAGGCCGGTCTTGTTGATTTCCCATGAAGTCCCCGATGTGTTATTGATTGTCTGGTTTGTGCCGTTCCACTCCAGCGTCACGGTGTTGACCGCGGTATTGTCGGTGACTGTCACGTTGATATACGCGTTGTCGACGTAGATGACGGTGTTGTTTAGCGGCGTCGGCGCGGTGAAGTTGATGAAGGGGGGCGTGGCATCAGAGGTGTTGAATGCGATGCTGTATGATTCGAATGTCGAGACGGTCGTGTCTGAGGTTATCGCGGCATCCCCGTAGTTCGAGAATGCGGATGCGCTGCTGAATGAGTATGAGCCGATGTCGAAGAACGAATTCAGGCGCGCCGATAGGATGCGGACGTTTCCGGCGGAGGATGGGTTGCGCCACATCGTGACCCAGGCCCCGGTCCCTGCATATGCGGAAGAAGTGGCGGTCGTCCCGGTGCACTGGGGGGTGCATGGCCTCTGGCTCAGCGTCGTGCCAGCGCCATCGGTATCCCAGACGAGGCGGCCGACCGAGCCTGTCAGATTCCATTCGAAGTCCGCGGACCTCGCCACGGCGCTATCGATTGCGTTGTCCATTCCGGTCGTGACTGACCAGGTGGAGCCGTTCCAGTATGCGGTTGTGAGGTCTGCGCCGTTGTCGGTGAAAACAGCCTGCAGGTCGTCTGAGGCCGGGTCGGCTTTCAAATTCGCCCACCTGACGTCATTCAGGTCAGTGCCATCGACATCGAAGGTGATGGCCGAAGACCACGCGGAGCCGTTCCAGTATTTTGAGTCCACGGTGCCGTTGGCCCCTTCGGCACCCATCACCATGGCGACGCTTCCGTCTGCCGCATAGCGGATTGCCAGCGCCTCGTAACCGGCCGTGGAGGCCGCGGCATTGGATATTTCAGTCTGGTTATTCCAGGCGCTCCCGTTCCAAATCCATGAATTGATGTCGCTATCAGTAACGTCGAACGCGACGAGGGCGATTTCCTGGCTGTTGCCGGGTTTCGAATCCATCCGCACCCAGGAGTATACGAGATTCGTCGCGTGGACGGAATCGTCCAGGTATTGCTCGGTTAGCCCGCTGAAGCTGGACGTGCCAGATGGCAGGACCTTGTACGCCAGGTCTCGGGCTGTGTTCGCGCTGACCACCGAGTATGTGAGGATGAGGTCTCCGGTCGAGGTCTCGAATGCGATGTCGAAGCGCCGAGGCGGCGTGGTAGCGAGGACAGCTCCGATGTTTGAAGAGTATGACCAGCTTCCGGGCCTTGAGCAGTTTGCCATGCATACATATCCGTCAAGGTTGCCGTCATCGCTCTGTGTGACTACGACCACCTTGGAGGATAAAGGCGACCATGCTGCCCGTGCGAACCGGACTGGCGAACCAGCGCTCTGGAGCTCGATTTCCCGGCCCCATGCCCCTGCGCCGCTCGCGTTCCAGAACCGGATTTTCGGCGAGTTGACACCGAAGACGCCGGTGTTCGAGCGGTAGGCCATCACTGCATCGCCGGGCTGGGGGACATCGGTGCCGTTCACCATGAATGCGACGTCATCATTGTCGTCGTAGGAGCCGGCGCCGCATGTTGTCGCGGTATCGCCCAGGAACTGGATTGTCACGCGGACGGCATGCTCGCCCGGAACCGAGTCTAGGACGAATGTCTTGGTTATCGTATTCACGCCTATCAAAGGGCAGGGGTCGGTGTATCCGACGGTCGTCCAGGACGGGCTGGATGCGGAACTGGTGTAGAGGAAATTAATGTTGTCGCTCGTAGCGTCGAAGCAATAAACCGTCGCGGTCACGCTAACCGTGTCGCCTGCGTTGAAGGTCGTGCCGTTGAGGTCGGTCACCGTGATGTTCTCGACCGATTCGTCCATCCAGTATATGCCGGATGAGCCGTCTGCGCAGGAATCAAGCGTGTTCGGCTGGTTCGGTTCGGGTGTGACGAGGCTGTCGCGCGACTGGAGGAGCGAGGAGTTGGCGTAGCAGGGGGATGACGAGTTGCCGCACCTTGGCGCGCCGTATGTCGTATTGTATTCCGCCCATGCTGGGTCGTCAGGGCCGATTGATATCGTGTAGATTTCGCCCGGAACGATGTCCGCCTGCCATTCCCATGAGCCGGTGCAGAGTTGGCCTTCGAAGTCCCATTCCGCGCATTTATACAGCTCGCTGCCCTTTGCACGCACCGAAACCTCGCCGGACGTGAAGGACAGCATGGTCGGGTCGATTGCGAATGCCTGCCTGGCGCTCTTTCCGAATGGCAATTCGTTCGGAGAGAGGTATTCAAGGCCCAAATCGAACCCGTCCCCGGATGAGAGGTCGACGTCTTTTAGCCTCACCTCCTCGATTGGCGCGAAGGGCCGCTCTTCCTTGGACCCGGACTTGTTTTTGTCAGGTTTTATCGCTATGTCGAATTTGCCGCCAGGGACACCGAAACCGGGCATGCCTTTGCCGATGCCGAATGAAACCTCGGCCCCGTTCCGTGAAATCGAGATATCGGCATCAAAAGACCTGCCTTTCGAGCCGCGGACCTGGAATTTCTGGCTGGTGGGTTTGCCCCATGATGCTGGGAACTCAGGCGGGACGAATCCGCCGGTTGCATCCAAGCCTTGCGTTTCGTTCCCCAGGGTTTCGTTCGTGAGATTTACCAGCGAATCTAGATTGGCATAAAGCCCGATGGTCTCGTTCGTCTCGTTTATCGCCTCGATAGTGTAGTTCCCGGGGATGAGAAGGGTTGAATTCTCCGAGTCGTCTGAAACGTAGATGCCATCGTCGGTCTCGTTCAAGATGCCATCGGTTGTTTCATTCAGAGCCGGCTCGGGTTCGGGTAATCCGGCAGCCTGGGTCTCGTTCATTGAAGTCCCGTTTTCTGAGAACCCGGTTTCATTGCCATCATCTGGAAGGACAGGTTCTTGCGGGGGTTCAGGGCTGGTTTCGTTGGATTCGGGGGTTTCTGGGGTTTCTGGGATAACAGGTTCCGGCGTAGTCACATCGGAACCGGTTTCGTTCCCGGAAGGGTTGGCCGGCTCTTCCAGATGCGCTGCGAAAATGATGCTTTCATCCGGTTCAGGCGCGCGCTCAAGGGCAAGGGTGGCCCAGCTTCCCGGTTCTACGGCGATGAATGAGTGTGGGATTTCGGCAGGGGGGCCGCCGGCCGATTCATAAGAGACGATGAGGTTGGAGAAATCGGGCAGGAGGCCGTCCTGGAATGTGACGTCCGTGATGTATGGCTCGGAGAGCCCGGATTCGCCGGGATTTGATTCAGAAGAGGAAGAGGATAGGACATTGAGGGTGTAGTTCTCTTCGGGCAATGTCGCATTGACGAGAATCCACTCCCCATCCTGTTTCTCAAGGACTTCGTATGGTACGTCGTATGTTGAGCTGGCGGTGACGGCTTCAAGAACCATGCCGGAAAAATCGTCTGCAAGGCCTTCGACATGGGTGACATTCACAAGCTGCGTCATAGTGAGCAGGCTGAGGAAAAGGGGGAAAATGAGCAGTGGCATCACTGCCTTTGCCGTGTTTTCTTGGATTCCTTCCGCCATTTAAACCAGTATTGAAGTCCCTAGTAATATATATAATAATGGAAGTTGTCGTAGATGCTGTTCTGATTTGATATAAAAAATAGATATAAGAGATTAGACGGAAGGGCACGGCCCGCGCGGGGGGCAATTTAGCGGAGTTCCAGGTAGATGGAGACGAGGTCGTTGCTGCCTTCGTAGGTTGAAAGCGTATATGGCACCTGGATGAGATAGTCGTATGTGCCATAGACATCCGCCGTAGAGGAGTTCACCGCGACCACCCACACGGTCGATTCCTTGTCCGTCGCGTCATATTGGCCGTCGCCGGTATCATCCGACGCGTCCCAGAGGATGCCGGTGTCGAAAGAGGTGTTGAAGTTTGTCGAGTTCGCTACAGGCACGTTCGGAATGCTCACTCCGTAAACCTGGTAGGTCGCGGTCTCGGTGGGGGCGCTTCCGTCGCTCGAATACGTCAGGTTGATGTTGTCGCCGTATAGCGTCGTGTTGAAGGCGGTGTCGAGCTCGGTGAAATCGTTTGCGGAGCTGGCATTCGAGGCGTCGCGTCCGGCCGCACGGAGGTCGTACCAGCTGATATCCGAGTCGTAATCCGCGAAATAGATGTTGAACCCGCTCGCGTTCCAGCCGAAGAACAGGTTCGAGCTGCTATTGTCCCGGAGGACAATCGAGCCGTTGGCATTTCCGAAGAAGCGGTGCCACATGGAGCTGCAGGAGTATTCGCAGCCATAGTGGCCGTTCTCCGCCCAGTTTATGAATGAATCGCAGCTGTCGGATGTTCCGGCATCGGATACGCCCTGGTTGTTGACGTCCAGGCCGTTGAAGCATGCTATGCTGGAGAGGAGGGAATTCGTTTCGCTGTTGGCATCGAAGCGGATTCCGTCATTCGTGTTGTTCGTCACATTGCTGAGAGTGAGGTTCGTGTAGTCGCCGTTCACCATGTACAGGCCGTAGCCGTTGCTGTAGATTGACGAGCGGTTGATGAGGGTGTTGTTCGAGTCGGATATGCTGATGCCGTACTGGCTATTGTTGCACATGATGGAGTCGTCGATTATCGTGCCGTTGCTCATGTTGACGCTAATGCCGTAGGAGTTGTTGCAGAACCATGAGGGGTCTATCAGCGTGCTGTTGGAGCCTGCGAGGTGGAGGCCGTAACCGCCATTGCCGGTTGCGTTGCATGAAGTCAGGTTGTTCTCCGGGGAGTTTTCGAGAGTGTATCCCGATCCGGTGTTGCTCTCCGCAGAATCATCGGCCATGCGGTTCTGCATCGAGCCGGAAAGGTAGAAGCCTTCGCCATTCTGGTATGCATCATTGCCATCAAGCGTGTTGTTCATGGTGTCGACGAGGTAAACGCCGTAAATCTCGTGGTTGTGGGCCGTGTTATTGGAAATGATGTTGGAGAACGCCCCATTGACGTATATCCCATAGAAGTAGTTGCCGAATGCCAGGCAGTCGTGCACAGTATGCATGGACTGGTACGGGTTCTTGCCCCGTGAGAGGACTATGCCGGAGCCCTGGTTGCTCTCAGCGGTGCAGTTGCCGATATCGGCATAATAGGAGGCGTAGGAGTACATGCCGTGATTCGCATTGAAGCGCAGGGAGATGTTGGAATACCGGTCGTAAGAGGACGCTTCTTCGTAGATTCCATATAGGGTATTGTTCGACGATTCGCTGTCCGTTACGCTGTTGTTGCCCGTGCTCATCATCCAGTACCCATACTGGTTTTTCAGGGACAGGGTGTCGTCCATGCTAATGTTGCCGCCAAGGAACACCCCGAACCCGTTGAATGTGTTATTGAAGGCCGTGCAGTTCGTGATGCTGTCATTGACGGTGCTTTCAAGCACGAACGCGTAGCCGAAGTTCCGGACAAAGCAGTTCAGGATGCTGTCATTCACTGCAGGCGGGTCGACGCCCATCCCGGAGTATCCAATCTGTATCGCTTTACCGTCGTAATCCATGCCGTCGAGGATTGAGTCGTTGCAGTCGAGGAAGATGTTGGAGACGTTCATGTAAAGCAAAGGCATCAGGGAGGTCGCGTTCGCGTCCATAGAGTAGGTGTCGGCGCACAATGTGGTGTTCTCATTGACATAAAGTGAGCCGCTCATGTTCCGCAAGTGGGTTCCCCAGGTGAGCGGGTCGCTGAGGTTCACGCATCCGGTGTAGTTGTTCTGGAGCAGCGCGTAATCGCTCTGGCTGGGGACCAGGTTGTACTGGCTGAGCAGGTTGAGGCTGGTATCGGGGGTGAGGTTCAAGTAGGACCATCCGCTCGAATTGTACTCCCACAGCTCGAAGAGGTTCTCGCTGTAAGGCAAGGCTACTTCCGCCTGCTGCCATGTGAACTCAATGCTGTCGATGCTTGGCGTGGGAGTGCCGGAAGCCGTGATGTTAACGTATTTCTGCGCGAAGCTGAAGCGGTCCGCCGGGAGGGCCGCCGGGTTGCCGGTCCAATTGATGGCGATGGCGGTTTGGGGATCCAGGGTGTCGGTCATGTTCAATGATGTGTAGTTCTGGAAGATGCCCGCCGGGCTGTCTATCGTCAGGTTGGAGAAAACCACCGTGGCTGTGATGAATTTACCGGTATCGATGCATGCTTCGACCGAGTCGTTGAAAAGGTGGGTGCCGGCGACAGTCGCGTTGGCGCTGCTGATATAAAGGCCGCACTGGCCATTTCCGAAAGCGGTGTTGTTCTCGAGGATGCCGTCCGCGCTTGAAGCGAACTGAAGCCCGTCGCCGTCGTTCAGATACGCAGTGTTGTTTGTGATGTTGGTCGCGGACGCGACATAGACGAGTATGCCTGTCCCGGCATTCCCAAACGAGTATGAGCCGCTTATGAGGGACTCGTTGATTGTCGAGAACTCCATGCCTGCGCCCCCGTTGTCGCGCGCGGTGTTGCCCAGGAATGACAGGTTGCCGATGGAGGAACCGATGAATCCCTTGACCTCATTGTCATGGGCCGTGTTGCCGGACATGTATCCCGACATATTGTAGAGGTAGAAGCCGTAGCTGCCGTAGGAAGCGTTATTCCCGGTGATGTTGTTATCGGCCGAATCGGACACGTAGAACCCGTTCATTGTGCTGTTGGATGCCGTGCATCCCGCAACGATGTTCCCGTTCGAGCCGTTTCCGATGATGAAGCCAGAATTGCTGCTCCAGTCCGAAACGCTGGCGGATACGTTGTTCGAGACGCTCGAGTCCAGCATGACGCCGGCGTATCCGTTCGAAAATGAGGTCACATTCGATATGTGGTTGCCATCCGAATCAAATACGTAGACGCCGTAAGTGTAGTTCGTGACGTTCGGGCAGTTCTGCACGGTCACGTTGCTTATCGAGCCGTTCAGCAGGATGCCGTAGGTGGTGCCGGAGGCGGTGCCGTCGTATGTGATATTGTAGCCGGCGCAGTCGAACAGGACGTCGCTCGCCTCGATTTTGATGCAGGCGTAGTCAGAGAGCGGAGCGGCGTTGTACGGGGCGCCGAACGCGCTTTCGTTCATGCTGTAGCTGCCGGATGCGTTGATTTCCATGCACCCCCTTGCCGAAAAGTTGTTCTCGAGAATGCCGTACTCGCTCGCCGGGTTCATGCCGTACATGCCAAGGGCGTTTGCCGAGATGTCCGGAGTCGCGTTTTCCAGCGTCCATCCGGTGGAATTGTATTTCCATAGCTCGAATTTGGACTCGTTGTAGCCGCCGGCCGTGACCTCGCCGTCGGTCCATGTCCAGTTGATTTCGTCTATGGAGACCGGGCCTGAGACGGCGGTGACATCAACCCATTTTTCAGCGAAGCTGAAGCGGCTTGCCGGAAGCGTGGATCCGTTCGCAGTCCATTTTATCTCATATGAGGTGCCAGCCTCGACGCTGTCTTCGATGTAAAGCTCGGTGTAGTTGGCGAAGTTGCCGAGCGGGTTGTCGAACCAGCCCTTGTCCATGTTGAACGAGCGGGATATGCCAGCAGATGACACGCCGAAGTCCCATCCTGATGAGTTGTAGAAGTGCGGGCCGTCAATGTATGTGGTGTTGCTGTCGTAGATATAGAAGCCGTAGCCCGAGCTGTTGGCCGCCGTGATTCCGATGAATGAGTTGTTGCTGCTGCCTTCGACTTCCGCCCCCCTCTGGCCGCCATAGAGCATGGTGTTTGAGAAGAGGTTGCTGTCGGATACTGACATGATGAGGAGCTGGTACAGGGTGTTGCCATATGCCTTGTCGAAGTATGACGATGTGGAATTGGCGGCATAGAGCATAATCCCGTATTGCCCGTTCTGGTATGCGGTATTGTTGTATGAGTAGGTGCTGTTCGTGTAGCTGATTTGGATGCCGTTGTTCGAGCAGTTGTACGCTTCATTGCCCGTCATGTTGGTCTGGTTGGAATATTGGTTCACAACGATGCCCACCAGGCATTCATGGGCCAGGTTCGAGAGCAGGGTGTTTCCGTTGCTTTCCGACACCCAGAACCCGTAGCTTTCGTTGTAGGCCTCGTTCCCTTCCAGGGTGTTGTTTTCGCTCACCGCGAGAAGCTGGATGCCGGCCGGGCTGTCGCGCGCGGTGTTGTCGGAGTAGAGGCAGCTTGATGAGGCGTACGAGTAGATGTCGCCTACGCTGTGGTTGTAGGCGAGGTTGCCGCTCAGGTTGTTGCGGTTGGCCGACGCCAGATAGAACCCGAACTGGCTCGTCCAGGCGGTGTTGTTCTCGAGCGAGTTGTCCTCTGCGCTGTTGAGGTAGAATCCGGCCAGGGTGTTGTTCCAGGCCGAGTTGTTCACAAGGCTGTTGTTGTAGCTGGAGAGGAGGAAGAATGTCCCGGACCAGGCGGAATTGGCATTGCCATATGCAATATTGCCGGTGAGGTTGTTCCGTTTCGCCGAAGAGAGGTAGAAGGCCGCATCCGAATTGTCATGGGCGTCGTTGCCATTTAGCGAGTTGTCGTCTGCCTGGAGGAAGAAGCCCCGGTAGTCATTGTATGCCGTGTTGTTGGTGAAGTTGTTCTGGGTTGATGAAGCCGCTGAGAATCCATCGCCGAAAGTCAGGTTGTAAGCGGTGTTGTTGAAAAGCGTTGTCCTTGTGCTGTATTGCGAGAGGCTGAAGCCGCTCGATACGCTGTCACGGGCGGTGTTGTTCGCAAGCAGGTTGTCTTCCGCGTTGCCGTAGCCGACCGAGCCTGCGACAAGGTAGCCCTGGCTGCCGAAATCGTAAGCGAGGCTGTTAGTGATGTTGTTGGATTTCGTGCTCTGGAGGTAGAAGGCTGAATTAGAGCAGTTGTACGCAGTATCGTTGTCCAGGAGGTTGCGGCCGAGTCCCGTGCCCCAGGGGTCGAAGACCTCGAAGCAGACGTAGCTCCCGTTCACCGTGACGTTCCGGAATGTGCTGTTCTCGGCGCTGTAAATGTAGGCCCCGACATAATAGCCCGAAACTGACGGGCAGTTTATGACCGTGACGTTCGTCTGGGAGCCGTTAAGCAGTATGCCGAATGCATCGGAAGTGCCGTTGTTGGCGATGGAGTAGCCGCTGCAGTCCCAGGTTACGTTGGATGCCGCAATCTTCAGGCATGCCATGTTCCCGAGCGAGACTTCGCTGGCGTCATTCGGCGCGCCGGTGTAGTTCTGGTCCTGGGTGTAATTGCCCGGAGTCGTTATGATTGGGCAGTTGGTCGAGGTGTTCTCGAACAACCCGTAGGTGTAGCCGAACTGGCTGAGGTTGGTGGTGCGGATGAAGTTGCCGGATTCGTCCACACTCTGGTTCGCGAGCGGGCTCCATGAGCCTCCGTCCCATATGAGGACCACGAGGCGGGCTTCATTGAAGCCGGACAATTCCGCATCGGTATAGTGGAACAGCACCTCGTTGACCGTCGGGGGCGTTTCCGTGTAGTTCTCTATTTCAACGTATTTGTCGTGGAACGAGGCATAGTCGGACGGAGCCGGACCGGGGCTGTTTACGGCGTTGATGTAGAGGTTGTCGAAGTACGACATGGAAACCGAGGTCGCATTGAAGTAGGTCGTGTTCATGGTGGTGTTGTACGCTGTCGAGAAGAAGTCCGCGCCATCCGGATCCCCCAAGTTCGAGAAAAGGGTGTTGTTGATGAAGGTGTTGTTCAGGTCCGCGGTGCCATCCGAATAATAATAGATGCCGGACTGGTTGTTGCCGTGGATGAGGTTGTTGCTGAACACGTTGTCGTTCTTGTCAATCCAGCCCACTTCAGTGCTGAAATGGACGCCGTTGAACGCATTCCCGTAGAGGTGGTTGCCGTCGACGCTGTTGTTGAAGAAGACATAGACGCCGTTGTCGACGAAAAATCCGCTCCGGCTGTTGTTGCATATGGTATTGTTGCGGAATACGTTGCCAAACGTGTCCCCGAGGAAAAAGAAGCCTTCCCTTTCCGAGCCGCACACTGTGTTGTTTTCCAGGGTGCTGTATTCGAGCTCGCTCAGGACGAAACCGTGGTTGAGGCTGCCATAGCCGGAGTTGTTGAACACGCGGCTGGACGTTGTTTCCAAACGCATGCCTGCGTTGTTGCCGGTGGCGTTGTTGAACGAGATGTTCGAGTCTGTGGCGATGATGATGAAGCCGTAGCCCTTCCTGTCTGTGGAGAAGTAGCCGGGGTGGGTGTTGTTGAAGGCCGTGTTGTTGAATAGCGTGCCGTTTGTCATGGAAGCGGACATACCCGTGGAGTAGTTCGATAGGATGCAGTTCGAAATTACTACGTTCTCCAGGGCCGTGCCGTAGATGGCAAAGGTCAGGTTGGTCCCGTTATGGGTGGCATTGCCGGTTATCGAGTGCCCCTGGCAGTCCAGGTGGATGTCGGATGAGTTCAGCCAGATGCAGGCGCTGTCGTTGCCCGGCACCAGCTGGATTGGCGAGCCGGTGAGGTTCTGCTCAAGGACGTATTCGCCGGGCGAGTTGATGACGCCGCACTTCGTCCGGTTGTTCTCGAGGATGCCGAAATCGCTGAAGGAGCCCACACCGTATGCGACCAGGGTGTTCGCGCCCGCATCCAGTACGGCGTTCTGGTTCTCCCATCCGCTTGAGTTGTATTTCCACATCTCGAGCTTGGACTCATCGAAGCCGGAGAGCTCGGCGTCGGCCCAAGAGAATGCAAGCGCGTCTATGGACGGGGAGCCCGAGGAGGACGTGATGTTAACGAACTTGTCGTGGAATTTGTATAGCTTGGACGGCGGGGATGCCGAATTGATTGTATAGTTGACGGCGTATTCGGAGAATGCTTCATAGCTGTCGTTCAATGACAGGTTCGTGAAGTTCGCATAGTCGCCTGCAGGATTGTCGATTATGAGATTGGTGATGTTGAGCACGTTGTTGTCGTAGCCGGAGTAATCCCCGATGAACAGGTCTGCGCTGTTGTTGTACAGGTGGTTCCCGATTATGACCGTCTGGTTGGCCACGTCAAGGCGGATTCCGTCCTGGCCGTTCGAGTGTATCTCGTTGCCGCTGATTGTGTTGTTCCTTGTCGGGTCGCCCTCGCCGCCCCAGGAGGCGTTGATTCCGCTGAGGGTGTTTCCGGAGATGTTGTTCAGGCCGATGGTGTTGTTGCCGCCGCCGTGGATGTTGACACCGTCATAGCCGTTGTCCCGGATGGTGTTGTTTTCGAGGTTGATAAGAAGGGCGTCTTCAAGGTGGAATCCCGAGTGCATGTTCAATTCAGCGAGGTTGTCGCGAAATGTATGGTTGCCCCCATCCACCCAGAATCCGTCGCGGCTGTTGTTCCTCGCGGTGTTGTTCCATGCCGTGACGTTGGCGCCGCCTATGCAGATGCCGTTGCCGGGAGTGGTGGCGTTGCCGTTGTTGTAAGCGAGGTTTCCGGCCACCGTGGCGCCCTCCAGACCGCCCACGTCAATGCCGCAGCCCATGTTGTCGAATGCCATGTTGTCGCTGACGTTGTTGTGTTCCGCCCCGTTGGTCACCATCAGGCCCCAGGTGCGATGGCCGCTCACGTTGTTGTTCGTGATGTTGTTGTAATCCGACAGGAGGAGCATGTACATGCCGTTCCAGGTGTTGTTGACGAAACGGTTGGAGTCGATGAGGTTGCGGCTGCTGTGGTTGACATAGAGGCCGTCATACGAGTTGTTGAACAGGGTGACGTTGCGGATGATGCTGTCGTTCACGTAATGGAAGTTGATTCCGCGGTGGTATCCGGTGATGTCCGGGCAGTTCTGTATCGTGACGTTCGTGATATCCGCGCCTGCGATTATTCCGTAGGTATTGGAGCTGCCGTTGTGGGTGATGCTGTACCCGTTGCAGTCGAAAAAGACGTTTGACGCGTTTATCTTTACGCATGCCATCCCAATGACCGGGGATGCATCGTTCGGCGCGCCGGTGTAGTTCTTGCCCATGGAATAGGTCCCGGCAGCCTCAATCACCGGGCAGTTCTGCTCCAGGTCCCGGAGGACCGCGTATATGCTGCCGGGGTCGTGGTTGTACAGGCTCAGCGTGTTAGCACCGGTGTCCGGCGTGATGTTGAGCGCAGACCATCCGGACGAGTTCTGCTTCCAGAGTTCGAACGAGGACTCGTTTTCTGCCCCGGGCTCGCTGTCAAGCCAGAGCCAGGCCAGGTAGTCGATTGACACCGTTCCGCCCTGGCGGGTGATGTTGACGAACTTCTGTCCGAAGCTGACGTGGTTGGAGGGAAGCGCGCTCTCGTTTGCCGTCCAGTTCATGGAATATGACGAAACGGCGTTCAGAACGTCGTGCAGCGTTAGGTTGGTATAGTTCTCAAGCGTCCCCGAAGGATTGAGGAACAGCGTGTTGTCCAGCGTCACATTCATCGGGGATGCATCGGTGTTGTTAATGACCAGGTCCAGTGAGTTGCCATAAACGCGGTTGTCTGCGAGCCAGGCGTTGGGCGCAATGCCCAGGTATATGCCGTTTCCGGCGTTGCCGTGGGAATCGCCGTTCGAAAGGGTGCAGTCCAGGCAATAACCGAGGTATATGCCGTCGCCACCGTTGTCGTAGGCGGTGAGATTGGAGGCGTTGATATTTTCCAGGGCCAGATTAAAGCCCTCCATGGTGTTGCCGTAGGCGGTATTGTTTACGAGGCTGTTGCGGTGGGCGTAAATGTAGAACCCATGCTGGGAGTTGTTGGAGGCGGTGTTGTTCTCAAAGCGGCAATCGAATGATGCGCCGTAGAAGCCGGCCCAGTTCGCAATGCCGTTCGTACAGTTGCTGGCATTGTTGTTCGTGATGCTGACGTTCATCGAAGACAGGGCCGAGATGCAATCCCCTCCGGCACCATAGACGGAGTTCCGGTCGGCGGTGCCGTTGGGGCTGGATGCGAAGTAGATTCCGTTCGACCCGACATCATGAACAGTGTTGTTTGCCACGCGCGCAAAGTTGGAGGTGCCGTTGACGAAGATGCCATGTGTGATTGCACTCTCCACTACGTTCCCGGTGATGTTGTTCCCGTAGCTTGCGGATATGATGATGTCGTAGAAGCCGTTGACGAGAGTGTTGTTGGTTATTAGGCTGTCGTTCACACGGTTGAATTCAATATTGTAGGAATAGTTCGCGAGCGATGGGCAGTTGCGCACCGTCACATTCCTGATGTCGGAAAGCGCGAGGACGGCCCTCGTCAGGCCGCCGGTGCCGTTGTTAGCGATTGAGAACCCGTTGCAGTCCAGCAAGACATCCGAGGCGTTTATCTTGATGCATGCGGTCCCGGAAAGCGGCGATGCGGATATCGGCGCGCCATTTAGGCTGGAGCCCAGCTGGTATTCGCCCGAGGTGCTGATGACCATGCAGCTGTTGACGCTTGTGGACTGCAGGATGCCGTAGTCGCTGTGCGGCTCGAGTCCCGCCATCACGAACTCGTGGTTTGTGGTGTCAGGGCTGCTATTGATGGCGCTCCAGCCGCTTGAGTTGTACTCATATAGGGCGAAGGATGTCTCGGTGTAGCCGGCGGTTTCGCCCGATGTCCAATGCCAGGCGACGGAATCCAGGGATACCGAGCCGGCCACCGGAGTGATGTTGACGAACTTCTGCCGGAACGAGGACATGCCGCTGGGAATGGCGGATTCGTTCGTTGTCCAGTTGATTGTATATGCCGATGAAGCGGGTGCGGTATCGTTGATGCTCAGGTTCGTGAAGTTGGCCAGGGCGCCTGCCGGGCTGTCGAATATGACGTTTGCTGCGTAAAGGTCCATCGCGGAGGTGGCGTTCACATTGAGGTCGAGGCCGTTGTTGTACATGCGGTCGGCGCTCAGGCGCGTGTTGTTCACGCCCTCCACAACGATTCCGTATTGGCTGTTATTGTAAACCAGGTTGCCGCTAAGGTTGATTCCGCTGGCATATGCGATATAGAAGCCGTTCACGTTGTTGTATGCAGTATTGTTGGTATATGCGCTGTCGGAGCCGAACACCTCGAACGCGTCGCCTATGCCGCCGTAAGCAGTGTTGTTCGCAACGAGGTTCCCGCTGCCTAGGACGTAGAAACCCGCTCCGCAGTTGAAGCCGGTATTGTTGATGAACCTCGTTTCCGTCGCCCCGCCGAGGGTGTTGAAGCAGCCGCTGGATATGTTCTGGACGAGGTTGCTCCGGATTGTGTTGTTGGAGGGCCCCTCGACCTCGACACCCGAGGAACACCGGGAGATGTTGTTCCATTCGATGGTGTTGTTGTTGCCGTTTATCGAGAACCCGACTGCGGAATCGTAGATGTTGTTCCCGGTTATCAGGTTGTTCGTTGCGTACGATGCGACCTTGAAACCGTGCTGGGTAAGGTTGTGCAGCTGGTTCAGGGTGAACGTGTTGTTGTAGCTCGTGCCGGCGATATAATAGCCCCAGATTGTGCCGAAGGAGGCGGTGTTGAAGACGCTGTTGTTCCTGAAGACGCTATCGTTGGCGTCATTGAGGTATATGCCGGCCCTGTAGCCTCCGATGCCCGTGCAGTCCCTGACGGTCACGTTCGTGAGCGAGGCATTCAGCACTATGCCGTAGGTGGAGCCGCTCTCATTGTTGGTGATGTTGTATCCGTCGCAGTCGAGGGTGACGTTGGACGCCGCTATCTTGATGCAGGCCATGCCCGTGACCGGGCTGGCGTTTATGGGGGCGCCCTGCAGGTTGGAGGCGAGCGCGTAGGTTCCGTTGGCGGTTATCTCGACGCAGTCGGTGATTGCTGATGTGCTGTTGTCTTCCAGGAGGGCGTAGGTGCTCCCCACATCGTGGCTGGTGAGGGACAGGGTGTTGGTGGCGCTGTCGGGGGTATCGTTCAGCATAATCCAGCCCGAAGCGTTGTATTTCCACAGCTCCAGCTGGTTCTCGCTGTATCCTCCGGCAAGCTCGGATTCATTCCATGTCCAGTTGATGCTGTCGATTGTGACGACGCCGGTGGTGTTCGTGATGTTCAGGAACTTGCCGGCGAAGGATGACCTCTCCGCGGGCAGGGTGGGCGGGCTGCTTGTCCAGTCCATGGTGAACGTGGTAGATACCCCATAGTCATACAAGTCCAGCTTGGTGTAATTCTGCACGGTGCCTGAGGGGTTGTCTATGGTCACGTTCCAGAGGTATACGGATTGCCCTGCCGAACTGTATTGGACATAAACATCCGTGGTGTGGTTATAGACGCGCACGTCAGACAGGTTGACGTAGCTTTGGTAGAGGTATAAGCCGTAGTCCCCGTTGTCGTTCACCGTGACATTCTCTATCCGGGTATAATGCGAAAGGTCCAGGTAGTACCCACCCTGGCTGTTGTTGAAAGCAGAACAATTCCCGAAAACATTGTAGTTCGCGGCGTTGCTAAGGCGGTAGCCATGTTGCGCGTTTCCATAGGCGCTGTTGTTGATGAATGTGTTGTTGTCGTAAGTAGCGACCCAGAATCCGCTTCTTGCGTTCCCGCTTGCGGTGTTGTTGACAAAGAGGTTGTAAGAGCCATACGCATAGAAGCCGTCATAAACGGCGGTGCCTGTGGCGGTGTTGTCCGTCAGGTTGTTCTGGTAGGACTCGATATTGAAACCGCGCCAGGTGCTGTTGATGGCGCTGTTGTTGACCAGGGTGTCGTAGCTGTAAAAGAATGACCCGGAGAGATAGAAGCTGGCGTTGTTGTTGTATGCGAGGTTGTCCGTGAGGTTGTTGTATTGAGAGTTGAGGAGGTAGAAACCGTAGTGGGAAACGCCAGTTTGGTCGTATGCCGTGCAGTTGTCAAACGTCGTGTAGTCTGAATCGTTGTTGAAGAAGCCGTGGAATGTGTTGCTGTAGCTTGTGACGTTCCTGAAGGTGTCGTAGTCTGAGGCGTTCGTGAGCAAGACGCCATAGTAGAAGTCCCGGATGATGCAGTTCGTTACTGTCACGTTGTCGAAGCCGTTGATATATATGCCGTAATCGGTCGCTGTTCCGCTGTCGTCGCCGTCCAATATCGAGCCGTTGCAGTCGAGGACGATATTCGAGTGGTTTATGTAGAGCATGCTCAGCGTGGTGGCGTAGGTACCGTAGCAGAGGGAGGCATTGTCGTTAACATAGAACACGCCGCTTAGGTTCTCGATATTGTCGCCGAACGTCGCGGCATCGGAGAGGTTGACGCACACCTCCGGCGGCTCATCGCTGCTGCTGAGGAGCCCGTATACGCTGTGGGGCACCAATGAAGCGTAGCTGATGATATTCTGGGTTGTGTCTGGGGTGTCGTTCAGCAGGGTCCAGCCGCTCGAATTGTACTCGTAGAGGCTGAACGTGGACTCGTTGTACGGGCTCACGTCCGACTGCAGCCAGTGGAACGCGACGCTGTCGAG
The DNA here is from genome assembly GCA_020053355.1 of archaeon. Taxonomy (GTDB): domain Archaea; phylum Micrarchaeota; class Micrarchaeia; order Anstonellales; family Bilamarchaeaceae; genus Bilamarchaeum. The sequence goes on along the minus strand of JAGVNI010000016.1, from coordinate 1,434 downwards.
GGACACTGTGCCGGAAATCGCAGTTATGTTGACGAACTTGCCCTTAATGGAAACGTTGCCGGACGGAATCGCTGCCGGCTCGGCTGACCAGCTGACAGAATAGAACGAACTTGCGGCGACGCTGTCGTTGAGGGAAATGCTCGTGTAGTTGGTGGAGTCGCCGGCAGGCCTCCGGAAGGTGACGTTTGACAGGTTCAGCGTCGTGGCCGAAGCACCGTTGTTGGAGCATGTGAAGTCGCTCACGGTTGCGTTGAAGAGGCTGGCATTTACCACAGTGACGTTACCGCTGCTCGCATTGAGATTGTAGCTGTTGCTATAAAGGGTCGAGTTCAGGACGCTGGACTGGGCGTGGGGGAGGTATGCCCCGTAGGTATAGCCAGAGACCTTCGGGCAGTTCTGCATGGTGATGTTCGTGTAGGCCTGGCCGGAGGTGGAGTTGATGAGGATGCCCATGGTGGTGCCGGCAGTGCCGTTATTGGTGATGTTGAAGCCGTTGCAGTCGAGAAGCACGTTCGAGGATGAGATTTTGACGCAGGAGAGGCCCGCGTAATTGCTGTCGCTCAGGCTCGCGCCCGCCAGGTTGCCGCCCAGATATATTATGCCCGGCGCGCTTATCTCACTGCAACCCAATATTGAGGTTACCGGCCATTCGAGGATGCCGTAGATGCTGCCGAATGTCATGTTGCGCAGGGATAGCGTGTTTCCGCCGGTGTCCGGAGTGTTGTTCAGCTTCGTCCAGTTTGCCGATGTGTTGTACTTCCAGAGCTCGAAATGGCTTTCGTTCTGTGTGCCTAATTCCCCGTCGGTCCAGTGCCAGACGATTGACTCGATAACCGGGATGCCAGTATTGTTTATCATGTTCACATACTTGTTCGCGAAGGAGACGCGCCCGGAAGGCAGGGCTGACGTATTCCCGGACCATTTCATGTAGAACGAAGTTGACAGGTTCATCGGCGTGTCGTTGAACGAGACGTTGGTGAAGTTCGTGTAATTCCCGTAGGGATTATCGATGATAAGGTTCGAGACAGAAAGGTTGTATGCCCCGCTGGAATAGGATGCGGCATAGAAGTCGAAGGTGCTGCCGTTGAATATGTGGTTGTTCGACATGTTTGTGCTGGTCGTGCGCTCGACCCAGATGTTCCAGGTGCTCCCCCGGCCGGTGTTGTTGACCAGATTGATGTTGGTATTGCGGAGGATGTAGAAGTTGCGGTTGGAGTTCATGGAGCCGGTGTTGTTGGTGAAATTGCAATTGTTGTTGTTATAATAGACGTAGAAGCCTTCGGTATTGCCGGATGCGTTGTTGCCTGAGTAAACAGAATGGGAATTGGAAACGACATAGAATCCGTTCGAGTTGCTGTAAGCAGTGTTGTTTTCGAATAGTGCATAATCCGCGTAATTGCTGTAGAATCCATAGTTGGGATTGCTGTAGCTAGT